>DASUGH010000058.1:0-54781 GCA_036274155.1 Vicinamibacterales bacterium | reverse complement strand
ACGCCGTCGCGGTCGCCGAGGTAGACGTTGTCGCCCATCATGATCTCGTCGCCGTAGTAGAGGACCGGCGAGCCGGGGAGGCTGAAGAGGATCGCGTGCATCAGCTCGATCTCGTCGCGCCCCGCGTCGAGCAGCGGCGCGAGCCGCCGGCGGATGCCCACGTTGATCTTCATCCGCGGGTCCTTGGCGTACTCCGAGTACATGTAGTCGCGTTCCTCGTCGGTCACCATCTCGAGCGTCAGCTCGTCGTGGTTGCGCAGGAAGATTGCCCACTGGCAGGTCTCCGGAATCTCCGGCGACCCGTTCATGATCTCGACCACCGGGTGACGCTCTTCCTGGCGGAGTGCCATGAACATGCGCGGCATCAACGGGAAGTGGAAGCACATGTGGCACTCGTCGCCGTCGCCGAAATAGGCGCGCACGTCGGGAGGCCACTGGTTGGCTTCGGCGAGCAGCACACGCCCCTCGTAGCGTGCGTCCATTTCGCGGCGGAGCAGCTTCAACACTTCGTGCGTCTCGGGCAGGTTCTCGTTGATCGTCCCTTCGCGCTCGATCAGATACGGAATGGCGTCGAGGCGCAGCGCGTCGACCCCGAGGTCGAGCCAGAAGCGCATCACGTCGAGCACCGCTTCGAGCACCGCCGGGTTGTCGAAGTTGAGGTCGGGCTGGTGCGAGAAGAACCGGTGCCAGTAGTACTGGCCCGCGACCGGGTCGAGCGTCCAGTTCGATTTCTCGGTGTCGACGAAGATCACGCGGGTGCCTGCGTATTTCGTGTCGACGTCGCTCCAGACGTAGAAGTCGCGTTCCGTCGACCCGCGCGTCGCCCGGCGTGCACGCTGGAACCAGGGATGCTGATCGGACGTGTGGTTCAGGACCAGCTCGGTGAGCACACGGATGTTGCGCGAGTGCGCCTGCTCGAGGAACCGCTTGAAGTCGTCGAGTGTGCCGTAGATCGAGTTGATCGACGTGTAGTCGGCGATGTCGTATCCGTCGTCACGCAGCGGCGACGGGTAGAAGGGGAGCAGCCACAGGCAGGTGATGCCGAGATCCTGCAGATAGGGAAGCTTCTCCGTGAGTCCGACGAGGTCGCCAATGCCGTCGCCATTGCTGTCGGCGAAGGCACGGACATGGACTTCGTAGATCAGCGCGTCCTTGTACCAGAGAGGATCCATCTGTGACCGATCCGGCGATTGGCTCACGACGCGTCCCTCACCGCCGTACGGCGAAGATGTGGGCGACGCGCTCGGCGGGTGCGAGTCTCACGTAGTTCCGCGCCCCGTGCCACGTGTAGCGCGCGCCGTCGAGCAGGTCCTCCACCTCGTAGGTCGCGTCAGCCGTCAGGCCGGCCAGGCCGAGCGGCATCTCGACCCACCCGTGCTGCATCCAGGCGGGATCGGTGTTGGCGACCACGAACACCGGCGCAGCGCCGTCCGCGTGCTTGCTGAACCAGAGAAACGCAGGATTGTCGCTGTCGTGGAATCGCAGGGTGGCGTTCTGCTGCAAGGCCGGCTGCTCGCGGCGGATGGCGTTCACGCGGGCGATGAGCTCCGTAAGGTTGCCCGGCGCATGCCAGTCGCGCACCTTGATCTGATACTTCTCCGAGTCCAGATACTCCTCGGACCCTGGCCGCACGGCCACATGCTCGCACAGCTCGAAGCCGCTGTAGATGCCGTAGCTGGCCGACAGCGTCGCTGCCAGGATGAGCCGCACCTCGAAGGCCGGCCGGCCGCCGCGCTGCAGGTACTCGTGAAGGATGTCGGGTGTGTTGGCGAAGAAGTTCGGACGCATATACTCGCGCACGTCCGTCGCCGTTAGCTCGGTGAGATATTCGCGCAACTCCGCCGCGCTGTTGCGCCAGGTGAAATAGGTGTATGACTGATTGAACCCGAGCTTGGCGAGGTGCTGCATCACTTTCGGACGCGTGAACGCTTCGGCCAGGAAGATCACCTCGGGGTGGTCACGCGTGATGTCGGCGATACACCACTGCCAGAAACGGAACGGCTTGGTGTGCGGATTGTCGACGCGGAACGTCCGCACACCGTGTGACAGCCAGAAGAGGAAGACGTCACGAAGCGCCGCCCAGAGCGACTCACGGTCGCGACAGCCGAGGTCCAGCGGATAGATGTCCTGATACTTCTTCGGAGGATTTTCGGCAAACTTGATCGAGCCGTCGGGACGCCGCTTGAACCACTCGGGATGCTCGTGCACCCAGGGATGATCCGGCGACGCCTGAAAGGCGATGTCGAGCGCGACCTCCATTCCCAGGCGGTTCGCAATCCCCACGAAGCGATCGAAGTCGTCGAGCGTGCCGAGGCCAGGGTCGACCGCGGTATGGCCGCCCGCCGGCGATCCGATCGCCCATGGGCTTCCGGGATCGCCAGGGGCCGCGACCAGCGCGTTGTTGCGCCCCTTCCGGTTCGTCAGACCAATCGGGTGAATGGGCGGCAGATAGACGACGTCGAAGCCCATGTCGGCGAGTGCCGGCAGGCGCCCCTCCGCGTCGCGCAGCGTGCCGGGGCGCGCGGGGTCCGAGGTGCAGGATCGCGGGAAGAACTCGTACCAGGCACCGAACCGCGCCAGAACCGGGTCGACGATGACGCGCAGCGTGGGCGCGAACACCGTGGACGACGATCGGTCAGGGCGCGCGGCCATCAAGCGTGCGAGCTGCGGGTCGCGCGCCATGGTCACCCGATCCTGTTGTGGCCGGCCGCTCTTCAGCTGGTTTGCCCGCTCCAGCAGCCACATGTCGTCGTCTTCGCGAACGGCGCCCTCCTTCAGCCCTGCCGCCGACTCGACCAGCGCCGCGCCTTCCAGCAGCTCGCTCGCGACATCTACTCCTGCGTCGCTCTTCGTGACGAGCTCAGCCAGCCACGAACCGAAACGATCGATCCACGCTTCAACGGTGTACTCGTGAATGCCGAGCTTCGTGACGGTGAACGACGCCGTCCACTCGTCATTGCCAAGCGCCGTTAGAGGAACCTCGAGCCAGGCGCTGTTCGCAGTGTTCGGCGCCACGTCGGAGGTATGTCGATGTTTCACGACGGCGGCAAGTCGATCGTGGCCGTCCGCAAAGACGTGCGCCGTCACCTGCACCGTCTCGCCCACGGTCCGCTTGATCGCGAACCGCCCGCCATCCAGTTGAGGCCGCACGGCTTCGATTGCCACCCGCTGCCTCAGCGGATCTGCCTGCGTGGGCGCGGTGATCGTGACGCTCCCGGGGCCAACCTGAGGAGAAATCGACATCACCGCCTGCGATTCAAGATGTTTGCCTGACGTCGGCACGGACATTGAACCGCCACCAATCATGGCAGAAGACATTGCCAAACAGCCAAGGGCTTTTGCCTATGACATCCCGGCAGAGCCCTTGGCTGATCCGCAGCATTTTTGGCGCGCTTCGCGCGATTGAGGACCGCTATGCGGATCACAACGAGCGACGACAGTGACAAGAGTGAGGCCACGAGCCGCATAGCGGTTCAGCGCGAATCGCTGGTTCAGTTAGCCCCCTGGGCACAGCCTCCGCACGACCCGATTCCCGGCGAGCGCGATCCGAGCACGCTCACGCACCGCGAGCCTGGCGCCGTGAGTGGCCAGTTTGCCGGCGGGGACATTCCGGCGCAGCCGCCCGACTGGCTCGACCGCCGTACCGCCTTCGAGCATGCGCTCGAAGGCGGCGGCGACGCGGTGAAGCGTGATCCTGCGGAAGCGGATCAGGAGCGCTGACTCGACTCCGAGGGGACGACCGGCAGCGGCAGCAGATCGACGCCGCGCAGCACGCGAATCGTCGTCACTACCCCGACGCGCTCGCTCGTGAGCAGGCGGTGAAGGTCGTCGGTGCGGGTGACCGGGGTGCCGTCGAAGGCGACGATGAGATCGCCGTCCTTGACGCCGCCGCGCTCCGCTGGCATGCCCGCGACGACCTCTGTCACGAGGACGCCGTGGTCGGCAGGCAGCGAGTGATGCCTGACCAGCCGCCGCGGGAGCGGCACGTCCTGTGCCGCGATACCGAGGTAGCTGCGCCGCACCCGTCCGTCGCGCAGGAGTTGCGGGATCACGATGTGAGCCGTGTCGGCGCTGACGGCGAAGCTGATGCCTTGCGCCGGCATGATGACGGCGGTGTTGATGCCGACGACGTCTCCGACGCTGTTCAGCAGCGGGCCGCCCGAGTTCCCGGGGTTCAGCGCGGCGTCGGTCTGAATCAGTCCGGTCATCAGGCGTCCGGTCTGTGCGCGCAGCGAGCGTCCTGTGGCGCTCACCACACCGGCGGTGACGGTGTGCTGGAACCCGAAGGGGTTTCCCATGGCAACCACGAGCTGTCCCTGCCGCAGCGTCTGCGCCGTGCCGAGCCGTATCGATGCCAGGTGGTCGGCAGAGATTTTCACCACCGCCAGATCCGTGTCGAGGTCGATGCCGATCACCGATCCGTCGCGGGCGCGTCCGTCAGGGAGGATGACGTTCACCGCAGTGGCATCTGCGACGACGTGGGCGTTGGTCAACACCAGGCCCTCGTCGGAGAAAACGAATCCCGAGCCTGCCCCTGCGGCGCCCTCACGGTTCCGCCGCGATCGATGCGACACCTCGATCTTCACGACCGCCGGTGCGACGAGGTCGACCACGGCGGTCACCGTGGCCGAGTAGGCGTCGAAAGCGAGTGAGTCTGCTGTCACAGTCGTCATCTTGGGTTCACGCTCAATGCTCAATGCTCAATCACAGCGTCAGCAGGCCGCGGCGGAATGCCCGGCGCACGGCCTCGGCACGGGTCGTGGCGCCAAGCTTTCCGTAGACGGCTGCCACATGAAACTTCACGGTGTGATCGCTGATGCCGAGCCGCTCGGCGATGGCATGGTTGCTCAGCCCCTCGCCGAGCAGATCCAGCACCTGGCGTTCCCGTGACGTCATGTGTTCGCCCGGGATCTCCTCTTCGTCATCGGCAAACACCACCGCGATGCCGGCGGCTTCCAGCGCTTCGCGCACGCGGCTGCGAAGCGCAGTTGGCGCTGCGACGATGACGGAAGGGGAGTCGGACTCGATCATGCCGGCGGACGCTCACCCACCGTGATCGTGATCTGCTGCACCGCGTTGCCGCGCAGCACCGCGAGGGCGGCAGCCGAGCCGGGCGCCACCTTGATCAGCTCGTCCTGCAGCGTCTCGGCGTCGGCGACCTTCTGATCGTTGAAGCGCAGCAGGATGTCGCCCACGAGTAATCCACCCTTTTCTGCGGCGCCGTCCGCCGCCACGCCGAGGACCAGGAGGCCGCGGCCGGACGAGGCCGGTTCCTGCTGTGTGGCGGCGAGCTTGACTGTCTGGACGTTCACCCCCAGGTAGCCACGTCCGAGCGGCTCTCGCGCCGCCAGCCGCTTCGCGACGAGCAGCGCCTCAGCCGCTGGGATGGCCACCGGCAGACCTCGAAGTAATCCCGGCGTCGTAATGCCGACCACTTGGCCGCCGGCGTCCACCAGGGCGCCGCCAGCCGTCCCCGGCCGGAGCGCGGCATCCGTGCGCAGGATCGACGGGAGAACGACGCCGCGTGGCGTCCGCAGTGGTCCCCCTACAGAAGTGATGACGCCGAGACCTGCTGAAACGGTTCCTGACGACGTCCGCGAAACGGATACGACCAGCGCGCCGGTCGCAGGCGCCGCTGCCGTGCGTAACTCCGGCGCGCTCAGGCCGTTGGCGCGGAGGACGGCAAGGTCGGTGGCCGGGTCGCGGCCGAGCACAGCGGCCTCGTGCCGGGTGCCGGCGACGATGACGCCGATGTCGCGATCGCGTTCGATCACATGATCAGCTGTCAGGACGAGGTCGCCGCCGAGGGCAAGGCCGCTGGCGGCCCGATGCGACCTCGCGGCCACGCCGACCACGGCGGGAGCGACGCCCTCTACGAGATTGGCGATTTCAGCCGAAAGGGAAGAGAGGAGCGAAGTGTTGTGAGACATGTCCCTGTTGTAACAAGGAGACGCTCGTTGCGGATCAGCCGTTCGGCCAGGTTGACGCCCTTTCGGACCATCCGGGCACTTCGGACATAATTGCCGCCCGTGGATACTACGCCGCCGAAGAAATCCGGTCTCACGCCCGAGGCCGTGCACGCCCTCAGCAATCACCTCGCCGTGATCGTGGGCTTCATCGAGCTCGTACTCACCGAGACCAGCCCCGATGACCCTCGCCATGGCGATCTCGAGGAGATCCGGCAAGCGGCGCACGAGTGCGCGAGGATTGTCAGCGGGTCACACAACGCGTCCGCCTGAGGCAGCCGGGAGAGTCACCACCAGAACGCCGCGAGGGCGAAGACGATCCGGCGCAGCTCGCCGCGGCCGGCGGCCCGCAGACCCTTGAAGTACAGGCTTCTCGCCGATCGCAGGTCGCGCCGCGAGTACGCGATGTTGCCGAGATCGCAAAAGGCCTTGGCGCGTGCGAGCACCGCGGCCCGCTTGACCGCAGCCTGCGGCTGCCTCGACAGCAGCCGATCCATGACATCGACGGTTCCGATCAGCATCGATTCCGCCCGCCTGGAGGCATTGGCGGTGTGGAGGCGATATCGGGTCAGCGGCTGCGAGATGTAGCTCACGCCGTAGCCGCGGCCGGCGATGCGTAGCCACAGATCCCAGTCCTCGCACGGCCCCCGCACCTCGCGCGAGAAGTATTCGTCGTCGAACGCCTCGCGCTTGTGGAGAACCGATGACGTGCAGACGCGATTCTCGGTGACCATGCCGACCATGCCGCTCGCCGGCACCGGCTCGCGGCGCGTCACCGAGAGCAGCTTGCCCTCTTGATCGATGAACTCGACGCCCGTGTGCACCATCCCAACGGTCGGGTGCCGGTTCATGTGGTCCAACTGCGATTCGAGCTTCGCGGGAACCCACATGTCGTCGGCATCGAGATACGCGACGAGCTCCGAATCGGTTGCCGCGAGCGCCGCATTCCGCGCCGCCCAGACACCTCGCTGCGGCTGGCGGATGACGTCGATCCGGCCGTCGAACGGCGCCACCGCCTCGGCGAAGTCATCCGTTGAGCCGTCATCCACCACGACCACCCGGTGATCACGGACCGTCTGTCGAAGGGCCGATTCGATGGCTTGCCCGACGAACTGTGCCGAGTTGAAGCAGGGAATGACTGAAACGATCCTGGCGGTCACGCGCGAGCGCCTCCGGTCAGATTGTCGATACTCTTCTTGCACTATGGCCGATGAACCGGCGCAGGCTGCCGAGCGCCCTGTCGATGCCGATCCGGTGCGCCGCGTGCCACAGCCGGACATAGCCCCGCCGCTGCAGGCTTTCGGCCCGATCGACCACGATCTCCCGAAGCGGGAGGATCCGCCTGAAGCGATCTTCATACGACCCGAGTGACGGATCGTGAAGCGTCCGGGCAAGGAGAGCGTGGAATCGGGCGCGCGGCGTCGGCAGCCAGTAATGATGGATCACATCGTCGCTCGTACTCACGTGCGTGCGTTCCGTAAGACAGGCGCTGAACGAGAACTGCTCGGTGCCGAAATAGGTCGGCAGATGAGGGCAGATCTGATCGATGAGGTGGATGACCTCGTCAACCAGCGCGAAGTCGGTCTGGTGCAGCCCGATGACTCCGGCGTTCAGAATCGGCGTTTCCGGACTCACGTTCCAGCGCTCGCCGGTGCGCGTCGTGAACGTGTGCTGCCTGAGGACGGCCGAGAGATCCTCCGCGTGCACGCTGGCCGGTGTGCCCTCCTTCACGTGCATCACACTGCGTCCCGGGCCGATCCGCTCGAAGACGCGGCCGGGATGCTTGAGGAAATACGTGTCGGTGTCGCAGTACACCAACTCACCGTGGCAGGCTTTCATCGCCTCCCGTATGGCGACGGCCTTGCGCCGGAACATGTGATCGAAGGGGCCGGCCCATCGGGCGAGCGTGTCGCGGCTGATGGTCTCGATGTGTACCGGAAGGTCGCGGAACGGCGATCCGTCGTCGGTGTAGACGACGATGCGGTAGCTGTCTCGATCCGCACCGAGCGTGTGGCGGGCAGCGAGGACCGCGTGGACGAGCTCGTCGGGATAACCGCCGCCGCCGAAACAGAGATAGAGAATCGTTCTCATCGCTGCCCGCTCCACGTCGCCTTACGCCGCGAAGAATATACGTCGAGGATGAAGTACGCGAGTCTGTTTCGTCACCGCCGGGCAAAACCTGAACCGCCGGAACGCGCGAACGCCGAACCTGCCCGACGAAGGTCTGGAAACAGATGGAATGTGAACGATATCAGCAAGGTGGGGTGGGTGACGGGTTTCGAACCCGCGACTTCCTGAGCCACAGTCAGGCGCTCTACCCCTGAGCTACACCCACCGTCGAACGTGGTCGAACATGCTAGTGTAGCTGCAACTCGGCCGGTGGCTCAAGCCGCGGGCATCTCCACGAGGACGCCGTTTTCGATCCGCACGCACACGGCGCCGACGCTGACGGCACGCTCACCCTTGGCTTCGTACATCAACCTGTCGGCACGCTCCAGCAGATCGTCGGCGAGACGCTTGGCCAGTCGCCGGCGTTCGTTTACCGGGCCCAGAAGCAGGCAAACGATACCGACGTCGACGTTCACCGGCTTCGCGGCGAGCCGCGGGTCCTCCTCGATCCACTCGTACGACGCCACCGCCTCACGGAAGCGGTCGGCAATGACGGCGGCAACCTGCGAGTCCTCGAGGTCGGGGATCAAGAAGCAGAATTCGTCACCGCCGAAACGGGCGTGAAGCTCCTGCCCGGCGCGCGCGTCGGGCGACTCCTGGGCGATGAGGTCGTCGCTGCGGATTTGCTCGCGCAGCAGACGGGCCACGCGATCGATGATCCGATCGCCCACTGCGTGCCCGAGCGTGTCGTTGTACCACTTGAACGACGTGATATCGACGAGGCCGACGGCGCACCAGCGGCCCCGCTGCTCGAGCGCGAGGAAGGCCTCGAGCTGCTCGATGAACCGGCGGAAGTTCATCAAACGCGTCTTGGGATCGCGATGCACCTTGTCGGTCAGGTCGGCGACCAGGCCTTCGAAGTACTTCGCGATGCTGCTGACCGTGGCGTCGCGAGCCGACAGCTCCGCACGCATGCGGTTCATCCGCTCGGCGAAACCGGACGACACCGCCTGAATCGCTTCCTGCTTCGATTGTTGCCACAGCCGCTCGTGCTGGAGGAACACGCCGTCGATGGCCTCGAGGAGCGCCTGCTCCTGGGGCGCCGGCAGATGGAGGCGGTCTCGCACCCACTGATGGAGGTCCGAGCGAGTCTCCGGCTGTGCCGGCTCGTTCGTCGGGGCGGTCTTCCGGATTCTCATGAACTCAGCTGTTTCCAAGCCTCGTTGATTCTTCAAATGATATGCCGCGGCCGCTACGGCTGTGCTGGCGAAATCGTTCGAGTCGCTCGCCCAGGACCCGGTGACATCCTCATCCGGCAAAAAAGCCCGGCAGACCCCGGTTGTTGGCGGAGCGGAGCCCGGCGTCAGACACGCTTTTCCCCACGGGGAGGCTCCCGCCCGCGCCGGCAGACGTGGCCCGCGCGTTACAGGAGTGTCCGGAGTTGCTTCGTGTCTGGTAGTGTCGGCCAGATGGAGCATCCATCCGTCATCAGGCCCGGTGCTCATGCGGTGTGGCAGAGCACGAAGATGGGGAAGAGCACCCTGTTCGAATCGCCCAGCCTCCTCGTGGGGTTGAATGCCTTCGAGCCCGGCCAGTCACACGCACTCCATGCCCACGCCGGCATGGACAAGCTCTATCACGTGCTCGAAGGGCGCGGACGCTTCCTGCTGGATGGACGGGAGCTCGAGATGAGCGCGGGCGATCTCCTCATTGCGCCCCAGGGCGTCGCCCATGGCGTTCACAACGACGGTCCGGGGCGTCTGCTCGTGCTCGCGGTCCTGGCGCCGGCGCCGAAGTGACCCGAAGGTGCAGGGCCAGTCGCCGGCATCGGAGCCAGCCACGAAGCGGTCGGCTACAATGCGGCGTTCTCCATCCTGGACTTCCAGGGAGCCGCTGAAACATGCGGCGTGTCACGGCCGCATTTTCAGCAATCCCGGGAACAGTCGAACGATAGTCGCGATCAGGACGCAGGCGGACCGATCATGCTGGAGATTCGCGGCAACACCCGGACAGCGTATCCGGATGTGCTCACACCCGAGGCGATAGAGGCGCTCCAGGCGCTCGCGCCGCTCGACGACGATCGCAAGCAGGTCATGGCCTCGCGGCTCGCGCGCCGCGCCGAACGCGCCCGGACGCGTGAGCCCATCAGGTTTCTCGACGCCAACGGCACCATAGCGCGTACCAGCATCCGCGTGCAGGATGCGCGCGCCGGCAACTTCACCGGCAGCGCCATCCCGCGAGACCTGCAGCGGCAATGGATTCAGGGGACCGGCCCCGGGGCGAAGCCCGACTCGCCGGTGGAGAAGAGCATCCGCAACGTCGCCTACGCGCTGCTCTCGGGTGCCGATGGCTGGATGTTCGACGGCGAGGACGCCCTCGGCCAGGTCTCCACGATGTCGCTCGACAACCAGCGGAACCTGAAGCTCGCGATTCACCGCGACGCGTCGTTCATGAAGGCGGCCGAACAGGTCGCCGCCGAGATGAACGCCTGGGCGCAGGGCTTCTTTGGCCGTCCGATCATCGCCGACTGGCGGACCCAGCTCGATTTCACGACCAAGATGTTCCGCGCGCGCGGATTGCACCTCGACGACCGGCATGTCCGCCATGCCGACGGATCGGGCTTTTCCGCGTCGATCGTCGACGCCGCGCTCTTCGTGGTCAACAACCAGCGGCCGCTGCGCGACGCCGGGTCGTCGCTGGTGCTCTATCTTCCGAAGATTCAGACTGCCGAAGAAGCCGCGCTCTGGAACGACATCCTCTCCGCGCTCGAGACGCAGGTGAACGTCCCGGCCGGCACCATCAAGACCTACGTGCTCGTCGAACAGCTCGAGGCGGCGTTCCAGCTGATGGAGATCCGGGCGGCGCTCGGGACGCACTTCGTCGGCTTCAACACCGGCCGATGGGACTACATCAACAGCGTGTCCGATGCGATGGCCTGGGACCCCGACTTCGTCACCCCCAACATCGATGCGGTGACGATGACCTACGGCTACATGCGCATCTACGAGGATCGGGTGCGCCGCGCCTGCAACACACCGGATCGCGCCGGGAACTTCGCCCTCTGGGAAGGTGGCATGGAGCCGAACATTCCGGTGGGCTCGGCCGACGGCGTCAGGCGCGCGATGGAAAGAGCAGTGGCCGGCGGCGAGCGCGAGCAGCGCGAAGGCGCGAACGGGAAGTGGGTGGCCCACTGGAAGATGGTCCACATCGTCAGGCCGGTGTGGGAGCGCGTGGGCGAGCCGAATCAGCTCGGTCGCCCGTTTCCCCGGCTCACCTACACGCCCGAGGATGCGGCAGGGTTGACGCTGCTCGAGCCGGGACCGCGTACGATCCGCGGCGCGCGGGACTTGATCAGCGTGGCGATGCAGTACGGCAATGCGTTCGGCCAGGGGATGCAGGCCGCCGCGCTCAAGCCGGCGGACTTCTTCGGCAACGACGATGTCCTCTATCTGATGGAGGACATGGCGACCGGCGAAATCCGCCTGAGCATTCTGTGGGAGTGGCTGCACAAGCACGCGCGCCTCACCGAAGCGGACGCGGCCACCGGTGTGAAGGCCGGTGACGAGTTCACGGCGGCGCTCTTCACACGTCTGCTGGCCGAGGAGTACGACAAGCTTCGCCGCGCGAGCAATCGCGACGTGCACGACAACTCCAAGGAGACGACGCTTCCGATCGCGCGCGAGATCGTCGAGACATACGTCTCGGAGGACGTGAAGCTGCCGTGGTACATCGACCTGCTGAACGCCAACCTCGGGGTGCGCGATCTCGCAGAGGCGCGGCGGCGCATCCGGCTGCTGCGCGACACGTTCGTCGGCAAGGGCGTCCGCGTGACGGAAAATCTCGACTTCGAGATGGTCCCGTAGTTTTCGTTTTCGCAGAACCGAGCTTCAGCTCGGTTCCAGAGGAGCTCCCAGCTGATCAACCGCCGGATCCGGAACTCCTTATGAGTGTGTCCCACTAAGAGAAGCCCGAGTTTCTGCCAGGACGTCCATTGGCCACCAGAAACTGAACGGGTGCGCTGGAGGGACCCATGCCTTTTGCGTTACGACCCGCACGACCGATAGTTCTCGCGACCATCGTCGCGACAGCGGTGATGAGCGGACTTGCCGCTCAGGCCCAAAACAAGCCCGAGCGTTATCTCGCACATGCCGTGAACCTGGGAAACGCGCCGGTGCGCTGGACCAGTTTGATCGTCGAAATGGCTGTGACCCGGTGGTCGACGGATGCCGAGCGCGACCGGCTGACGGCGATCCTGCTCGATGACGGCCCGAATGCGCTGTTGAAGGCGCTGCAGGACATGCCGCGCGCCGGGTACATCCGAACGCCCGACAGCATCGGCTACGACCTCCGGTTTGCACGGAAGTATCCCGGCGAGGATGGCGGCGAGCGTGTCGTGCTCGCCACAGATCGCTATATCGGATTCTGGGAGGCGACGAATCGGCCCCGAACGATCGACTATCCGTTCACCGTAGTCGAGATGCGGATCGGCCCGAATGGGGAGGGCGAGGGCAAGATGTCGCTCTTCACCAAGATCATTGCCGACAAGAAGAGCCATACCATCGTGCTCGAGGATTACGGAACGCAGCCGGTATTGCTGCAGCACGTGAGGAAGGAAACGGAATAGGTCTCCTCCGGCCGCCTGACTCTGCCCGTCCGATTTCCAGGGGCAATTCGGTATAGAGTGTCGGGGTATTTCGTCCCCCCGCCGTTCCTGTGAGATGGGCAAGGAGCAGATATGTGCGAACTGGATTATTTCGAAGAAGACCGGAAAGAGTATGAGGCCCGAGGGCTGATCACCCGCCGCCAGTTCGGCGTGCTGGTCGCGGCAGGCGTGTCGCTGGTCCTGCCGGAGATCGCCAACGCCCAGCAGACCAGCGAAAAGGACGTCGAGATCAAGACGCCGGATGGTACTTGTGACGCCTACTTCGTCTACCCGGCCTCAGGTTCCGCGGCGGCCGTTCTGCTCTGGCCGGACATCTTCGGCCTGCGGCCGGCGATGCGGACCATGGGCAAGCGCCTCGCCTCGTCGGGCTACTCGGTGCTGGTGGTCAATCCCTTCTATCGTGTTGGCAAGACGAAGGCCACTGGTGCATCGCCGATCCAGGAGATGATGCCCTTCAGGAAGGGCATGACCCAGATGACCAACATGACGGACGCGAAAGCGTTCATCGCGTGGCTCGATTCACAGCCGCAGGTCAACAAGGCACGCAAGATCGGCACGCAGGGTTACTGCATGGGTGGTCCGATGGCGTTCGACACGGCATCGGCGGTGCCCGACCGCGTTGGCGCGGTGGCGTCGTTCCATGGCGGCGGTCTCGTCGGCAAAGAGGGTGACGCCAACAGCCCGCATCTGCTCGCCGCGAAGACCAAGGCGCAGTTCCTGATTGCCATCGCCGAGAGCGACGACAAGCAGCGGCCGATGGAGAAGGACGTGCTCAAGACGACGTTCGGGCAGCGCGCGGAAGTCGAGGTCTATCCGGCCGCGCACGGCTGGTGTCCGCCCGACACGACCGTCTACAGCGAGCCGCAGGCCGAAAAGGCGTGGGGACGACTGCTCGCCCTCTACAAACAGGCGCTGGCCTGAGAGACCCCGGCGCGGATGTCAGGCTGACCTCTCGTTCCCGGTCCGGCTGAAGCCGGAGCCGACGAGATCAGCCTGACACCGACACGCCTTCTATTTCCGCGGTTCGGCTTCTGTTCCGGCAGCGGTCGCCGGATCAGGAGCCGGCGAGGCGGTTGGTGCGGGCGCCGGCAGCTCCGCTTTCCCGCCGAGCGTGAAGACGAACATCATCGGTGCGTTCTCGACGCTCGCATTGGTCGGGCCGAGCACGCTCGCGGCGCGTCCCAAGCCACCACCGAACGCCACATACTGCTTCCCGTCCACCTCGTACGTGATTGGCGGCGCCATGCCGGTGCGGTTCGTCTGCACCTCGTAGAGGATCTCGCCCTTGTCCGCGCTGATGGCGCGGAAGCGGCCGTCGTTGATCACCTGGAACACCAGGTTGCCGGCCGTCGTCGTGGTGCCGCCACCGATGCCGCCGCCGCCGGCGACGTTCCAGCGCAGCTTCTGGTTTACCGGATCCCACGCCTGCAAACCGTTCCGTGCGCCGGCAGGAGGCTCGGGGCCGAAAGAGGGCTCGATCGTCTTCGTCGCCCCCTGCGGCCGGACATAGCCGGTTGATCCCGGCCGGTACTCGGCCTGGGCCTGATAGGGAAAGCTCTGATAGGACGCCGGGATGTAGACGAGGCCGGTGGCAGGGTTGTAGGACATCGGCGACCAGTTGTGTCCGCCGCCGCCTGTGGGGAACACCGAGATCGGCTCCTGATCGTAGTAGGCGGCGGGATTGACCACGGGACGGCCGTCCTTGCCCATGCGCAGTGCCCAGCTGACCTTCACGAACGGCTCCGCCGAGAGGAACTCGCCGGTCACGCGGTCGAGCACGTAGAAGAAGCCGTTCTTCGGTGCCTGTGTGATCACCTTCCGAGTGCGTCCACCGATCGGGAGATCGAACAGCATCAGCTGCTGCACGTTGTCGTAGTCCCAGTTGTCGTTGGGGACGGTCTGGTAATGCCATTTCAGCTGGCCGGTGGTGAGGTCGACCGCCAGGATCGCGCACGTGTAGAGATTGTCGAGTCCCTGGGCACCGCGGAACTTCTGCACCCACGGCTGCGCATTGCCGGTGCCGACGTAGACCATGTTCGCGTCGGGGTCGTAGGCGAAGCCGTCCCACACCGCGCCGCCGCCACCGTACTTGTAATAGTCTCCGCCCCAGGTCTTTGCCGCACGCCGCAGCGCCTCGCTCTCGAACGGTTTCGAGGGATCGCCGGGCACCGTGTAGAAACGCCAGGCGAGCTGCCCGGTCTGCGCGTCCACGGCGACGAACTGGCCGCGCGTCGTCTTGTCACCGCCCGACGCGCCGATGATCACCCTGCCGCCGGCAATGCGCGGCGCCATCGTCAGCGTGTAGAGATCGTTCGGATAGACGACACGCGTTTCCCAGATCGGCTTGCCCGTGAGCGCGTTCAGCGCAAACAGGCGGCCGTCGATCGATGGCGCGATGATCATGCCGTTGAAGAGGGCGATGCCGCGATTGACGTTGCCGCAGCAGATCACCGGCCTGACGGTCGTCTGGTTGACGTCGGGATCCCAGCGCCACAGCTCCCTGCCGGTGCGGGCATCGAGGGCGAACACGACGCTCCACGTCGTGATGCCGTAGAGCGTGTTGTTCCACATCAGCGGCGTGCCTTCCTGGTTGCCGCCGCCGGCTCCCATCACGTACGACCACGCCAGCCCGAGATCCTTCGCATTGGTGGTGTTGATCTCCTTGAGCGGGCTGTAGCGTGTTTCGGCGTGCCCGCGCCCGTAGCTGAGCCAGGAACCGGGAAGGGGGTCGGCGGATGTACCTGCGCGGCGCAACACCGCGCCGGTCACTTCGGTCGCGACGTTCGAAGAGGTCGTCGCCACATGGGCCTGCCGGGCGGAGATGGCGAGGCCGGCGCCCAAGACGCCGGCCACAACGGCGAACGCGGCACCCCTGCGGGGTCGGGCCATGAAAGACGCCCCCCTTTGGCCGCGTCAAGGTATCACGAAGCAGGCTCAGTTCCGGAAGGACGGCGGCAGCGTCGCTGGATTGGCGAGAGCCGATCGTGCCGCTCGTAACTGCTCGACGGCCACCTCCAGCAGGTTGTCGATTGCCCACCGGATCCGCAGGTGCTGCGCCACGTCGAGCGCCACCCTGGCAGCAATCAATTGGCGGCGCGCGGATCGAACGGCAGTCTCGCTGCTGTTCGCCAGTGCACCCCCTGACAGCACCTCCAGAGCATCGACGGTTTCGGCCACCGACAGACGGGCGAGGTCGCGTTGATCCGCAACGGCGGTCATCGTTCGTCCGCGCTCCGCCAGGCCGATCGACGACCGGATGTTCTCCAGCGCATTGAGAACACGCAGGAACGCCGCGATGGCGCGCACTTCAGGGTCGGCGGGATCTCCGCTGATGTTGATGGCGATCACGGCCGCAACGAGGCTGGCCTTGAACGCGTCCGTGCCGTAGAACGCGACTGCCGACTCGAGATCCGGGAGGGCGTGGTTGTGGAAGAAGGGACCTGTATCTGCCGACTCCACGACGGGTGGACTGTTGAACTCCTCGATCTCGACATGCCCGAACGGCGGCGGGAGGTCGTCCGTGTTGCCGAACGAGCCGAATGCCGTCCGCACCTGTCCGAAGCCGCCGTCACGCGGCAGCGCCAGCGACAGTGCGAGCGGTATCTCGTTCGCGTTCGTCGGACTGGCGATGTTGAACCCTCGAGGGCTGCCATCGAGGCGCGGGAACCCCGGGGTGTCCGGGCTGAACGACATCGCCGCCGTTCCGCCGCCGTTGAAGTGGCAGGCGCCGCAGTTCTTGTGACCCGGCGCCGGCTCGAGGAGGTCGCCCGTGTCGAGGAACAGTGTCTTGCCGTTGCTGGCGACCGCGCTCTTCAGTTCCAGCGCCGGAAGGTTGAAATCTTCCTGGCGGCCGAGCGACAGCTGATAGGCGACGAGCGCGTCCAACTCCTCGTCGGTCGGCACCCGGAAGTCCGCACCAGGCAGCCGGTGCAGCGTCGCCGTGGCATGCTGTGCGATCGCCACGAGCGCAAAGTCACGGAGCGGCGGGCCATCGTTGCCCCAGCCGAGGCGCTCGGGTGGATTGGCGTTCCGGCCGTTGGCACTGAAGTCGATCCCGAACACGGGGTCTTGAGGTGTCATCGAGTTCGCGAGCGCCTGAACGTTCTGCGTACTTCGAAAGACGAATCCCCGCGACGCGTCGAAGCCGTCGGCGTTGACCAGAATCAACCCGAAGCGGCGCAGCAGATCCGGATTCTCGAGCGTCGTCAGCACAGGGTTGGTCTCGGCCACGAAGAGGGGGTCGTCTGGAGGGAGCGTGGCGATGAGCGCCGGATCGACGGTGAAGTTGTTCGTCTCGACGTGACAGGTCCCGCAGGTCCGTCCGTTGCCGTCGAACGTCTCCTTCAGAAAGAGTCGCCGGCCCTCGGTAATCACCTTTGTGAAATCGGCCGCTCGAGTGGCCGAGTCCGAGCTCGGGTCGAACCCGGCGCGTGCGGTCGCGCGATCGACGAAGCGCACCTGACGATGGCCGAGCCGCGCGAAGAACGTACTGGGGCCGGTCAGCACGAAGCCGGCCACCGGGCTCTCACCTGACCTGACCACGAAAGCCCGGTCGGGAAAGAAGCCGGTGAAGGCCGTTGCTCCCAGGGAGACCGACAGACTGTGCTGGCCCGCCATCACCGAGTAGAGTCCGACCTTCATCAGGTCGTCCCCCTTTTCCGCCAGCGTGGTTCGGTTGCGACCTGGCTTGTTGTCAATCAACCAGAGGTCGAACGGCGCATCCTGCGGGAGCAGGTCGACAACAGAGTCGACCGTCCCGGTCGTCAGGTCGACGACGACCCGCCCGCCGGCGTTCACCGCTTCGCCGCTGATCCCGCGAAGGTTGGAGAGCGACAGCGTCACGACGTTTTCGGACGTGATGGCGGCGGCAAACCGGTCGTACGCGTTTACCAGCGCCAGCGGGTCGGCCATCCCGGTGTTCTCGGCACTGTCACTCGCGGTTCGAGCGGCAGCGAGCCCGAACCAGACGAGAGCCATAGAGGCGAGAGCTCCGGTCGACAGGAGCCGGACGCGCGATTTCGGATCGAGACGACGTGTCATGGCGGCCCTCCGGCTCGACAAGCGAGCCCCGGTCAGATGGAGCAGCCGCTACGGTAGGTCCGGGCCGGGTGAATGTCCTGACGGCGTGCGGAAAAAATGCGGAAAGAACTCCGACATCAGTCGAGTCCGCCCGCGCCCATCGCGTACTCGAGTGCCTGCGACAGCGACATCGCGCGGCCTTCGGCCAACGCCTGCTCGTAGGCAGCTGCTCCCAGCCGGTCCTGGACGGCTGGGAAGAGACGGTCTCCAATCCAGCTGTTATAGGTCGGTTGCGCAGGTACGCCGATGCTGGCGAGGAGTCCATCCATCGCGCCGCGCAAACGGGCGGCGCTCACGCTATGTCCTTCGGCGGCATTCGCGCCGGCGAGCATCCCGAGGCACCAGGCGATCGCACGGCGGTCGCCGAACCGGCGGCCGATGGCGATGGCCTCGCCACACAAGGCTCTGGCCTCTGCAAGGCGATGCTGAACGACACGCAGCAGCGCAAGATCGGAGAGCACGATCCCTTGTCCCCAGAGCTCGCCCCGGGTGCGACACATGGCGAGCGCCTCCTCGTGCAGCTGCCCGGCTCGTTCGATGTCGCCCGCGTAGAGAGCTTCGTACGCGTAGTACGACAGCGAGAAGACATTCAGCCAGTGATCTCCCGAGGCGCGAGCGGCTTCAGTCGATCCAGCCGCCGACCGCCCGGCGCCCTCGCGATCGCCCAACTCCATTCTCACCATCGTGAGCATTCCGAGGGCGAACCCGACCAGCGAGAGATTGCCTTCGGCGCGCCCCGACGCGGCGCTCTCTTCCAGCAGGCGTTGCGCGTGGTCGAAATCCCCTTGAAAGAAGGTCAGGTTGCCAAGTGCCAGCAGTGCCTCGGTGTGTCGCGGTGCCCGCGTCGCAGCGCTGGTCGCGAGCGCGCGTTCGAGCCATTGCCGTCCCTCGGCCAGATAGGCGCGCTTCACCCAGAACCAGTGCATCGGTACCGCGAGCTCCAGGCTGTCCGGCCCTGGGTGATCGGACGCCAGACGCCACTCGAGCGCGGTTCGAAGATTGGCGTGTTCCGCCTGGAGGCGGTCGAGCCACTGAAGTTGTCCGGCCGTGGTCAGCTCCGGCTCGGCGCGTCGGGCCAGTTCCAGGAAGAATGCGAAATGACCAGCGCGCACGCGGTCGGCCTCGCCGGATTCGCGCAGCCGCATCGATCCGTACTGACGCACCGTCTCCAGGAATCGATAGCGGCGCCCTCCCTCGGCTTCTTCGTCGACGAGGACGAGCGACTTGTCGACCAGGCGTGACATCAGGTCGAGCACCTCGCCGCGATCGATCCCGTTGCCGGAGCACACGTGTTCAGCGGCTTCGAGCGTCCATCCTCCGGCGAAGGTCGAGAGCCGTCGCAGCAGTTGCCGTTCGGCGTCGGGCAGCAGGTCGTAGCTCCAGTCGACGGCCGCCTCCAGCGTTCGCTGCCGTCCCGACGCCGTCCTGCCCGTCCGGGCGAGCAATCGAAAGCAATCGTCGAGACGCGAGTTGATCTGCTCGATCGACAGGACCTTCAGACGTGCGGCCGCCAGTTCGATCGCCAGCGGGATCCCGTCGAGCCGGCGGCACACCTCCGCAACGGTGCCGGCATTGGCGCGTGTGACGGCGAATCGCGAATCGGCTGCCGCCGCGCGTTCGACCAGGAGCTGCACCGCTTCGTACTGGAGAAAGTCGTCGGAAAGATCCGAGTCGTGGGGGCCTGGCAGCGTGAGCGACGGCACCCGCCATGCTCGTTCGCCGGCAATCGCCAGCGCCTCGCGGCTCGTGGCGAGCACCGTGAGTTGCGCGGCGGCGCGAAGCAGCGTGTCGACGAGCTCGGCGCTCGCGGCAATCAGGTGCTCGCAGTTGTCCAGCACCAGCAGGGTCCGGCGATTGCGCAGCTGGTCCGACAGCGTCTCGACCAGCCTGCGGTTCGGTGCCTGCCTCACGTCGAGGACCGACGCGACCGTTTGAGCGACGAGCGCCGGCTCGGCGACCGGCGCCAGATCGACCAGCCAGACGCCGTCGGGAAACCCCCTGAGCAGGTGCCGCGCGAGCTCCAGCGCGAGCCGCGTCTTGCCGCACCCGCCGGCCCCGGTGAGCGTCAACAGCCTCGTCGCCGGCAGCAGCCGCGAGAGCTCGGCGATCTCCCGCTGCCGTCCGATGAAGCTGGTGAGCGCTGGCGGCAGGTTGTGCGCCGGCGGTTCGGACGTCCCTTCTCGAGGCTGCTGTCCGCGCGGAGCCTCCTGCGTAATGGCGTTCAGCGGCGCATCGAGGATGAAGCCTCTTCGCGCCACCGTTTTCAGCATCTGATGATCGTGGTCTCCCAGGCCGACGCGGATCTCGCGGATGCACTTGGTCAGCGAGTCGTCCGACACGAAGGTATCGGGCCAGACGTCGCGCAGGAGATCTTCCTTGCCGACGAGGCGACCGCGGCGCTCCAGCAGGTAGGTCAGTACTTGGAAGGTCTTGGCTCTCAGCCTGATCTCGCGCCCGCCGCGCAGCAGGCACCCTCGGTCCAGGCTGATTGCGACGTCCGGCGCGGAGGCGCCTTCTGAACGTTCGGCCGCCATTCGCCCTTTCAGCGTTTCGAATGTTGGAGCTCTTCAGCGCCGGCGGATGCTGTCGGGACCGTTCGCCCGGCGCGTTTCAGTTTATCCTTTCCGCACCCGCGGGATATCTGTCGCAGCCTCTGAGTGCCGTGCGGCCGGGACGTGCGAGGGATCTCGAATGATCGCCAGGGAGGCAGGGATCATGCGTCTGTCGTTCTCCGCCGCACTGTCGGCGGCCGTCGCCGCCCTGCTCGTGGCGTCGGTTTACGCGCAGGTGAAGGGCGCGAGCGATCGCGACTTCACCGCGGCGGCGTTGACCGCCGCCCCGGCCGGGAGCTGGCCGACCAACGGCGGCAATCTGTACAACCAGCGCTACTCGCCGCTCAAAGCGATCGATCGCACCAATGTCGCGCGGCTCAAAGGCGTGTGGCGGGCGCGCCTGCGCGGCTCCGGCAGCGCGCCACAGTACTCGGGCGCCGCGCAGCCGATCGTCCACGACGGTATCGCCTACGTGAGCACCGGCGCGAACGATGTGTTTGCCATCTCGATCGACACCGGCGACATCCTCTGGCAGTACGCCGCGAAGATCGACGGGAACATCACCTCGGTCTGCTGCGGCTGGAACAACAAGGGCGTCGCGATCAGCGAGGACAAGGTCTTCATCGGGCAGCTCGACGGCCGGCTCGTAGCGCTCGATCGGTCGACCGGCAAGGCGGTGTGGTCGATCCAGGCCGAGCGCTGGCAGGACAACTTCTCGATCACGTCGGCCCCGCTCTATTTCAACGGGATGGTCATCACCGGTTTTGCCGGCGGCGATCGCGGGACGCGTGGCCGCATGAAGGCATACGACGCAAAGGATGGGCGCCTCGTCTGGACCTTCTACACGATTCCCGGTCCGGGGGAGCCCGGGCACGACACCTGGCCGAAGGACAACGACTCGTGGAAGTACGGCGGTGCCTCGATCTGGCAGACACCGGCCGTGGACGCCGAGCTCGGCCTGCTCTATTTCTCGACGGGGAACGCCGGGCCAGACTACAACGGCGCCGTGCGCCCCGGCGACAACCTGTACGCGGCGTCGATCGTGGCGATCGAGGTGGGGACCGGGAAGTATCGCTGGCACTTTCAACAGGTGCATCACGACATCTGGGACTACGACTCGACCAATCCGGTCGTCCTGATGGATGTGAACATCGGCGGCCGCGTCCGCAAGGCCATCGCCGAAGTCGGCAAGACGGGCTGGGCGTACATCCTCGATCGGCAGACCGGTGAGCCGCTGATCGGCATCGACGAGCGTCCGGTGCCGCAGGAGCCGCGTCAGGCGACGGCGCGGACGCAGCCGGTTCCGCGCGGCGATGCCGTGGTGCCGCAGTTCATCGAGCGGGCGCCGGAGGGATACAAGCTGGTGAACGACGGTCGCATTTTCACGCCGTTCGTCGGAAGCAGCCCGACGATCATGCTGCCAGGCATCTGGGGCGGAGCCAACTGGCCACCGAGCGCGTACGACCCGGTGCAGCAGCGGTTGTTCGTCTGCGCCTCGTCGGTGGTCAACGGCTATGTGGGCGGCGGCGACGCGACGTTCGTCGCCCCGGGGCGTGGCGAGAGCTTCCTCGGCGGCGCGATGACGTACACACCCGTTCCACGCCGCGGCGTCATCGCATCGGTCGATGTGACCACCAACACGATTGCGTGGCGGAACGAGTGGCCCGAGCAGTGTTACAGCGGCGTCGCGGCGACCGGCGGCGGGCTGCTGTTCGTGGGCCGTAACGACGGCCGGCTGACTGCGCTCGATTCGTCCACCGGCAACCAGCTCTGGGAGTTCCAGACCGGGGCCGGCATGCACGCTCCGGTCAGCACGTTCGAGCACAAAGGGAAGCAGTACGTGCTCGCGTTCTCGGCCGGCAACGCGCTGATCGGTTCGGCGCGCGGCGACAGCGTCTGGCTGTTCGGGCTCGACGGGACGTTGCCGCCTGTCGCTGCAGCCGCGCCGGTCTCACGGCAAACGGCTGCGCCGCCTGCAGCCACTCCGCCAATTGCCGCCGCCACGAGCCCGACGCCGCGCCCGGCTGATGCGAATCTCGCACGGGGCCGGCAGCTCTATCAGCAGGCATGCGTCGTCTGTCACGGCGAAGACGGCAAGGGTGGCCACGGCGTCGGTGCGCCGCTCGTCGAGATCAAGGACTTCGAGTCCGCGATGCAGACGGTGACGGCGGGTCGAAACACCATGCCGCAGTTCAGAACGACGTTCACGCCCGACCAGATTCGCGACGTGTCCGCGTATGTCGTCGAGGTCCTGGCGGCGAAGCGGCCCTTGCGATAGCCACGATCGACTGTGCGCGACAGGCGAGCCTGATCCATGGGACTGGCGGTCGAGACGAAGGGACTGACCCGGCTCTTCGATGGGTTTCCGGCGGTCGACCGCCTCGATCTCCAGGTCGAACGCGGCACGTTCTATGGCTTTCTCGGTCCAAACGGCGCAGGGAAATCCACCACGATCAAGATGCTGACCGGCCTGCTGGCCCCGTCCGAGGGGCAAGCCTTCGTGCTGGGCCGGAACATGTTCGACACGGGAGAATCGCTGGAGGCCAAACAACGGATAGGCGTCGTTCCCGAGGATCTGGCGCTGTTCGAGCATCTCACCGCACGCGAGCACCTCACCTTCATCGGACGGATGTACCTGTTGCCTCCCGATACGATCCGCACGCGGATCGACGATCTCCTGCAGCTGCTCGGGCTCGCCGGCGATGAGAAAAAGCTCGCGCTCGAGTACTCGCACGGCATGAGAAAGAAGCTGGCGCTGGCCGCGGCGCTGCTGCCGAATCCGGATCTGCTGTTTCTGGACGAGCCGTTCGAAGGTGTGGACGCCGTGACGTCGCGCGTGATCCGCGACATGCTGGCCGATTTCGTCCGGCGTGGCTCCACCGTCTTTCTGACCTCGCACGTCCTCGACGTCGTCGAGAAGCTTTGCACGCACGTCGGCATCATCGCCAAAGGCAGGCTCGTCGAACAGGCGTCGCTCGAAGAGATCCGCCAGGGTGGCTCGCTCGAGGAGCGGTTCCTCGAAAAGGTCGGCGCGGACGAAGCGGCGACCCGCAAACTGTCCTGGCTCGATGAGGAGGCGGGGTGAACTGGGCGCACCTGAAGGCATTCGTCTGGCTGCGCTGGCGGCTTTCCGTCAACCAGCTGACCCGTTCTGGTCCTGGTGGCGCCTTCGTGTCGGCGATCTTCACGTTGCTGATGGCTGCCGGCGGTGTGTTCACGCTGTTCATCGGGCTGGTGATCGGCTGGCTCGCGTTGGGCACCGCTCCCACCAGGACGGTGATGATGGTGTGGGACGGTGCCATCGTTGCTTTCGTGGTTTTCTGGATGGTGGGACTGATGTCGGAGCTTCAACGCTCCGACGCAATCTCAATCGACCGGTTTCTGCACCTTCCGGTTTCGCCCGCCAGTGCCTTCCTGATCAACTACCTCGGCTCGAGCGTCAGCCTGAGTCTGGTGCTGACGCTGCCGGCGATGGTGGGTCTCGCCGCCGGGCTGGCGCTGTCGCGTGGTCCGCGCATGCTGGTCCTGTTTCCGCTGGTCGCGACGTTCGTCCTGATGATGACCGCCGTGACGTACCAGTTCCGCGGCTGGCTGGCGAGCCTGATGGCGAACCCGAGACGCCGCCGGACCATCATCGCCGCTGTGCCTCTTCTGTTCGTGATGGTGTTCCAGCTCCCGATGCTCTGGAACAACTTCGGCCCCGGCGCGCAGCAGCGTCGCGAGGCGAGAGCAGAAAGGCGGCGGTTGGAAAGGGATCGCGCCGCCGGACGGATCACTCCCGAGGAGTACGCGAGACGCCGTCCCACGACCTCGAGCTCGGATGATGACGATGCCACGACACGGCTGCTCAACATGACGCTGCCGCCAGGCTGGCTGGCGTATGGCGCTGAGACCGCGGCGGAGGGGCGCGTGTGGCCAGCTCTGGCGGGTGTGCTCGGGATGGGCGTCATCGGAGCGGCGAGTCTGAGGCGGGCCTACGGCACTACACTCCGCTTGTACAGGGGTGATTTCAACCGGGGACGACGGTCGGCACCATCTGCGATCCCGGCGGCCGCGTCGAGCCAGGTCAAGGCCGCGCATCGGGCGACGACGCTCGTGGACCGTCGGCTCCCATGGTGTTCGGAGCGCGTGTCGGCGATCGCCGTCACAGGCTTCCGCTCGTGGATGCGCGCGCCGGAAATGAAGCTGATGCTGTTGTCGCCGGTCTTCATGCTGCTCGTCTTCTCGGGGATGTTCACCAGCCAGAGCGGTGAATCCTGGGAGCTCATGCGGCCGCTCGCAGCGCAGGGGCTCACCGGGCTCATGTTGATCTTCGGCATGATTGGACCCGTCGGAAACCAGTTCGGCTACGACCGTTCCGGTTTTCGCGCCTTCGTGCTGAGCCCGGCGCCGCGCCGCGACATCCTGATGGGGAAGAATCTTTCGCTGCTCCCTTTCGCGCTGGCGACGATGGCGGTGGCGGTCGTGTTGTCGCAGCAGTTCAGGCCGATGCGGGTCGACCACTTGCTCGGGTTGCTGGTCCAACTGCTTCCGATGTACCTGATGTTTTGTCTTGCCGGGAACCTGATGTCGATCGTAGGGCCGCTGGCGTTGAAGGCCGGATCCGGCATGCCGGTCCCGCACCAGGGCATCAGAAGCTACTATCCGCTGCTGTTCATGCCGGTGGTGTTGCTGCCCCTCGGGCTGACGCTCATCCCTCTGGGCATCGAAGCGCTCCTGTGGGCCATGAATCGCTTCGCGTGGTTTCCGGCATATCTGGTCCTGGGCGCCGTTCAGGCCGTCCTGACGGTGGGGTTGTATCGCATCGTGCTCGACTGGGAGGCTGGCCTGCTGCAGCGTCGTGAGCAGTGGATTCTCGATATCGTTGGTTCGAAAGCCGAATAATCGTCTGCCCATATCGCTGTTCTCCGTCCCTTCAGCGACGCGTCGAGGAGAAAATCCATGAGCGGCGTTCCTGTTCGAGCACCCGAGACGAGCCGCCTGAGGCAATGGCTCCCATGGATCGGGTGGCTCTTTTCGGCCGCCGCTGTCTTCATCCTGCTGGCGAGCGCCCGATGGAAGCTCACCGGCGCGCCGTTCTACGTCAGGGAGTGGGAGAGGATCGGCTGGAACTCGGGCATGTTGCCGCTCGTCGGCGCCATTCAGCTCACGTGTGTCGTGCTGTACCTGACACCGCCAACGGCAGTGCTCGGCGTCGTGTTGCTCACCGGCTATCTCGGCGGCGCCATCTCCCAGTACACGCGGATGGGCGAGCCGTATCCAGTGCTGGTGCCATTGTCGACGGCGCTCTTTGCCTGGGCGGGACTCTACCTGCGGGAGGAACGTCTTCGAGCGCTGCTGCCTATCCGGCGAAGATCCTCCGCTCCTCACCAATCAAGGAACAGCGCCAGTTCCTCGAGAAACAGCGACCACGCTGGCTCCTCCTCGAGCATGAGGTGATTTGCGCTCGGCAGCGAGACGTATCGTGCCCCCGGAATCCCGGCAGCCAGCAGGCGGCCTCTCTCCGGCACAACGGCGTGATCGCGATCGCAGTGGACGACGAGAGCCGGTGTTTTCACCTGTGGCAACAGCGGACGAACGTCGATCTCGTCGGTGCACTCCATGAGCCGCGCCGCGTTTTCGGGCGACGTGGACACACGTTGGAGCTCGTCGAACCACTGCTCGTGCTCTGGCGTCGCCTCGGGGATGAACTGCGAGGTGAAGGTCTTGCAGAACTTCGGGTTGTTGAGCCCCCAGCCGAGTCGAACCAGACTTCTGAGCGCACGCCGCGCCTCGCGGTGCTCCGGCGTGCCGCCTCGGCTCGCCCCGGCCGCGAAGGCACCGTAGAGGACCAGGTGGGTCACGCGTTCGGGATGCTTCACCGCGTATGCGATGGCGATCGGACCTCCACGAGAGATCCCGAGTAGCGGAAATCGTTCGAGCCCCGCCGCATCGACCACCGTTTCGAGATCCCGGACCCACGTGTCGAAGCTCACGTTGTCCACGTCACGCTGAGACATGCCGTTGCCGCGTTCGTCGTAGCGGACGAGCCGGTGATGACGCGACAGCTCGGCGTACCAGTGACGCCAGATCGGGCTGCCCCATTCGAAGTCCAGGTGCGTGAGCCAGTTCGAGGCCTTTACGAGCGGCGGTCCGCTGCCGATGCTGGCGTAGGCGAGGCGCACGCCATCGCCGGTCGTGCAGTACCGGATCTCCTGCCGTGCCTTCGTGGCGGGCGCTGGTGCCGATGCGGGCGGTGCGGCGGATGCTTCCGGCGTTTCGACCGGCGCCGCGAAGCGATAGCCGACGCGCGGCACCGTCTCGATGTATTGCTGGCCGGTGGCGCGATCACCAAGCGCTTTCCGCAGCACCGAGACGTTGTGATTCAGGTTGTTCTCCTCGACCGCCGTCTCCGGCCAGACCGTATCGAGAAGCTCCTGCTTGGTGACGAGCCGCCCGGCGTTCTCGACCAGCACCAGCAGCGTGTCGAACACCTTGAGACGCAGCGGGATTACTTCGCCGCCGCGCAACAGGCGCCGCTCGCGAACGTCGAGATGAAAGGGCCCGAACTGATACGGGCCGCGGATGGCGGTGCCGACCATTCAGAAAACTTTCACAAATACGCCAGCGTTCCCAAAGGACGCCGCCGACCGCTCGATTCTAGCCTCTGGATCGCGGAGATCGAAACCAGCCAGGGGCTCAAGCCCTTGATGTCCCGATAGGGCCCTTGGCTGGTCATCAGTATCTTTTGGCGCGCCCTGCGCGCCTGGGACCGCTATACGGCTTTCGCGGTAATCGACCACGGATTCAGAGCCCTCGTTCGGAGCCGTATAGCGGCCCACACAAGGAGCGACACCATGCCGAAACTGCTTCCCGACCAGAGCTTCTATCCGTCGCCGACACTGGCCATGCAGGCGCCGGCGGAAACGCTCGCCTACGTTGCGCTGCTCAATCCCGATCCGGCCGGCAACGACGCGCTCGCCGTGCTCGACGTCGATCCTGCGTCGCCCGGGTACGGCGCACAGATCGCACGTGTCGACATGCCGGGCGCCGGTGACGAGCTGCATCACTTCGGGTGGAACGCCTGCAGCTCGTGCCTCTGTCCCAACTCGCCGCACCCGCACATGCAGCGGCGCTACCTCGTGGTGCCCGGCATGCGCTCGTCGCGCATCCACATTCTCGACACGGCTCCAGACCCGCGGCAGCCGAAGCTCGTCAAGATGATCGAAGCCGGAGAGATCATCCGCAAGACCGGCTACAGCCGGCCGCACACGGCGCACTGCGGCCCCGACGGAATCTACGTGAACGCGCTGGGCAATGCCGCGGGCGACGGTCCCGGCGGCATCTTCGTGCTCGACCCGCAGACGTTCGAGATCAAAGGACGCTGGGAGAAGGAACGGGGACCGCAGCATCTCGCGTACGACTTCTGGTGGCATCTCGGCCACGACACGATGATCACGAGCGAGTGGGGGACGCCGAACATGGTCGAGAGCGGCGTGAACCCGGAACTGCTCCTGGCTGGCAAGTACGGCAACGCTGTGCACGTCTGGGATCTCGATCGCCGAGTTCACCTGCAGAAGCTCGAGCTCGGTCCCGAGTATCAGATGGTGCTCGAACTGCGCCCTGCCCACGACCCCAACGAGACCTACGGCTTCGTTGGCGTTGTCACAAGCCTCAAGGACCTGTCTTCGTCTGTCTGGATGTGGCACCGCGAGGGCAGCGGGCGAAGTGCGGCCTGGAAGATTCACAAGGCGATCGAGATTCCGGCCGAGCCGGCGGCTGCCGAGGATCTGCCGCCGCTGTTGAAAGGCTTTGGCGCCGTCCCTCCGCTCGTCACCGACATCAACCTCTCGCTCGACGATCGATTCCTCTACGTCTCGTGCTTCGGCACGGGCGAGCTGAAGCAATTCGACGTGTCCGATCCTTTCAATCCGGTCGAGACCGGCTCTGTGAAGATCGGCGGCATCGTTCGTCGTCAGCCGCACCCGGCGCGTCCAGGCCGCCCGCTGAACGGGGCCCCGCAGATGGTGGAGATCAGCCGCGACGGCAAACGCGTCTACCTCACCAACTCGCTCTATCGCACCTGGGACGACCAGTTCTATCCCGACGGCGTGAAGGGCTGGCTCGCAAAGGTCGACGTGCGCGCGAACGGCGGCATCGCGCTCGATCCGGCGGGATTCGTGGAGTTCGATGGCATGCGCCCGCACCAGGTGCATCTCGAAGGCGGCGATGCAAGCTCCGATTCGTACTGCTTCTCGTAACGCATTCGATGCTTTGGGGACGCGCAGTAGCGGGTCCTGTCCCGCGAGTGCGCGTTCACATGGAAGCGGCCGGTCGTGTTCGAGCGTCTTCAAGGGAGTGCGCGATGGCAACTGACATGACGACGTCATGGGCGATGCTGATGGCGCTCGGCGCCTTTCACGGCATCAATCCTGGAATGGGGTGGTTGTTTGCCGTAGCGCTCGGCATGCAGGAGCAGCGGCGCGGTGCGGTGCTGCGCGCGCTGCTGCCGCTCGGCGCCGGACATGCGCTGGCAGTGGCCGGCGCGGTCGGTGCCGCGGTGGCGATCGGGTTCGTTATTCCGCTGGGCTGGCTGCGCTGGCCGACTGCCGCGGTCCTCATCGCGCTCGGCGTTCGACGGCTGTTTCGTCACCGGCATCCGCGCTGGGCGGGCATGCGCGTGAGCATGGCTGGCCTCACCGTGTGGTCCTTCCTCATGGCGACCGCGCACGGTGCCGGCCTCATGGTCGTGCCGGTGTTCATGGGCATGTCGATCCCGGGAGCAGGGCCACACGCACACCACATGGCCCATGCAGGCGGCGGCGCGGGAGCTGCGTTCTTCGCAACCGGTCTGCACGCCGCAGGCTATCTGATGGTGACGGCGGCGGTCGCGGTGCTGGTGTTCGAGAAGCTGGGCGTCGGCATCCTGCGCCGCACGTGGTTCAACCTGGATCTCATCTGGTCGGCGGCGCTGGTCCTGACAGGGACGCTGACGCTGATGTTGTAACAAGTCGCGCGCAGCTCCACTGCGCGACGGGACTATCGAGCGGCGTGAGCCGCGATCGAGACCGACTTTCTGCCGCACGGCGTCGATGTCCCGAACGGCGCGGACCTCGATGCATCCGGTCTGCGCCCACGGGAACTCCGCCGCCAGGCGCACGGCCTCCTCCATGTTCTCCGCTTCGATCAGGTTGAAGCCGCCGAGCACTTCTTTCGTTTCGGCGAACGGTCCATCGATGGTCGTCCGGCGGCCGTTTCGGATGCGCACTGACTTGGCATTCGCCGCATCGTCGAGCATCTGCGATTCGACGAGGCGTCCTTCGCGCTTCAGTTCATCCGCGTGCGCGAGACGGGATCGCATCGCCGAATCGAATCCGTCCGGCGTCAAGGCCTCCAGCCTGGCCGGTTCGTTGTAAATCAGCAGCATGTACTTCATGGCACAAGTGTAGCAACCGGACCGCTGTTGCGGCTCGTTGCGCGAATTTTGTCCTCGTTGTGACCTGCATAGCGGTCCTGGCCGCGCGGAGCGCGGCAAGAGATACTGGCCACCAGCCCAGAGGCTCCGCGGGGATATCAAGGAGCGGAGCGCCTTGGCTGGTTCGAGTCGCAGAGCCTGCCGGCCCGCTATCCCGCCAGCGTGCGTGCGAGGGCCATCCAGGCAGCGGTGCCGCCGGCGGTCGTGCGAATCACCTGTGTGGCGATCAGGAAGAGCCCGCCCCAAAGCGTCGCCGGGTGCAGCCGGCGGCGCGAGCCGACGTCGTAGGCGAGCATGGCAACCAGGCCGGCATCGGTGAGGATGAAGAACAACGGCATGCTGCCGGCGCCCGGGATGCGCGCCACTCCAGCGGTGACCAGCTCCAACGTCGCAATGAGCATCAGTCGTTTGTGGACGTCCGGCCTGCTCCGGTAAAGGAGCGCCGCGCCGACGAGCACGGGAAAGACGATGACGGTGAAGAACGGGACGATGACGAAAGCGAGACTTTGTCCCGACGGGTCAGCTGATGCGCGGCGCGCAAGGTCCATCGTCATCGCCACCGCCGCGCCGGTCATCAGGAGCGCCAGGACGCCTCCGGCCGCGCCCAATTGACGATGAACCGGGACACGTCGAGTCGCAACGAGGCGTGTCTGCACGACGAGCAGCAGCATCCACAGTGTGAACAGCGCCCCGTGCACGTGAAAGAGCGGGGGAAGGGCTGGCGCGCCGTACATCCCTTTGAGGTAATAGCTGCGCGAGAAGCCGACGAAGACGGCCGCAACCATCAGGAGCGACAGACCCGTGAAGAATGTGCGGTCGATCTTCCATCGGCGTTCCGCTGCAGCGGGCAGTTTCCGCTGCGCAACCCCGACGTTCATCGTCATGGCGACGAATGAGAGCACAAGGCCGAGCGCCGCTCAACTGAAATCGGCTTCCTGAGGGCACCGAGATTTCGCCCCGGGGCCGAGACGTCGCCACACCTCTCCGTGGCCTCGCAGGCCACTCGACCTCAGGGCCTGCTACGGCTTCGCGCCTGGAGCCACCGACACGCCAGGAGCTCCGCTTGCGGCGATCAATCCCGCGACGAGCCCGGACGTCCTGATGTCGTCGACGAACTGTCGCAGGTAGGCCGCCGCCGATTCACGCCCCTGCGGCACACCAATCGCCTGCTGCATCGACGCGAACCGCCCCTCGAGTATGCGCACGCCAGGCGTAGTGGCTGCCGTGTCGGCGAGGGCGTGACGAAGCCCCGCGAGGACGTCGGCACGTCCGCTCGTGAGCACGTCGACGTCCGTTTCAGGGTCCTTGGGATACACCAGCTCGGCATGCGCGAGGCTGCGGCGCAGGAAGAGATCGTAGGCGCTGCGAGGCCGGGCGGCGATGCGCACGCCTTGCACGTCTACCTCGTTGAGCGTGCGGATTCGAGAGCTGGCCGACACCATGTAGGTGGCTTCGAGCTCGAGGTACGGGGCGGTGAACGCGATCAGTTTCTCGCGTGCCGGATCGGCGGCGAGAAAGGCGATGTCCCAGGCGCCCGCCGCTGCCGCGTCAGCCATCGCCGCCGCGCTGTCGTACGCGACGAACTGGACCGGGAGGTTGAGTCGTCTGCCGAGCTCGCGCGCGATCTCCACCGAGATACCGGCCGGTTCGCCGCCGGGTGTGCCACGCCTCGCCAGCACCTTGTTGGCGAAGTTGAGCGCCGCGCGGATCGAGCCCTTTGGCGCCAATGCGGCCACCGCGTCGGGCAGCGTCTGTGATGTGCAGCCGGCCGACAGTGCCATTCCGATCAGCACGAGCCCGAGCGTAAGTCTCATCATCGATGAACTCAACCCCTGCGTCGGCGGCTGTTGCGAACGCACGCGTATTGTCACACCATCTTGCGGCGGCTGGAACGTCGCAGCCACGACAAATAGCCACCGGGGGTGCAATGCATGAAGACGCACACCTTCGTCCTCGTTCATCCTGCCTGGCATGGGGCGTGGGTCTGGAAGAAAGTGGCGCCGCTCCTGCGGGAGAGCGGCCACCTCGTGCTCACTCCTACGCTGACCGGACTCGGAGAGCGGAGCCATCTCGCCGGACCCGAGGTCGGGCTCGACTCTCACGTCACCGACGTTGTCAACGAGCTGACCAACAGGGATCTGCATGACGTCGTCCTCGTCGGGCACAGTTCCTCGGGCGCAGTAATCACCGGCGCAGCTGATCGGGTGCCGGGGCGGATCACACGCCTGATCTACCTGGACGCGTTCGTGCCCGCCGACGGTCAGGCTGTGTTCGATCTCATCACTCCTGCGAGGCGGCAAGCGCTCGAGGCCCTGGTCAGCGCAGAAGGGAACGGCTGGCTCCTGCCCCGCTTCGCACCTGTGCCCTGGGAAACCATCGTCCGCGATCTATGGGGCGTGACCGACAACGATGATGTTCGATGGATGTTGGAGCATCTCGGGCCTACTCCGGTCGGCCACTTCAGAGATCCTGTGAAGCGCAGGGACGCCGCTGCGGAGCGACTGGCCCGTGACTATATCCGTTGCCTCCAGTTCTCGAACCCGAGCTTCGATCGACATGCGGCGATGGCGCAGCACGATTCATTGTGGCGGTACCGGGAGCTGTCGGCCTCCCATCATGCGGCGGTGACGATTCCCGACCAGGTCGCCGCGCTGCTGGTGGAACTCGCGGGGTGAGCCGCGCGAAGCCGGAGCGCTGGAACCTCAGCGTGGCCGATTCGACGACAGCCGAGAGGCGTCATAATCGATCGTATGCCTGCAGATGCTCTGCGCGATCAGCTCGTGCGCGTGCTCGACTGGGAAGAAGCGCACGTCGGATTCGACAAGGCGATCGACGGGATTCCCGCGGACAAGCGCGGCGCTCGCGCCGCCGGCTTCGAGCATTCGCCGTGGCAGCTGCTCGAGCACCTGCGCCTGGCCCAGGAAGACATCCTCGACTTCTGCCTCAACCCGAAGTACACGCACAACCTCAAATGGCCGGACGACTATTGGCCTGCCGCGGCGCCGCCGAACGAAGCGGCCTGGAAGGAGAGCATCGCGTCGTTCGTGCGCTCGCGCGAGAAGATGAAAGCTCTGGCCCGCGACGTGGCGGATCTGACGGCCAGGGTACCAACCGGGAAGGGCAACCAGACCTACCTGCGGGCCATCCTGCTGGTCGCGGATCACGCCGCGTACCACGTGGGCCAGCTCGTCGCCGTCCGCCGCGCGCTCGGGATCTGGACGTAGTGCAGAACCGAGCTTCAGCTCGGTTTAGACTCCTTGAACGCCGTTGTGCGCGCGCTCAGGAACGCCTTCAGCGACGTCTCGACCTCCGGCGGCAGCGCCACCGCGGTCGCGTCTCGCAGGATCCGCGGCGTCGCCTGGTACGACGCGACGAACGCCGCGCATCGCGGGCACCCGGCGACATGGTGCTCGAGTGCAGCCGTCAGTTCCGCCGGCAGCACGCCCTCCAGAAAATCCATCAGCAGGTCGACGCCTGAGGCGCACGCGATCGGGTTCACGGTTTCACTCCCACGAGCTCGCTCAGATAGCCGCGCACCATCAGACGAGCACGGTGTACGCGCTGTCGCACGGTGGCGGGCTCGATGCCGAGCGCATCGGCCACATATGCGGTGGACATTTCCTCGAGATCGCGCAGGACGAACGCTTCGCGATACAGGTCAGGCAGCTTCTCGATCGCAGCGCGGGCCTGACTGGCGAGGAACTGCCGATCGAGCAGGTCGTCTGCGTTGGACGCCACCTGCAGCTCGGCGGGCGTCCCGACGTGCCTTCCGTCGTCGTCGAATCGAGGCAGGTAGGCGTCGAGTGACTCCGCCGGCCGGCGCGCGCGTGTTCGCCGGTACATCAGGCCGGCGTTTGTCGCGATGCGATACAGCCACGTCGAGAACAGCGAATCGCCGCGAAATGACGAGAGATGCCCGTACACCTGAAGAAAGGTGTCCTGCAGCACATCCGGCGCCTCGGTGTCGCTGGTGAGGCGGCATGCGAGCCGATAGACCCGGGCCTGATACCGGCGCACGATCGCTTCAAAGGCCGCATCGTCCCCTGCCGCGGCGCGTGCCGCGAGAATTTCGTCGCTCGGTTCCGCGGCAGGGACGGACGTGCTCATGCGCGCGGCCGGTTCTGAATCGCCTTCTTCACCTTGTCTGCCAGCTCGGGCGTGATCGCGGTGACGCCGTGGTCATGTGCGGCGTGCGCCGCCACCATCTGCAGCAGCTCTTCCTCGGACGTCGCGGTGGCTTCGAACGGGCAGTCGGGCACGATCGTGGCGCAGGCAATGTACTTGTCGGTGCGGGTCTCTGGTGCAGCCATCTTCAAGCTCCTTGTGAACGCGTCAGCTGCCCTTGTGATGCCGGCGCGTGCCCGATGTGACAGGTCGCGTGTGCTCCCCTGACCCTAGGGTCAGAGCTTGCCTGTGTCGAGCGGAGAGCGACTGCGGAGGTCAGGCCGACTCGCGGCGCCTGACCGCGCGAGCAGGCTCTGGGGATCCGCGAACTCACGGAGTTCGCGTCACGCGGCCCTCGTCAGCCCTCGCAGCGCGGTCCGGCCACCGGAGCCGGAGCGATCGGCTCGACACAGGCAAGCTCCGGGGTCAAGCACGTCCGCGATTGTCACACGGTGAGGCGAACGAGCATCACATCGATGGAATGGCAATGCGGGTGGAGGCCTTGTGGCGTTATCCGGTGAAATCACTGGCGGGGGAACAGCTGTCGACGGCGACGCTCGGCTCGGACGGAATCGCAGGCGATCGGATCGTCCGCGTGCGGGGCCGCGAGGGAGTGCGGACGTCGCGGCGTCATTACCGGCTGCTCGGCCTCCGGGGTACGCTCGATGCGAACGGCCGCGCCTTGATCGACGGCCACATGTGGGACTCCATCGAGGCGCGTGCGCTGGTGACGGCTGCGGCGGGGGCCGATGCGTGGCTCGAGGCCTGGGATGGGCTCGATCGGTTCGACATTCTGCCGCTGCTCGTCGCGACCGACGGCGCCGTTGCCGCGTTCGGACGCGACGTGCGGCGCTTGCGCCCGAACATCGTGATCGGCGGCGTCGAGGGCCTGCTCGAGCGCTCCTGGCCAGGTGCCGAACTGCACATCGGTACAGCGGTTCTGAGGCTCGACTCTCTGCGTTCCCGCTGCCACATGACCACGATCGATCCCGATACCCTCCAAGTGAACCCGGACGTGCTGCGGGATATCGTGCGACGCTTCGACAACAGGCTTGCCCTGAATGCAGACATCGTGAGCGGCGGCAGGATCCGCGTCGGCGATCCGGTCAGGCTCGTCCGTCCTGCGCACTCGCGGCCGCCCGTGTTTTGAGAGAGACGGCCTGTTTTCTGTTAGATCGGCTCGTCAGGCGGTTGCGAGGGCGTAGACCCAGGCTCGGTTGCGTTTGGCTTCAACCACTAAGGGCGCTTCGCGCCGGCCACGAAGATCGCGAGGAAATTCACAGGTCTTCGTGTGCTTCGGGGATGCCGTAAGGCTCTTCGTGGTCTCCACACTCAAGTGAACGTCGGTGTCGGGTTCGGGGTAGATTCCGAAGCGCAGGAGCCCTAAACTGGACGCGCCATCTTGGCGGGTCCTCGAGAATTGGCGCTGCTGAGGATTTGATGGATCAGAGTAGTCAGACTCGCAGGCAGATCCTGAAGGGCGCCCTCGCCGGCGCTGCCGGTCTCGTTCTGGGCTCGCCGCTTCGAAGCCTCGCGGCCGCAGCGCAGTCGACCGCCGCTGCGCCCGGTATCGTCCGCCTCAGTGACGATCTCTTTGTTATCACCATCCCCGGCGAAGCGAACGTCGTCGCGCACACGAGTGCTGCAGGTGTGCTCCTTGTCGACGGCTGTTCCGCCGGCGCATCCGATGCGCTCATGAAAGCGGTTGCCAGTCTGCCTGGGGCTGGCGCGGTTCACACGATCTTCAACACCCACTGGCACCCGGAGCAGACCGGCTCGAACGAGACGCTCGGCAAGGCGAGCAAGACCATCGTCGCGCACGAGAACACGCGGTTGTGGCTGACGACCGACGTCACGTGGCCGTGGAATGGGAAACGGTTCAAGCGGCTTCCGAAGATCGCGCAGCCGAACAAGACGTTCTATACGAACGGCAAGCTCGACTCCGGCATTCAGTACGGGTACATCCCCGATGCGGCGCACACCGACGGCGATCTCTACGTGTTCTTCCCGCAGCAGAACGTGCTCGCGGTGGGCGACGTGATCTCGGGACAGGGATGGCCGGTCGTCGACTACACCACCGGCGGCTGGATCGGCGGCATCGTCGGCGGCCTGCAACGCGTGCAGGCGCTGGCCAACGACGAGACGCGCATCGTACCGGGCCGCGGGCCGGTGCTCGGCATGAAGGACGTGAGGGCCCAGGCCGCGATGTACGGCACGATTTACGACCGCCTGTCGACGCTGCTCAACAGAGGCCGGGGGCCGAGCGAAGCGGTGGCGGCGCAGCCGACCAAGGAATTCGATGCGCAGATGGGCAATTCGGAGGAGTTCGTACGCCGGGCCTTCGAGAGTCTGTGGGCATACTTGTCGCCGGATGCCTAGATCGCTTGCCCGCCGGAGCCTGGGCGAAGGCGGGTTCTGAGTGCACGCGCTTATGAAACGAGCTTCGATGCGTTTTTCAGTCGTGACGTCGCTGGCGGCCATCGTTCTGGTCGCTTCGATGACGCGAGTGTCGACGGCGCCGCAGGCTACGGCCGCCGCTCGCGCGTCGGAGGCGCAGACGCAGCTCGCGACCGTCACGCAGTACTGCGTCACGTGTCACAACGATCGGTCGAAGATGGCAGGCGTCAGCTTCGAGGGGCTGACACCTGAGAGCATCGGCCAACGCGCCGATGTGTTCGAGAAGGCGGTGCGCAAAGTGCGCGGGCGCGTGATGCCGCCGCCCGGCGCCAAACAACCTTCCGCCGCCGCCGCCGACTCGCTCGTCGCCTGGCTGGAGAGTTCGCTGGACCGTGCCGAAACCCGTGCGCACGTGCCGGACCGCGTCGTGCTGCACCGGCTCAATCGCAAGGAGTACTCGAACGCGGTTCGCGATCTGCTCGCGGTCGACTTCGACGCGCGCGACGTGCTGCCGCCCGACGATATCGCCGAGGGGTTCGACAATATCGCGAGCGCGTTGCAGGTATCGCCGTCGTTCGTCGAGCAGTACGTCATTGCCGCCCGCAGCGTCGCCGTGAAAGCGCTGGGCCGGCCGGATGCCCGCCCGTCCGGCTGGACCTTCCGCGCTGGTCCCGGCTCTCAGCTCACGCACGTTCCCGGGCTGCCGCTCGGCACGCGCGGCGGCATTCTCGGCAAGGTGGAGCTCCCGGCCGATGGTGAGTACGCGGTCGACATCGCGGACATGGCCACCCACATCTGGGGCAACGGCATGGAGTTCGAGAATCCGCTGGTGGTGACGCTCGACAACAAGGTGGTGTACGAGACGGTGATCGGCGGCGAAGCGGACATGAAGCTCTACGATCAGGTGCAGAGCGGCGCGCTCGACCGGGTCAACGCCCGCCTGAAGAACATCCGCTTCGTCGCGACCGCCGGACCACACCGGATCGGAGTCGCCTTCAAGCGCCGGACGTTCGCCGAGTCCGACGATCAGCTGCAGATGTTCGCGCGCGGCGGCGGCCAGGATCGGATGTACCGGGTGAGCTCGTTCGAGCTGCGCGGCCCGTTCAACGCCAGCGGCCTCGGTGCCACGCCGAGCCGTCAGCGCGTGTTCAGCTGTCATCCACCCGCAGACGCCGCCGCCACGATGCAGGCGAATTGCGCCCGATTGATCATCGCCTCGCTGGCGAAGCGGGCCTACCGGCGCCCCGTTTCGACCGAGGACGTGAACGAGCTGTTTCAGTACTACCAGGACGACGTGAAGGAGGGAGGCTTCGAGAGCGGAATCCGCGGCGCCATCACCGGCATGCTGGCGAGCCCGTTCTTCCTCTATCGCGGCGAGCGCGTGCCGGCCGGCCTGCGCCCGGGCGAGACGTACGCCATTTCCGATGTCGAGCTTGCCTCGAACCTCTCGTTCTTTCTCTGGAACAGCATTCCGGACGATGAGCTGCTGCAGCTGGCCATCGACGGCAAGCTGAAGACGCCGTCGGTGCTCGAGCGGCAGGTCCGCCGCATGCTCGCCGACCCGCGCTCGATCACGCTCGCGAGCAACTTCGTCCACCAGTGGCTCGACATGAAGCGTCTCGACGAGATCGTGCCCGACTCGGCGGTGTTTCCCTCGTCATCCGGACGATCCGACCCGCGCGCCGACTACCGGACCGAGCTGACGCTTTTTGCCGACAGCATCTTCCGGGAAGATCGCAATGTCGTCGATCTGCTGCGCGCGTCGCATACCTATCTCAACGAGCGCGTCGCGCTGCAGTACGGAATCACCGACGTGAAGGGCGACCGCTTCCGGCGCGTGGAGCTCGCGCAATCGGCGCGCTGGGGGCTGCTCGGCAAGGGCGCCGTGCTGATGGCGGCGGCATATCCCAACCGGACGTCACCGGTGCTGCGCGGCGCCTTCATCCTCAAGCACATCGAAGGCGTGCCGCCGGCGACGCCGCCGATGAACGTGCCGGCGCTCGACGAAAAGGACATCGGGACGACCAAAGCGCTGACCGTGCGCGAGATGATTGCGAAGCATCGCGCGAACCCGACGTGCGCCTCCTGTCACGCGGTCATGGATCCGCTCGGTTTTGCGCTCGAGAACTTCGATGCGACCGGCGTGTGGCGGGATCGCGATCGGTACGCCGGCGTGCCGATCGATTCCTCGGGCGAATTGCCTGACGGAACGCCGATCAATGGGCCCGACGATCTCCGGAAGCAGCTGCTGCGGCATCCCGAGCAGTTCGTGCAGACGTTTACCGAGGGTCTGCTGACCTACGCCACCGGCCGCACGGTGCAGTCCTACGACATGCCCACCGTCCGGCGCATCGTCCGCGGTGCGGCAAGCCGCGATTACCGGTTTTCAGCCCTGGTCGAAGCGGTCGTTCGAAGCGAACAGTTCAGGATGCGGCGGGTGCCTTCGGCCGCGAGTGAAAAGCCGGCGGCGATTACGGCCAGCAAGTAGACAGTATCTCTGGGCGCGCGTCGCGCGCCGGGTGGAGAGACGACATGTATCTGACCCAGAAGCACATCTCACGGCGCATGGTGCTGAAAGGCGTGGGCGCCGCCGTCGCGCTGCCGCTCCTGGACGCGATGAATCCGGCTGCCGCCGCCTGGGCGCAAACGCCGGCCGGCTCGCCGCCGAAGCGCTTCGCCTTCGTCGGCTTCCCGCACGGCGCCATCATGGACCGCTGGTCGCCGAAAGAGACCGGGGCCGCCTACACGATGTCGCCGATCCTCGAGCCGCTGGCGCCGTTCCGCCAGCATCTGACGATCGTCTCGGGCCTGCGCAACAAGCCGGGCGAGACCCCGGAACCGCACCAGTACATCGAGTCGACGTGGCTCAGCTGCGTCAAGCCGTGGGACCACGGCACCTCTCCCGACGCCGGCGTGACTGCCGACCAGCTCGCCGTGCGGCACATCGGTCAGGACACGCGCCTGCCGTCGCTCGAGATCACGACGTCTCAGGTTGGAGCGCGGCTGGCCTGGCGCACGCCGACGCAGCCGCTGCCGCAGGAAGGGAATCCTCGCGCGGTCTTCCAGAAGCTGTTCGGCCAGGGCGACACCGACGCCGAGCGCGCCGCAATCCTGCAGGAAACCGGCAGCATCCTCGATCGGGTCAAGGGACAGGCGGCGCGGCTGCAGGCCAGCCTTGGCGTGAGCGACCGCGTGATCGTCAGCGACTACCTGGACTCGGTCCGCGAGATCGAGCGGCGGGTGCAGATGGCGTCGAAGCAGGACATGTCATCGCTGGACATCCCCGAAGCCCCGGTCGGCACGCCGAACGATCTCACCGAGCACTTCACGCTGATGTTCGATCTGATGGCGCTCGCCTTCCAGGCCGACATCACGCGCGTGATCACCTTCTCGATGGATCACGAAGCGAGCATGCGCACGTACACGAACCTGAACATCGCCGAGGGGTTCCACCCGCTGTCCCATCACGGCAACAACGCGCAGAAGATGGACAAGCTGGTGCAGATCCAGAAGTACCACACGGACGTGTTCGCCAAGTTCGTCGAGCGGCTGTCGAAGGCGCAGGAGGCGGGCAGCACCGTGCTCGATCAGTCGACGATTCTCTACGGCAGCAACATGAGCAACAGCAACCTGCACAACAACGATCCGCTGCCGGCGGCCATCCTCGGGCGCGCGCATGGACGCATCAAGGGCGGTCAGCACCTGAAGTACCCGCAGGACTCCCGCTTTGCCGACCTGCTCGTGACGCTGTTCGACCGGAACAACATCCCGGTGGAGAAGATCGGCGACAGCGGCGGGATTCTCTCGGAGATTTGAGATGAAGGGCGCGCGCATTGCGGTCACGCTGATTGCGACGGTGGTGGCGTTCGCGCCGCTGACGCTGGGCGCTGCGGACAATTCGCTCCTCGATGCCGCGGAGCGTGGCGATCGCTCCGCGGTGCTCGGCCTGCTGGCCAAGGGCGCCAACCCGAACGTGCCTGGGCCGGATGGGACCACGGCCATCATGTGGGCGGCGGCCAACGACGACGTCGAGTTGGTGCGCGCCCTGATCAAGGCTGGAGCCGACGTCAAGCTCGAGAACCAGTTCGGCACGTCGGCGCTGACCGAGGCCGCCATCATCGGCTCGGCACGCGTCGTCGACGTGCTCATCAAGGCCGGCGCCGATCCCAATACGAAGAACCCGGAAGGCGAGACGCCGCTGATGGCGGTCGCACGCAGCGGGAAAGTGGAAGCGGCGAAACTGCTGCTCGAAGCCGGAGCCGACATCAACGCGCGGGAAAAGTGGGGCGGGCAGTCGGCGCTGATGTGGGCCGCCGCCCAGAGTCAGCCGGAGATGGTGAAGCTGCTGGCCTCGAAGGGCGCCGACCTCAACGCGCGCGGCGTGATTCGCCAGTGGGAGCGCAAGGTCATCACCGAGCCGCGTCAGAAGGACATGAACAAGGGCGGATACACGGCATTGCTGTATGCGGCCCGTGAGGGCTGCGTCGAGTGCGCGCAGCACCTCGTCGCCGCCGGCGCCGATCCCGATCTCGAGGATCCAGACCGCGCCACACCGCTCAACATGGCGCTGCTCAACCTGCATTTCGAGCTCGCGGCGTACTTGATCAAGGCCGGCGCCGACGTCGACAAATGGGATCTCTACGGCCGCTCGCCGCTGTACATGGCCGCCGACGTGAGCACGCTGCCGACCAAGGGCAATGGCGCGATGGCGGTGATCCCGAGCGACGACTCGGTGACTGCGCTCGACGTCGCGAAGCTCCTGCTCGACGCAGGCGCCAACCCGAACCTGCAGCTGAAGCGGCGCCCACCGTATCGCGACGTGCCGCAGGACCGTGGCGGCGACTCCATCCTGGCGCAGGGAGCCACCCCCCTGCTGCGCGCTGCCCGGGCCGGCGACGCGCCGTTCGTCGAGTTGCTCTTGAAGCACAAGGCGCTCGTCGACCTGCCAAGCAAGGAAGGGGTGACGCCGCTCATGGCAGCTGCCGGCGTCGACTTCGGCACGCGCGTGACGCGCGGACGGAATCGCACCACCGAAGGCGTGCTGGCCACCATGCGGCTGCTGCTCGATGCGGGCGCCGAGATCAACGCCAGGATGGTGACCGAGCCCAGGCGTGCGCCAGCCGCGAATGGCGCTGGTCGCGGCGCGGCGGCCGCCGTCACTGTCGACGGCGGCGCTTCTGCTCAGCGCACCGAGGCGGCTGCGGACCAGGGCGCTGCGGCGCGCGCGGCTGCTGCCACCGGTCGCGGTGGACGTGCCAGCCAGGTGCCGAGCGCGCTGGCCGTGCCCCACCAGACGGCGCTTCATGGCGCGGCCGAGAGGGGCTTCACGCCGCTCGTGAAATTCCTCGCCGACAACGGCGCCGATCTGCAGGCGAAGGACGCGAATGGCCGCACCGCGCTCGACCTTGCCCGAGGGACCGGTGCCACCGGCCGCGGCCAGGCCGAGTCATTCCCGGAGACCGCCGCCCTGCTCGAATCGTTGATGGCCGCAAAGGGCATCAAGCCGTCACCTGCGAAATAATCCGCGGCCATCGAAAACCACGAAGGCCCTCCGGGCACGCACGAAGGACACGAAGTTTCTCTTGAAAATGAGACTTCGTGATCGTCGTGCTTTGCGCGCAGCGACATTCGTGGTCTCGACCCGCACTCGGTTCGATTCTGAACAGGTATTCAGGTTCGGCGCTTTCGCACGAGCGCATGAGAGAATCGGGCAACGATCGGGGCAGCAGTCGAGTCTCAGAGACAGGGTATGGAGATCGGCCGGAGGGTCGCGATGATGGCGGCTGTGCTCGCCCTTGCCGGTGGATGCACGAAGGCGCAGGCACCGCCAGCGTCAGCCGGCCTGCTGAGAACCGCCACCATCAAGGACATCATGGACTCGATGGTCGATCCGAGCGGCGATTTCCTGTTCGAGTCGGTGGTCCAGATCGCCGACGAGAGGGGTATCACCGAGAAGGCCCCCCGGACCGACGACGAGTGGGAGGCGGTGCGCCATCACGCCCTCATCCTGCTCGAGGCGCCGAATCTGATGACCATGGAGGGGCGCAAGGTCGCGCAACACGGCGAGCGATCGAAGTTTCCCGAAGTCGAGCTGCAGCCCGAGCAGATCGAGCAACTGATTGCGGACGATCGTCCGAGCTTCGTCCGCCGGGCGCGGCGGCTGCAGGACGCGGCCGCCGCGGCGTTGACGGCAGTCGCCGCGAAGGACAAGGACGCGCTGTTCAAGGCGATCGAGAGCGTCGATCGCGCGTGTGAGAACTGCCATCTCCACTACTGGTATCCGAACGACAAGAGGGCCGTGCAGTCCGCGAAGGAGAGCGGAGTTCTCGATTAGCGACGCCGGGCGCGCAAGGAGCCTTGGCTCATCGGCCGCGGCCGGCTCGACAGGGGCTGGCCGGTCGTCCCGGGCCCGCGATATGATCAGCGACCCGTCCGATTGGCCAGGAGTAAAGCCCAGATGAAAGCAAAGTGGCTCGTGGTCGTGTTCGCGGGCGTTTTCCTGAGCGCCCTTGCCTGGGTGCCCGGGCTCGATCCCGTCCCGACCGGCGTGTTCGCACAGGGCGCAGGAGCCCCGCCCGCGCCAGGTGCGCAGGAGGGCCGCGGCGCGCAGGACGGCGGCAGGGCGGCGCAGCCACCTGTGGGAACCCCCGGCGCAGGTGCAGCGGCGCCGGGAGGGCGGCGCGGTCGAGGCGCGCCTGTGATTCAAGGCCCGCCGCCAGGCGTCACGCCTCTGCCGATCGATCTCTTTTCCTCGAAGAACTTCTACAAGGATCGGGCGAACTGGCTCGACAAGCGGTACTACCGCTGCAACACCTCTATCCAGCTCTACGACATGTGGAACAGAGGACGGATAGGACCCAACCCGCCCGAATCTGCGTCCTGGGGCAATTGCGACACCGACTGGAAGCGCGAGCAGATCCTGAGCCCGTATCCCTACAAGACCGCGAAGGAACACTACGAGGCGTTGATGGCCCAGGCCAGGTCGAAGGGCGGACCGACCGTCTATACGAAAGCGACGGTGCCCGACTGGGATGGCTATTACCGCCGCGACGGCCAGGCGGATCACGGATCGGAATGGATCTGGGGCGTGGCGCAGGCTCCGACCGTCCTCTCGGTCCTCACGCCCGAGTATCAGAAACGGATGGTCCAGGGCATCTATCACGAAGCGGTGACCAACGCGCCGCAGTGGAGCGCCTCCTTCTGCTGGCCCGAGGGCTTCATCCGCTGGTGGTCGCAGCCCTCACGGGCCGGGGACTTCCAGCTGACGATGACGACCTGGAACGTACAGATGATTTCCGGCATCGCCGACAATTTCCTCCGCCAGGTGATGATCGGCAAGCAGGCGCACGTTCAGAAGGTGCCGCAGTGGTTCGGCGAGACGATCGGATTCTGGGACGGCACGACGCTCGTCACCTGGACGGCGAACATCCAGGGCTGGCAGCTGTCGCACGCCATGTTCGAGACGAGCGACAAGCTGGAAACCGTCGAGACGTTCAAGCCGGTCACCGACGCGAGCGGCAGGTTCCTGGGACTCGATCACGAAGCCATCTTCTACGACCCGGATGCGTTCGTCGCCCCGCTCCGCGCCAGCTATCGCTTCGTCCGCGCCGCGACTCCCGACGATCAGAATCGTCGGTATACCTACATCGAGTGTCTGAGCAACATCTTCAATACGGATGGCCGGCCGAAGCAGACCACCGCAGCCGACCCGCGCTTCGTCGATTACTACGGCCGCCCGTGGGCCAAGAACTGGGAGAAGTACTTCGAGGCCGGCTGGGACAAGCCAGAGGACGACGTTCCCGCGGCCGTGCTCGACGTCTTCAAATAGGGGAGCAGAGATGAAGACCCATACGACTAAAGGCCTGATGGGTGCGGCCCCGCTGGCGATGCTGGCGGTGCTGTTCGAGGCGCCGGTCTCGACGCACCACTCGTTCGCCATGTACGACCAGACCAAGACGGTCGTCCTCACCGGCGTCGTCAAGCAGTTCGTCGCGCAGGCGAACCACGCCGAGCTCCACTTCTATCTGGTTGCGCCCGACCGCAAAGGAATCGCCAAGGGCGCCGACGGAAAGAACGTCGAATGGGGCGTCGAGATGGCAGGCGCCGCAGCCGTGGCGCAGCAGGGGATCACGGCATCGTCGTTCGGTGTCGGTACGGTGTTCAGCGTCAAGCTGAACCCGCTGCGCGATGGATCGAACTTCGGTTCGCGGACCGGCGCCATCGCCAAGTGCCCGGTCGACCCGGCGACGAACAAGCAGAAGCTGCCCGCGGCCGACAAGCACTGCGACAGCCTGCCGGGCGCCACGCTGATCGGCGGCTCGACGTTCTGACGGCCGGGAACGTGAAGCAGTTCGCCGACTGGCTGTCCACGACGTCTCCAAGCGTCTTCATCCAAGAGCACAACACCTGGGCCATCCCCGCGATCCAGTCGATTCACATCGTCGGGATCGCGCTGGTGATGGGCTCGGTGTTGATGATCGACCTGCGCATCATGGGATGGGCGGGCACTGATCAGACGCTGCGGCAGACGACCGGCCGCTTCGGTCCGTGGCTGACCGGTTCGCTCTGGCTGATGCTCGGCACCGGCATCCTGATGGTGATCGGGGAGCCGGTCCGCGAGCTCGTCACGTTCTCGTTCTGGCTGAAGATGACCCTGGTGGCCCTGGGGACGCTCGTCGCCGTGATCTTCCAGCGGACGCTCCGCCGCAGCGAGCAGCAGTGGGAAGACAGGCTCGTGCGGCGTTCGTCGATCAGGGCAATGGCAATCTTCACGTTTCTCGTCTGGGCCTTCATCATCGTGCTGGGGCGCCTCATCGCCTACGACCACATCTGGGGTTCGTGGTCGCCGGCGGCAACGCAGTAGTGGATATTCACGCGCTCCTGGCGTCGCTCGAGGGGAGCGGTCTCGCCACCCGCATCCGCGACTCGCTGTTCATCTTTCCCCTGCTCGAGTCGATTCACGTGATCGGCCTGACGCTGGTGTTCGGCACGATCCTCATCCTCGATCTGCGGCTGCTGGGTCTCGCGTCGACGGGCCGATCGGTCCAGCGGATCGCGTCGGAGATCCTGCCGTGGACCTGGGCGGCGTTTGCGCTCACGGCGGTCACCGGCGCGCTGATGTTCATCACGAACGCGGCCGTCTATTACGACAACGCCTTCTTCCGGGCGAAGGCCGCGCTGCTCGTGCTGGCCGGGCTCAACATGGTCGCCTTCGAGGTGACTGCCCGGCGGACGATTCACGACTGGGATCGGGCGCCGTCGGCGCCTCCAGCCGGGCGGTTCGTCGCGGTCCTGTCGCTGGTGATCTGGCTGGCTGTCATCGTCACCGGGCGGATGATCGGCTTCACGACGTCCCGCGCCACGACGGTCGCGCCGCCACCCGCAGACATCAATTTCGAAGACGTTTTCGGCTCGCCCAAGTAGCGTCCGGCTTGAGCCACACCCCGTCATTCCCGCCAGGACACCGCGGTAACATTCGGATACGGGGTATGGGAAACCGCCACGGGAGTCTCGGGATCGGCACCGTACTGTTCACCGTCGTGGTGGTGTGCCATGAGGCGGCTCTGCGGCCGCAGGACCACGGCAGCAGTGGCGACCTCCCGCGTGCAGACACTGTCGACGTGCTGCTGACGCGTCATCTCGACGCGGTCGCGGCCTACCGGCAGGCGTTCGCCGACCTCGTCGCGGACGAGACCCGTCTCATCGAGCTCTACAACGAGAAAGGAAAGCTGGAAAAGAAGCGCCGGATCGAATCGGACCTGCTCGTCTACTCCTCCTGGCGGGACGGTCGCGTGGAGACCACAGAGTACCGGGATGTCCGCGCCGTGGACGGCAGGACGCTGAAGCAGCGCCGCGAGCGGGCGTTGGATCTGCTCGCCACTGCCTCTCGAGCCGGCTCGCTCGACGACGAGCTGGCGACGATCGACGCAGAGACATCGCGCTACGAGTTCAACCGCCACGTGCGCGGGTTCACGATCAATCAAGGGTCGCCAGACGACCTGCGGCAGGGCTTTCACGTCGAGATCGCCGGACGGGAGCAGATTGCCGGGCGCGACGTGATTCAGCTGGCATACCGGCAGACGTCCCCGGAGGCACACGTCCAGACGAGGCTGCTGCCCCGCCTGCCGGCGGAATTCGCCGGCGCGCGTCTCGCGGCGCAGGGACGGGTCTGGATTGATGCTGCTACGGCGCAGCTCTGGCGCAGCATCTGGGAGCTCGCAGCGCCGCATCCGGCGGCGGCGCAGCCGCTCGTCATGATTCACGTCGAGGCGACGTATGTGCCGAGCCGCTTCGATATTCTCGTCCCCGAGCGCATCCTCATCGAGTGGCGCGACACGTTCACGCACCCGAAGAAGAAGCCGCCCGCATTCCTGGTGAAGCAGCGCGACACGTTCACCTACGGCGCCTTCCGGCGCTTCGAGACCACGTCTCGCGTGCGCGAGGCCCGTTAGCGCGCGTTCAGTACGCAGAACCGAGCTTCAGCTCGATTTGTCAGGTACGCAGAACCGAGCTTCAGCTCGGTTTGTCAGGGCTTCAGCAGCGCGATTCGATCGCCAGCGAACGCTCCCACCCACAGGCTGTCGCCGACTTCGGCCGCCACCGTCCCGCCGCGGAACGATCCGTCGTCTTTGCGCTGCAGCACCTTGGTCACCTTCATCGTCTTCGGATCGATCTTCACGACGTCCGAGGTCCCCTGGCCCTGTCCGGCCGCCAGCAGGGAACCGTCTTTTGCGCGATGCAGGTTGTCGACGCGGAAGCCGAGCGGAATCTCCATGCGTTCGACCGGGGTGCGTCCGCGCGACAGCTTGAAGAATGACTGGCTGCCCCACGCCGCGACATAGAGCCACTTGCCATCGTCGGAGAGGTCGAGGCCGTTGGCACCAGACGCCTCGCTTCCAGGCACTTTCTGCCAGCCGGTCTTCACGTGCCACTCCCACAGCTCGCCGTTCTTCTCGCCGGCCATCATGCGCTTCGTGGCTTCCGGCACGCCGCGCGGGTTGTAGTTGCTGGTAATGAAGCCGCCATCGGAGAGACCGACGACCGAGTTGAGGCCGATCGGATCGGGGGCGACCACACAGCCGATCCAGGTCAGGACGGGCGTCGCCGCCCTGGTGTCGACGATGAAGACTTCGATCGACTCGCGCGCTCCGTGACCGACGACATACAGGTGTCGAGTGGCGCCGCCCTTCGGCTCGAGCCAGAGACCGTGCGTCCGGAACTGGGCATTGGACTCCCCGGGCGGACCAGGGCAGCCCGGATACCGCTTCGCGTCGTAAGCCGTCTTCGCGGCAGGCGACGGGTAGACACGTGTGGACGTGCGATCGCTGACGCGTATCAGGTTGATGCCGCCGCCTCCGCCCATTGCCGCCGCGACAACCCACTGGGCAGCCGGCAGAGCGTAGAGATCTTCCGGACCCTGCTGACCGCAGGCGAGGGTCACGTCGGTGACCGACGCGCACGGCGTCGCGGGGGCCGCCGGCGGCCCCTGCGCGGCGAGGTGCCGCGATGCCAGCAGGCACGCAACAGTGATGCAAGCAGCAACTGTCAGTTTCATCGCCAACCTCACGCCTTGCGGCGCCGAATACCGGGTTCCTTCGCAGCGCCGAACTTCCGTTCGGCGGAATCCCTTCGCCGCGCCGAACTTCAGGCCGGACTCGTTCGCAGCGCCGAGCATCAGCCCGGCGGACCAGGAAACGCGGCCGATTATAGCGGCGCCCGGTCTTTCCGTGCGGCCCTGACTTGGCGCTCGCCTGATAGACTGCGGCGGGCTATGCCTGGAGGGCTTATGAGCACGTTGAGGCGAGCGCTGCCCTGGTTCGGCGGCGCGGTGTTGAGTGCGTGTCTTGCGACGGTCGTCGTGGCCCAGGGGAGGAACGACGCGGCCGACGGCTCGCTGGCGGGACTGACGTCGGAGCTCAGACAGCTGCGAGTGGCGGTCGAGCAGCTGGCGCGCAGCCAGACGCAGACGCAGGCGTTGGGTGTGTCCCTGTCGGCGCAACAGAGCCGGATCGTCCAAGTTGCCGGCCGACTCGATTCGGCGCAGAAGGAGCTCGATTCGGCGTCGTTGCGCGCACAGGAGATGCAGTCGCGGCTGGTCAGCATGACGAGCGAGCTGCAGCGCGCTGCCGAGCCGCAACAGCGGGCAGCCCTCGAAGACGGGGTCCGTGGAATCAGGGCCGAACAGCGGGTGGTCGAGCTCGAGCTGCAGCAAGCCCGCAGCCGTGAAGGCGAGCTGTCTCAGATGCTTCAGACGGAGGAGGCGCGCTGGAAGGATCTGATTTCACGTCTCGAGCAGCTGACCAGATAATCGGTTCGAGCGGGCCTGCCGACCCGCTCCAGTGCTACACTCGAACGATGCGAGGGCTCGCGCGCGCGGTCATCGTCGCCTTGCTGACGCTCAGCGCCTCCGGTCTCCCGGTTCTGATGGCTGGTGAGCCGTGCACGGCCGTTGAACGCAGTGGCTCTGATGACGGCGCCTGTCCGCCAACCTGTGTCATGTGCGGCTGCTGCGCACATGCCGCGGAGGCGATCGCGCTGCCGCCGGCGAATGTCCTCGAAGCCGCCGTTGCTCAAAGGGACACGCTGGTCCCTCGCCTCCCGAGAACGAGTCCCCGCGACATCCTGCACGTTCCCAAAACGCGCTTCGCGTAGCTCACGCTCGATTTCTCTCAATCGTCACCGGCGACGACGTCGGTAGAAGGAATCCGCATGGGTATCGGTACGCGAACGGCGGCCGTGTGGGTGCTGGTTTGTCTGCATAGCGCATCCACTGCCGCGCAGGCGAAGGTGATGACTCTCTCGGACGTGCTGGCGCGGGCCCGCGAACAGGCGCCTCAGATTGTGAGTGCGCGATTGGCAGTGGAGGAGGCGCGTGGCCGGCTGGTTGGAGCGTCGGTGCGTCTTCGCGCCAACCCGCAGCTCGATGCCGCCGTTGGCAACCGTAGTGGTCAGGACACGCGGTTCACCGACTTCGAGGTCGCCATCGGCCAGGCGTTCGAGCCCGCGGCGCGACGATCGGCTCGAATCGACAGCGCCAGCGCCGCGGTGTCTCAGAGCACCGCCAACGTCGACGAGGCTGTCAGGACGGTGCTGCGGTCGGCGGCATCCGCGTACTACCGCGTCCTCCACGCAGACGAGCGAATCAGGCTGCTGGAGAACGCGTATAGCCTTGCGGCGAACGTCTACTCCACGGCCGATCGCCGATTCCAGGCTGGTGACATCGCCGTTCTGGATGTCAACATCGCCCGTGCGTCGCTGGCGCGAGTGCGAGCCGACCGCGAGGCAGCGGAGGCGTCGAAGGCGCTGGCGCTCGCCGAGTTGCGGGAGCTGCTGCGCCTCGATCGCGATGCGTCTGTCGGCGGATCGCTGTCGCCTCTCGGCGAGAGGAACCTGAACGCCGCTCTCGAGGCCTCGTCCGCCCGTCCGGAGCTCCGGATGCTGGACGCCGATATTCAGGAAGCGGAAGCCGAGTTGCGACTTGGTCAGTCCTTCTCGCGGCCCGACTACGGCCTGGGCGTGCGGTATTCCCGGGAGGAAGGCGATCAAATCGTGCTCGGCGGGATGACCGTGACGTTGCCGATGTTCGCGAAGGGCCAGGAGGAGCGTGCCGTCGGGTCGGCGCGTGCGGCGCGGCTGCGGGCTGAGCTCGACGCCGCCCGGGCGCGCATACGCGGGGAGGTTCAGGCCGCGTTCGACGCGTACAGTCGCAGGCTCGCGGCCGTTCGCGTGCTCGAGATGGACGCCATTCCCGGTCTGGACGAGAACGAACGGCTCGCGACGCGCAGCTTCGATGTCGGTCAGCTGGGTCTGCCCGAGCTGTTGCTGATCCGCCGCGAGATCCTCGAGACACGCTTTCAGTACGTCGACGCTCTTCTGGAGGCCGCGCTGGCACAGGCCGATCTGGACGCCAGCGCCGCGATGCTCCGATGACCATGAGAACGCTCATCCTGATCGGTGCAGTCATCCTGGCCGGCTGCCGCGGCGGATCGGACGATGGAGCGAGCTCCGAGCCGACACAGACCGGTGCTGGCGAGCCCGCCGCGCACACGGACGCCGTCAACGTGGTCGAGGTTGACGAGAACATGCTTCGCGATCTGCGAATCACCACGCGTCAGGTCGAGGATCGCCGCGGCGGCGACCTCGGCGTGCTCCTCGGGGAGCTTGGTGTGGATCAACGCGCTTACGCGGAAGTCGGCACGCCGGTGGCAGCGCGGGTCACGCGTCTGCCCGTCAACGCCGGTGATGCTGTACGTGCCGGCGAGGCTCTCGCCGAGCTGTCGAGCCCGGAGCTCGGACGGCAACGCGCCGAATACCTGTCGGCGAGTGCCAGGCTCACGCTGGCAGAGGCGGCGCTCGAGCGCAAGCGAACCCTGGCGGCGGAGAAGATCGTGCCGCTTCGCGAGGTTCAGGAAGCGGAGTCGGCGGCCGGCGAAGCGCGTGCCGCGCTCCGCGCCTCACGTGCCGCCATCGCCGCATTTGGCGTCGAGCCGCCGGCCGCTGACGAAGACAGCGCCTCGCCATCCGTGTTCACGCTGCGTTCGCCGATCGACGGTTCGGTGATCGAGCGCAACGCCGTCGTCGGACAGATGCTCGACCCGTCCATGGCCGCGTTCCGAATCGGCGATCTCTCGACGCTCTGGCTCACGGTTCACGCCTTCGAGCGCGATGCCGTCCGCATCCGCCAGGGCGTCTCTGCGCGCGTGTCGTTTCCGGCCCTCCCGGGGCAGGACTTCAGCGGCATCGTCAGCATGGTGGGACGGCACGTCGACCGTGAGTCGCGCACGGTGCCCGTCAGAATCGATGTCAGGAACCGGGGCAATCTGCTGCGGCCCGGCATGTCGGCGACCGCGACACTGCCTGTCGGGGCGTCGGATGCGTCGATCCTGACGGTCGCCGTCGCGTCCGTTCAACGGGTGCGCAACGAATGGTGCGTGTTCCTGCCGAAAGACGGCAACCATTTCGAGATTCGGCGGATCGGCCGCGGCCGCGACCTCGGCGGCGAAGTGGAAATCCTCTCCGGCCTTCGCGCCGGCGAGGTGGTGGTCGTCGATGGCGCCTTCCTGCTGAAGGCGCAGGCGGAGAAGGGCGAAGCCGACCATGACGCTCATTGACTAGCACCATGATCAGCCGACTGATTCGCGAATCGTTCAAGGCGCCGCTGCTCACAACACTGCTGATCGGCGCCGGCGCCACGATCGGGGCGTTCTGGATGCAGGACCTTCGCCGGGACGTCTTCCCCGATCTCGCCGCGCCGGTGTTCAACGTGATCACGCAAAACCCGGCGATGGGCGCCGAGGAGCTGGAGACGGCCATCGCGATTCCGGTGGAGGCGGCTCTGGCCGGGTTGCCGGACGTGAGACGGGTGCGTTCAAGCTCCCAGCTCGGCGTCGCGCAGGTGACGATCGAGTTCGAGCCGAACGCCGACTACTACCGTTCGCGGCAGTTCGTGGCCGAGCGGGTGGCGCAGGTGTCGAGTCAGCTGCCGGCGGGAACGGAAACGCCGCTGATCTCGAGCCTGTCGGGGCGCTTGAACGAGATCTTCGAGTTCACCCTCGAAGCCGATCCGGGTGCGGCCGACCTGATGACGCTGCGCGACCTGGCCGAGTTCGAGGTCAACAATCGGCTGCTCGCTGTGCCCGGTGTCGCGGCGGTCGAGCGTCTCGGCGGGTACCTCCGTCAGTTTCAGGTGCAGCTCGATCCCGAGCGCATGTCCGCCCGGCTCGTCAGCCTGAACGACGTCATGCACGCCGTCGAGGAGTCGAATCTCAACGCCGCCGGTGGAATCGTCGCCCAGGGCTCCATCGAATGGACGGTCCGCGCGCTCGGTCGGGCACAGAACGTCGACGATCTTCGCCGCACCGTCGTCACCACGCGGGGGGACGTCCCCGTGCTCCTCGGAGACGTCGCCGACGTCCGCGAGGCGCCGGCCTCGAGGCGCGGCGTCGCACATCGCTTGAAAGGCGAGGTGGTGAGCGCACGCATCATCAAGCAGTTCGGTTCCGATACCGTGACGGTGGCCGCCGGCATTCGCGGCGCGCTCGACGATATCCGCCGCGCGCTGCCGAAAGGCGTGCAGCTGCGCGTCGTCTACGACCAGTCCGCGCTCGTGTCGTCCGCGCTCGGAGGCGTCAGCCGGGCAGTCCTGCTCGGCGGCGCATTCGTCGTCCTCGTCATCCTGCTGTTGCTCGGAAACGTCCGCGCGGCGCTGGTCGTCACGGCGACGATCCCGTTGTCGATCGCGCTCTCCGGGCTCCTTCTTCGGCCCCTCGGGGTCGGCCTGAACACGATGACGCTCGGCGGTCTCGCAATCGCCGTTGGCCTCCTCGTCGACGCCGCGATCATCGTGGTGGAGAACATCCTGCACCGGCTGGCTGGGACGAGCAGCGGGCACGAGCGCCGGCAGCGCGCGCTCCATGCCGCAACGGAAGTCGCCCGGCCGATTACATTTGCGACGCTGATCGTCATCGTGGTGTTCCTTCCGCTGTTCGGCATGACCGGCATCGAGGGCCGCATGTATCAGCCGCTGGCGGCCGCGGTGATCGCTGCGATGAGTGCGGCGCTCATTCTCGGACTCACGCTGGTCCCGGTCGCCGCGTCGATCGTGGTGAAGCCTGCCACTGCGGCTGAACGTGACGACGTCGCGCTGCTGCGAGTGATCAAACGCTGGTACGCACCGGCTCTCGATCGCTGTCTGCGCCACCCGTTTGCCGTCGCCTTCGCAACGCTGCTCGTCGCCGTCCCGGCGATCGGGCTGGGGCTGCGCATCGGCACCGATTTCATGCCGCAGCTGGACGAAGGCGCATTTCTCCTGCAGACGGTGCTCCCGGCCGAGGCCGCGCTCGACGAGGTGGACCGCCTGAACCATCGGGTCGAAGACGTTCTCCGCCGCATACCTGAAGTGGAGGACGTGGTGCGGCGGACCGGGCGTGCTGAACGGACGGAAGACCCGATGCCGCACACGCTCTCCGATGTCCTGGTGGTGCTCAAAGCCGATCGGTCTCGCGAGCTGGACCTGATCGAGGCGGACATGCGCCGGCAGCTCGAGGGCATGCCCGGGATCGCCGTCCTGTTCACGACACCACTCGGCATGCGTATCGACGAGGGGCTCGGTGGAACACCTGCGGATCTCGCCGTCAGAATCTACGGCCCCGATCTCGACGAGCTGTCGCGGCAGGCGGGGGAAGCAGCAAAACTGGTGCGCCGTGTTGCCGGCATCGCCGATGTACGCGCCGAGCAGCTCACGGGACTGCCTCAGCTGCAGATTGCGGTCAATCGCGAGGCGACCTCACGTGTCGGCCTGGCGCCCGGTGACGTGGTTCGAGCTCTGAAGGTCGGACTGGTGGGGGAGGAGGAGTCGCAGATCTGGCTCGGACAGCGCCGCTTCGATCTCGTCGTTCGGCTGCGGGATGACCGGCGTGACAACCTCGAGGCCATTCGAACGCTCCTCATCGACGGTCATGACGGCCGGAAGATCCCGCTCGGGCAGCTGGCTGAGATCAGCCAGACCTTCGGACCGGCGGCGATACGGCGCGAAGCAGGGGCGCGACGCATCGCGGTGGAGGCGTCGGTCAGCGGGCGTGATCTCGGGAGCACGGCAGCCGAGGTGAGCCGGATCCTGAGCGGGCGCCTCAGGCTTCCTCCCGGCTATTTCTTCGATCTGGGCGGAAAGGTCGAGAGTCAGTCGCGCGCCTCACGCGCGCTCGGGCTCGCTGTTGGCGCCGCGCTGTTTGGCGTCTTCATCCTCCTGCTGGTGGCCATGGGATCGGCGGTCGAGGCGCTCATGATCCTTGCCAGTGTCCCGATCGCCCTGGTCGGTGGAATTCTGGCGCTCCTGATTGCCGGGGAGACGTGGAATGTGTCGTCGCTCGTCGGTTTGATCGGGCTCTTTGGAATTGCCGTTCAGAACAGTCTTGTACTCGTCACGCAGACGCGCGGGCTGATGCGGGAAGGACGACCATTGTCCGAAGCTGTCCGCGAGGCGAGCATCGGCCGCGTACGGCCGAAGCTGATGACGGCTGCCACGGCAACGCTCGGTCTGCTGCCGCTTCTCGTCCTTCGGATGCACGGCACGGAGATCGAGCGGCCGCTCGCGATCGTCATGATTGGCGGGCTCGTCACCTCGACCCTTTTCACCCTGCTGGTCCTGCCGGCCTTCTACCTGCAGCTGCATGGCTGGAGGGAACGCCGGACGCTTCAGTCGACCGGCGATGCGTCTTGAGTGGTGATGCCACGCATCGCCGTAGGCTCACCTGGGCGCTAGACCCAGAGCTCACTTGTGTTGAGGATGCGAATCCCTGTGGAGACGACCGACCAGACTCGCCTGACCGCGCGAGAAGGCTGTGGGGATCAGCGAGCTCACGGAGCTCGCGTCCAGCGGCCCTCGACGCCCTCGCAGCGC
>DASUGH010000057.1:0-28200 GCA_036274155.1 Vicinamibacterales bacterium | reverse complement strand
CTGCGAGGGCGTCGAGGGCCGCTGGACGCGAGCTCCGTGAGCTCGCTGATCCCCACAGCCTTCTCGCGCGGTCAGGCGAGTCTGGTCGGTCGTCTCCACAGGGATTCGCATCCTCAACACAAGTGAGCTCTGGGTCTAAAGACCCGCCTCTACGTAATTCACGACGGATTTCACGCCCGCGGCAGGATGATCTCGAACACCGCCCCGCCGTCGTTCCGGGCGGTGATGGTGCCGCCGTGCCTCTCGATGATCGCCTTCACGATCGAGAGGCCGAGGCCGCTGCCGGCGGCCGCCTTTCGTGATGCGTCCACCTTGTAGAAGCGATCGAAGATGTGCGGCAGGTGATCGCCGGGGATGCCCGGTCCCGAGTCGCGCACGATGATTCGCACATCGCCGTTCGCCCTCTCGGTTGCCAGGCTGATCCGCCCCTCGTCCGGCGTGTAGCGGAGAGCGTTGGCGACGAGGTTCTGAAGTGCCTGCTCGAGGCGTTCAGGATCCCCCATCACCTCTTCCGCACCGGCACCAAGCGACGGCGCGAGCTGAATGTGCCGCGACGAGAGCTCGCGCTCGTGCCGTTCGGCCACCCGATCGAACAGCATCTCCACGGGCACCCGCTCACGTCGCATCGTGGTGCCGCCACCCTCGAGCCTGGCCAGATCGAGCAGGTCGCCGATGATGTGCTCGAGCCTGTGCGTCTCTTCGGTGACGATGCGCATGTAGCGCTCGCGGGTGGGGGGATCGAGCGGAAGGTCGGGCATGCCGAGCGTTTCAATGTAGCCGCGCATTGCGGTGAGCGGCGTCATCAGCTCGTGTGACACGTCGGCCAGCAGCTGCCGGCGCGCTTTGTCCGACGATTCGAGCGCCTGCGCGCGCCGCGTCAGCTCGTCCGCCATGCGGTTGAACGAGAAGGCGAGGGCTGCCACCTCGTCGCCGCCTTGCTCGGGCGCGCGGGCCAGGAGGTCACCGCCGCCAAGCCGCTCGGTCGCGTCCTGCACCTGCTGCAGGCGCTTCCGCGCCGGAGCGAACACCAGCAGCGCGATGAAGGATCCGCCGACGATCAGCACGCCGCCGGCAACGAAGCCCATCGTCGGGCCGACGAGGCGCAGGATGCGCGAGAACGGCGGATCGCCAGTCATGAGCGCCACCGTGCCGATGCGCATGCCGGCGACATAGATGGAGGCCAACTCGCCGAAGGGCGGCGGCGGCCCCCGCCGACGGCGGGCATCGAGGCCGTCATCGGGAGCCGACGCGTCGAAGCGGCCGCTGTCAGATGGGTCACGCCTGGCGTCGCCGCGCCCATCGGGACCAGCGCCAGGACCGAGTTCCGGTCCACGCCCGTCGCGGTCGGGAAGGCGCGGCCCGCGGCCGTCGCCACGCTCGGGTCCGAATCCCGGACCACCGGGCCCATCGCCGGGGCCTCCCCGCCACCGTCCGGGACGCGGTCCGAACGACCGCGCCATCTGCGCGGCCAGTCGGATGTCTTCGGCCGACGTGTCATCGTGGTTGGCGATGACGCGGCCATCCCGCATGATCACGAGAATGGTTTGAAAGTAGTGCCCGTATTGCTCTCGCAGGTATTTCTCGAGATCGAGCGACGGTTCCGTCGACAGCGCAGCTTCGAAATCCTGCGCGACGAGCCGAACCATCTGCTGCGGGCTGCGTCCGGGCATTGCGCCGGCCGTGCGATCGGAGAGCCACAGGAAGAGGGCGCCCTCGGCCGCGAGCATCAACGCGACGAGCGCGATGACGGCGATACCGATCCGCCAGTACAGGCTTCGATACCAGCGAGGGCGCGGCCTCGGAGGGGTCGCCGAGGGCACGAAGGTGTCAGGCATCGGCGGCTTTGTACCCGGCGCCCCAGACGGTGAGAATCAGCGTCGGGTCGCCGGGGCTGCTCTCGATTTTCTTGCGCAGCCGCTTCACGAGCGTGTCGACGCTGCGAACGGTGACGAAGGTCTGATCCTTCCAGACGCGGCTGAGCAGCGCCTCGCGGCTGAAGACGATTCCGGGATTCGAGATCAGGACGTAGAGAAGCTCGAACTCGTTGAACGTCAGGTCGACCTCGGCGTCGCCGACGAGCACGCGTCGCCTGGCCGGGTCGAGCTGAATGTGCTTGTAGTGGATGGGCGCGACTGCGGTGCTCGACGCCGCACGCTCCTGCCGCACGTGGCCGCGCCGGAGCAGGGCGCGCACACGCGCCATCAGCTCGCGAATGCCAAAGGGCTTGGTCAAATAGTCGTCGGCGCCGCTGTCGAGACCGAGCACCTTGTCCGATTCCTCGCGTCTCGCCGTCAGCATCAGGATCGGCGTGTCGGCATTGACCGACTCGCGGCGGATCGCCCTGCAGACGGTGACGCCGTCGAGGCCGGGGAGCATCAGGTCGAGAATCACGAGATCGAACGATTGCGCGCGCGCCATCTGCAGCCCGGCCGTGCCGTCGCCGGCTTCGGTGGGGTTCATTTCTTCGAGACGCAGGTGGAGCGACACCAGTTCGCGGATGTTGGCTTCGTCTTCGACGACGAGGACTGAGGGGCGCATCTCTACGGTTCCGAGTTCCAGGTTCCGAGTTCCAAGTTCCGGGTTCCAGGTTCGTCAGTCGCGAGCGCTTCACAGCTCCTTCAAAAAGACGTCAGGCGGCGACGTTCAGCTTCAGTGTAGCTCCTGGCGATGTGACCCTGCGGTGATGAAGATGTGACAAGCAAAAGGCGGGTTCCGGGTTCCAGGTTCCGGGTTCCAGGTTCGGAAGGTTCCAGGTTCGGGTTCGGACGTTCCAGGTTCGGGGTTCGGAAGTTCCAGGTTCGGCGTTCGGAAGGTTCCAGGCTCGGGGTTCGGAAGGTTCCAGGTTCGGGGTTCGGAAGGTTCCAGGTTCGGGGTTCCAGGTTCGGGGAGTTCGGAACCCGAACTTGGAACCTGGAACCTGGAACCCGGGAATCGGGATCAGATCACTGAACGATGAAGTTGAGGCGTGGGAACTGAACGTGCTGCCCGACCGTGTCAATCACATTGATCTGGCATTCGTACATGCCGGGCTTGAACGAGTTGGCCGGCACCTCGAACTGGAAGACCACCGCTTTGCGAGACGGCTCGTCAATCATCGTCCGCTCGACCATCGGCGTCTCGAACACCTTCACCTTGCCGCGGTAGAAAGCCATGCTGGTCCGCACATGCGGCGCCTGTTCGGTGAGCGCCGGATCGTAGACCTCGTAGTAGAAGTACATGTTCTGATTGCGCGCCACGGCTCGTGTGAGATTGGGCACGAGCTGAACGCCGTCGCGCACCAGCGGGTTGTCGCTCTTCCCTTCGGGCGCCTTCTGCACCTGCGTGCTCAACACCACCGAGCTCACCTTCATCTCGGTGTTGTTGTTCATCTGCGGGATGTTGATCGGCGCCTCGAACGATCCGACGGCGCCGCCGGTGTTCTCGCGCGCCACCACCTTCACCGAGAAGCGGCCGGGCGGCAGCAGCACGCCCGTTTGATAGAGCACCTGCTTGCCGGCCAGCGTTTCCTGTCCGTCGGACGGGATCTCGAGAGTGGCCTTCGGCTGCGCGATCGTCCGCCCCTGTTCGTCGCGAACCTGGGCACGAATGTCGATCGACACGGTCTTCGCGCCGGTCGCGACCGGGACCGACGAGCCGGGCATCACCATGGCAATCGGGACGAAGTAGCTGTCGGCGGAGCGCCGGAACCAGCCGGTGCCGACGACCATCGGCACGTCCGTCGATGACACGGACGCGGCGAGCTGATCCTGGAGCTGCGCCTCGCGATCGGACTTCTTGGTGTTCTGAAAGCTGCGATTTGCGTAGTAGCCGTCGCGGGCATCGACGCGCAGGTTGCTGTATTCCTTGGACAGCCTCACCTGGATCTTGCGGTACTTGCCGTCGACCGCCGTATTGGTGCTCGTATAGCCGATCAGGTAGTACGCGGCCAGGTCGTCCTGCACCTTGTCGAAGGCCTTGCCGAAGTCGTTCGAGTCGGTGAAGGCGCGGCCGCCAGTGTCGGCGGCGAGGGTCGTCAGCGTCTCCTGCGACCGGTTCAGGGTGCTGAACCCGCGCGTCGCGTTTGCGCCGGTGAAGAGCCCCTGACCGGTTTGACCGCGGCTGCTGGCGCCGCCGCCCGCGACGACCGCCTGGAGCCCGCGCGCGTCAACCGGGTAGATGAGGACATTGCCTCTGTTGCAGGCATCGGTGGCGCTGCGCAGCTCGATCTGATTGTCGTCGCCGTTGCGGGTCATCCCGGCGCTGAAGTAGAGGACGGCTTTCCGCTGCTGGACGCCGCGAAGGGTGTTGCACAGCGTCTTCAGCGCGCGCAGCCTGACGTCGTTGTTGAACTCTTCGAAGGCGTCCACGCCGGCGGACGGGTCGGTCTCCGCCGCCGAGTTCGCCGCTTCATCGGTCGCCGCCGTGGTGACCGCCGCCAGGTTGACGTCGGTGCCGTCCGAGTAGGCGAGCGTCTGCAGCGCGGCAGTGACGTCCTCGCGAACCGGGCTGAAGTCCGTCAGGACGTTCAATCGATTGCCGATGGTCACGACCGACACCATGTCGGCGTTCGTCATCTCCTCGTCGACCCAACTCATTCCCGACTCGACGGCACGCTGCACATCCTCGGGCTGCATCGAGCTGACGTCGAACAGCAGGACCCACATGCGGCGATTCGCCAGCGCCTTGGCCTCGGCGAGCGCCCTCTCGATGGCCTCGTTGTCGGTTGGCGTGACGGCGCTCGCCGCCCGCTTCACGTCGGCGCGCAGCTTGTCTTCGAGTCCGTCGAGGAGGGTGACCTGCGCGTCGGACGGGGCGGTAGCGGCGGTTGCGTCGATGTCCTGGAACTCGAAGTTGGCGATCTTCTGCGGCTTGCCGTCTTCGAGGATGGTGAAGTCCTTCGCCTGCAGGCCGCGCACGACCATGCCCTTGGAATCGCGCACGGTGACGTCCACGCGAACGATGCTGACGCTGGTCGATTCCTGGAACTGGGTGGACACCGGCTGCTGCTGTGCGGCAAGCCTGACCGCGACGGCGGAGCAGAGAACCAGTCCCGCGAGAACGGCGCCGGCGCGCCGGCGCTTCGAGCGTGAGAGAAGTCGAATCATATGCATCTCAGAATCGGGTCTGGATCTGCAGCGTGGCCCGCCGTGACTGCCCGACGCCGGTGACCTGGCCAAACGTGGGGGAATTGGCGTTGACGTCGATGCCCGTCCAGTTGGCGAGGTTCAGAATATTGCTCACGTTGAACGAGACCGTCATACTGCGGTTGTTGCCCAGGACGATGTTCCGCTGGACGCCGGCCGTTACGTCTTTCGATCCCGGACCGATGACGATGTTCCTCGGGGAGTTTCCAAACGCCCCGCTTGCCGGCAGCGAGAACGCCGCCGTATTGAAGAAGCGGTCGATCGTCGGATCGCTGATGCCGATATCGGCGCCGTTGTAGTCGGCGCGCAGCGCGCCGTTGACGCCGGTGGCGATGTCCTTGGAGGCGCCGCGCACGATCACGCTTCGCGGCGTTCCTGAATTCAGGGTGACTCGTGCCTGGAGGTTCCAGCCCTGCAGCACCGCCGCCATCACGCCGCCGTTCGTCAGCCACTTGCGGCCCGGGCCAAAAGGCAGTTCGGCCGCCAGCCGTCCCTCGAACCGATGGCGCTGATCGAAGTTCGACAACCCCCACTCGGACTGGATGTCCTGATCGTTCTGCGCGATGTTGGCGCTGCCACCGCCGCCGCCGCCACCGCCAATCGAGGGCGAATTGTCGCGCGATTTCGCGAGCGTGTAGGTGAGGGTATAGCCCCACCCTCGTGACGTCCGCCTCTGGAAGGAGAACTGGGCCGAGTTCAACTCCGATTCACCCTCTGCGGTCGTCCAGCTGAACGGCTGCACCCCCTCGATGCGCAGGCCATTGGCATCCCGGTTCGGCGCGCGCACGATGTCGAGGTTCGAGCCCTTCGTATACGTGTAGTTCGCCTGCACCTGATACGAGCGGCCGAGGCTGCGCTGGACGTTGACCACCGACTGCTCGACGCGGCCGAGCACGTAGTCCTTGTCGATGCCGTAGTTGTTCGTCGTCTCGTTGAACGGGATCGTCGCCAGCGCGTTCTCCATCAGCAGCGCCGCGTTCAGCGATCCGATGTTGGTGCCGGTGGTGGCAAACGGCGGCTGCTGGGCGAGCTGTCGCGCGATCGACGAATAGGTGCTGCTGTTGTAGTTCACCTCGTAGCTGCCGCGGAAGATGAACCCGTGCGGCCCCTGCCAGGCGACGCCCATCTTGGGCGACACGTTGTTGGTGTCGGTTTCCACGAGCGACTTGGGAAACGACCCGCTGAACTCGCCCGTTTCTCCAGCCATGACCGGCGCGGCGGCGGTGAAATCGTCGTTGACGTCGAGGTTGACCAGGTTTCCGTGCTCCTCGATGAACGGCCACATCAGGTCATAGCGCACGCCGAGCTGGAACGTCATGTTCGGCAGCGCGCGCCAGTCGTCCTGGACGAACATGCTCATCGATCGGCCGGTGAGCGTCGTCTCGCCAGGTCCACGGGCGATCGTCGCCTGAGCCGGCATGCCGAGCAGGAAATCGGCGAAGTCGAAGCCGACGCGCCCGGCCGCGTCGTTGCCGTTGGCCGTGTAGAGTCCTGAGTACACGAAGTTGCCGTTGGGATTGCTCTGGGTGTTGGTCGTGGTTCTGTCGAAGCGGAAATCGCCGCCGGCTCTCACCTGATGCCTGCGCCCGAACGGGTGGCTCCAGGAGTACTGCGTGTTGACACGGTCGGCGTCCTGCAGCGACGGGTTCAGGTCGCTCAAGCCGGTCATGCTCGAGAACTGCAGGCGCGGCAGCCCCCAGCTGAACGAATCCTGTGCCACGCCCTGGATGCCGATGATGTTCGAGATGTCCAGCGCGCCGCCGAAATGGTTGTGCGTGTTGCTCTCGGTGCGGTTATAGCTCGCACTCACCTGATGCTGCGTGCGGCCGCGCTGGATGTTGAACGAATCCGACACCCCGTAAGATTTGTTTTCGCGGAGCCCGCCGAGCCCGGAGAACACGTTGAGCGACTCGTTGTCGCTGTTCTGATACTGCAGCTGCAGGTTCATGTTGACGTTGGTCCGTGTCCCCAGGAGCCGTCGTCCCCGGCCGGCCTGCCCGGCATTGCTCTGCGGCGCGCGCTGATTGTTGTTGCCACCGCCGCCACGTCCGCCGCCCTGGGCGGCTTGACCGCTGAAGTTGTGCTGAATGCGCAGATTGAACCCGTTGCTGGTGTTGCCGTACGAGGACGAGAAGTGATAGTTGCGCGTGGCGCCGTCGAGGTTCGGCTCGGGGAAGTACGTCAGGAGAGCCTTGGCCTGTTCGCTGATCCGGTCTTGCGGGATCACGTTGTTCTCGAACGGGAGCCCGGTAGTCGGATCCGTCAACTGCGCGATGGTGATGGCCGAGAAATCGCCGTTGCGCATGGCGGGTGACGGCACCGTCGCGTACTGATCCATGAAGTTCCCGCCGCGGGTGCCGCTGTACTGGAACGTGAAGTTCGTCCGAGCGTTCTCGTTGTTGTAGAGGCCCGGAATCTTGATGGGGCCGCCGAACGTCAGGCTGAAATTCTGGTTGGTGTAGGGTGTCTCGGTGCCCTTCACCTCGTCGCGGAGCTGCAGCGGCGCGGCATTCAACGCCGAACCGCTGAACTGATAGTTGACGGTGCCCCCAAGGCGATTCTGACGCCCGCCGCGCCCACCGAGCTGGAAGTTGCCGTTGTTGTTGCCACGGCCGCCCTGTTGGTTCTGGAATCCACCGCCCTGTTGATTCGGGAATCCGCCGCCCTGATTCAATCCGGCGAGCGTCGGAGCGCCTCCATCACCGAAGCCCTGGTTGCCGCCGCGGCCGCCATCGAACTGGAACTCGCCGCGGTTGAAGGCGTCGCGACGATCGTTGAGCTGCCCGCGATCGACACGAGCGGCTTCGCCGGTGAACGCGACCGCGTCGGCCAGCGCCTCGGATCCGAAGCCAGGCGGCAGGAGGAGCTGCTGCTGCTGTATGGATGCAGCGCTCTCGCGCTCGTTGTCTGAGGTGTCGAGCGCCGCGAGGTCGGCGTCTTCGTTGAGAGCCAGCGTCTCGAACCGGCCGGCGCCGCCCGCGCGTCCATTGGCTCCGCGACCGCCCGCTGCTGCCTGAGCTCCGGGCTGTCCGGGTGCCGGCTGCCCGGGCTGTCCAGCCTGGGCTCCCGGTGCGGGCTGACCGGCTGCAGGTCCGGCGCCGCGGCCGGCTCCAACCGAGGCCGTCCTCGGCGTCAGCTGCATCGTGGCATCGACGACCTGATTGCAGGTGGCGCCCTTGTCGACGGTGACATCGCGCTGCACCCGGTCGAAGCCGGTGAGATCGAGCGTGAACTGGTAAGTCGCGTCTGGCAAGACCAGTCGGAACGTGCCGTCGACCGTCGTCGACGTGGCGCTCTGTACCGCGTAGCCGCGGCGCGCCGTAATCGAGACTCCGGGCAATGGGGCGCCGAGGCCGGTGATGGTGCCTGTGATGACACAGGCGTTTGCCGTAGCTGACGGCGCAGTTCTGGCCGGCGCCTCAGGCGCGGCGGGTGGTGGCGGCGCCACCAGGGGCTGTGCAGGCGGCTGCGCCTGGCCATCCGGTTGCTGCGCGGCAACGCCGACCGTCGCCGCGAACAGACCCACACCGAGGAGCAGTGCCCCGGGGGCGGAGACGCGGCGGGTGCTCAGTCTCGATCCTCTCATCTCTCTCCCATCCGGTTTGTGACGATCTCTGTGGCAGGTTACGCTGGAGCAGCCTACGCGGCCAATGACAAAACGGTGTCAGAGGCCGTTTTGCAAGTCTTTTTACTTTCTTTACTTGTACTTAACGTCGCTGAGGGCGGGCAGACGCGGCCTTGGCGACACCCGTTTTCGCTCGCAGCGGCGATGCCTCTCGAGAGCGTTTCAGAGGTCGACTCCCGGTGCTCGGAACCGGACTCTGCGACCACGATCGACCTGGGTAATCCGCTGCCCCAAAAAGCATCGGAGCGTAGTGTTCGCTTTCAGGGCGACGGCGTAGGGTCCGGCTGAAGCCGCACGCTACAGTCGAGTTTTCGGCCCAACGAGTAGTGTCCGGCTTCAGCCGGACCCCGAGTCCCGAGCCCCGAGCCCCGGACCCCGGACCCCGGACCCCGAGCCCCGAGCCCCGAGCCCCGAGCCCCGAGCTCCGGATCCCGGAACTGGCCGAAAACTTGAGTACGCTCAGGCGCAGGAAGCACGAATGGAGCGCACGACAACCTTGCCGCACCGGTTGCGGATCGCCGCCCTTGGCGATTTGCACGTGGCGAAGACGTCCCAGGGACGTTTTCAGGCCCTCTTCGCCCACGTGAGTAACAGCGCCGACGTGTTTCTCCTATGCGGTGACTTTACCGACTACGGTACGCCCGAAGAGGCCCGCATCCTCGCCCGAGACCTCACCGCTTCGGTCAAGATCCCGGTCATCGCCGTCCTTGGCAATCACGATTACGAGGGCGGTCACCACGAAGAGATCTGCCGCATTCTGTCCGACGCCGGCGTCAGGGTGCTGGATGGGGAAGTCACCGAGGTTCACGGCGTCGGGTTCGCGGGAGTCAAAGGCTTCGCTGGTGGCTTCGGGCGCGGAGCGCTCGGTCCCTGGGGGGAGCGGGTCATCAAGCAGTTCGTTCAGGAGGCGGTGGACGAGGCGCTCAAGCTCGAGGCGGCGCTGGCCCGGCTGCGCACCCAGCATCGGGTCGCCGTGCTGCACTACTCGCCGGTTCGCGGCACGGTGGAAGGAGAGCCGCCGGAAATTTTTCCGTACCTGGGTTCCAGCCGCCTGGAGGAGCCGCTCAATCGCTTCCGGGTGAGCGCCGTCTTCCACGGCCATGCGCACCGCGGGTCGCCCGAGGGGCGGACGTCGGCGGGCGCTCCTGTCTACAACGTGTCGATGCCGCTGCTCGCTCGACTCAATCCCGATCGCCCGCCGTTTCTGGTCGTCGAGCTCCCGCTCGACGGCTCGACGCCGCCGCGCGACGCCAGCGCGCCGCCGCTTGCGGAACCGGTCGTGAAATCCGCGTAGACATTCAACAGTCGAGGCCGTTCATGCGAGAGTCCCCTGGTACTGAAAGCGCCGCGCTGACCACGCCCGACAAGGCGGAGCTCTACCGCTCGGCGCTCGAGATGCTGAATCGCAACGGCGTGCCGTATCTGGTCGGCGGCAGCTATGCGTTTCAGTACTACGCCGGCATCGCCCGATTCACGAAGGACTTCGACATGTTCGTCCGTCCTCGCGATCTGCCGCGCGTGCTCGACGCGCTGCAGCGCACCGGCTTCAAGACCGAGGTGGCATTCACACACTGGCTGGCCAAGGCGTACCACGGCGACAAGTTCATCGACGTCATCTACAACTCGGGCAACGGCGTCGCGGAGGTCGACGATGAGTGGTTCGCACACGCCGTCGACGAGACCGTGCTCGGCGTGCCCGTGCGCCTCTGTGCCGCGGAGGAGATGATCTGGTCCAAGTCGATGATCATGGAGCGCGAGCGCTACGACGGCGCCGACGTCGCGCATCTGTTCCGTCACTGCAGTGGCCTCCTGAACTGGGATCGGCTCGTGCGCCGGTTCGGCGCGAACTGGCGAATCCTGCTCGGGCACCTGGTGCTTTTCGGGTTCATCTACCCTGGCGAACGCTCTCTGATCCCGTCGTCGGTGCTCAAGGAGCTCGTCGGCCGCCTGCTCGCCGAGCTCGACGAGCCGACGCGCGACAGCAAGGTGTGTCAGGGAACACTGCTCTCCCGCTCCCAGTATCTGGTGGACGTGGGCGAGTGGGGTTACGACGACGCGCGGCTCGTTCCCAGGGGTTCGATGACGGAAGAACAGATTGCTGAATGGACGGCGGCAATAGATAAGAGTGGTTAGGCGAGGGCGCCGTTCCAGGTTCCGGGTTCCGCGTTCCGGGTTCGTTGGGGTTCAGGTTCAGGTTCCAGGTTCCCGGTTCCAGGTTCGTTCGGGTTCAGGTTCCAGGTTCCCGGGTTCCAGGTTCAGAGTTCGATGTTCGTGGTTCGCGCCTCACCCCGAACCCGAACGCGAACCCGAACCTCGAACCCCGAACACCGAACGCGAACCCCGAACCCCGAACGCGAACCCCGAATCCGAACGCGAACCCCGAATCCGAACGCGAACCCCGAACCCGAACGCGAACCCCGAACCCGAACGCGAACCCCGAACCCCGAACCCCGAACGCGGAACCCCGAACCCCGAACGCGGAACCCTGAACGCGGAACCCTGAACCTGAACCCCAACGAACCTGGAACTTGGAACCCGGAACCTGAACCCCAACGAACCTGGAACCCGGAACCCGGAACCTGAACCTGAACCCCACGAACTTGGAACCCGGAACCCGGAACCTGAACCTGAACCCCACGAACCTGGAACCCGGAACGTGGAACCTGGAACGCGGCTGGACTACTGCTGCCTCTCCAGAATCCAGCAGATCGGCCCCACCAGCTTCTCGAGAAGCGGACGCCGTTCCCACGAGTCAAGCGTCACCATGTCGCTCGCCTCGAGATCGGCCTCGAACTGACGGCGCAGCCGCAAGGTCACGTCGGTTTCACGGAACGCGACGTTGATTTCGTCGTTGTGCTCGAACGATCGATTGTCGACATTCGTCGTGCCGATGACCGCCCAGATGTCGTCGATGAGGAGTGTCTTCACGTGGATCATGCCGGAGCGGTACTCGTGAATCTCGACGCCCTCTTCGAGCAGCTCGCGGTACATCCGCCGGCTGGCGAGCCGCACGAGGCGCTGATCGGTCGAGTTTCCCGGCACGATGACGCGGACGCGGACTCCGCGCCGCCTCGCCTGCACGAGCGCGCGTCGCAGCGCTCGATCGGGCAGGAAATACGGCGTGTTGACATCCACCTTCGTCGTCGCCCCTTCGATGAGCATCTGGAACACGACCCGCGAGGCGGTCGCACGATCGGAGGGTGAGCTCTTGACGAGCATCGCTTCGACGGATCCTGCCCTGTCGAGCGTTGGCCAAAACCTCGGCGAGGTGAGGATCTCGCCGCAGCACTCGAGCCAGTTCTCGGCAAAGACACCCTGAAGCGCAGCGACGATCGGCCCTTCGATGCGCACCATCGTGTCGCGCCACGGCGGCTTCGGCCGGCGGCGGCCGAGTGCCAGCAGTCGGGCTGTTATGGTTGGCGGTGACGGCCGGTACCACCAGTCCGCAACACCGGCGCCGCCGGCAAAGGCAACCCGTCCGTCGATCACCAGCAGCTCGCGGTGCGTGCGGTTGTTCAGGCGATGCAGGCGATACCAGCGGATCGGCTGGTAGAACTCGAGGCGGCAGCCGCCCTCGCGCAGGCGACGAGCGGCCTGGCCGCCCAGGCGTGAGCTGCCGATGGCATCGACGACGATGCGTACTTGGACGCCGGCGCGGGCGCGCTCGACCATCGCGTCGATCATCAGGTCGGCCACTTCGCCCGGTTGGAAGATGTACGCCTCCCAGTGGATGGACGACTGCGCTGCGCGAATGGCGCCGCTGATCGCCGGATAGAACTGCGCGCCGTTGATCAGGAGCTCGACACGGTTGCCGAAGTGCAGCGCCGCCTGACAACTGGATTGCACGACGTGCAGGAAGTCGTCGCTGTCGGGTCCGAGCGGCTCGGTGACCTGGTAGTCGATCCGCGGCGTGAACAGGAAGACGAGCGCGAACCAGACGATGAACGCGATGCCGATGAGTGCCCACCCCACGACTAGACCTGAAGCCCGGTTGCGGTGGGCATCAACCACGAATCGCGCTTCGCGCCGGACATGACGATCATGAAGGAATCGATCTCCACACTCAGGTGAGCTCCGGTGCAGTGAGGCTCTGCAGTCAAGACGGCCGGTCCGCTTCCAGTACGGCCACCGGCAGGTCGGCGAAGACATCTGCGACGCGGACGTGCGGTGGCGCGCCCTCCTGGACGACCGGTACGCACCGTCCGGTCAGCACCTGCCGGTAAGCGGCAGGCGCCGGCGTTGGCACCTCGAGCCGTGTATCTCCCCAGCTTCGTTCACCGAGCGGCGCCGCCCCGTCGGGCGTCAACGCCGCGACCATGCGGGGAACGACCGCGAGGACCTGGCTCTCCTGCGACAACCTCGCGAAGGCGAACACATGCTCCTGGCGTCCTTCGGCCGGCAGCGCCACGTAGTGGCCCTCCTGGAACAGGCGCGCCCGCGCGCGCCGGAACCGCAGCAGCGTCGACGTCACGTAGATCTTCAGCCGGTCGTCGGCGGGATTTGCCATCAGCTGCGCCGCCAGTTCGACGCGGCCGAGACGTTCGATGTCGGCGTCGAGGCTCTCCAGCAGAGAGCGGCGGCGGCCATAGTCTACGGGGCGCCGGTTGTCGGGATCCACGAGGCGGAAATCCCAGAGCTCGGCGCCCTGGTAGAAGTCGGGAACGCCCGGAGCGGCAATCTTCACCGTGAGCTGCGAGAGCGAGTTGAGAATGCCCAGGCGTGCCAGCCGCTCTTCGAACTCGAGGAAGTCCGCCCGGAACTCTCCGTTGTCCTGCGCCAGCACGGTGGTGACGAATCGTGTCATCGCCTGCTCGTGCGCGACGCTCGGATTGAGCCAGCTGGTGAACACCTTGGCTTCGCGCATCGCCTTCAGCATGTACTCCACGATGCGGACCGTATAGGCCTCGTTGCCGGCCGGTGTCATCGTCTCGAGCGGCCAGGAGCCGAGCAGTGTCTGGTAGAAGAGGTATTCTTCATTCCGGCTCGGGTACGACTGGTCGTCGATGATCGAGCGCGCCCGCCGGTTCAGGCGCGCCCAACGCGCCGACGCCTGTTTCCACGCTCCCGGGATCTCCGACAGCACGTTCAATCGTGCGCGTACGTCTTCGCTCCGTTTGGTGTCGTGCGTCGAGGTGGTCGACATCCCGTGCGGCCACGCTCGGGCGCGTGCCTCCAGCCAGCCGTGGACCTCGCCCGGCGACATCCCGAACCGCTCGGGCTCGCCGCCCACCTCGTTGAGGGAGACGAGCCGGTTGTAGACGTACAGCGCGGTGTCCTCGATCCCCTTGGCGGTCACCGGGCTCGTCACCTGCTGGAACTTGCCGATGAAGCGCAGCTGCTCGGCGCGATCGGACTCAGGAATATAGGCCGCCCGTTTCAAGAGCACATCGGCGACGAAGTCATACACGGACGCAGGGCGGGTCGCATTCCGCTTCTTGGCCTCCGCGACGGCCCGCTCGATCGCCGCCCAGTCTCGTGGAGTCACGGTGGCGTCCCGCTCGTTCACGTATGTGCGGTAGACGGGGAAGCACGCGATGATTTCGCGCATCGCCTGCGCGAGGCTGTTCGGAGTGAAGTCACGATAGTGGCGGTGGCGTTCCGACAGCCGGTTCAACCGGTGAGCGAGCACGTTCAGCTCGCTCGCCATGCTCACGCGAAGGATGAGCTGCCGGCCGCGATAGGCGATGTCGCGGTACGACTCACGAAGGCGGCTGAACTGCTCGTAGACGGTGGTCATGCCGCGCTCGTTGCGGCCATCCACGAAGAGGCCGTTCAAGGCCGCCAGGAAGTCGTACCCCGTCGTTCCTGCAACCTCCCAGTCCGGCAGCGTTTCCTGACGTCCCAGGATCTTCTCGACCACCAGATACAGCTGGTGGTCGTCGGTGTACACGTCCGGACGGACCTCACGAGCGCGGGCCTGCAGGCGGCGCAGGTAGTCGCCGGGGTCGTACAAGCCGTCGACGTGGTCGATACGGAATCCGTCCACTGCACCGCGCGCGAGCAGCTCGAAGGCCAGGGCGTGCACCCGCTCGAACACCGCCGGATCCTCCATCCGGATCGCCGCCAGCTCGTTGATATCGAAGAAGCGCCGGTAGTTGATCTCTTCCGCCGCCACGCGCCAGTACGCCAGCCTGTACGCCTGCTTTGAAAGAAGCGCGTCGAGCGCGTCGAACGATGCCGGCATTTCCGGCACGCCGTTCAGCGTGGCGACCACGCTTGTGACGTGCGAGAGCACCTCCGGTGAGCGGCTGGTGAGTCCGGCCAGGCGGCGCTTGATGACTTCCTTCTCGCGATCGCGCTCCTGCCGCTGCTCGGGCGTCAGGCCGTGCAACCCGGGAAGATGCTTGATGGCCGTGAGGATGCTCAGGAACTCGCTGCCGATCTCGCCCTCCGCCCCGACGTCGTTCAACAGATCGTTGCGCGCCAGGTCCAGGATCGCGTCGTAGGTGTTCGGTGCGATCGGAAACGTGTTGTCGAAGTACCTGACCCTGAAAGCGCCCTCGGAGTACTCGAGCACGAGATCCTGGCACTCCAGTACGGCTCCGTAGACGTCGCCGAGCACCGGCAGCAGCACCTGGTGCTGCATCTCGGTCTTCAGCGGAGTCCAGTCGATGTCGAACACGTCGGCATAGCGAGACGACTCGCCGTTCTCGAGGACGTCCTGCCACCACGGGTTCGCGGATTGTGCAATGCCCATGTGGTTCGGGACGAGGTCCAGGATGTGGCCCATGCCGTGCGCCCGCAGCGTCGCTATCCACGCCGAGTAGGTCTGCTCGTCGCCAATCTCGGGGTTGAGCCGCGTCGGGTCGGTCACGTCGTATCCGTGCGTGCTGCCTGGCACTGCGGCGAAATAGCTGGAGGCGTAGCAGTGGGAGACCCCGAGGGCCGAAAGGTATTCGACGATTCCAGCGGCGTCTTCGAACGTGAAGGCCCGGGACAGCTGCAGGCGGTATGTGGAGAGCGGCGCCGTAACGGATGACATCGGCGCGCTCTCTACCAAAGCCGATGCCATTCGCCTCGGTTCAGCTCAGCAGTCGCCTACGGACGGGTCGCCCCGGTGCGATGGAACATGCCTTGCTGACGAGGTCGGCATGCGACCGAATGCCGTCTCAGCCGTCGTGATGCTGGCGTCGACAGTGGCGTGCACCAGCGCGGCGGCCAGAGTGCGAACACTTCGAGACACACCTCCGCCGTCGAAGGCGCAACTCTCGGAGCTGTGGGTCGAGCCGGGAAACGCTGCCCGCGATCTGTTCTGGGGCAGCGGCGGGCGAGAGCATGCCCCGCGCCCGAACGCCGTCTACACGCTGGTGTCCGAAGACACGTCAGGCTTCAGCGTGAGTTACGACGTTCGCAGCCCGGACGAAACCGAATGGAGCGCCAAGGTCGGGCCGGAAGCGCAAACCGAGGTCGTGGTCTCCCGGATATTGTGGGGACTCGGCTACCAGCAGCCGCCTGTGTACTACCTGCCCTCGTGGAAGCTCGCTGGAGGGCATGAAGGCCAGCGCGATCTCAGCGAAGCCCGCCTTCGGCCAAAGCTCGCTGGTCTCCACCGTCACGACGAGCCGTGGCGCTGGAGTGAAAATCCGTTCGTCGGAGCGCGTGAGCTCAGAGGGCTGCTCGTCGTCCTGCTCATGTTGAACAGCACCGATCTCAAGGACGAGAACAACAGCGTCTACGACGTCATCGAGCCGGTCGACGGCGTTCGCCGCTGGTTCGTCGTCCGCGATCTGGGCGCCGCGCTCGGCGAGACCGGCAAATGGTACCCGCGCCGCAACTGGCTGGATGGCTTCGAGAAGAGCCGGTTCATCACTCGCGTCTCAGCGGATCGCATCGAGTTCGGCTATCACGGACGCCATCAGGAGCTGTTGTCGCTCATCACTCCAGACGATCTGCGCTGGGCATCGGCCCGGTTGCGCCGGTTGACCGACAAGCAGTGGCACGACGCGTTTCGCGCCGGCAATTACGACGAGGTCGCGACGGGCCGCTATCTCCGCGTGATCAGGCAGCGCATGGCCGACGCCGCCGTGCCTCGACCCGACAGTACGGTAACGGAGCGTCACTGATGGACGCCGCGGCACTCCAGGCGGCGCTGTCGCGTTTCCTCGGCGCGGATGGCGGGAGTGTGCTTCAGGCGCTGGCGGCGCTGCCGCTGGCGGCGGTGCTCGGCACGGTGCTGGCGTTCCGGCCCCGCCGGCGCGGCACGCCGCCGCGATCGAGCCCGGTCATCCAGACCCAGATCATCCTTGCGGTCGTCGGCGCTGTCGTGATGCTCATCGTCGGCGCCAGCCTGGCGCGCGCCTTCGGCATCGTCGGCGCCGCAAATCTCATCCGCTACCGGGCAAAGATCGACGATCCCAAAGATGCCGTCGTGATGCTCTCGACCCTCTCTCTCGGGCTGGCGTGCGGCGTCCAGTTGTACGGCCTGGCGATCATGGCCACGCTCTTCGTGCTCGCTTTGTTGTGGGCCGTCGAGTCACTCGAGCCCGAGCAGCGGAAAACGTTCGATCTCAGCGTCGCCACGCCCGATCCGCCGTCGCAGCAGCGCGCCATCGAGTCGATCCTGCGGCGGCATCGCATCAAGTACGAGCTGCGCAGCGCCGGCGACAAGGAGCTGATGTACGAAGCCGAGATGCCGATGGACATCCGTCTGGATCGCGTGTCGGACGCGATCCTTCACCTGCAGCCGGATGAGAAGCAGGGCGAAACGCAGGTCGTGTGGAACGAGAAGAACAAGAAGTGAGCGTCTAGCCGCGGTAGTTCCCGAACTGAAGCGCGACGCCGAAGTCGCGGTCGCGCAGCAGCCGCATCACTTCCTGGAGTTCGTCCTTCGATGGAGAGGTCACGCGGAGCTGGTCGCCCTGGATCGAGGCCTGCACCTTTTTCAGCTTCGTGTCTTTGATGAACTTGACCACGTCGCGGGCCTTTTCGACCGGGATGCCCTGCTGCAGCGCGATCTCCTGACGAACGGTGCTGTTGGCCGCCGGCACAACCGAGCCTCGCGTCAGGTTGCGGGTGGGAACGTTCCGCCGGACCAGACGCGTCTCCACGATCTCCCATAGGGCGTTCAGCTTGAATTCGTCGTCGGCCGTCAGTACCAGCTTCGACTCCTTGCTGTCGAAATCGATCGACGCCTTCGCGCCTTTGAAGTCGTAGCGCTGTGCGACTTCCTTACGCGCCTGGTTGAGCGCGTTGTCGACCTCCTGGAGGTCGACGTTGGAAGTGATGTCGAAGGAGCACTGAATGGCCATGGCCATATGTTAGCTCCACCCGAGCGCTGGCCTGCTCCACCAGTCTCGTTCCCCATCACGCAGATCGATCACGCGCCGACGACACGCGTCTCTCACCTCCTTCTGACGCGCGCCACGGCTCGCGCCACGTCGGCCGGTTCGAATGGCTTGGCGATGTGGTCCTGATATCCCGCTAATTCCGCCATGCGCCGGTCGCGCGTCGAGGCATAAGCGGTGACCGCGATTGCCGGGATGTGGCCGCCCCTCGCGGCAGGCCGTGCGCGGAGCTGCTCGATCAGCGCGTACCCATCTTCGATCGGCATGCCGATGTCGCTCAGAAGCACGTCGGGCGCGTGGCGGTCGATCTCACGCATCGCTTCGTCGACGCTCGCCGCCGTCGTAACCTCGGCCCCGAAGCCCGTAAGGGCGGTCTCGAGCAGCGCGCGCGCGTCCTCTTCGTCGTCGACGACGAGCACGTGCACGTCGCGAAGGAACGTTCCGCTGGCTACCGGGTCGCGGTTGTCGCGGGTTGACGGCCGGCGTCGCTCCGCACGCGCGGCCTCGATCACCGACGGCAGGCGGACCTCGAAGACTGCGCCGGTGCCTTCGGTTGGCGCTCGGGCGTGGATCGTGCCGCCGTGCAGTTCCACCAGCCGCTTCGCGATGGCGAGTCCAAGCCCCAGCCCTCCGTGCTCCCGTCCGACGCTCCCGTCGGCCTGGCGGAATGGTTCGAAGACGAACGGTATGAACTTGGGGTCGATGCCTGGTCCCGTGTCGCGCACGGTCAGCCGATACCCGTCCGCGCGTTCCAGAGTCACGGTGACCTGTCCGTCGGGAGGGGTGAATTTCACCGCGTTCGAGAGCAGGTTCCAGACGACCTGCTGCAGACGGTCGGGGTCTCCTGCCGTCATCGCAGGCTGTACCTCGATGTGCCGATGCAGTCGCAACCGCTTGGCGGCGGCCGCCGGCTGGACGACCTCGACAGCTTCGTCGATGATCGTCGCGAGATCGGTTTCGCTCATGCGCAGCCGCAGCTTGCCGGTCACGATGCGCGAGACCTCGAGGAGGTCCTCGATCAAGCGCGCCTGCACGCGGGCGTTGCGTTCGATGCTCTCGAGCGCCCGCGCCTGAGTGGGCGGCTCGACACGCGCAGTCCGCAGCACGCGCGTCCAACCCAGCACCGCGTTGAGCGGCGTCCGGAGCTCGTGCGACAGGGTCGCCAGGAATTCGTCCTTCAGCCTGTTGGCGTCGCGCTCACGTTCGAGCGCCGCGAGCCGCTCCTCTTCTACGCGCCGCCGTTCTTCCACTTCGTGCTCGAGCTCCCGGTTGGCCTTCGAGAGCTCGGTGGTCCGTTCGCCGATGCGGTCGAGCATGTCGTTGACCGCGTGGACGACGACGCCGACTTCGTCCCGTGAATGGGGGATCGCCCGCAGAGAGTAGTCGCGGCTCATCGAGATACGCCGCGTCGTCTCTGCCAGCTCCAGCAGCGGGTCGGCCACCGCGCGCTGCAACCGTGACGACACCAGGAAGGCGATGACGATCGCGAGGAGCAGAAGGCCGAGCACGGTCAGCCCTTCGACGCGGAGCCGCGCATAGATGTCGTCGATGTCGCGCTCGAGATAGAGCCAGCCCACCACCTTGCCTTCCCGGGGCACCTGCGACACACCGCTTGCGACGACCGTCTCGACGACGTCGAAACCAGACCAGCTGAAGCCGGTGTCGGTCGTGTCCGGAAGCTGCGCGGGACAGGCCCGTCCGTGCTCGTACTTCGCCAGCAGCCCTTTGTCCGAGACGCGGTAAAGGCAGCCCGTTCGCAGGTGCTCGAGGCGCTTCAGCGCCTGGAGCGTCTCGTCTGCCGTCTGGTCGATTCCAAATTCGACCGCCGCCGCGCCGCTGTCGGCAATGAGCTTGGCCTGCGTCCGGGTCGTCTGACTGATCACGGAGGCGAGCTGGACGATGTCCCAGATCAGGAAGCCGCCGCTCGCGAAGACGAGTGCCGACGCCGTCGACGCGAGCGTCAGAATCAGGAGCTTGCGGCGGATCGGCAGGTCGTGAAGAGTGACTCTCACGGCTGAGCCCCACCGGGTACCAGCCGCAGACGCAGGAGCTGCGCGCTGATCCGGACGCCGGCCAGTTCTGCCGCCTCGGCGTTGATCTCGAAGCGCAGCTTCGATCCCTGCATCACGAAATTGATCATGCCGCCCTGGGCGATGAAATTCGTCGATTCACCGACCGTCAGGGTGTTCGAGCTCTGTGCAACCTTCAACAGTTGGCGGGGGGATACGCTGCGCGCGATGAACAAGGCGTGGCAGGGAGCGATGTCCGCCCCTCTGACAACGCGATGCTCCACCGGCCGTCCGTTGACGTCGCCGGTCATCGTCTCGCTGAAGCGCCGGCCGAATGGGTTGGCCTGCGTGACGCAGACAACGAGCGGTCCGGTCGATCGGCCCGGCCACTCGACGTACTTGAGGAAACTGAACAGGTAAGCGGCCTTCAGCTCGTACTCGTCCGACACCGTCTGCTGCCCGAGGAGCAGACCTGGGAGCAGGAGAACAATGAGGCTGATCCGCACTCAGTACCTCAGTGCCACGCCCACACGAACCGCACGCTCGAACTCGGTGTGGCCGGGAGCCGGCGGACGTTCCGGGTGCTGATCGTGAAGCAGGTCCTGACCGGTGACGGAGTTGATGACACCGTTGACGGCATTGGCGCCCCACAACGCCGCGCCCGGACCGCGAATCACCTCGATCCGATCGAGGTCCTCGACAACGTACGAGACCACGCTCCAGAACATGCCGGAGAAGATCGAGGAATAGATCACCCGCCCGTCGATCATCACGAGCAGCTTGTTGGGAGTGGCACCGGTCAGTCCGCGTGCGCCGATGAACCAGGTGGAGTTGTTCTCGCGCGCCGAGAAGACACCATCGGCGAGCTGAAGAGCGTCTGCCAGGCGGGTGATGCCGAGTCGGCGGAGGTCGTCGCCGGTCACCACCGAAATGGCTGCGGGAGTCAGACGAATCGGCTCCTCCCGCCGTTGCGCGGTAGTGACGTCGATGTCCATGAGCTGTTCGAGCGTGAGCTGTTTCAGCGGGACCGACTGGGCCTCCGCGCCTGCCGCCCACGCCAGGCACCCTGCAACGATCAATCCGCGCCGGACCCTGACCGACCGGCCTGCAGAGTCACAAAGGCTCGCCGTCATCGCGATGGAGTGTAGCAACTCGAAATGGCCGAGTTGCCGAGGCCCCCGCCGGGGCTCGACGGCACGGGGCTCGCCTAATTGAGCGCTGATCAGTTCGCGATCTATACTTTCCCGTTCGTGCGGGCCGGGTCAGCCGCGGCACCCCTCCTCGCGAACCCTCTTACCGGGCGCAGATTCTTCCTCGCTTCATGCCGACTGATGTGACTGCCTACCACAGCCGCGGAAATGCAGGGCTGGTCGACGTGCTCGACCGGGTCCTCGACAAGGGGCTCGTCGTCGCCGGCGACATCAAGGTGTCGCTGGCCGAGGTCGAACTGCTGACAATCCGGATCCGCTTGATGATCTGCTCGATCGACAAGGCGGAGCAGATTGGTCTCGACTGGTGGAAGTACGACCGGCACCTCTCGCCCGGGCGCGAACAGGCGGAACGGGAAAACATCGAGCTTCGCGAGCGGCTGCAGCTGCTCGAGCGCCGGCTGGCGTCGTTGACGAGCGGCCCGGCGCGCCGCGTCCGCCGCTGAGCGTGCCGCGGCACTGATCGAACCTGTAAAGGAGTCACGATGGCCGTTGAACGAGCCGCAGGCGGGACCAGTCTCATCGACGTTCTCGACCGGGTTCTCGACAAAGGGATCGTCATCGACGCCTGGGTCCGCGTCTCGCTCGTGGGCATCGACCTGATTACGGTCGAAGCGCGCGTCGTGGTCGCGTCGATCGACACTTACCTCAAGTACTCCGAGGCGGTCGGCGCCGCGTCGGTGGCGGCGCGGCCCGGCATCGAAGCGCCGCGCCCGTACGACGAGCTGGCAGCGGAGAACGTCGCTCTTCGCGCGCAGCTCGAAGCCGCGCCGGCGCCCGCTCCGCGGGTGCCGGTGCCTCCCGCCTCGCGTGCTCCGGCATCCAGGCGGCGCACCCGTCAATAACGGCGAGGAACGGAAGATGCCAAGTCTGGACGCGCTACCGCACACGACGCTGCTCCTCGTGCGACCATTGGACATGCGCGTCCACGACTCGCGCGCGGAGAGGCCCGGCTCGGAGCGGCCATGAGCTCCCTGACGGCACGAAGCGTCAGCCGCACAGCCGTCGCCACCGTGAACCGGGCTGCACGGCTGGAGCTGCTCGAATACTTTCTCGCGCACACCGAAGACCTCGTGCTGTGTGTCGAGACCGGCCTCGAGTGGCTCGCCCGCCATGCCGGCGTGCGCCGCTCGGTGTGTCTGGTCGTCGATGCCGGGTCGAGCTCGCTCGTCGGCGTTGGCGGCTACGGTGTATCCACCGACGAAGTGGAGCTCTTCTCGTGGCCGCTCTCGGACGAGCGCGATCCGCTGATCGGCGCCCTGTTCGGCGGTGAGGCGTCCGTGTTCCGGGCCGGACGCGGCAACGGACAGAGCGGAAGAGCGACACCGATTGCGTCCCTCGGCGCCGGGTCGCTCGTCGCCATCCCGCTGCGAGGCACCGCATCCCAGGCCGTAGGACTCGTGCTGCTGCGTGCCGGCACGCCCATGACGGCCGACGTGCACTGGCTGGTGAGCGTGCTCGGGCAGAAGATCGAGCAGATTCGCGGCTGGGGCGGCGTCTCGGAGGAGACGCGGCGGCTGCGGCGCGAGCGGGCGTTGTTCTACACGATCATCAACTCGGTCACCGACCCGATCCTGCTCACCGATACCGAAGGGTGTCTCATCGTTGCCAACGCGCGTGCCGAAAAGCTCTTTGCCGCCAGCGACGAAGAGAGCGAAGGGCGCCGCCGGGCGGTCGAGCTCAACAACATGCTGTTCTCGGCGGCGCTGTCACGCACGGCGGTCGAGGCGCCGTCGGAGGCGCGCGAGCTGCTGCTCGTCGACCCGAGCGACGGTTCGGACCTGCTGTTCGAGGTGCTCAGTACCACCGTCGAGAATCCCCGCGAGGGCACCGGAATCGTCTCGGTGCTGCGCAACATCACCGACCTCCGCCGTGCCACCGAGCAGATCGAAGAGAACTATCAGAAGCTGCGCGTGGCAGAAGGCGCCGTCCGCGCCGAGCGCGACCGGCTCAATCTGATCATCGACTCGGTCGCCGATCCGATCATCGTGACCGACCAGGGCGGCGCGACGATTCTGATGAACGCGCCTGCCGAGGAGCTCTTCACGGCGCCGCCGGAGGCGGGCGGCGGGATCCTGCGCGGCGTGCAGTCCAATGACGCGCATTTCTCCTCGTTCATCTCCGGCCTGCTGCTCGGCGAGAGCGGCCCCGGGCAGATCCGCCGCGGCGAGATTTCGCTGATGAACCCGCACAGCGGCGAGCTGATCCCGGTGGAGGCGATCTCCGGCAAAGTGCTGACCGAGACCGGCGAGCTGACCGCCGTCGTGACGATCCTGCACGATCGCCGGGAGGCGCTCGAGCGCGCGCGCCTCTATGAGCAGCTCAAAAGGGGCGCCGACGAGCTGCAGATGCGCGTGCAGTCGGCGACCGCGGAGCTCGCGACGCAGAACGAGCTGCTGCGCCGCCAGGCCATCGAGCTCGAGCAGGCGTCACGCCTCAAGTCGCAGTTCCTCGCCAACATGTCGCACGAGTTCAGGACGCCGCTGAACGCGATCCTCGGCTACACGCACATGCTGCTGAACGGCGTGACCGGCGACCTGCAGCTGAATGTCAAGCGGCATCTTCAGCGCATCGACTCGAACGGCCGCCATCTGCTGACCATCATCAACGAGATCCTCGACATCACCCGTATCGAGGCGGGCAAGATGCCGATGCAGATCAGCGAGTTCGAGCTGAACGCGCTCGTCCCGGAAGTGATGACCGAGCTCGATCCGGTCATCGCCCGCTCCCGCCTGGGCGTGATCCCGACGCTGTCGCCGCAGTCGCCGGTCGTGCGCAGCGACCGCCAGAAGGTGAAGCAGATCGTCGTCAATCTGCTGAGCAACGCGCTCAAGTTCACCCATCGCGGCGCGATCGAGATCGCCACGGTGCTCGATCGCGAAGGACGCACCGCCTCGATATCTGTGACCGATACCGGCATCGGGATCGCTCCCGAGCACCACGAGAAGATCTTCGAGGACTTCCGCCAGGTGGACGACTCGCCCTCCCGGCAATACGGCGGGACCGGTCTCGGCCTCGCCATCTGCCGCCGCCTGGCGCATGCGCTCGGCGGCCGGATCACGTTGCACAGCACGGTCGGCAAGGGGTCGACCTTCACCTTGACCATTCCTGCAGACGTACCACGATGACCGATCAGCAGCCACCGCTCATTCTCGTCGTCGACGACTACCAGGACGCCCGCGAGATGTATGCCGAGTACCTCCAGTTTTCCGGCTTCAGGGTGGCGGAAGCGCGCAACGGCAATGAGGCCGTCGATCAGGCGTTTGCCCTCAAGCCGGACCTGATCCTGATGGACCTGTCGCTGCCAGGCATGGACGGCTGGGAGGCGACACGCCGCCTGAAGGCAGACGAAAGCACACGGCACATTCCGATCGTGGCGTTGACGGGGCACGCGCTCGCCGGCGCCTCCGACGGCGCCAGGAAGGCCGGGTGCGATTCGTTCGTGACCAAGCCCTGTCTGCCGGACGATCTCGTTGTAGAAGTACGGCGCATGTTGAACCGCTGACCGAGATCAGGCGAAGCTGACTGCGGCAGCAGGCCGCCTCGCGCCGGCGCGCGATTGTCGACACGAGGACATTCTCCAGGATGGCGAAAGCGAAGAAGCAGCCTCCCGCCCGGGCGGGCGGGGCACGATCGCGGCGGGCGCCGGCCAGAAAGCCGGCGGTGAAGCGCAGGTCTTCCCGGCCGCAGCCTGCGGTGCCGCGCAGCACGCGCAGCGGCGGCGACGACGACAGCCGCAAAGCCGTGCAGCAGCCGTCAGCCGGCCGCGCGGCGGCCAGGCAGGCCCCGCCGCAGCAGGTGCTGACCCGCGTGACCCACGAGACCGAAGTGCGTGGAACCGAGACGCGGATCGAGCGGGTCGTCGAGCGCACGGCCAAGCCGAGCCTGCCCGACGTGGACCGCGCCAGCGCCGGCCGCGGACGTTACGTCTACTGCATCATCCGGGCGAACACGGCGCTGCGGTTCGGGGCGATCGGCATGGACGAGCAGTGGCCCGACGTGTACACCATCAACTACAGGGACATGGCGGCGATCGTCTCCGACGTGCCGATCGCGCCGCTCGACTCGACACGCGAGAACGTCCTGGCGCACGAGCGTGTGAACGAGACCGTGATGCGCGACCATACGGTCATCCCGATGTCGTTCGGCACCATCTTCAAGACTCGCGAAGACATCGTCGAGCTGCTGCGCTCGGCCTACGACGCGTTCGCCGACGTCCTCAACAAGATGCAGGACAAGCTCGAGTTCGGACTCAAGGTGTTGTGGGATCGCGACGAGATCGTCCGCGCCATCGAACAGGAGGACGAGGACATTCACCGTCTGAAACGCGAGATTTCCTCGCAGAAGGGGTCGACCTATTTTGCCCGGATGCAGTTCGGACGCCTGATCGACTCCGCCCTGCAGCAGCGCTCGGAGCGGTACGTCACCGAGTTCCTCCAGCGGCTGCGCGACGTCTCCGTGGCGTCGCGCGTCAACCGTGCCATCGGCGACAAAATGATCATGAACGCCGCGTTCCTGGTGCAACGAGACCAGGAACAGGCGTTCGACCGCCGCATCAAAGAGATTGCCTCGCACTTCGACAAGCTGACGTTCAAGTACACGGGCCCCTGGCCACCCTATAACTTCGTCAACATCCGGTTGAAGCTGGAGCGCGTGGGTCAGCACTGACGGCAGTCGGACCCTTCAGACGCCCGGCCTGCTCCTTCGAGAGCCGCGTTCGATGTTCATCCTTGACTCGCTCATGATCTCCGGCCTGCGCTGGGTGCTCGACACCGTGAGCGCCGCAGCCGATGCGGAGATGAACGACGACGCGGCGCTGAGGGAGCGTCTGATGGAAGCGGCGATGCGCCGCGACGCCGGAGAGCTGTCGGAAAAGGAGTTTGCCGAGATCGAAACCGATCTGCTGGCACGCATCCGCGAGATCAAGGAGCGCCAGGGCGGCACGGGCGCGCTGGCGTTTGGCGGAGGCAACCCGATTGAGGCCGCACCGGGAAGCCGCTTCGAGGTCGAGGCAACGGTCGAAGGCGACTGGGAGCGACCGCCGCGAACGACCCGAACGGCCCGAACGACCCGAACCCGCCTTCGCCCCAAGGCTTCGGCGCGGCAGGCGAAGCGGTGACCCTCACCTACGTCTATTGCCTGGTTCGCAGTGCTCGCGCGCCGTCGCTGCGGGCAGTACCGCCGCCGCTGCCCGGCGGCGATCGCGTCCGCCTGCTCGACGCCGGCGGCGGTCTCTGGGCGGTGGTGACGCATCTCCCGCAGCGCAGCTATGGGGAAGCGTCGCTCGCCGGCGGCCTGAAGGATCTCGACTGGGTGGCACGGCGCGCGCTGGCGCACGAAGCGGTCGTCGAGCATTTCCTGCGCGCACCCGCGGTGCTGCCAATGAAGCTGTTCACGCTCTTCAACTCTGATGAGCGCGCGCTGGCGCACCTGGCGAACGATCGGCGGCACATCGACCGGGTGCTGACGCGGCTCGAGCGCCAGCTCGAGCTCGGCCTCCGTCTGACGCTCGACGAGCGTTTCAAGATTGCCGCGAAGGCGTCGCAGAAGACAGCCGGTGAATCCGGCGCCGCCTACCTCGCCCGCAAGCGTGACCAGATCGAGGGTCACCGCGAGCAGCTGGCGCGAGCACGCCGCGATGCCAACCGCGTATACAGGACGATGGCGCGTGAGGCGACGGCGGCGCGGCGGCGCACCGAGACCGAGCAGACGTCCGGATCGACGCTGCTGGTCGATGCGGCGTTTCTGGTGCCGGCGGCGCGCATGCGGGCGTTCCGCGCCGCCCTTCGTCGGCAGCACCGGCAGCTCGGCGCCTCGGGCGTAAGGATGGCGCTGACCGGTCCGTGGCCGCCTTATCACTTCGTCGGACGCGAGGTGCGACGCTCGTGAAACGAACGCCGCAGCGGACGCCGGCGTCGGCATCGGAGCTGGTGCTGGATGAGGCCGACGCGTCGCTGCTCGATATCGTGGACAACGTGCTCAACAAGGGAGTGGTACTGAGCGGCGACGTCACGCTCGCTCTGGCGCAGGTCGACCTGATCTACGCGCGCCTGTCGCTCCTGCTGTGCGCAGCCGACCGCGTGCTGCCGCACGAAGATACCGATCCGCGACGGCGGCGCAGCAGCCGGCACGCGGCGCGAGCGCGACAGAGAAGCCGGATGTGACATGGTGCGTCTACGCTGTGACCGCTGCCGCCGGCGGGACTCTTCGCGTGCGCGGCCTTCGGGGTGAAGCGCTCAGGCTGATTCGCGTGACGCCGCTTGCGGCAGTCGTCGGCGCCATGCCGCGCGCGCCGAAGCCGACTGCCGCGAACCTGTCTGCCTACCACGAGACGCTCCAGCAGCTGTCGAGTGGGCGCCTCTCACTGCTGCCGGTCCGGTTCGGGACGCTGATGTCTGACGAGGAGATCGGGTTCGTTCTGCGCGCGCGCCGTGCGTCACTCTCGCGCGCGCTCGTGCTCGTGAGGAGACGCGTGCAGATGACTGTTCGCCTGATCGAGACGGCGGGCGAGGCGCCGAGTGACACCGCTGCCGCAGGACCAGCGAGCGCCCTGACCGGCACTGCGTTTCTGCAGTCGAGAGCCTCCGCAGCGGCGCGTTCGCGCGCCGTGCCGGCGTTCGATCCGCTGAGACCGGCCGTGCAACGCTGGGTGAGGGCGGAGAGAATGGAACGGCGCAGGGGTGTCGTGAGCATCTATCACCTGGTGCCACGCGGTTCAGCTGACGCATACCGGCGCACACTCCGGGCGGCGGCTGCGGCTGCCGGCACTGCGGTGCAGATCTCGGGCCCGTTTCCGGCGTACGCGTTCGGGGGAGACCTTCGGGTAGGTGGAGGTAACGGAGTTTGACGGAGGTATCGGAGGTTACGGAGGAGAAACGGAGGTTAACGGAGAAACGGTTTCACACGGAGCAACGGAGGAACGGAGGACGAACGGAGGAGCAGGTGGGCCGC
>DASUGH010000056.1:0-84766 GCA_036274155.1 Vicinamibacterales bacterium | reverse complement strand
CCGCGCGGGAAGTCGATGCCGAGCGTCTTGATCTTGTAGTTCATCACGCGCGGGCTGATCGACAGCAGTTCCGCCGCGTCCTTCTGCACCCAGTTCGACATCTTGAGCGCTTCGATGAGCGTCAGGCGCTCGACCTCCTCGAGCGCGATCCCGGTCGGCGGGATCTTGACGATTGACACGGCGTCACGCGGCGAGCTGGTGACCGCTTCGCCGAGGCGCAGGTCGTCGGCACGGATGTGAGTGCCGTCGGCGAGCAGCATGGCGCGCTCGATGGCGTTCTCGAGCTCGCGGATGTTGCCGGGCCAGTGATACCGCATGAGGAGCTTGAGCGCATCGTTGTCGACGCCCTGCACCTTCTTCTTCAGCTCCCCCGCGAAGCGGCGGATGAAGAATCCGGTGAGCGGCCCGATGTCGTCCTTCCGCTCGCGCAGCGGCGGCATCTCGATCGTCACCACGTTGAGGCGGTAGTAGAGGTCCTCGCGGAAGCCGCCGCCGGCGACCATCGACGTGAGGTCGCGGTTGGTCGCGGCGATGAGCCGCACGTCGACCTTGATCGTGCGCGTGCCTCCGAGGCGCTCGAACTCGTGCTCCTGCAGCACCCGCAGGATCTTGGCCTGCGTGTTCGGGCTCATGTCGCCGATCTCGTCGAGGAAGAGCGTGCCGCCGTCCGCCTGCTCGAAGCGCCCGATGCGCTGCTTGTCGGCGCCGGTGAATGCGCCTTTCTCGTGGCCGAAGAGCTCGGACTCGAGCAGGTTCTCCTGCAGCGCCGCGCAGTTCACCTTGATGAAGTTGCGCGCGGCGCGGTGCGAGTTGTGATGGATGGCCCCGGCGATCAGCTCCTTGCCGGTGCCGGTCTCGCCGCGCACCAGCACGGTGGTGTTGCTCTTCGCCACCTTGCGCACGACGTCGAGCACCTTCTCGAGGGCGCCGCTCGATCCGATGATGCGATCGAAGTCGTAGATGTCGCCCTGGGCGTGACGCAGGTAGTCGATCTGATGCTGCATCTGCCGGATCTCGAGCGCCTTGGCGATCTTGACCTCCATCTCCTCGATCTCGAACGGCTTCTGCACGTAGTCGAATGCACCGGCCTTCATCGCCTCCACGGCCGTGGAGACCGAGCCGAATGCCGTCATCAGGATCACGGCGCAGGACGGATGCAGCGTCTTCGCGGTCTTCAGGACGTCGAGGCCGGTGCTTCCGCCCATCTTGAGGTCGCTGACCACCACGTCGAAGAAGCCCTCGTGCAGGCGCTCGATCGCGGCGTTGCCGTTCGGCGCCTCCTCGACGTCGTGTGACGCCTCGGCGAGGGCGCGTGCCAGGCCGCGGCGCAGCGAATCGTGATCGTCGGCGACAAGAATCCGTCCCATGTGCTATTCCTCTGCCTCGCCTTCTTCCGCCATCACCGGCAGCACGATGCGAATCGTCGTGCCGCTGCCGGCGTTCGTCTTCAGGTCGATGCGCCCGTCGTGCGCGTCGACGATCTTCCGGACGATTGCCAGACCGAGCCCCGAGCCCTGCGGCTTGGTGGTGAAGAACGGCTCGAACACCCGCTCCGCGACGTTCTGCGGAATACCCGGCCCGTTGTCGGCCACCTCGACGCGAACGGCATCGCGGCCGTCGCGGCCGTCCTCGAGGCGGACGCGATCGGCGGTGAGCGTGATCCGGCCGCTGCCGCTCATCGCCTCGTACGCGTTGATCAGCAGGTTGGTGAACACCTGCGTGATCTGGTGCTGATCGGCCTGAATCTGCGGCAGGCCCGCCGGCACGTTCACATCGACCTCGATCTGTCCGCGCGTCGCCTTCGTCTCGGCGAGCTGAATCGCCCCCTGCACCGCATCGGCCACCGAGGTGTGCTCCACCTGCAACCGGATCGGCCGCACGAAGTCCAGCACTTCCTGGACGATGGCGTTGGCCATCTTGGCCTCGTTGATGATGTCGGTGAGCAGCGCGTGCGTGTCCGGCACGTTGGCCAGCTTGCGCCGCAGCAGCCCCGCCATCACCTCGATTCCCGCCAGCGGGTTCTTCACCTCGTGGGCGATCACCGCCGCCATCTCGCCGACCGCGGCCAGCCGGTCCCGCAGCCGCTCGCGTTCCTCGAGCTGCTCGACGCGGGTCAGATCCCGGAAGAACATCGCGGCGCCAACCGCGTCACCCTCGTCGTTGCGCACGAGCGCCAGCGTGTAGCCGATCACCCGCCCCGACGGCCGCAGCCGCAGCTCGGCGCGATTCGGCAGGTGATGCAGATCGAAGGCGCTGGCCAGTGCCCGGACGACCTCGGGGTGATCACGCAGCACGATCGCCACCGGCTGACCGGGGTCGTCCGCGCCAGGCGCCACGCCGAAGATGCGGTACGCCTCGTCGTTGATCAGCGCCAGCCGTGAGTCGCGCGTCACGGCGAGCACACCATTCCTCATGCTCGAGACGATGTGCCGGAAGAAGGCGTCGTCGATCGAGCCGGCATTGAGCGTTGGAGCGCCCGCCGGGCGCGCGGCCGAAGCCATCTCTCGCTCAGAAGCGTTTCCGAGGTCGCGGGCACGTGGAGCCCTGGTCATGTGACGTGTGCCGCGAACCCGACTCGATCGAAGCGGGGCAAGGGACATGCCCGGGCTCGAAGGACGAGAACTGCTGGACGATCAGTGATATCGGCCGATCGGACGGCCTTCTGGATTACAGGACCGTAACCAGCGTGCAGTTTTGGTAGGGGAACGTCGCGGTTCTTACGATTCCGACGCCTGCTCGGTCGCGTGCTCCTGGAGCGATTCCCATTGCGCCATGAGATCACCGACTTCCCACATCAACGCCTGATGGCGATCGATGATCGGTTTGCTGGCCGCAAGCGACTCGTAAAACCCGGGAGATGCCATCTCGGCCTCGAGCTGCTTGACCTCGGCCTCCCGGGCGGCGATACGCCCTTCGAGATCGGCGATCCGTTTCTGCAGCGATTCGTGGGCGCGCTGCTTCCGCCGGCGATCCGCTTCGACCTGCTTGCGTGCTTCGCGGCTGGCCGCGCCGGTCCGATCCGGAGTCCGCGCGGCCGGGGATGGCGCTGACACAGGTTTGCCCGTTTTGGCGGAATGCGGTTGCGGCCCCGGGCTCTTCGGAGCCGCCTCGATCGCGCGCGCGGTCGTCCGTTTCGAGTCTGCTGCCGCACCGGCCTCCGCCTGCGCCTTGCTCCAGAGGAACTCGGGATACGTGCCAGGGTAGACCACCGCGTCGCCGTGGCCGATCTCGATGATCTTGGTCGCCAGCTTCTCCACGAAATACCGGTCGTGCGAGACGAAGATCAGTGTTCCGCCGTAGTCTTCGAGCGCTTCGAGCAGCACGTCCTTCGAATCGAGATCCAGGTGGTTGGTGGGCTCGTCGAGCAGCAGCGTGTTCGACGGCCGCAGCAGCATGCGGGCGACGGCGAGGCGGGTGCGCTCGCCGCCCGAGAGCACCGCCGCTTTCTTGTAGACGTCGTCGCCCGAGAAGAGGAAGCCGCCGAGGATGGTGCGAATCGCCGGGATCATGTCGTTGGGCGACCCCGCCTGCAGCGTCTCGTAGACGGTGAGCGCGGGATCCAGACGCACCGCCTCGTCCTGTGCGAAATACTCCAGCACGACCTGGTGCCCTGCCGTGCGCGTGCCTGAGTCCGGCTCTTCTTCGCCCGACAGCATTCGCATCAGCGTCGACTTGCCGGTTCCGTTCGGGCCGACGAGGGCGATGCGATCGCCGCGCTCGATGTGAAGGTTAACGCCGGTGAACACCGAGACCGGGCCGTAGCCCTTCCGGACCTGTTTCAGCTCGAAGACCGTGCGTCCGCTCTTCGCGCAGGTGGGGAAGGTGAAGTGAATCCGCTTGCGTTCGGGCGGCACCTCGATTGGCACCACCTTTTCGAGCAGCTTGATGCGGCTTTGGACCTGAGCGGCTTTCGTGGCCTGGTAGCGGAAGCGGTCGATGAACATCTTGACGCGCGCGACTTCCTCGTCCTGCTCCCGCTTGGCCTGACGGAGCCGCTCGAGCATGGCGTCCCGCTGCTCGACGTACTTGCTGTAGTTGCCGACGTAATCGGTCAGGGTGCGCAGGTTCAGATCGGTGATACGCGTGACGACGGCGTCGAGGAAATACCGGTCGTGCGAGACGAGGATCACCGCGTACGGGTAGGCGCCGAGGTACTCCTCGAGCCAGTTGCGCGCCTCGAGATCCAGGTGGTTCGTGGGCTCGTCGAGCAGCAGCAGGTTCGGCCGGCCGAGAAGCAGCTTGGCCAGCGCGATGCGCATCTGCCACCCGCCGGAGAACATTTCGCAGCGGCGCTCGAACGTGTCCTGCACGAAGCCCAGGCCGCGCAGCACGGTGGCGATCTGCAGATCCATGCTGTATCCGTCGCCGAGGCGGAAGCGGTCCTGCAGATCGCTGTAGCGAATGAGAAGGCCGTCGTGCTCCGTGGCCGGCACGGATGGATCGGCCAGCCGATGCTCGATGTCGTGCATCTCCGCCTTGATCTCGAGCAGCGGCTGGAAGGCGGTGCTCACCTCGTCGAACAGTGTCCGGCCCGAGTAGGTCAGGCCGTCCTGCGGGAGGTAGCCGATGGTCAGCTGCGAGGGGGTGATGAGGCGACCGGAATCGGGCTCCTCGAGCCTCGCGAGAATCTTCAGAAGGGTCGTCTTGCCGGCGCCGTTCGGCCCGCAGAGCCCCACACGCTCGCCGTCGCCGATCTGCCAGGTGACGGCATCGAACAGGGTGCGATCGCCGAAAGACTTGGTGAGCTCGGAGAGCTGGATCACGCGCCCATCGCCCGGGCGGCGGCGGCGAGCACTTGCGAGACCTGGAAAGGCTTCGTGAGGTAGCCGGCGACGCCAAGATTCACGGCTTCGATGGCGCTGGACTTGGTCGAAAAGCCGGTGATGATGATGATTGGCAGATCGGCACAGATCTGCTTGGCCTGGCGAATCAGCGAGAGGCCGTCGACCCCCGGCATCTTCAGGTCGGCGATCATCAGATCGTAGGGGACAGTGGTCGAGCGGAGCAGCCGAAGCGCGGACGACGCGTCGTCGGCGGTGTCGACCTGGTACTGTGACAGTGTTCGGGCCAGCATCTCCCTGATGCTGGATTCGTCGTCGACCACCAGGACCCTCGCCGTGGCGGTCTGCTCACTGGCCGGGGGGCGGACGGCGGCTGGCGCGACCGCGCGGTGCCCGTCGAGCCAGGCGTCAATGTCCCGCTTGCGGAAGCGCCACTGGCGACCCACCCGGACAGCGGGGATCTTGCCAGCCTTGATCAGGCGATAGACGGTCCTCAGGTTGACCTGGAGGTACTCCAGGACTTCCTCGGTCGTCATGAACACGTCGTCGCTCGAAAAATGCACCGCCGCCCTCATTGTATCGCAGTCGGTTTCCGATTCCAGTGCCTAAGCAGAAGCGCGCAAACAACTTACGTCGTATGATGAGCCGTCCGGCCGGGCCGCCCGCGCGCGCGTCTTAAAGGTTGACCGGCCTGCTTGGCCCGGCCCGTGGAGGGCGGCGGAGCAGGGTCGGCGTCGCGACATGACGTGGACCGATGAGGAGCTCGTCGCCCGCTCGAGGGGGGGCGACGTCGAGAGCTTCAATCAGCTCATCCTTCGATGGGAACGGCCGATCTACGCCCTGGCGTACCGGGTCATTGGCCGGGAGGACGACGCGCGCGACGTGTGTCAGGAAGCGTTCCTGCGCGCATTCCGCGCCCTGCCCGGGTTCAAGGGTCAGGCGAAGTTCTCATCATGGCTCTACCGGATCACGCTGAACCTCTGTCGCGACTGGATTCGGCGCCACCGGCGCGCCCCGGTTTCGCAGCTGCCAGAGGGGGCCGACCCGGTCGAGCTGGCAGCCGAACGCGGGGCCGTGGAATCCATCGAAGATCTGGCGGCACGGCGGGAGCTGTCGGCAGCCGTCGAGGAGGCGATGGGGTTGCTGCCCGACGAGCAGCGCACCACGATCATCCTGAAGGAGTACCACGGGATGACCTTTCAGGAGATTGCAGACTTGCAGGGGTGTCCCCTTAGTACGGTAAAAACGCGGCTCTATCAGGGGCTGACCGTGCTGAGGCGGCAGTTGGAACGGAACGGGCAGATCCAAGGGGCTGTGGTGAAGCGAGTATGACTCAGAACTTTCAATGCGGGGATCATTCGGCGCTCGTGGGCTATCTCTACGACGACTGCGAACCGCTGGAACGTGAAGCGATCGGTGCGCACGTGATCAGCTGTCCTGCCTGTGCCGAGGAGCTGGCGATGCTGGCCGTCACGCGGCAGCAGCTGGCGTCGTGGACGCCGCCGGAGGCGCAGTTGGGTTTCCGGATCACGCCGGCAACGGCTGATACCAACGTGCTTGCGTTCCGGCCGGCCGATACGGGATCGCGCACCGTGAGCCGGTGGCGGCAGCCGTTGCCTGCATGGGCGCAGGTGGCTGCAGCGGCGGTCATCTTCGTCTCAGGGCTGGCAGTCGGGATGACGCGTGGTGAGGCAAGAGCGGCCTCTGCTGCGAGCGAGCGGCTCGTCGGCCTCGATCATCGGATCGCCGGGCTGGAGATGGCGCAGCGTCGACTTGCGTCTGTGGCGACCGCGCCGGCAACCCCGCCGGCAACACCGCCTGCGGAATCGCTGTCGCTCGAGCGGGTGCGCGAAGAGATCCGGAAGAGCGAGGCGGAGCAACAGGAGGGTTTCCAGGTCGAGCTCGCACTCAAGGGCGTCCAGGTGCTTCGGGATGCGCGAACCTACACGAACGACCGGTTCGAGCGCGAGCGGCGGACAGGGTTGTTGTTGACCTCGCTTACCGAGCCGAAGGAATGACCACGGACGTACATCAAATCGGACCCTTTCACTGGAGCAGAGCCGTGTTGACTGGTTGCAGAACAATCGTCGCCGTCGTCATCGCCGCTACCTTCGCGTCGCCGCTCATGGCGCAGACGCCGCAGACGAGGCAACAGACCGAAGCCGATCGAACCAGGCTCAAACAGCAGATTCTCACGATGGAAGGGGTGCTGGTGCAGGCGGTGAACAATGGCGCCAGCGACTTGGTCGGGCAGGTTCGGAAGGTGTCGAGGTACGCCGACCTGGCGCTCGTCGGTGTGCCGGAAGTGCGCGGATTCATCATCGACGGGTTCGGGATCTTCTTCGAGGTTCGCGTGCCGGCGATGAGTCCGACGTTCTCGACGTACTGGCAGCAGCAGGTGGCGCGGCCGAGGCAGCAGGTTCGCGCGCAGTCGGTGCCGATGGCCGGCAATGGGCAGCAGGGGCCTCAGCAGCAGGTGCCGCCAGTGGTTCCAATCGATCCGGTGCTGCTGAGCGATCCGAACGCTGCCTACACGCAGACGGTCAAGGCCAAGCTTCTCGATGCGATGCTCGAAAGCAGCGGGGCGTTACGGATACCGCCCGATCAGTTCCTCCTCGTCGCGGCATCGGACAATACGCCTCCCGATCCGCGGTTTCCGAACGATCGGACCGACTCCCGGACGGTCATGTTCAAGGTGCAGAGCCGCGCCCTGTCGGACTATCACGAGAAACGAATCACCCTGGAGGCGGCGCAGAAGCTGGTGACCATCACCGAGGACTGACCTCGAACCGTCAGGGAACAGGGTGGAGCTGTACGGTGTCTTAGTCTGCGGCACTATGTACAATCCACCCATGAGGAATCCCGCCCCTCGCTGTGTCTGCGCGCTGCTCCTCTCGGCGACGATCCTCGCTGCCGGGTGTGAGTCGCGCGACGTCCAGAAGGACCTGTCCATCGTCGATGTCCGTACGGGCTGGTACGACCTCGGAGTCGTTGCCGAAGGCCAGACGAAGATCGTCCCGAGCATTTCGCTCAAGCTGAAGAACGTCTCTCAGAAGGCCATCTCCGGCGTGCAGATCGACGCGGTCTTCAGGAGCGTCAAGGAGCCGGACAAGATCATCGACGAGCACTTCGTTCCTGGCGTCGCCTCGAATGCCTCTCTGGCGCCGGGCGACAGCACGGCGCCGATCGTGCTCCGGTCGAAGTGGGGCTTCACCGGCACCGAAACGCGCAGCCAGATGCTCCAGAACAGCCACTTCGTCGACGCGCACGTGACGATTCTCGGCCGGCACGGACGGAACAACTGGATCAAGATGAGCGAGGTGCCGATCGACCGCCGGCTGCTCACCAACTGAGTTGTCGTGACACGTTCGAATTCGTGACCGCGCCACGGGGCCGTATAATCGCGACCCTGTGACCACCACCACTACAACCCGAACGTCCCTCGAACGCCGGCTGGGCCCGCTCGACGCGGCGGCGCTCATCGTTTCCAACGTCATCGGCGGCGGCATTCTGTTCACTCCTCCGCAGATCGCCGCCGCAGTGCCCGCGGCGCTGCCATTCCTGTCCACATGGGCGGCCGGCGGACTTCTGGCGTTCGCCGGTGCCATGGCCTACGCCGAGCTTGCCGCGCTGCGGCCGCACGCCGGCGGCGAGTACGTCTATCTTCGGGAGGCGTTTGGGCGGCTCGCCGCCTTTCTCAGCGGCTGGACCTCGTTCGTGGCCGGCTTCTCGGGCGCCATCGCCACGTCTGCCGTGGTGCTCGCCTCCTATTTCGGGCGCTTTGCTCCCGCGGCCGGCAACAACACGCCGCTCTTCTCGCTGCCGATCGTTCCGGGGCTGCTCACACTGAGCTTTTCTCCGCAGGCGCTCGTCGCCGTGGCGGCGATTTTCGGGATGGCGTGGATTCACCTGCGCGGCGTCGGTCCGGGGCGGCTCGTTGGCAACGCGCTGGCAACGCTGAAGGTCGGGGCGCTGCTCCTCTTCATCGCGTTCGGCTTTTCGATGGGCAACGGCCAGGCCGCCAACCTCACGGCGAGCGGACCGGTGACGTCGACGGGATGGCTTCTGGCGTTGATACCGGTGATGTTCACCTACTCGGGATGGAACGCGGCGTCGTACGTCGCGGAGGAAGTCCGCAATCCCGGGCGGAATGTTCCGCTGGCTCTCGGCATCGGCACCTGCGCGGTGATCGCGCTCTATCTCGCGCTGAACGCCCTCTACATCTACGTCGTTCCGGTCGAGCAGCTGGCCGCGGTCAAGGGCAGCATGCTGGATCTGATTGCCGATCGGCTGCTCGGCCAGATGGCTGGCAACATCATGGCGATCGTCTCGATCGTGAGCCTGCTGGCGAGCATCAGCGCGATGACATTCGCCGGCCCGCGCGTCTACTTTGCCATGGGTCGCGACGGGGTGTTTTTCAATCGCGCCGCTTCAGTGCACTCGAAGTACCGCACTCCTGCGGTGGCCATTCTGGCCCAGGCAACCTGGAGCTCGCTGCTCGTGCTGTCGGCAGGCGCCGATGCGCTCGTCACCTATACCGGCTTCGCGATCGTGCTGTTTTCCGGCGTGGCGGTCGTCGCGCTCTTCGTGCTGCGTTCGCGCGAGCCGCACGCGGAGCGGCCGTTCCGTGCCTGGGGATACCCGGTGGCGCCGGCCATCTACGTCATCGCGAGCGCGGCCATTCTGCTGAACGGCCTGATTGGGGATCCAGCCACCACCCGCAATGGCGTGCTGGTGATCCTTGCTGGAATCCCTCTGTTCTTGTGGTTCAGGAAGCTGTCGTGATCTCGTAGAGGCGGGCGACTACGGCCTGAGCACGAACATGTCGGCCCGGTAGGTGATCGTCCGGCCGCCCTGGATCTGCACATCGATGGCGATCGTCTCGTACCCTGGCGCCACGATTTCGATGCGATATGTACCTTCCTCGAGACGCAGCGACTGGAACGTGCCGTCGAAGTCGTCGACGAGGCCGGCGTAGTAGCCGTCGACGTAGATCTCGGCATCCCTCGGCCGCACCTGGAAGCGGATCTCGCCGACCGGGTATCCGTACCCGTAACCGTAGTTGTAGCCGTTGTAGTACCACCGAGGCGCCCAGACGTACGGGTCGTAGTAGAAGTAGCCGATCCCGAATGCCCCGTACCCATGCGGGTAGTGGTGATGGGGATAGTAGTAGTAGTTCTTCGTGACGTACGTCGGCTTGTGATAGTAGGACGGCTTGTCCCGTCCCACGCCGGCGTTGTTCGAGTAGCCGGGGCGCGAGACGCTGCCAGTCGTGTAGGTGCCGGCCTTGGGAACGGCCGTGCGCTGTTGCTCGGCCGGGAAGCGGACCGAGCCGGAACGATGTTCGGTTGCGCTGCTTCGATCGACGGGCCGAATCGCAGCGGCAGCCGCCTGACTCGACGACGGCCTGGCTGGCTGACCGGATGCCGGGCTCGAGTCGAGACGACGAGACTCGCCCGGATATCTCATTGCGCTGCGCGGCGGCGCAGTCGTCACCGATGCCGATGCGGTGGAAGCGGGCTGCGCGGGAGCTGCCTCGCGGCGCGTCGCCGCCCGGGCCGGACGGGAACCGCCGCTCTCGGGCCGCGGCGATTCACTCCGTGGGGCCGCCGAGATCCGCGGGGCAGAGTTGCCGGCCGGCCGGCTCTCGCGCGGGACCGCTGCCCGTGTGCTGCGCGGCGCTTCAGCCCTCGGCTGGCCGCCTCCATTCGTACGTCCGCTGACCGAGCCGCCGGTCGGCGCTGACCGGCCGCTCGGGGTGGAACCAGCGCTCGGAGCGCCGCCACCCTGGACGAACCTCGTTCGACCTTGGGCACTGGCGTCAGTGGCAGCCAGCAGCGCGATCACCAGAATCGTAAGCGTGGCGCGCATATGTTCGTTTCGAGCAACAGTGCTGCCAGTGCCGCAGCGCCGGCGCAGGCGCAATTCTGCGCGCATTTCCGTGATTTCTCCAGTCGGTTGTCCCGGGGCCTGTCCCCTGTTCGGTCCAGCTGGCGACTTTTGCGGACGATCGACGACCGGCTCAAGCCGTGTGATGCGAATGGCAGCTCCGCCGCTGATTCACCGAGCTGAAGCTCGGTGCTGCGAAGGGCGGCTCCGCCGCGGATTCACCGAGCTGAAGCTCGGTGCTGCGAATGGCAGCTCCGCCGCTGATTCACCGAGCTGAAGCTCGGCGCTGCGGAATGGCGCTCGCACCCAGCACCCTCGCACCCCGCACCTCGCACCTGGCACCCTCGCACCCTCGCACCCTCGCACCCTCGCACCCCATATACTGGTTTCGTGATTCACGCGACGACGATCCTCGCGGTCCGGCACCAGGACCGCACCGTTCTGGCAAGCGACGGCCAGGTGACGTTTGGCGCCACGGTCGTGAAACACGGCGCGAGGAAGATCAGGCGCCTCTATAACGAATCGATTCTTGCCGGGTTCGCCGGGTCGGCTGCCGACGCGTTTGCGCTCTTTACGCGTTTCGAGGCCAAGCTCGAACAGTATCGCGGCAATCTCGAACGCTCCGCCGTCGAGCTGGCCCGCGACTGGCGCTCCGACCGGCTGCTCCGGCGTCTCGAGGCCATGATGATCGTGGCCGATCGCAAGTCGACGTTTCTGCTCTCGGGGGCCGGCGACCTCATCGAGCCCGACGATGGCGTGGTGGCGGTGGGTTCGGGAGGTCCGTTTGCGATGGCTGCGGCGCGGGCGCTGACGCGCCACAGCACCCTCGACGCGCGGCAGATCGTCCAGGAGGCGATGACCATCGCCGCCGGCATCTGCATCTATACCAACGCCACGCTGACCATTGAGGAGCTGTAGCGGCCATTCCAGCCGCACGGTCCAGTAGACGTGCCCATCTCTCTTCCAGAACGCACCGCATCAGCTGTCGGCTCGCTCACGCCTCGAGAGATCGTCGCCGAGCTGAACAAGTACGTCGTCGGCCAGGCCAAGGCCAAGCGCGCTGTGGCGATCGCCATGCGCAACCGCATCCGTCGTCAGCGGCTGACATCGGAGATGGCCGAAGAGGTGACGCCGAAGAACATCCTGATGATCGGTCCAACCGGCGTCGGCAAGACCGAGATTGCCCGCCGGCTGGCGCGACTCGCGCAGTCGCCGTTCATCAAGGTCGAGGCCTCGAAGTTCACCGAGGTCGGATACGTCGGCCGCGACGTCGAGTCGATGGTGCGCGATCTCGTGGAGCTCGCTGTCGACATGGTGCGGGCCGAGAAGGCCGAAGAGATCAAGGACAAGGCGAATGCGGCAGCGGAGGAGCGGCTGCTGGATCTGCTGCTGCCGCCGGCGCGGCCGCCACTGCCCGGCGAGGAGCCGAGCGCCGGCGAGACACGGACGCGCGAGCGCATGCGCGAGCAGCTGCGCGGGCGCCGGCTGGATGAGCGCACCGTGGAGATCGAAGTGCGCGAGACGATGATGCCCGGCATGATCACCGGCACGTCGTTCGAGGACATCAGCGCCAATCTAAGGGACATGGTCAGCGCCTTTCAGGGACGTACCAAGACGCGGCGCTTGCGTGTGCCGGAAGCGCTCGAGCACCTTCAGGCCGAGGAGCAGGCGCGTCTCGTGGACATGGAGTCGGTTGGCCGCACGGCGATTCAGCGCGTCGAACAGGCTGGCATCATCTTCATCGACGAGATCGACAAGATTGCCAGCCGCGACGCCGGCGGCGGGATGAGCCACGGGCCGGACGTGAGCCGCGAGGGCGTTCAGCGCGACATCCTGCCGATCGTTGAAGGGACCACCGTCAACTCGAAGCACGGGCTGGTACGAACGGACCACATCCTCTTCATCGCCGCCGGCGCCTTTCACGTCTCGAAGCCGTCAGACCTCATTCCCGAACTGCAGGGACGGTTTCCGATCCGCGTGGAGCTCGAACCGCTCACGCGCGACGACTTCGTGCGCATTCTCACGGAGCCGCGCAACGCGCTGGTGACGCAGTACACGGCGCTGCTCGGGACGGAAGACATCCAGCTGCAGTTCACGCCGGGCGCGATCGAGCGGATCGCGGACTTCGCGGCGAGGGTCAACGAGCAGACCGAGAACATCGGCGCCCGCCGTCTGCATACCGTGATGGAGCGGCTGCTCGACGAGATCTCGTTCGACGCCCCCGACCGGGCCGAGAAGGCGATCACGATCGACGAGGCCTATGTCGACCGGATGCTCGCCGATATCGTCAGGAACGAGGACCTGTCGAGGTACATCCTTTAATCGTTCCCTTTGCCCCTTTCCGGGTACAATACCCGGGTCGAACGGCGCCAAACGCGACAAAATCGTTGTCAGCAATCGGCGTTGTTACAATTCAGTCGAAAGAGGGAGGCCGTCTGGCTTCCCGGCCGCAGGCCCCGAGACGTGCAGGCGGGTGAACGTGTCCTCCCAGGTTGCCGAGGACGTGTGTTCGTGCGACGAGCCCGTGACCACCGCCAAGTAATGTAGGAGACCTGCCATGCCTGCCGCCAAGTCCGGTGCCGATGCCACCACTGCCGCGCGAGATGCGCGGCGCCTCTCGACCCTGCTGGAGATGAGCCAGGCTCTCTCCGGCACCCTCAATCTCAAGGCCGCGATGCAGCGGGTGCTGGCGACCCTCATCCGTCATCACAGCGTGGTGCGCGGCATGATCACCGTCCTCCGCGACGGCGAGCTGCAGGTCGAGGCGGCGGAGGGGTTCGAGGATCGGGCGCGGGCGCTGCGGATCAAGGTCGGTGAGGGCATCACCGGCAAGGTGGTCGAGAGCGGGCGTCCGATCGTGGTGCCGCGGGTGAGCCGCGAGCCGGCGTTCCTGAATCTGGCGCCGCGCCGGCCCGATCACCCGAAACAGGAGCTCAGCTTCATCTGCGTGCCGATCATGCTGAACCGTTCGGCGGTCGGCGCCCTTGGCGTCGATCTGCGGTTCAAGCCCGAGCGCGACTACGACAGCAGCGTGAAGTTCTTCGGCGTCGTGAGCTCGATGATCGCGCAGGCACTCAACGTGCAGCGGCAGCTCGAAGACGAGCGCCGGCGGCTGCTCGACGAGAACACCCATCTGCGCCAGGAGCTGCGCGAGCGCTACGACTTCTCGAACATCATCGGCACCAGCGGCCCTACCCGTCAGATGTACGAGCAGGTGGCGCAGGTGGCGCAGACGAACACGACGGTCTTGATCCGCGGCGAGTCGGGCACCGGCAAGGAGCTGATCGCCCACGCGATCCATTACAACTCGCTGCGCGCCAAGAAGCCGTTCGTGAAGGTCAGCTGCGCGGCGCTGCCCGACACGCTCATCGAGTCGGAGCTCTTCGGCTACGAGAAGGGCGCCTTCACCGGCGCGACGGCCCGTAAGAAGGGACGCTTCGAGATGGCCGAGGGTGGAACGCTGTTTCTCGACGAGATTGGCGACATCAACCTCAGCACGCAGGTGAAGCTGCTGCGCGTGCTGCAGGAGCGCGAGTTCGAGCGGCTCGGCGCCACCGATTCGGTGAAGGTCAACGTGCGGCTGATCGCGGCCACCAACAAGGACATGGAGAAGGCGATCGCCGACGGCACCTTCCGCGAGGATCTCTACTATCGCCTGAACGTGTTCACGATCTTCGTGCCGCCGCTGCGTGAGCGGAAGGCCGACCTGCTGCTGCTCGCCGACCACTTCCTCGAGAAGTTCTCGCGCGAGCACGGCAAGGTGATCAAGCGCATTTCGACGCCGGCCATCGACATGCTGATGGCCTATCACTGGCCCGGCAACGTCCGCGAGCTGGAGAACGCGCTCGAGCGCGCGGTGCTCGTCTGCGACGGCGCCGTCATCCACGGTCATCATCTGCCGCCATCGCTGCAGACGGCCGACTCGTCGGGAACGGTCACGCGCGTGTCCCTCAAGGATGCCGTGGCCGGCTTCGAGCGGGATCTGATTCAGGACGCCCTCAAGACCACCCGCGGCAACCGCGCGAAGGCGGCGCGGCTCCTCGACACGACGGAGCGGATCCTGAACTACAAGGTCCGCGGATACGGCATCGACGTGCGGCGCTTCCGCTCGCCCGAGGTCGGACGCCGCCAGCCGGTCGAATCGTCGCCTGCCGACCCGGTGCGTGAAATGGCAGCAGACGCGCCCGCGGCGGTTTCGTCGTAAAGAACGATCGCAGAACCGAGCTTCAGCTCGGTTGCGCACGACTTCGGCGACAGCTCATAGGAGGCAGCAGGCTGGACGTAGGAAACTAGGAAGGAGTGCCCCGCTTCCTGCGACCTGCGACGTTCGCCTTGCTGCCGTTGCGCCGGCTCCTGTCCGCCATGCTGCTGCTCGTCCTCGCCGCGCCTGGCTGCGGGCGCAAGGGTGCGCCGCTTCCACCGCTCTCCCGCATTCCCGACGCGATTGCGCAGATCCAGGCGCGCCGGGTAGGAAACGATGTTTATGTGACGTTCGTCATCCCGAGCCAGAACATCGACGCGTCGAAGCCGGGCGACGTCGCTCGCGTCGAGATCTTCGCGGTGACGACCGACGGGCCGCCGCCGCGCGATCCGCTCGCGAAGGTGGCGCAACGCATCGCCTCGGTGCCAGTCAGTCCTCCACCGGCGCCTGGGTCCTCGGATGTGCCGGCGCCGGCCTCGCCCGGTGGCGCGCCGGCGCCCAGGCAAGGCGATTCGATCACGATTCGCGAGAGCCTCGGAGCGCCGCAGCTGACGCCAACGGTGAAATCGGAATCGCAGAGCTCCGCGAAGCCTGAGCCTGCCGCCACCCAATCGCCGCCCGAGCCTGCCGCCATTGTTGTAGATCAGCAGCAGCCGGATCAGTCACCGATGGGGCCGCGCCGGTACTACGCCGCCGTGGCGGTGAGCGATCGCAACCGTTCCGTGCAGCAGGGCGCCTTCGCTTCGGTGCCGGTCGATCCGGCAGTCGACGCGCCCTCGGGCGTCACCCTCTCGAATACCGCGGAGTCTCTCGTGGTGACGTGGACACCGCTCGGCGACGATGTGGCCTACAACGTGTATCGAGAAGACACGGAGGGGGTGGACGCCTCGGCGGCGGCGCCCTGGAGCGCGACGCCGCCGGCGCCGCTCAACAGCATGCCGCTCACGGTCGCAACGTTTTCCGAGCCGGTCGAGTTCGGCCGCGAGCACTGCTTTCGGGTGCGGGCCATCCGCGCCGGGGTGGAGGGCGAAGCGTCGCAGCGGCAGTGCCGAACCGCTGAGGACACCTTTCCACCGTCGCCGCCGCGCGAGCTCGTGGCGCTGACGTCTGGCGACGGCGGGATCACCCTGAAATGGGCGGCCAACAGCGAGAATGACCTGGCCGGCTACCTGATCTTGCGCGGGCAGCCGGGCGATGCCACACTGCTGCCGATCACGCCGAACCCGGTGACGCAGACGACGTTTACCGACCGTGAGGTGAAATCAGGGGCGCGGTACGTTTACGCGGTGATCGCGGTGGATTCGGCGCCGACGCCGAATCGCAGCCAGGAGTCCGAACGGGACGAGGTCACGGCGCCTTAACGGGAAGCGCACGATGCACAATGCTCGAAGCCGGATGCTCGAGGCCGAACGGCGCCCGGAAGCGCCCGCTGGTCGTTTCGAGCACCCTGCGTTGAGCATGGTGCATTGAGCATTGAGCACTCCGTGCACTCGAGGGAGACACTCACATGAAGCTCTTTGTGGATACAGGCAACGTGAAGGACATCGAGGCGCTTGCTGCCCTCGGCATCCTCGACGGCGTCACCACCAATCCGTCGTTGCTGGCGAAGGAGTCGGGCGATTACCGGCAGATCCTGAAGAAAATCTGCCAGACGGTGAAGGGGCCGGTGAGCGCCGAAGTCGTCGCCACCGATACGGCGGGGATGCTGCGGGAAGGGCGCGACCTCGCGTCGATCGACGAGCACATCGTCGTGAAGGTGCCCTTCACCAAGGACGGCGTCAAGGCCTGCCGGGCGCTGGCGTCCGAGGGCAAGCGCGTCAACGTCACCCTGATCTTCTCGGCGACGCAGGCCTGGCTGGCGGCCAAGGCCGGCGCCTCGTACGTGAGCCCGTTCGTCGGGCGGCTCGACGACGTGGGAACCACGGGCATGAACCTGGTTCGCGAGATCGTCGACATCTTCGACAACTTCGAGTTCGAGACGGAAGTGCTCGTCGCCAGCGTTCGCAACCCGATTCATGTCGTCGAGGCGGCGCGCATGGGCGCCGACGTCGTCACCGTGCCGGCGGCGGTCATCGAGCAGTGTTTCAAACACCCGCTCACCGACATCGGCCTCGAGAAGTTCCTGAAGGATTGGGAGAAGGCGCAGGCCACCAAGGTGTAATTCAGCCGGTCAGACCGTTATGCGGATCGACGAGGAGCACACGTTCACGTACCAGGCCGCATAACGGTCTCACGATGGACAAGTCAAACCCGGTTTCCCTGCTGACCGACCTGCAGCGGCGCGCCGAGCTCGGCGGCGGCGAAGACCGTCTTCGCCGCCAGCGCGAGTCGGGCCGCCTCACGGCGCGAGAGCGCATCGACCACCTGTTCGATCCGGCCACATTCGAGGAGATCGATCCGTTCGTCACGCACCGGTGCCGCGACTTCGGCATGGCCGATCAGGTGGTGCCCGGTGACGGCGTGGTGGCCGGCAGCGGCCGCGTCGGCGGACGGCTGGTCTATGCCTTCGCGCAGGACTTCACGGTGTTCGGCGGCTCCCTCTCCGAGACCAACGCCGCGAAGATCGTCAAGATCATGGATCTCGCGGTGAAGATGGGCGCGCCGGTCGTCGGCCTCAACGATTCGGGCGGCGCGCGCATCCAGGAGGGCGTGCTCTCGCTCGCCGGCTACGCCGACATCTTCCTCCGCAACACGCTGGCCTCCGGCGTCATTCCGCAGATCTCGGCGATCATGGGCCCGTGCGCCGGCGGGGCGGTCTATTCGCCGGCGATCACCGACTTCACGATCATGGTCAAGGACACGAGCTGCATGTTCGTGACCGGACCCGACGTGATCCGCGCCGTCACGCACGAGACCATCACGAAGGAGGAGCTCGGCGGCGCCATGGCGCACAACGAGCGCAGCGGCGTGGCGCACTTCGCGGTCGACGACGATCGCGAGTGCCTGCAGCTGATTCGCGCCCTCCTGTCGTACCTGCCGGGGAACAACGTCGACGATCCGCCGCGGGTCGAATCGGCCGATCCGGTCGATCGCGAGGACGAGGCGCTCGACCGGGTGGTGCCGTCGGCGCCGCACCAGCCGTACGACATGCTCGACGTCATCCGGCGCGTCGTGGACGGCGGCGACTTCCTCGAGGTGCACCAGCACTTCGCCCGCAACATCCTGGTGGGATTCGCCCGCGTCGGCGGCCGTCCGGTGGGAGTGGTCGCCAATCAGCCGGCGCACCTGGCAGGAACGCTCGACATCGACGCGTCGGTCAAGGGCGCCCGCTTCGTCCGCTTCTGCGATGCGTTCAACATCCCGCTCGTGACCTTCGAGGATGTGCCCGGCTTCCTGCCGGGCACGGTGCAGGAGTACGGCGGCATCATCAGGCACGGGGCGAAGCTGCTGTTCGCGTTTGCCGAGGCGACGGTGCCGAAGATCACCGTGATTACCCGGAAGGCCTATGGCGGGGCGTATTGCGTGATGTCGAGCAAGCACATTCGCACCGACGTCAACTACGCATGGCCGACGGCCGAGATCGCGGTGATGGGCGCCGAGGGCGCCGTCAACATTCTCTACAAGCGCGAGCTCGAAACGGCTCCCGACCCCGAGGCGGCGCGAACGGCGCGGATTGCCGAGTACCGGAAGAAGTTCGCCAACCCGTTCATCGCCGCCGAGCGAGGCTTCGTCGATCAGATCATCCTGCCGCGGCAGACGCGCGCGAAGATCGCGACGGCGCTGGCGGCGCTCGAGACGAAGCGCGACCGGAACCCGCCGAAGAAGCACGGCAACATTCCGTTGTGAGCCGGCTGGCCGTGGTGTCACGCCACACAAGCGGGGAAAGGCGGGTCAGGGGGCACACATGACGGACAGTTACTCTTCGCGCCTGTGCTGGAGGCCGTCCCACAACTCGAGGTACTTGCTGCGCACGAATGGATCGAGCTCGTTCTCGAGCGTCCGCGGAAGCTGTCTGATGCGGATGACCTCCTGGACATCGGCGAGATCCTTCAGCCGATCAGGAGCTGTCAGGCCGGATGCCAGCTTCAGCTCGAGCAGAGTTGTCAGAGGAAGGAGTGCGACCCGCGCGCCGCGCTCGGCGGCCTGCCCAGGGTCGGGAAAGACAACGGGCTTCGGCTTGCCATCTCCTGGATAGGCGCCGGTCAGTACCACATCGACATCGACTCCATGCTCGGCGTCCCGGAGACTGCGACTTCCGGGGAACTTCTCGACATAGCCGCGACCGAGATGCCGTGCCTTGAACGCCGCCAGGCCTTCCGGGGTCAGCAGGACATCGACATCCACAGTCACCCGACGATACCCGAACTCGTTCAGCGCCATTGCCCCGATGACCGCGTAGGGAATGCCGTCACGATTGAGAATGTCGACGAGCTTGTCGAGTGCCTTCTGGACTTCGGCTTCTCCCATGAAGAATCTTTCCGCGGCCCGCACGCCGAGCCAGAAGCGTTCCTCACCCGCCTGATCGAGCCGCGTCGGAGGCATGCGGCGCCAGCATAACACCGCCGGCGACCGCTTCTCGTCGGCGGCAAGGCTATCATCCGGCTCCCTTCCGACATGTACCTCGGTGCCGTGGATAATCCGCGCGTGGCGATTCTTCCAGGCTCCCGCATCGGCGCGTTCGAAGTCACCGAGAGCTCGGTGCGGGTGGAATCGGGGTCGTGTACCGGAGTCTCTAGTCTAGGGTCGGGTGACGTTTTCGAGTGTCAGCGGGTGGTCCCCGGACGAGACTGCGACCGCTTTTCTCCAACGCGATCGCCACCCGGCGACCTCTATTTCATGCGGAGGCTCGACGGTTCCGGGGTGCTGGTGGCGCGAGATCTCCGCATTGACGAAACCTAGCGGTAGGTTTACGATCTCGGAGTGACCTGGGCCGAGGTGATCCGCAAGCTGAAGGCCGCGGGGTTCGTCGAGGTCCGGTCAGGAAAAGGTAGCCACCGCTTGCTGAAGCACCCGACTACTGGCAAAGAGGTCTGGGTTGCGGTTCACACGAAGAAAGACGCCGGGCGGCTCGGCAACCGTATCCTGCGAGAGGCAGGCGTCGAATGACACAGCTCTATCCGATCGTTCTCGAGACCGAAGACAGCGGCGCTGTGAGTGCCTACGTGCCCGGGCTGCCCATTTATGCGGCCGCGGACACCCACACGAAGGCCGAACGTGCGATTCGCACGATGTTGGCGGCATACCTTGACGCACATCCCGACAGTCGACCGGAGGCACGAGTCCGCGTGGCGCGCTTCTCGACCACCGCGCGGACAAAGGTCGACATCGTCGGCCCCGCGGCTCTCGTGGGCGCGCATCGGAGCGCGACGAAGGCGCGCGCCTCGCGCGAGAACGGCAGGCTCGGTGGCCGGCCGCGTAAGGCTGAAGGCGCGCAACCACGACGGGCGAAGGGACCGCACTGAGCGGCTGCGAGTGTGCAGACTGGAACGGGCCGTTCAAGATGTTTTAGGAACCGTCAATGAGATTGCTCGCCGCTTCGTGCGTATTTGCGGCGCTCGGCGCCGCTTTTTCAACGGTCTCGCGCGCACAGGTGCCGTTGCCGGCACAGATTCCGACACGGGAGTCACAGAGCGCGTTGGGCACCACAGCCATCGTATTTGGTGTCGGGTCGCCGGAGCTCAGCGCCGAGCGTGCAGGCACGAGCATCGGGATCATCGCTGGCGGGACGCTCTACCTGTTCGACACGGGCCCCGGGGTGGAGCGACGCATCATGGAAGCCGGACCAAAACTCGCAGCGCTCAACGTCGAAAGATTCGGGCCTGGGTTCATCACGCATATTCACCGTGATCATGCGGCAGGGGCTCTCGCTGGTGGTCGTCGGTGCGGTGATCGGCATTGGCGGTGCGCTCTCGGCGAGCAGGCTGTTGCGCGGGATTCTCTATAGCTCGAGCGTGGTCGATCCGGTCACGTTCGCGGCTGTTCCGCTGCTGCTTACAGCGGTGGCGGCGGTGGCGAGCTGGTTGCCGGCTCGGCGGGCATCTGGCGTGGATCCGCTGGAAGCTTTGCGCAAGGTAGTCACGGTACGGCATCCGGCGGCATGGGAGAGCAGGCCATCGCCGGCATCATCTCGGGTCCAACAGCAGGAACGCGGAAATTCGCAGACGCTACGCCCGCGGAGAAGCGGCATCTGCTTCCAACGTCACTCGTCGGGTCACACTCGTCCATTCATCGCGCGCGCTGCGCGGTGAACGTGCGCGGCCCGGTCGTTCCCCATAACGCATTCCCACCTGGATCGGCCCCTGGTGGAAGCAGCACATCGCGCTGGAAGGAAATGGTGTCGCCGTCGACGCTGCCGGTGAAGGTGATCACGCGCCCGCCGTCGGGACTGTTCACCTTGAACATCAGGGTGCGCTGGTCGGCGGCGCCTTCGACCACCGGAAGGTTCAACGCCCCGCCCCCGGCCGTCACACTGCCGGAGACCCGGCCGTTCGCGATCGTCAGCGAAAACGTGAACGGACGCGGCGCGTTGGGAAAGGCCGCATCCCACGTGCCCGCGAAAGGCGTGAGCGCGGAATCGGTGCTGCCAATCGCGAAGAACAGCATCGGCCGCTCGAGGCGGCGGGCCTCGAACGTCAGACGCGGCATCGCCGCCACGCATCCGCCGTCCGGTTGGCGATCGGGGTTCTTCAGGAAGCTGTGGACAATCGCGTCGAAACATCCCGCCGGCGTCTCAGCGTGGCCGAGCGCCGGCAGCTCGAACTGATACACGTGTGAGAGCGACGCCGCGATTCGGCGACCGTGGTCGGTGGGAGTCCGGTCGTCGAACTGATTCGTCAGAATGAGCGTCGGGATGTCACTGCGGACGAATTCGTGCTCGGCGGCATCGGCATATCGCTGCAGGAAGTGGCTGCACATCTCGGTGGGGACCACGAGCTGCCGAAACGGTTCCTTCAGCGTCTTGTTGACGTTGTCGAGGGCCATCCGGTATGCGGGTGTACCGGCGATGTCGTAGCACGTCACCAGATTCGTCAGTGCGTTGTTGGCCACGTTCGGGCCCAATCCATCGGCGACCAGCAGCCGTGCCGCGGCGGTGCGATCGCCTCGCCGAAATTCGTGCAGCAACAGCGGCAATCGATTGAGCTGTCTCACCGAAAAGCGGCCGACGAGATCCGAAACGAAACGGCGTCCATCGAGAACGACCGGGATCCGCGCATTCCCACGCTCGACGACCACTTCCATCGGCGTGGCATTCAGTTCCCTGTACAACTCGACGAGGTCCTGCTCAGGAGCAGGAAAAGCGCTGCGACACGCCGTCTGTGCGGCGCATTCCTCGAAGACGCGGTCGATCGCGCGCTGGACCGACAGCGCATCTTCGGCTTTGGCGACGCCAGGTATCAAGGGACTGGCGAGAATCGCGCTGTGTACCGCTCGCCCATCGCGCTTCATCACCTCCTGCGCCAGCCGCGCACCGTAGGAGACGCCGAACACATCCCACGATTCGTAGCCGAGCGTCCTGCGCAGATCGATGAGATCTTCCGCGTTCACGCGGCTGTTGAAGAAGTGCGGATCGAGGTCGTCGCGCTTCAGATCGGCCACACAGCGATCGGCCGCTTCATTCCAACCGCGTTCCCGTTCGCGCGCCGACGCTTCGGTGCGCTGCTGCAGCGCCTGTGCCGCCGCCTCCGGACACAGTTCGGGCTCCGAGAAGCCGGCGCCGCGCTGGTCGTAGACGACAATGTCGCGGTTCAGGGCGGAAGACCAGCGAACCGCAAGCGCCATGGGATCGGCGCGCAGACCGCCCGGCCCTGCGGGACCGCCATGGAGGAGCACGAGCGGAGGCTCTGATGGCCGCTGTCCGGGATGAAGTATGGCGACCGCGAGTCGCAGCTGTTTGAGCTCGGGATGCTGCCGATCCATCGCGACGACGAGCGCGCCGCATTCCAGTCGGACGTTCTGTGCCCAGTCGCCCGGCCGGATCGCGCACGGGCCCGCTTCGAAGCGAGGCACCGTCTGCGCAGTTGCCGGTCGGGCGCTGGCACATCCCAGCAGCATCAGCGCAATGACGAAGGGTGTTCTCATCGTCCGCCTCTTCGCTCGAAGCACCGGAAGTGTGAATCAGCGACGCATCGAGATCAAGGTCACGCGAAGTGACGGCATTGACGTCAGTCTGGCAGCGCGCCAGCAACGACGCGCCCGGCTTTGAGGACGGCGCCCGGATTGTGGAGCGTTCGCCTGCTGAAGAATAGTGCCATGGAACACAACCGGCGCCAGGACACGGATCGCCTCGAACTGCTGGATCGCTTCGCCGAGGCATGGAACCGGCACGATCTCGACGCGCTGATGTCGATGATGACCGACGACTGCGTGTTCGAGGCATCGGCCGGCCCGGAGGTCCAGGGAGAGCGAAGCGAGGGGCAGCGCGCCGTTCGAGAGGCATTCGGCGCGGTCTTCGACACCTTCCCCGACGCGCACTGGGCGAACCCGCGGACTTTCGTCGCGGGCGATTGCGGCGTGTCGGAGTGGACGTTCACCGGCACACGCAAGGATGGCGCGCGGGTGGAGGTCAACGGGTGCGACCTGTTCATGTTTCGCGACGGCAGGATCGCGGTGAAGAACTCCTATCGCAAGAATCGACCGGTGCTCCCCCTGGCCGTTTGACCTTGCCACAAGGGGTAAGCTCTGCGCGTGGCGCGCCGGGGGGCGACCACGCGGCAGCGGCTGTGATCAGCGCGACCATCGGTGCCAGCGCGTACGTCATCGGATCCGGCGGCGTGAGCGGGAAGTCAGTCCTGCCTGAAGGCGATCACAGGACTCACGCGCATCGCGCGCAGCGCGGGTACGGTCGCGGCGACTGCCGCCGCGACAGCGAGCACGATCGCCGCCGCCGCAAACGTGATCGGATCCAGCGGCGTCACGCCAAAGAGGAGCGTCGCGATCCAGCGGCTGGCCAGCGCCGCCAGCGCAAGCCCGATCAGGGAGCCGACGATCACCACCCGGGCCGTGCTCGACAGGACCAGCGTCAGCACGTCGCCGCGACGCGCGCCGAGCGCCATCCGCACCGCGACTTCCGGCACGCGCTGTTGCACCGAGTACGCCAGCACTCCGAACACGCCGATCACTGCCACAGCGAGCGCCAGCGCGGCGAACGTTCCCACCAGCTGCGCGCGGAAGCGCCAGCGCGACGTCGCGCCGCGCTCGATCTCGTCGAGCGTCTGGATCCGCGTGAGCGCTCTGGTCTTGTCCACGCGCGCCACGGCCGCTCGAACCGCGGGCGCGAGCGCCGCCGCAGCCCCGGACGCCGGACGCACCACCAGCGTCGCCGACCACCACGCGTTCTGCTGGATGGGAACGTAGATCTGGGGTTCGGGCTCGAGGCGATCGGGAAGGCCCATGACGTGGCCGACGACACCGACGATCTCACGCTCGACCACGGATGGCGGCTGCGTCATCGCGTTGACGGAGATGCGCATCCTGAGCGGATCGCGGCCGCCCGCATGGCGACGCACGAACTCCTCGTTCACGATGGCCACCGGCGCAGCTTCAGCGGTGTCGGCTGCCGCAAACGCTCGCCCGCGTAACACCGGGATCCCAAGCGTGGAGAAGTGAGACGCGCTCACCATCTGATACGTCGCGGGGTCGCGATCGGTCGGCGCGCGCGGCGGATCGCCGACGATTTGAAACGTTTGCCCGAACCACCAGCCGTCGAGCGGCACGCCGCTGCCCCACGCGACACCGCGCACACCGGGCACAGCGCCAATCTCGCGCTCGACGGCGGCATAGAACCGGCGCATCGCGTCGGGGCTGCTCGTCATCGGCAGGTTGATGATGGCCGTCAGGGCGTCACCGGCACGATGCCCCGGGTCGACGCGATCCAGCATCACGAGCGTGCGCAGCAGCAGCCCGGCGCCGCACAACAGCAGCACCGCCACTGCGATCTCGGCACCGACCAGAACGCTTCGAAACCGCGTGCTGTGTGCCGTCGTGCCGCGGCCGCCCAGCTGCTGCAGCAGCGAGCGGCTGGTTGCCCGGCAGGCGGGCGCAAGTCCGACCATGAGCGCGATCGCCACCGCCGCCGACGTGCAGAACGCAACCACGCGGCCGTTGAAGCCCAGCACCATCGTCGGTGGCAGCAGGCCCGGCGGAATCATCGACGGCGCGATCCGCAGGATCGCAGCGCCCACCGCGACGCCGGCAGCGCCGCCGAGCGCCGCGAGCACCATGCTCTCCGTGAGCAGCTGCGCGACGATTCTCGCCCGGCCGGCGCCGAGCGCCGAGCGTACGGCCAGCTCGCGTGCCCGCGCGGTCGTGCGCGACAGGAACAGGTTCGCAACGTTCGCGCAGCACAGCAGCAGCACGAAGGTGACGACGCCCAGCAGCAGCAGCGCCGTCAGGCGCAGCTCGCGGCCGATCAAGGCATCGCGCAGCGGTTCGATCGCGACACCGTGGCCCCGGTTCGTGGCTGGTGATTCACGCGCGATCCCGTCGGCGATCGTGTTCATGTCGCTCGCGGCCGCATCGAGCGTCGTCCCCTGCTCGAGGCGGCCGATGACCCGCATGTAGTGCGCGTAACGTTGTGCCGGTACGCGGTTCGACGGCGTGTTCAGAAGCGTCCAGATGGCAACCCGCCTCGTGCCGCCGAGCGCGCGCGTCTCCATCTGCGCGGGCACGATGCCGATCACGGTCATCGACCGCCCGTCCAAGGTCAGCACGCGGCCGACGACCGTCGGGTCGGCGCCAAAGCGCTCGCGCCAGAAGCCCTCGCCGAGCACGACGACCTGGCCCTGCGGCGCTTCGTCGCCGGCCTGGAACGTTCGCCCGGCAATCGGGCGAACGCCGAGAACATCGAAGAAACGGGCGCTCACGGCCTGACCATCGATCGCCTCGGCGGTCCCGTCCGGGTTTTCGATCGTTCCTCCGCCCGCGAGGACCGCGGCAAGCGCGTCGAACGTGCGGGTCCGCTCGCTCCACTCGACGAACTCGACGGGATTCACCGCATTCCGTGTCCCGTCGGCACGGCGCTCCCACAGCATCACGAGGCGGTCGGAGCCGGGGAACGGCAGTGGCCGGAGCAGCGCCGCGTCGGCGAGGGCAAAGATGGCGCTGTTGGCGCCGATGCCGAGCGCCAGCGTCATCGTCGCCACGAGGGTGAACCCGGGCGCGGACCGCAGCTGGCGAATGGCGAAGCTGATGTCGTGCCTCCGCTCGTCGATCCATTGCGACAGTTTCATCTCACGATTCCGCTTCCTGCCGGTGGTCACGCATGCGCGCCTCAGGGTCCGCACATCGCCCATCCGGCGGAGCGCGATGTCGCGGGCCTCCCGCGGATCCACACCCGCGGCGATCAGCTCGCGCGTCCGCAGCTCGAGGTGCAGGGCGAGCTCCTCGTCCACTTCCTGCTCGATCGGCACGCGCCAGAGCCACGAGCGAAGCGAGCGTTTCATTGTGCGAGCAGGATCCTGGAGACGCCCGCCACGAACTGCAGCCAGGCCGCGGTTTCGGCAACCAGCTGCGCACGCCCCTGACGCGTCAGCCGATAGAGCTTGGCGCGCCGGCCCAGCTAAGACTCTCCCCACTCCGCCTCGAGCCACCCTCTGCGCTCCATCCGGTACAGGGCCGGGTACAGGGAGCCTTCCTCGACGATCACGGTGTCAGCGGAGGCATCCTCGATGTACTTCGCGATCGCGTAACCATGCCGCGGGCCCGCGGCCAGCGTTTTCAGAATGAGCGCGTCGAGCGAGCCGTGCAGGAGCGTATTGGGCGTCTTCGCCGCCATGGTCCTCCGGGCATTTGTTATGACGATCTGGGTAACTCTGCTTCGACGAACGGCGCAAATCACATTCAAGACCAGCGCCATTACAGAGAATGTCTGAGTATTGAGGTTTCGGCGCCCGCCGGTGTCTCGCGCGCAGTCCGCCGTCCGGGCGTGGGACGTGTGTGTCCGGCGCCGCACGGCCGGGATCATGGCGACCGGGGCCCCAATCGGTTCATAATCCAGCGACCATTTATCCCGGCAACAGCATTCCTGGAGACGATCGTATGAACGGGTCCTTGCGTCTTCTCGCCACCGCCGTGCTGACGGCTCTTGCCGTGCCTCTGACGGCCCAGCAGGAAGTGCCGATGCGCGGCAACACGCCCGTGGCACCAAACGGCATCAAGATTCCACCGCTGCCCGACGCGCCCGTCCGCTATGAGACGGCCGAGGGTCAGACCATTCGCGTGAGCGTCTACGCACGCGGCTTCCAGAACCCGTGGAGCATGGCGTTCGTGTCCGACGACGTGATCCTCGTGGCCGAGCGAGGCGGCGCGATCAAGGCCGTGCGTAATGGCGTGGTCGATCCGAAGCCGGTGCCTGGCGCGCCCCAGGCGATCGGCTCGGGTCTGTCCGGTACGGACCTGGCGCTGCATCCCGACTTCGCCCGCAATCGCCTCGTCTACATCAGCTACACCAAGCCGCTCGGCCCGCCGCCCGGCGCGGCGCCCGCTGCTGCTCCCGCGCCTGCGCGCGGAGCCGCCCCCGGTCCTGCCGGGGCCGCTCCCGCTGCTGCCGGGGCCGGTGGAGGACGAGGCGGCGGTCGTGGTGGTGGACAGCGAACGGCGGTGGCCGTGGCGCGTGCGGTGTGGGACGGCAAGGGGTTCACCGACCTGAAGGACATCTTCGTCGGTGAAGGCGCCAGCGGCGGCCCGATCGTGTTCGGCGGCGACGGCATGCTGTACGTCGCGTACGGAGGCGGCGATACGCAGAACCCCAACTCCCTCGCCGGCAAGATTCTTCGGCTGACGGACGAGGGCAAGGTGCCGCCGGATAACCCGTTCGTCAACCGCAAGGATGCACGGCCGGAGATCTTCACGATGGGCCACCGCACGTTCCTTCGGATGGCCAAACACCCGCTCACCGGCGCGATCTGGCAGATCGAGAACGGGCCGAACGGCGGCGACGAGGTGAACATCCTGTCGCCCGGCGCCAACTACGGCTGGCCGCTCATCAGCCTCGGGCGGACGTACGGCGGACCGTGGCAGGGACCGTTCACGAAGGACGGCTACCGCGACCCGGTCATCTACTGGATGCCCGCGATAGCCGTGTCGAGCATCGCGTTCTACACCGGCGATCGCCTGCCCAAGTGGAAGGGCGATGTATTCGTCACGGGCATGCGGTACGGCGAGATTCCGGGAACGGGCCAGCTGCACCGGATTCTGATCAACAAGAACCTCGAAGAGCTGCGGCGCGAGCCGCTGCTGGTCGATCTGCGCCGGCGGCTTCGCGACGTGAAGCAGGGCCGCGACGGCCTGCTGTATGTGCTCACGGACGAGGCCGACGCGGTGATGCTGCGGATCGAACCGGCGGAGTAAGCGCTTCTTCGCTCAATGACGCCGCGGCGCGGATGCCCGTGCCGCGGCGACGCTGGCACCGTTCGCACGGACGACAGGCCTGATGACGGGGCTGTTGACGGAATCCCGTTGGGCGACGCCGCCCGCCCCCGCCACGGCTCATCACGACGATCCTCCTGGCGCGCACGGCATCCACACAGCGCAGTCGATCTGCCGCCGGTGCCGTCGCGAACGTCATGTGCTGGAAGTGCGCGCGGGCCGCGCGGACAGCAGCACACCATGTGCCAGAACATCTCGACGCAATCGCTGGCGATCTTCGAGCGCCTCGGCAACGTGCAGACGTGGATGATTGCGGTGGACGAGCGCATGGGCATCGTCTGGCTGCGCATGGCCTGGGGCGTGCGCGAGCGCGGCGGCGATCAGCTGACGGTGTGGGAGACGTTCAAGGTCTTCGACGGCCAGAATCCACGCCGTGGAAGCGTTCATGCGAATCCTGCCGATTGAGAAGCGCAACGGCGATCGGCAGTAACCCCGACGCGCCGCTCCGGCCGATTTACCTGGCCTTGTCGACCATCGCGACAAACGGCCGGCCGATGTCCGGCGAGTGCGCTGCGGAGCGAGTGAGGCGACGCTAGCGGGGGCGTCGCGCGTCGGCCCCAGCTCGAGCGGGTTATTCTGTCTGCGCGTGAAGCGCGCCAATGTCATTGCTGCCCATGTCGCCGCCCTGCTCTGTGCCGCCTTGTGTGGGGCGTGCAGCCTGATCATCAAGGATCCGTTCGCGGCGTTCGGGAAGATCGACGCGGCCCCGGGGGAAAGCCTTTCGCGCGAGGCGGCGCTCGAGGATCTCGATTTCCTGATGGGCCTTGTCGATCGCGTGCACGCGGATCCGTACAGGTTTCATCCGCGCGAAGCGCTCGAGGCCGAGCGCGCCCGCGTCGCGGAGACGATGCCCGCGTCGGAGACGAAGGGCGGGTTGTGCCTGCGCCTCAGTCGCGTGCTGGCCGTCCTCGATGACGGCCACACGGAGATCTCCTGCGACGACCTCATGCTGAGCGACTGGCGGCGCGCATCACGCGCAGCTCCGGCGGACACTCAGCGCGTCCTGCGGTTTGCTCCGTTCATTCGCCTCGACGATCAGCAGCACGTCACGGTCGGCTGGCACAACGGCGCCGCTGGCCTCGACCCCGGCGATCGGATCTCTCGCATCAATGGTCAGGACGCAGATGCGCTGCTCGCCGCGTGGGCGTCGGAGGTCAGCCATGACACCGATGCCGGACGCCGCGCCAAGGTCGCGCGAAGATTCAGGGTGTACATGGCGCTGCACGGCATCGACGCGCCGTATCGATTGACGGTGGCGCCGCCGGGCGGCCCGACTCGCGACGTCACGATTCAGGGGGATCCGGTCAATCATCAGTTCGAGGACGGGCCGCCAGCACCGGTACGGCCGCCTGTGACCGAGGTCCGGCTTCCGTCTGTTCCGCCCACGGTCTTCAAGCCGATCCAGTTGAAGAACGCCTTCTTCGAGTACCGGATCATCGAGCCGGACATCGCCTACATGAACTTCCTCTCGATAGTCGATGGTCTCGACACCGTGTCGCACTTCGAGAAGGCCGTCAGCCGGATGTTCAAGCTCGTCGCGGCGGACCGCCCTCGCGTCCTGATCATCGACATTCGCGAGAACGGGGGCGGAGAAGACAGCGTCTCGCAAGCGCTGCTGCGCCATCTCACCGAGAAGCGATTCCGTCTGTTGACGTCCGTCCAGCTGAAACGCAGCAAGGAAACCAGAGACTCCATCAATTCGTTCATCCGGATTCCGTTTCGCTGGATGGGACTGCCGTATCTCTCGACGGAGACGCGGCAGTACCTCACTGGTGAGGTGGGCACGTTGTCGCCACCGCTCGAACGTCCGCTCGAGACGCGCAAGCGCGCAGAGCCGTTCTTCGAAGGCCCGGTGTGCGTGCTGACGGGACCGCACACCTACTCAGCGGCCGTGGAGTTTGCCGAAGCGGTCAAGACGTTCGGCCTGGCCACAATCGTCGGCGAGGAAACCGGCGGACAGCCGAACTCGTTCGGGAACCAGTTCCCGTTCTCGCTGCCCCGCTCGCACCTGTCAGTGAACATCGCCACCTCTCGCGGCGTGCGCGCCAACGGCGACCTCGCCGATTTCAGCCCGGTGAAGCCCGATATTGTCGTCCGGACAACAGTGGCGGATATCCGAAGGGGATTCGATCCGGTGCTCGAACGGGCAAAGAGCTGCCCGCCGAGATCGATCCGATAACCGTCTGAGGTAGGGTCGCGGCACGACGCCACGACCGTATAGTCGTGCTGGCCATCATGACGGTGAATGACACAACGGCATCGGTGCCGCAAGGCCGAGGAGTCCCCTGCCCGAAGTGTCGCCAGCCGGCGGTCGATGTGCAGCGTCCACGTGTCGGCGTGCTGGAGTTCAAGTGCACCGGCGGCGGGCACAGTGGTGGCTGTTCGACCGATCGCCCGAGCAGGACAGCGACCGCGGACGTCTCCCTCCATTTGATTGCCAAATGCGGAGTGTGATACTCCATTGGCATGTCTAATGCGCCGTCGAAGAAGGCCGACGTCCTGCAGGGAACGCTCGACCTCATGGTGCTGCAGACGCTCGACTCGCTCGGGCCGCTGCACGGCTACGCCATCGCCGCGCGCTTCGAGCAGGTCTCGGGCGGCGCGCTGCGGCTCAACATGGGGACGCTGTATCCGGCGCTCATGCGGCTGGAGCAGCGCGGCCTGATCCGCGGCACGTGGGACACGACGGAAACCAACCGCAAGGCGCGGTATTACGCGCTGACGGCAACTGGTCGGCGACAGCTCACACGCGAGAAGCAGGCGTGGGATCAGATGGCCGGCATCATTCACACGCTGCTGCACGGGAAGGCGTGATGCGCGCCCTTCGGGAGTGGTCGCATCGGCTCTGGGCCACCCTCAGTCCGCGACGGCGGGACGACGACCTGGAAGAGGAGCTCCGCCTCCATCTGGACCTGGTGGCCGAGGACGCGCGGCGTCGCGGCGACGACCCTGACGAGGCGGTACGGATCGCGCGGATCGAGGCCGGAGGCGGCGCTCGCGCGATGGATGCGATGCGGGACCAGCGAGGGTTGCCATGGCTCGACGACATGGCGCGCGACCTCGGCTATGCGCTGCGCACGCTGAGGCGCAATCCCGGCTTCACGGCCACCGCGATGCTCTCGCTCGCGCTCGGCATCGGCGCCAACACCGGAATCTTCTCCCTGGTCGATCAGGTGCTGCTGCGCCGCCTCCCCGTGAACGACCCGGAGCGGCTGGTGCTGCTGAACTGGAAGGGGTCGTCGCTGCCGGTCGTCGAGATGGGCGACTCCAATCTGATGTCGTACCCGCTCTGCCGCGATCTCCAGGAACAGGAGCGCTTCTTCGACGGCGCCTTCTGCCGTCATCCGGGGCAGGTCAATTTCTCGGCGGGCCGGGAGTACGACGTGGTCTCCGTCGAGCTGGTGTCCGGCTCCTACTTCCGCGTGCTCGGCATCCGGCCCGCGCTCGGCCGTTTCATCGACGCATCCGACGATCAGCATCCGGGGAATCATCCGGCGGTGGTGATCTCGTACGACTACTGGAGGAACCGTCTCGGAGGCGCCCAGGACGTCGTCGGGCGCAAGGTGCTCGTCAACAGGTCTCCGATGACCGTGGTCGGGGTGGCGCCGTCCGGCTTCGGCGGCATGGACGCGGCCGAACCTGCGACCCTCTGGCTCCCGGCGATGATGGCGCGCGAGGCCACGATCGAGTTCAGCCGGGTGCTCAATCGCCGCGCGTTCTGGATGCACGGATTCGCCAGGCTGAAACCGGGCGTCACGGCGGAGGCGGCCACGGCGGGCCTGCAGCCGTGGTTCAAGGCGATGCTCGACGCCGACACGAGGCGCGAGGACTTTCCGCGCGTGCAGCCCGAGCAGCAGCGCGCCTTCCTCGCATCGACGCTCGAGGCGCTCCCAGGCGATCAGGGCTGGTCCCGTCTGCGCGCGCGGATGGCGCAGCCGCTCTGGGCGCTGATGGCCGGCACGATCCTTCTGCTGCTGCTCGCATGCCTCAACGTCGCCGGCCTGATGCTGGCGCGCGGGGCGGAACGCGGCCAGGAGCTGACCACGCGGATGGCTCTCGGCGCCTCCCGCGGCCGCATCACGCGGCAGCTGATCGTCGAAGCGCTGTTCATCGCACTGGCCGGAGGCGTCGTCGGCCTCGCGGTGGCTCCGCTCGTCTCCCGCGCGCTGCTGTACTTCATGCCGCAGGGGACTAACCTGGCGCCGGTGATCGACCACCGGATCTTCCTGTTCGCGGCGGGCGCGACCCTCGTGGCGGGTGTGCTCTCCGGGCTTGCGCCGGCATTCCAGGCCAGCCGGCGGCCGCTGGCCGCCTCGATCACCGGGCGATCGACGGCTTCCGGCGCGAACGTTCGCTTTCGCAAGGCGATCGTGGCCGCGCAGCTCGCGCTCACGCTGGTGCTCCTGGCAGGCGCCGGACTGTTCGTCCAGACGCTGGCGCGGCTCTATACGCGGGAGCGGGGATTCGACAGCAGCCGGCTCGTGATGTTCCGCGCGGACCCCGCGGGCACCGGTTCACCGGTATCGGACGCCCCCCGAGTCATGCTCGCGCTTCTGCAGACGCTGCAGGGCGCGCCCATCGCCGAGCGCGTGTCGCTGGCGAACAACGGGCTGCTGGGGAGCGCGGGTCCGGGTCGCGTCCTCACCATCGACTCCGATCGCCGAATCGTGACGGAGCGCCCCGTGCCGATGTTGCGCATCGGTGCGGACTACTTTTCGACCCTGGGCGTGAAGTTGATCGCAGGCCGGGAGTTCAACGAGCGCGACACGGTCGATCTCGACCGGACCGGCTTTCGGTCGGTGATCGTGAACGAGAGCTTTGTGCGCCGCTATTTCGGCGGCCTCAACCCGGTCGGTCGGCGCGTCGGCATCGGGAACCTGCCGGATACACCGCTGAACGTCGAGGTCGTCGGAGTCGTCGGCGACTTCCGGCGCCGGTCGCTCCACGACGACTCGGAGCCGGAGCATATGTTCGTCCCCTTCGCGCGGTCCGGCGCTGTCGCTGGCGACGGGACGTTCTTCGTGCGGGTGCGAGGGAAACCGGCGGCGGCGTTCGCGGCCATCCGCAAGGCGGTTGCGGAGGTCGATCCGGCGCTGCCGCTCATCGGTCTGACGACCGTCGACGATCAGGTCATGCGCGCCCTCAGGTCCGAGTTGATGCTGGCGACCTTGTCGACCGGCTTCGGCGGCGCGGCGCTTCTGCTGTCAGTAGTCGGCCTGTTCGGCGTGATGTCGTTCGTCGTCACGCAGCGGACGCAGGAGATCGGCATGCGGATGGCGCTCGGCGCCACGCGTTCAGCCGCCATCTGGCTCATCGTCCGCGACGCCCTGGTCACGATCGCCGCGGCGGCCGCGCTCGGCCTGGCGATCGCGCTGACCGTGGCGTTCGCGTTTCCAGACTGGCTGAACACTGCCGTCGATGGCGTCTCGCCCTCGGACCTGCGAACCTTCGCCGCCACCACCACGATGCTGGCAGCTGTGGCGCTCGCCGCGTGCGTCATTCCGGCGGGCCGCGCCGCCGCGCTGTCGCCGATGGTCGCAATCCGGGAGCAGCCGGAGTCGCTGTGGCGCGCCGCGAGACTGACCGTCGGGCGGGCGATGCGCGAGTTGACGGCGGAGACTGGAACCTCTCTCGCGTCGGGCACGCTGACGGCGGCCGTGGCCGGCGCGATGCACCGTGCGGACTCGTTCCCCGATGCGGTCGAACTGGCGCTTGCCACGCTGCGTGACCGAGTGGGGGCGCGGTTCATCCTGCTGCTCGAAAGAGCAGGTGCGGAGTACCGTTCCCGTGACTTCGCGATTCCGGCGAACGGGCTTCTGATCAACAGGCTGACACACTATCCGCATCCGCTGGCGCTGACCGCAGGAGACTTCGAGGCGTGGGGGCGCTGGGCGGACGAATTACAGCCGGCCTATCGCGCGGAGATCGCGCGGCTCGCCGGCACCGACGCACGCATCGCGGTGCCGCTCTGGTCCAGGCAGGAGCTCGCCGGGGTCTTGCTCCTGGGCGCGCCCGCAGGGCGCGAGGCGTTCACGGCCGACGAGAAGGGGCTCCTGAGCGCCGCTGCCGATGTCTTCGCGCTGCTCATCGAAAACGTCGGGCTCAACGCACGCGCGCTGCAGCAGGAGAAGCTGCGGCGCGACCTGGCGCTCGCGGCCGAAGTGCAGCGGCGGCTGCTGCCAGCGGAGCCGCCTCGCTGCGAGACCGCGACACTTGCCGCCTTCACGCTGCCCGCCCGGACCGTCGGCGGCGATTACTACGACTTCCTCGAGCTGCCGGGTGAGCGGATGGCGATCGCCGTGGCGGATATCGCGGGCAAAGGCATTCCGGCGGCGCTGCTCATGTCGGCGCTGCAGGCGTCGCTTCGGGTGCTCGCGGCGGAGCACGACCTTTCACCTTCGCAGCTCGCCGCAAGGATGAGCGGGTTCCTTCACGAGTCGACGGCGGGCAACAGCTATGCGACGTTCTTCTACGCACAGCTCGACGTCCGGCGCCGGCGGCTGCAGTACGTCAACGCGGGGCACAATCCGCCGTATCTCGTCCGCCGGATCGGCACCGGCGTCGAGATCGCCGAATTGACCGAGGGTGGAACGGTGCTCGGTTTGTTCCCGCACGTGGAGTACCAGGACGGGCACGTCGATCTCTGTCCTGGAGACCTCCTGGTGGCTTTCACTGATGGCGTGACCGAAGCGCGCAACGAGGCCGGCGAGGAGTTCGGGGACGAGAGGTTGCAGGACCTTCTGCGCGAGGTGGCTGGGTCGCCCGCGGAGACGGTCTCATCCATCCTGTCGGATCGCGTCCGCCAATGGATCGGCGCTGCAGAACAACACGACGATGTCACGTTCGTGATCGCGGCGGTGAACTAGGTTCAGCCGTCTGACGGCCGCTCAACGGTGTGGTGTCGCGTGCGCTCGTGTTCGACAGGGTCTTCGCCGCGGGGGCGGGCCTCCTGTTTCATTCGGCGCCGCGACCCGCCGCGGGGGCGTCGTCGAACTCGCCACGTAGAGCGTAGTCAAAGGATACTTCCCGGCTGGGGCGCGAGGTGCCGTCAAGGTCCTGCCGTCGGCATTTGCGACCGATCGTGAACGCCTGCAGCGGTTCGAGCAGGAAGCGCGTGCCGCGGCCGCGCTGAACCATCCCAACATCCCCGCGATTCACGACATCGAGTCGTGGTGTGGCGTATCAGTCCTGCTGATCCGGCGAGATTCTGGCAGCGTTCGAGCGCGAGTTCAGCGCTGACGGCGGCGAGGATCGGCGTGACACTCGATCCTGTCGCCGGCCGCAGACGGTACCCGGCCGGCGGCCCACCTGCTGAACGAACCCAGCAGCGGGCTCCGTTTCCTCCGTTCCACCGTTGCTCCGTGTGAGTTTGTCCCGTTCCTCCGCCGGCTCCGCTTCTCTCGGCTGCGACTCGCCGATGGGCGCGCTCCCCTCTCCCTACATCGTCTCGGAGTTGCTCGAGGGCGAGACGCTCCGCACGCGGCTGCAGCAAGCCGCACCGTCGCGGCGCTCGTCGGGCGTGCCCGCGTGGAGCAGGGGCCACTGCCCGCCCGGAAGGCAATCGACTACGCGGTCCCGATCGCCCGCGGTCTTGCCGCGGCCGGTGAAACGGCCCACGCGTTCCCTGTGGTCCTGCCGGGCGGCCGCCGCTTCCTTTGTCGCGCAGTCGGCAGATCGATGCCTGGTCTCTACGCCGGCTCGCTGGACTCGCCCGAGCGCACGCGAATCCTGGACGATGCGGTCAACGTGCCGCGATATCTGGACGTTCGACGTGGCGCGCAACGTCCGGACGCGCTTCACGTTCGATCAAGGCAATGAGTACGAAGGGATCTGGACGCGCGACAACAGTCGGATCGCGTTCAACTCGAGCCGCGAAGGATCCCTGGGTATCTATGTCAAATCGGCCGGTGGCACCGGCTCTGAAGAGTTACTCGTGCTGGCCGGTCTCGACTGCCGGAGGCCTGTTGCTGCGCTGGAAGAGAAACGAAATCTTCTATTTCGATCCGGGCAACAGCCGTGTGATGGTTGCGCCGACTTTCCTTTCCGGGGGCGTTGAGCGTTCCATTTCGTCAACCGCAGGCGACGAGGATGCACCGCCGCTTCGTTGCCGCCTCGGAGCCGACGCCGTCACGCACCGCATCGGCGGCGGCGCTGGACAAACGGCTATGAAGCTCGCGACAGTCGGTGAACTCCTGCCACGTGTAAATCGAGCTCGAGCCCGCCCTCTGGTTGCCAATCACAGTATCGACTCGCGCGATCGCGCCCACTGCCGCGGCCAGGGTGCGGGTGAAGGAAAGGCCGCGGCCGCCGTTGAAACGGTCGATGCTCGGCAAGCCATTCGGCGTAAACGCGTGCCCCGCGTACATGATGCGAAGGTTCCGGAACACCACGAACGTGTCGCCGGTGTGCGCCGGGCCAAAATGATAGAGGTCGATCGAGTCCTTGCCGCTGAGCAGCGTCAGGCGTTTCGTGAAGGTGCGCTGTGGCGTCCCGGACCCCGGCGCGGCGGTCCGGGGCGTCTGTGTATCGTCGTTCGTCGAGCCTCGTCCGGGCGCGTCGCTCTCGCCCGTAAGGTGCAACCCCTTGCGCGACGGGCTCACCGTGGCGGGAGGGGTAGGGCGGCGTCGCACTGCGCCGGTTCGCGGGTTGAGACGTGTGGCGTGAGGCCGCGACGGCGTTGCGCGATGCGACCCGGATGGTATATTCTTTTGGTATATCTCATCCGGGGAGGGCATGATGGAGACCGCAAAGGTGTTTTGGTCGGGCCGATCGCAAGCGGTCCGATTGCCGCGCGCCTTCCGCGTCAATGGCCGGGAAGTCCGGATCCGCCGGCGTGGCCGGGCGATTGTGCTGGAGCCGGTACCCGACTCGTGGGAGTGGCTTGACGCCCTGACGGGCGAACTCGATGACGACTTCGTGGCGGCCGTGCGCGAGCAGCCAGAACCGGCGGAGCGACCCGAACTGCGCAAGGTGTTCCGCTGATGCGCTACCTGCTCGACGCGAACGCGGTCATTGCACTGCTCAACGATTCGACCTCGCCAATCGCGCGACGCATACGGCGGTACGCGCCGCGGGACTTCGGCGTGTCTGCAGTGGTCATCCACGAACTGTACTACGGCGCGTTCAAGAGCCAGCGCGTCGAGAAGAACGTAGCCCGCGTGGATGGACTCCAGTTTCCCGTGCTTGAATTCGATCAAGAAGACGCCCGGCAGGCAGGAGAAATTCGCGCTCACCTTGCATCAAAGGGGACGCCGATTGGTCCCTATGACGTGCTCATCGCCGGGCAGGCCAAGGCTCGCAAGCTGACACTCGTCACGCACAACGCTACGGAATTCCAACGCGTGCCGAGCCTGAAGGTCGAAGACTGGAAGGGGGCGGTGCCCCCGTCGCCGGCAAGATAGGACCTCGGATTCACTCGAGTGATAGATGAGACACAGAGGAAATCTATCAGGCGCTTGCGCTCACTTCGCCGGGCCGCGCTTTCGCATCTCCGCCACGGCGTACTCGATGAGCTTGCGCAGGATCTCGCGGTCGACGTCGTCGAGCGTGTTGATGTAGAGGCAGCCTTTGCCGTGCTCGTGCTTGCCGAGCCTGGCCATGAGCTTTTCGTTCTCGATTCCGGGACCGAGATAGACGACGAGGGCGCCCGAACGCGGCGAGAAGCCCGTGAGGCACATCTCGCCTTCGCGGCCGCTCGCATACACGTAGCGATGGCTGCCGAAACCGACGATCGATGGGCCCCACATCTTCGGCGGCGCGCCCGTGATGTCGCGCATCATGGCAAGGAGCTCGTGGCTGTCCTTGCGCTTGACCTCGCTCTTGACCTTGTCGATGAACGCGATCGGATCCGCACGGCGTTCGACCGTCTTGATTTTGCGCTTGCTGGCTGCCATCGGCTCGGCTCCGAAGTTGTATGAGGGCCACACCATACCACTGGAGCTCCGCCGCCGATGGCAGCAAGTACACGTCATCGTGAACTGGATCGAAGAGCTGCGCCGCCGCGTTCCGGCAGTGACGTTCGCTGTCTCCTCGGCCGCTGACCGCGCCGGACGAGAGGCGCGATTATCGCGTTGACAGGAGCATCGCGATCGCCTGTTCGTAGATCGCTGACAGCGGGGCGAGATCCGCTATCCGAACGTGCTCGTCGATACCGTGTATCGACGCGCTCAATGGCCCAAACTCCACGACTTCACGCGACACGGCCGCCAGGAATCGACCGTCTGACGTTCCGCCGGTCGTCGAAAGCGCCGGCCTGATACCGGTCACTGCCGTCACCGCGGCGCCGAGCACGTCCACGAGCCCTCCGCGCGGGGAGAGAAACGGCGCGCCCGAGAGCGACCACGTCAATTCGTACTCGAGACCATGCGCGTCGAGCACCGCCTGGACGCGCGCCTTCAGCTGCTCGGCCGTCGACTCCGTGGAGAAGCGGAAGTTGAACATCACGTCGAGCGTGCCGGGGATGACGTTATTCGCCCCCGTACCGGCGTGGATGTCGGAGATTTGAAAGCTGGTCGGCGAGAAATATTCGTTGCCGCGATCCCATTCAATCGACGCGAGCTCGGTCAGCGCAGGCAGCGCGGTCTGGATCGGATTACGGCCGCGCTCGGGGTACGCAATATGGCACTGGATGCCGTTGACGCGGAGCACGCCGTTCAGCGATCCGCGCCGTCCGTTCTTGATCGTGTCGCCGAGCTGCGACACCGACGTCGGTTCACCGACGATGCAGGCGTCGATACGTTCGTTGCGGGACTGGAGCTCGCGGACGACGGCGGCCGTGCCGTCGATGGCGGCCCCTTCTTCGTCGGACGTGAAGAGCAGCGCGATCGAGCCACCATGACCGGGCGCCTGCGCGACGAAACGCTCGGCGGCGGTCACGAGCGCTGCCACCGACGCCTTCATATCGGCGGCGCCGCGGCCGAACAGCGAGCCGTTGCGTTCTGCCGGTGTAAACGGATCGCTCGTCCAGCGGTCGACAGGACCTGGCGGCACGACGTCCACGTGACCGGCGAGACAGACGACAGGTGGAACGATGCCGTGCCGCGCCCAGAGATTCTTGACCGGCGGGCGATCGATCCGCTCGCACGTAAATCCGGCTCTTGCCAGCCGCACGTCGATCAGATCCAGTGCGCCGCCGTCATCAGGCGTGACGGATCGGCAGGCGATCAGCTGTCTGGCGAGCGCAATCGTGTCCGCGGCCCGTGCGGCCCGATCCCCAACCGCCAATCCCCGACCCCCGTCCATCACTCGCGCAGCAGTTCGTTGATCGACGTCTTCGCGCGCGTGGCCGCATCGACGCGCTTCACGATGACGGCGGAGTACAGCGAGTACTTGCCGTCCGCCGACGGAAGACTGCCAGGGACGACGACCGATCCCGCGGGCACGCGCCCGTAGTGCACCTCGCCAGTGGCGCGGTCGTAGATCTTCGTGCTCTGGCCGATGTAGACACCCATCGACAGCACCGAGTTCGCCTCCACGATCACGCCTTCAACGACCTCCGAACGCGCGCCGATGAAACAGTTGTCCTCGATGATCGTCGGATTCGCCTGCAGCGGTTCGAGGACGCCACCAATGCCGGCGCCGCCGGAGAGATGGACGTTCCGCCCGATCTGCGCGCACGATCCGACGGTGGCCCAGGTATCCACCATCGTGCCCTCGTCCACGTAGGCGCCGATGTTCACGTAGGAGGGCATGAGCACCACGTTCTTGCCGATGAACGCGCCGGTCCGGACCGTCGCCGGCGGCACCACGCGGAACCCGCCCTGACGGAACTGGGCCTCGCTGTAGTTGTTGAAGCGAAGCGGCACCTTGTCGAACCACGCGTCATGGCCGCTGGCAGGCATCAGCTGGTTGTCGTGCGCCCGGAAGTAGAGCAGCACGGCCTTCTTGATCCACTGGTGCGTCACCCAGCCCTGTTCCGTTTTTTCCGCGACGCGCAGCCGGCCGGTGTTCAGCTCGCCGATGATTTGTTCGAGGGCGCCGGACAGGATCGGGCCCACGGTCGAAGGCGAGATCTCCGAGCAGCGCTCGAACGCCTCGTCGATGAGGCTCTCGAGCGGGTGAGCCGCGGTCACAACCTGGTCAGCCATCAGCAGGACAACTCCACAATGCGCCGGGCAGCCTCGACGCAATCGGTCAGTGAAGGAACGAGCGCGATACGCACGAACCCGCTGCCCGGGTTCTCGCCGTGCGCCTCTCGCGCCAGATACCGGCCGGGCAACACGGTGACGTTCGCCGCCTGATACAGCCGCCGGGTGAACGCCTCGTCGTCTCCGCCAGGCACTTCCGCCCAGTAGTAGAAGCTCGCCTCGGGCTCGCGGATCGTCAACGCCTGCCGCAGCGTCGATCCCACCGCCGCGAACTTCTCGCGGTAGCGTGCCCGATTGTCGCGCACATGCGCCTCGTCGTTCCACGCGGCCATGCTGGCGTGCTGCGACGCCGGATTCATCGCGCATCCATGATATGTGCGATACAGCAGGAACTTCTTGAGCAGCGCGGCATCGCCGGCGACGCCGCCCGATCGCAGTCCCGGAACATTGGAGCGCTTCGACAGGCTGGTGAACACCACCAGATTGCGAAAGTCGTCGCGGCCAAGTCTCCGGGCCGCCTCGAGGCCGCCAAGCGGCGGAGAGTCCTCGTCGGGATAGATCTCCGAATAGCACTCGTCGGAGGCGATCACGAAGCCGTAGCGGTCGGCGTACTCGAAGAGCCTGCACCAGCCATCGAGATCCAGCACATGGCCGGTCGGGTTGCCAGGCGAGCAGACGTAGATGAGCTGTGTTCGCCGCCATTGATCGTCAGTCAACGACTCGAGATCCAGATGGAATCCGTGGCGTGCCGTCTGATTCAGGAAGACCGGCTCGGCACCGGCCAGCAGCGCCGCCCCTTCGTAGATTTGATAGAACGGATTCGGACAGACGACCAGAGGTCCCGCCTTGGCCACACCCGTTCGAGTCACGCTCCGCGTGTCATCGACGATTGCCTGCGCAAACGCGAACAGCGCCTCGCGTGAGCCGTTTACTGGTAGCACGTGCTGCGTGGGATCCAATCCGTGCAGGTTGTATCGCCGTGCGAACCATGCCGCCATCGCCTCGCGCAGCGCGTCCAGGCCAGCGGTGGCCGGGTAGGTCGACAGGCCATCGAGATGCGCGACGAGTGCGCGGCGGACGAGGTCAGGCGTCGGGTGCTGCGGCTCACCGATGGACAGCCGGATCGGCGGCAGCGACGCCGGTGAAACGTCGTCTAACAGGGCACGAAGCCGTTCGAAGGGATATGGGTGCAGCCGGGCGAGTCGCGGATTCACGCTAAGAATCTAATTCAACCAGACTGGTGCGACGCGGTGGACCACCGCCACCGAACTCGTCTTTCAGACGGCCGTGAATGCGGCACCGGCGCCCGCCGGCCCGCCAGCTGCTCCATCGCCAGGCGCCCCGCGCGGTGCGCAGCAGCCAGGGCCACGTCTGATGTCAGCGACGATCACCGTGGCCCCCGGTGCGGTGAACGTCCGCGACGTGCGCCCGTTCTCCTCCTGGGCCACGCCGCGCGGCATCTACGACGTGACCAGCGACGGGCGCGTGGTGTCGATCCTTCCCGACGACCTCCCCGGTTCGGCCGTGCCGACGACCATCGTCACCAACTGGCCGGCGATGCTGAGCCGGCGATAGCCCCCCGCCCGGTTTTCGTCCGGGGGGCTGGAGTGAGGGTTAGACTGTCCCATGCCCAGGAAGTCTTCGATCGTCCGTCGTATCCCGTGTTCGATCGGCCTGGTCACGGGTCTGGTGCTCGTAGCCATCGCCACTCCGGCGGCAGCCCAACGGATGCCCTTCGAGCGCACGTATCAGATGGGCGCGAACGGCGTGCTCGACGTGTCGACGGCGCGCGGCCGAATCGAGATCGTCGGAGCAGAGACCGATCGGGTCACGGTCACGGGTACGGCAACCGTCCGTATCGGCTGGAACGTACCGGCAAACGCAGTCGAGATTGCGAAACGGGTTGCTGCGAACCCGCCGGTGGAGGAGGACGGCGGCACGCTGCGCCTGCGGCCACCCTCATCGGACGAGGAGCGGCGCGCCGTGACCATCGCCTATCGGGTGACGGTGCCGCGCGGCATGGCGGTGAAGACGGACAGCGATTCCGGCGCCACGACGGTCAGCGGCGTGAGCGGACACGTCAACGTGCGGACGCAGTCGGCGGCCATCGCCCTGCGTGATCTCGGCGGCAGTGCCGAGGTGGCGAGCGGCTCGGGCGCCATCGACGTGAGCGGGGTCGGCCGCGAGCTGCGCGTCTCGACCGGCAGCAGCGCGATCACGTTGCGCAAGCTCGGGGCCGGTCTGTCGGCGCGCACACAGAGCGGCGCCATACGCGCCTGGTTCGTCGGCGAAGGAGATGTCGAGGTCGAGACCGGCTCGAGCGCGATCGATCTGGACGGCGTTCGCGGCGGTCTCACCGCTTCTTCGAGCAGCGGCCACCTGCGGATCAGTGGCACACCGCTCTCACCCTGGCGCGTGGTCTCAGGTTCCGGCGGCGTCGATCTCGCGTTTGCGCCCGACGCGAAGATGACGTTCGACGTCGACAGCGGCTCGGGAAAGACGTACGTCGACGGCCTCACGATCGCAGGCTCGTCGACCGAGCGGCGGATCGCCGGGACCGTGAGCGGCGGCGGTGCGCTGGTACGCGTCAGCAGCCGGAGCGGGTCGGTCAAGATCAGATAACGGGTCGGTCGAGAACGGATAAAAAAGACCAAAGGTGCGCGCCAGCCCTGTGACAGGAAGCCGGGCTGGCGGTAGTATCCACGCCATGCTTCCTGGAGTCATTTCCCGAAACCGTCTTTCCGGTTCCCGCCTCGTGCTCGCCGGCGCCCTCTGCGTCGCCGCTGCGACCGCCGCCTTGACCGCTCAGTACTCGTTGACGGTGAACAAGGATCGGCTGATCAACGCCGCGAACGAGCCGCAGAACTGGCTGCTGATGAACGGCGACTACGGCTCGCTGCGCTACTCGAAGCTCACCCAGATCAACCGCGGCAACGTGAAGGAGCTGCGGATGGTGTGGGCGCTGGCGCTCGGCGGCATGCAGGACGTCGGGCAGAACGGACCCGAGAACGAGCTCAACCCGCTCATCGACAACGGCTTCATGTACACGAGCGACGGGTGGGGAACGATCTACAAGATCGACGCTCGGAATCCGTCTCGCGGCAGCTTCGTGTGGGTGGCAGACCCCGGCGTCCAGCACGAGGGCAACACCTCGCGCACGCGCGGCATCGCGTTGTGGGAGGACAAGGTGATTGCCAACCTGCCCGACGGGCGGGTCATCGCGGTGAATCGCGAGAACGGCGAGATCGTCTGGGACAAGAAGATTGCCGCCAGGAACGAGTTCGGAAACCAGGAGCGCTTCCTCACCGCACCGCTCGTCGCCGAGGGCAAGGTGCTGGTGCAGAACGGCGCCGGCGACGGCGGGACGCGCGGATGGGTCGCCGCCCTCGATGTCAACAGCGGCAAGGAGCTCTGGCGCTGGTACACGGTGCCGAAGCCGGGCGAGCCGGGCAGCGAGACCTGGAAAGACGATCACAACGCCTGGAAGACGGGCGGCGGCGGCATCTGGCAGACCGGCTCCTACGACCCGGCGCAGAACCTGTACATCGTCGGCACCGGCAATCCGTTCCCGATTTACGACCCCGAGTTCCGGCCGGGCGACAACCTCTTTACGAACTCGGTGGTGGCGCTCGACGTGGCGACGGGCAAGCTGGCCTGGCACTTCCAGTACACGCCGAACGATTCATGGGACTACGACGAGGCGGGCGTGTTCATGCTCTACGACACGACGATCGGCGGGCAGATGCGCAAGGTGGTCGGGCACTACGCGCGCAACGGATTCTTCTACTCGGTGGATCGCACCAACGGCCGGTTCATCAAGGCCGAGAAGTACGTGAACGATCTGAACTGGACGAAGGGGATCGACCCGAAGACGGGCAAGCCGCTCGACTACGACCCGAAGGCGGCCGTGCAGCTCTACAACCGCGAGGCGCGGGCGTTGAGAGGTGACGGCAAGAAGCGGACGTGCCCGACGTGGCACGGCGGGGTCGCCCATCAGCCGATGGCATTCAACCCGGTGAAGAACATCGCTTACGGTGTGGGCACCGAGGGTTGCTTCACGTCGAACGGGGCTACCGTCGCCGTGCTGTCGAAGGATGGCGGGATCGACAACAAGAGCAGTCAGAACCGCCAGTACAGCAGCGATCTCTACTACGGCGCCGTCACCGCGTTCGACGCCGTCAACCACAAAGTGATCGCGAAGGCGGTCACCGACATCGAGGTCCGCTCGGGCGCGCTGGCGACCGCCGGAGGACTCGTCTTCTCGGCGCTGCAGGACGGCTGGGTGGTGGCCTACAACGACGAGACGCTCGAAGAGCTGTGGCGCTTCAACGTCGGCACGCCGCTCAAAGGCGCGCCGGTGACCTACGCGATTGGACCGAAGCAGTACCTGGCGGTGCAGGCCGGCGGACGTCACCTGCACCCGGTCAACTGGGACAAGCTGCAGAACTCGAGCTACCTCTTCGTCTTCGCGTTGAATTGAGGCACTGAGGGACACAGAGGCCAAGTACGGCTCGAGACACGCGAGGGACAAGCCGAAAGCCTGAAGCGCGGTTGGCTGGTCGCCTGGAGGACATTCGATGACACGCATCGCGGCCGTCGTGATCGTGCTGACGTGCGCATTGTTTGGCGCGCTCGTCGCCGCGCAAGCCCCCGCCACTCCCGCCCGGAAACCGGTGGCTGGTCCGTGGCGCAACGTCGGCGCGTCGCCGTGCGCGGGACCCGAAGGCGGCACGCTGCAGTGCGCTCCCGCGTCCACTGGCGTCATCGCCGTACGTGCCGGCCGCCTGTTCGACAGCGTTTCGGGGCGCACGCTCAGCAAGCAGGTGATCCTCGTTCAGGGTGAGCGGATTACAGACGTCGGACCGGAGAGACAGGTGAAGCCGCCGGCCGGGGCGCAGGTGATCGACCTCAGTGCGATGACCGTGATCCCGGGTCTGATCGACGCGCACACGCACATGTTCAACACGCCGACCGCGAAGATGTCACGCGAGCGCGCGACGATCCTCGCCATCCAGAACGCCCAGGCCGATCTGGCCGCCGGCTTCACGTCAGCACGCGACATGAGCTCGCACAGCAACGGCTACGCCGACGTCGAGCTGCGCGATGCGATCACGATGGGCGATGTGGAGGGGCCGCGGCTGCAGGTGGCAGGCCGCGGGATTCGGTGGAGCGCCGAGCCGCCGAAGACCGGAGCTCCCGACGATCCGCTGGCCGGCGCCGTCATCCGCTCCGCCGAGGAGGGCCGTGCCGCCGTGCGCGATCACGTGGCGCATGGCGTCGACTGGATCAAGCTCTATCCCGCCGGCGCCTACTCGTTTGCGGCGAACGGCGAGCCGCAGTACGTGCTGACCTATCCACTGAACGTTCTTCAGGCGATCATCGACGAAACCCATCGCCTGGGGCGCAAGGCGGCGTGCCACGCGTTCGGCGGCGACGGGCTGCAGTACGCCATCACCGCCGGCTGCGACACGATCGAGCACGGCTACGGCCTCACCCAGGCGCAGCTCGATTCGATGGTGCAGAAGAAGCTCGATTTCGATCCGACGCTCGCCCGTTATACGGCGCCGTACATGGACGACAACGACGCCAAGAACACCGGCGGGAAGTACCGCATGATCCCGATCTTCGAAAAGGCGGTGTCGATGGCCGCCGCTACGCGCGGCCTTCGGACGATGGTCGGGAGCGGCGTCGACGGGACGGCGTTTCCGCACGGCACCCAGGCGCTGGAGCTCGAGCTGCTCGTCCGCCGGGCCGGCATGACGCCGGTCCGCGCTCTGCAGGCGGCGACCATGGTCAATGCCGAGGTCATGGGCTGGCAGGCCGAGGTCGGCTCGGTTGCGAAGGGAAAGTTTGCCGATCTCGTCGCGGTGCCCGGGGATCCGACAGCCGATATCACCGCGCTCCAGCGCGTGCGCTTCGTGATGAAAGGCGGAAAGGCAGTCGTCGGCCGGCGCTAGCGGCCGAACTCCGCGCACGTGGCGACGTCGGACCCCCAGAACTCGATGCACTTCGCCCGGTCCATCGGACCTTTCCCCACGACCTTCGCGAAGAGGAAGTCGGCCACCTGCTCGATCTCGCGCGGCTGCAGCGTGGCGGCGGGGTCAGGCATGGTCGTCCCCAGGCGCTGCAGGTCCGCCTGCTTCATCCCGTAGCACCGTCCGTCGCTGTACGCGAGTCGATCGAACGCCGGCATCGCCTTTCCGGGGATGCCGCACTTGATGGCCATCACGAGCTTTTCGCGATCCAGCTTCGTCGTACGCAGGTTCGCGCCGTCGGGCATCTGGCTGTCCATCTTGCGCCCGTCAGCGGCCCACCCGTGGCAGGCCTGGCAGTCGGCCTTCTGCCGGTAGATGCGCATGCCGGCCGCCACGTCGTCGGGGTCCGGCGCCGGCGCCTGGGCGTGTATCGCCATCGAGATCGCCACGAGCATGGCGGCTGCGGCCACGGTTACGACGATGCCCTTCATACAGCAGATGGTAACCGCTGTGGACCGCGAGGCGCGCGACTGATGACATGATGCTGCGGTGCGCGTCCGCCGCCGGGTGATCGCCGCTGTCGTGTTTCTCGCCATCTGGGGTCTCATCACCCACGGCACCTTCGCCGGGTCCGGCGACGAGGCGCACTATCTGATCGCCGCCCAGTCGCTCGCTTTCGACGGCGACTTCGATCTGGCGAACAACTATGCGATGCCGGGGAACCTGATCGGCGGCGGCACGCTGACGCCGGACGATCACGCCCGGCCTGGCATCGGCGGTGTCCTTCGCCCCGCGCACGACGTCGGCCTGCCGATCGTGTTCGCCCCTTACGTCCGCATCGTCTATCCGCTGGCCGAATGGCTCGCGCGGACGCTGCCTGCGGCGCTGCTGAAGCGGGCGCGCCTGGATGACATCCTGATCTTCCGGCATCTGATCAGCCTTGCCATGGCGGTCATCGCTGTCGCGCTGGCGCTGCAACTGTTCGAGATCTTCCGCCGCTCCGCTGCATCCGACGCCGCGGCGCAGTGCTGGGCGATGCTGATTGCGCTGTCGCCCCCGGTGCTTTCGCTGGCGTTTCTGTTTTTTACCGAGCTTCCGTCGGCACTGATCATCCTCTGGCTGTTCCGGCTGCTCAGCGACCCCGACGAACGGCGGCCGCCCTGGTTCCTGGTCGGCGCAGCCATCGGATTCCTGCTGCTGCTCCACGTGAGGAATATCGCCGCGGTGGCGGCGTTGATTGCGTGGAGCGCGGTGCGCCTCTCTCGCACGCGCGGTTCGAGTCGCGAGTGGACGGCATGGGGCGCCGCGCTCGCGGCGCTCCTGCTGCTGCGCGCCGCCATCGTTCATGCGTTCTGGGGAACGTGGCTGACGACGCCGATGGCGGTCGCGGGGGATGCGGCCATGCCGCTGTCAGACGCCGTGCGCGAGATGTTCGTACGGACCACCGGCCTGCTGTTCGATCAGGAGTTCGGATTGCTGACCTACGCGCCGATTTACCTGCTCGCCGCGCCGTCGCTGCTCGACCGCCGCACGCGCGAGCGGCCCGGCGTGCGCCCCGCGTTCCTGCTGGCAGCCGCTTACGGCGTCACGGTCGTCGTGCCGTACATCAACATCCATGGCTGGATCGGCGGCTGGTCGCCGCCGGCACGGATGGTGATGCCTGTCGTGCCGCTCCTCGCCGTTCCGGTCGTAGCCTGGACTCGTTCGGTCCGCGGTGTTCGAGCCGCGGTGATTGCCGCGATCGTCAGCCTGCAGATCGTGATCGATGCGGTCGTGTGGCAGTGGCCCAAAGCGTTGTGGAATTACGAAGACGGCACCAGTGCGCTGCTCGAATCGGTGCCGGCGCTGCAGCGAATGCTTCCGGCGTGGAACGGGCCGTCTGTCCTGGCGCTCCGATTCGTCGTGTTCCTGATCGCCTGGGCAGCGATGTCGATGCTGCTGGCACGGCGCGGTCGTGATGCTTCGGCGCCCTCTCAATAAGGAGACTTACTCCGGATCGCTACAACCCTTCGATGTCGGCGAGGTCCTTCGCCCGACCGGTTGCCCGCTTGTTGCGGATGAAGGCGGTGCGACCGATGAAGTCGACTTCGATCTCCCCAAACGGACGCCGCATCCGATCCGGCCATGCCTCGGCGAACGTGAGACCCGTCAGCTCGGTCAAGATGTCGATGCGCGCCGGTGCGACGCCAATCTGGTAGGTCACGCCCTCGCGGCTGAAGTCGTCGACGGAGACGTCTGCGAGCGGAGCGCCGAAGGCTGTGAGCGCATTGATGACGCGCACGGCATTCTGCGGTGTCGCGTCGACCCAGACATCGAGGTCGCCCGTCGCTCGCGGCCGACCGTGCAGCGCAAGTGCGTAGGCTCCCACAATGAGGAAGCGAACGTCAGCGGCGATGAACGCGCGCAACAGATCGACAAAGTCCGGGTTCATCGCGCCATTCGCCGCGGAGTTTCCAGAGCTCCTGACTGAGCCGCCAGGCCTGTAGTACGCGATCACGCTCCGGTATCTGCAGCCAGTACTCCAGGTCGTGTCGATCTGCCTCCGCGGATGACGCGAAGCGGCGAGTGACGATCCGCGCCGCCCGGTTGCGCGAAACCTCAGCCATCCGAAGCATTATACGCAGCCGCGGAGCTCGCGGCAGGCTGGGGTCTCACGCTTCAGCCGATGTCCAGCGTGTCTACTTGTCCAGCGGACTCTGTCGGACCTGGAACTTCACCAGCTTGCTCGTCGTGCCCTTTCCGGTCTCGGTGTGGAACGGCGCCCGCGTGGCGTACGTCGTCCAGATCGCCTTACCCTTCCAGCCGGCCTTCGGATCGTCGATACGCCCATCCATGCCCTTGGCATAGAAGCCCATCGGGTAAGGCACTCGGAAGGTCAGGAACTTCCCGTCGACGAGTGCGAGCAGCCCCTCCGACTCGTTGCCGGTCGCGAGCGACACGTCTTTTCCAAGACCGAGCATGTTGAAGCGATCGACGAAGTTGTAGTACGCCGAGTCGGCGCTGCCGGATTCGGTGGCGCCTTTATAGTTCGGGCCGGGCAGTGCGTGAAGCGTCCAGCCTTCCGGGCAGTGCTGACCGGTCGCGGTCGGACCGTTGAGCGGTCCCTTGCACTTCCGGCGATCGAAGCTGGCGAGATGGCCGCTCGACAGGACGGTCCACACCACGCCGTTGCTGTCGACGTCCATTCCACGAGGCGCGTAGCCCTGAGCGGAAGCCTTCGGGTTGTTCCAGGGCACTTCGTAAATCTCGGAGAGCGCGGTCGTCGACGGATTCGTCCCCGGCACCAGCCGGACGAGCGAACCAGGCATGCCCATGACGGATCCCCAGATCGACCCGTCCGCGGGGCTCGGAGCCACGCCGTAGAACGGCGCGTTGATGCGCTTGTCTTTCGCGGGATCGATCGGCTGATCCGGCTCGACGTACGCATCCCGTTTGCCGTTGCCGTTGGTGTCGAGCACGAACACCGTCCAGCCCTGCGCCTGTGCCTCGTCCTTGGTTTTGTCGTAGATCCTGGTGTCGAACCAGCCTTCCACCGGACCGCCGCCGGTGAACCACAACACGCCGTTGTTATCGAAGTTCAGGTGATGCGTGCCGAAGCAGGTGTCGATCGTTGTCACCTGTTTCGACTTCGGGTCGTAGAGCTGCATCTGGCGATTGCTCTGGGCGAGCGGATACGCCACCGCCGATGGATGCTTCGAGCCCTGGCGGCAGAACGCCGGCGTCTGCGCAGGACGGATTCGCGCGGCCACCCAGACGCGCGCCTGTTCGTCCATCGCAAAGCTGTGTGCCGTCGTCTTCGCAGACCAGATCGCTTCTTCGCCCCAGTAGGCCGAGGGCTTCGCCGGGGCGGGCGGGCCCGGCGTCTGTGGATCGCGGACCTGAAGCTGCACTTTGGTCGCGGTGTTGCGGACCGGATCGACGACCGGCATGTAGTCGGCGCTTTCTTCGAGGGCGCCGTAGATCGGGCCGTTCGCGTTCACGGTGGGATTGCGCTTGTCGCTGGCGATCTCATCGTGAAGGTATGTCTTCGGATCCGCCCAGTCCCACATCGTCACGACGACGTTGCGCTCCTGGCCTTGCGGTCTGGGTGGCGTGGCCGTGGGGAGCTCGCCCTTCGCAATGCGTTCGGACCAGTCGCCCCACATCGCCAGAGCCCGGTCGCGGCCTACCTGCGAAAAGCGGGCGCTCATGCCGGCGCCTGCCTGACCAGACTGCACACGGCGATCCCATGCGGCAGCCGGCGAGGGAAACGCGCCGAGCGCCTTCGGAATCTCACGCGTCGCGCGGTTCCCCATCTGATGGCACCCGGTGCAGCCATCTGTGTTGACGATGTTCCGAATCCACTCGCCCTGGCTTTTCACGTTGGTCGAGATCCCGTTTCCGCCGGGGCCCGTGCCCGGGAACTCGCTCTTTGCTGGAACCTGCAGCAGCGCCAGCCAGTACTGCGCCGGGTAGTACTCGGCGGCCGCCTTGGGGCTCGGCGCCGCCACGGCGGAAAGCGCCAGCACGTTGCCGGGCGCCGACTTCGTCTTCGGTGAGTCGACGAGCCCGTAGCCGCGGACCCAGATGTCGTAGTTCGCCTTCGGCAGATCGGGAATCAGATACCGCCCCTGATCGTCGGTGACCACGCTTTTGATGAGTCGTGTGGGGAGGTCGGTGCTCTCGGCGATGACCCATACGCCGGCTTCAGGACCGCGTGCCCCGGTGACGACCCCACCGATGTCATCGTTGTCGACGGAGACCGTGCGGGGGGCAACCTGGCCAATGCCGATGCCGCCGAGGACCAGCACTACGCTGAGCGCCGTGACGACCATCGTTCGCAGATGCAAAGCTCTTCCGGCCATCTTGAGCCTCCTCGTGATTCGCCCAACGTGCGGACGCTAGCGCTCGGCGTCGAGCGTGTCAACCTGGAGGTGAATCGCTCTCAGTGACCGAATCAGCCGCTGATGACGCACGGGGATCCGGCCATGGTGACAGGCATCTCGGCAGCCGTCGCGGCAGACGCAAGTGCTAGAATCGCTTGGTCTTGCGCAAAATTCTGATCGCCAACCGCGGCGAGATCGCCGTGCGTATCGTCCGCGCGTGCCGCGATCTGGGGCTGGCTTCCGTGGCCGTGTATTCCGACGCTGATCGTGGCGCGCGTCACGTCAGGATGGCGGATGAGGCGTGCCATCTCGGCCCGAGCCCCGCTTCGGAAAGCTACCTTCGCGTGGACAGGATTCTCGACGCTGTCCGCGCCTCCGGCGCCGACGCCGTGCACCCGGGCTATGGCTTCCTCTCCGAGAATGCGGCGTTCGCCGCTGCCTGTCGTGACGCCGGCGTCACCTTCATCGGCCCCTCAGCCGACGCCATCGAGCTCATGGGCAGCAAGACGGCCGCCCGCGGCGCCGCGATTGCTGCCGGCGTGCCGGTCGTTCCGGGAACGAAAAACTTCATTCCCGTCACCGCCAGCGCCGCCGATATCGCCGCGGCTGCCGCGGAGATCGGCTATCCAGTCATGGTCAAGGCCGTGGCCGGCGGCGGCGGGAAAGGGATGCGCACGGTTGGTGTTCCGGAGGAGCTGCCGGGCGCCATCCGTGCTGCGCGATCAGAAGCGGGAGCTGCCTTTGGCGACTCGGCCATCTACCTCGAACAGCGGCTTGAACGTCCGCGTCATGTCGAGGTGCAGCTGCTCGCCGATCACCATGGCACCGTGCTGCCGTTCGTCGAGCGCGAGTGCTCGATTCAGCGTCGACATCAGAAGCTGCTGGAAGAGACTCCGTCGCCGAGCGTCTCCCCGGAGCTGCGCGCTCGCCTGGCGGGCGCGGCTGCTGCCGTGGCGGGCGCGGCCGGATACACGAACGCCGGGACGATCGAGTTCCTTCTGGACGAGCGCGGGCGGTTCTACTTCCTCGAAATGAACACCCGGCTCCAGGTCGAGCATCCAATCACTGAGGCGGTGACCGGCGTCGACCTCGTGGAATGGCAGATTCGGATCGCCCGTGGCGAACGGCTGTCGCTCGACGCCGGAGAGGTGTTGACGCCCAGAGGACACGCGATCGAGTGCCGGATCTACGCCGAAGACGCCGACGCCGGCTTTCTGCCGTCGCCGGGGCCGGTCGCTGCGCTTCGCGTACCTGCCGGTCCCGGTATCCGCGACGATGGGAGCGCCGACGCGGGCGGGGAGGTGCCGATTGACTACGATCCGCTGATCTCGAAGCTGATCGCGTGGGGTCAGGATAGAGCACAAGCCATCGCGCGGATGCGCCGGGCCCTCCGCGAGTACGAGGTGCTCGGCATTCGCACGACGGTCCCTTTTTTCACATGGCTGCTGCGCCAACCCGCCTTCGACGCGGGCGCGTTCCATACTGGGTATCTGGACGAACTCTTGCACCAGCGGCAGGGCCGGCCGTTTTCCGAACAGGACCTGTCACTGGAAGAGGTCGCAGCGATGGCCCTGGCGCTGGAGCTCGGGACGCGGACGGCCGGTGGGGACTCGACTCGGTCTCGCTCTCGTGTGAACGACCCGAGCGGCAGCTCCCTCGTCGGTATGGATGCCGGCAGCCAGGGGCGTGGAGCAGGCGGATGGAAGCGTCGAGCGCGGATCGACGCGCTGCGTCACTGACGTGGACCTCGAGATCAACGGAACGCTCCGAACCGTCGAGGTGCGCTCGTCTCGTCACGCGAGAATCATCACCATCGACGGGCGGACCGTCGAGGCCATGGCGACCCGCGTGGGAGGGCGCTGGCTGCTGCTCGTTGGCCCGCCGGCCGACAGCGCGGGGCGTCAGGATGACGCGGACGGCGCTGCCGCCACCCGTGCGTATCGTAGCTACGACATCGGGATCGGGGACCAGGGAGACGGGCAGTTCACGGTGGTCGTGGACGGCCGTGCTATCGAGGTGTCCGTCCCGCAGCTGCGGGGACGCATCAGGCAGAGCGACGGTGCGTCAACCGCAGGAACGGGCCCGGCACGCATCACCGCGCCGATGCCGGGCAGAATCGTCAAGGTGCTGGTCAAGCCTGGAGACGAGGTCGAGGCGCGCCAGCCGCTGGTCGTCGTCGAGGCCATGAAGATGGAAAACGAGCTGCGCTCGCCGCGGCGGGGCACGGTGAGCGAGGTTGCCGTCGTGGAGGGGGCACTCGTCGAACCGAAGACGGTGCTGGTGGTCCTGACGTGATCGAGGGAGCGGACGAGAGGCGACGGAAGCGGTGAAGTTGACGACGGTCTACCACCGGGCCAGGGCGCTTGGCGCGCATCCGGCAATCTCGACGGCGCGCACGTTCGTGCGCCGCGTGGTGGCGACGTGTGCCGTCATTCTCGCGGTTGCTATCGTGACGAGCATCACGGTCGACATGGGGGCGGTCCGGATTCTGGGCCAGGACGCCAAATCGTATGCCGAGCAGGCCGGCCTTAAGTATTTGGAGCGCCCACTGCACATCGGCAGGCTGAGCTTCCGCCTCTGGACCGGCAGGTTTCTCATCGACGACCTCGTGATCGAGGGCTTCACGGCCGAAGCGCGTCCGTGGCTCACGGCAAAGCACATCGAGGTGACGCTCGCCTGGAGCACGCTGTTCCACAAACAGGTGGTGCTCGACTCGATCGAGATGACCGACTGGCAGATCTATCTCGAGATGCTGCCGAGCGGGAAACACAATCTGCCGAAGCTGGCGCCGAAGCCGACTTCAGATCGGAAGAGCGGGTGGACCACCACGTTGCGCTGGGTCCGGGCGCATCGCGGCGCGTTCACGTATGAAGACCACGGGACGCCGTGGAGCATCGTCACGCGCAACGTCGACATCATCGTCGCGAAGCCCGCCGGCGAGTATCGCGGGCAGGCGCGCTTCTCCAACGGGACGATCGCCATCCAGGACTACGTGCCGTTCGGCGCCGAGGTCGACTCGACGTTCAAGATCGATGGCAGCCGGATCCTGTTCGACAGAATCGCCCTGGCGAGCGACGGCGCGAAGTCGATGGTCACCGGCGACGTCAACCTGAAGTTCTTCCCCGAGATGATGTTCCGCATCGAATCGGAGATGGACTTCAAGCGGATGCGGGAGCTCTTTTTCGCCCACGAATCGTTCAAGCTTGCCGGCACCGGACGCTTCGAGGGCTATTTCCATCTCTTCAAGGAGCGGCGTCCCGGCGGGACGAGTGGGACCGGACGCGAACTCTTTGGAACGTTCGCGAGCGGACGGGCGGGCGTCAACGTCGGTGCCAACGATTATCGATTCGACAACCTGCGCGGCTCCGTCCGATGGACGCCGCGACGGCTGGCGGTCACCGACGCGAGCGCCGATCTCTATGGCGGCCGGGCGCGCTTCGGCTATGAGATGTCGCCGCTCGGCGTGCGCGACGTCAGGGCGACGGCGCGTTTCACCGCCACGCTGGCCAATCTCAGCTTGCAGCGGCTCTTCGATTTCTACGAAGTCGAGGGCATGCGGCTGGCGGGAGGACTCTCGGGCACGCTGAATCTGAAATGGCCGCTCGGACGCTACTCTGCCGGCTATCAGCTGACGAGCGCGCTCCACGTCACTCCTCCGCCGGGCACCACGCTGATGACCGAACAGCTGCCGGTGCAGCTCATCGAGCAAGGTCGCCTGCCACGTGGGCCGGCGGCTCCGCTGGCGCCTCTCATCCCCATACCGGTCGGTGGCGATCTGGCGTTCCAGATGGCGCCGGGTTCGCTCCGCCTCCTGCCAAGCTCTCTCGCCACGCAGCGAACCTTCGTCCGCTTCGAAGGCGAGACGACGACGGGAGGAGCCGGGTCGCGGATTCCGTTTCACGTGAGCAGCGCCGACTGGCAGGAGAGCTACCGGACGTTTGCCGCGATGCTGACCGCGCTCGGGTCGCCGACCTCGACGATCGAGATTGGCGGGTACGGCGCGGTCGACGGCCTGCTGCTCAACGACGTCAGGCGTCCGCGAATCGAGCTGGCGTCCTTCTCGGGCGAGAAGATGCGTGCGTGGGATGTGGAGTGGGGTTCGGTGCGCGGCCACGGGATCATCGAGAACGGCTACGCGGACCTGAAGGACACGGTCATCACGAGCGGAGCGTCGACGATCACGGCTGACGGGCGCTTCTCGCTCGGCTTTCCGCGCAAGGACGGCGGCGAGGAGATCAACGCCACGGTCACACTGGTGAACCGTCCCGTGGTCGATCTCCGACACGCGTTCACGTTCGATCGGTACCCGCTCGATGGCCTGTTCTCCGGCGAGTTCCACATCGTCGGCAACTACCGCAATCCTCTGGGCTACGGCACGATGGAGATCAAGGACGCCGTGGCGTACGGAGAGCCGCTCGATTCGGCGAAGGCGGCGGTGGCGCTCGAGGGCAAAGGGCTGCGTCTCACGGCCTTCGAGATGATGAAAGGCGGCGGACGGGGCAGCGGCGCCGCGTACGTCGACTGGGACGGGATGTACTCCTTCGATTTCGCCAGCACCGTTCCGATCCCGGTCGAGGCGGTCAAGCTGGTTCGCGACAACGCCCCCGAGGGGCTGCCGCTCTCCGGCCTCATCGACTTCCACGCGATTGGCAACGGCAATTTCGATTCACCGCACTACACCGTGACCGGAACCATCCGCGACCTCTTCGTTGCTGACGAGGGCATCGGGCAGGTGAACGTCAAGTCGCTGGCGATCACCGGCGACACGATGATGCTCGATGCGGAGGTGGCTTCTCCTCGTCTCGACGTCGACATCCTCGGCACGATGAATCTGGACGCCGACAGGGAGGTCGACGTCCGTTTCAACGTGAACAAGACGTCGCTCGATCCGTACGTGCGCGCCTTCGATCCGCGCCTGTCACCGTTCACCACGGCGATCGTGAGCGGCGTGGTCAACGTGAAAGGGCCGCTCGCCCGGCCGGAGACACTCGCCGTCTCGACGCACGTGACCGAGCTCGACATGCGGCTGTTCGATTACCAGCTGACGAATGCGGGGCCGTTCGACATCGAGTTCGATCGCAATACCGTCAGGGTGGCCAAACCGGCCGGCCTGTTTGGGAACGACACCAGGCTGCAGATTTCCGGTGAAGTCGGCGTCGAGGACGAGACGGTGTCGATGAGTGTGTCGGGCCTCGCCAGCCTGGCGCTGCTGCAGGCCTTCGACCCGCGCATTTCGAGCCGCGGCAATGCCACGCTCTCCGCAACGATCAGCGGGGCGCTGCGCGATCCGGTCGTCAGAGGCACGCTGCAGATCGAGAACGGCCGCATCCGGCATTTCGGGGCACCGCTGGCGCTCGAGCAGATTTCCGGACCGATCACCTTCACGGAAACGGGCGTAACCGTCGATGGCCTCACCGCGGAGCTCGGACGCGGCGGTCTCGTGCAGTTCGAAGGGACGATCGAGAAGCAGGGCTACCTGCCCGGCCAGATGAACATCACCATGTCGTCGGTCGCCGGGCAGGGTGTCCGCGTCAACTATCCGCAGGGCATGCGCTCGGCCGTCGATATCGAACGGCTGACGCTGCGTGGCACGTTCCCCGACATGCACCTGGACGGCGAGGTCCGCGTGATCGACGCGCTCTACCAGCAGCCGTTCCCGAACCCGAACGTGCTGCTCTCGCTGCTCACCGGCGACACCGCGCCGCCGGTGCCGCAGGAGGAAGCGCTCTCGCTGCCGCTCACCTATGACGGAATCCTGATCCGCGCGGAGTCGTCGATCCGGGTGCAGAACACCGGCGACCTCAGCGCCCGCGTCAAGTCGAGCGCCAACCTCGAGCTGCGCGGCACGTTCGACCAGCCGGTACTTTCCGGCGACATGGAGCTCGATCGCGGCGGCGAGATTCGCGCCTTCGGCAAGCGATACACCGTGACGCAGGGCACGGTGTACTTCACCAACCCGTCGAAGATCGAGTTCTCGTACGACATCGAAGCCGAGGCGCGCGTGCGCGTGCCCGGCGAGACCTACCGCATCACCGTCAACGTGCGTGGCTCCGGCAATACGCTGGACGGTCCGCCAGTGTTCACGTCGGATCCGCCGCTGTCGAACCCGGAGATCTATGCGCTGCTCATCAGCGACGTGCCGCCCGGCCAGGACTCCGAGCTGCGGCGGGCCCGCGGCGACACCACCACGCAGGATCAGTTTCTGCGCGAGCTGGCCGCGCAGCAGCTGGCCGCGCCAATCTCGTCGCCAATCAACCAGACGGTCGAGCGCACCCTCGGGGTCAATTTTTCGATCACGCCGACGCTCATCGATCCCAACCTTCAGTCGGCGCGGCCGGAGCCAGGGGCTCGCATGATCATCACGAGCCAGCCCTCGCCGCAGCTCTTCCTGACCTACGCCCGGAGGATGTCGGCCTCGACTCGTGACGAGCTGATCGTGCTCGAGTACGACGCGAGCGATCGTTGGACGTGGATTCTGTCGCGCAACGAAGACCAGACCTACGCGATCGAGTTTCGAGTGAGAACCGCGTTCTGATGCCAGTGCTGTCAGCAGGCCTGTGTGGAGGGCAGCACCCGTCACGCATCCATCTCGTCGGGTCGGTCGTGGCGAGCGGCCTGTTGATCCTCGCATGGAGTCCGGCGCTCGCGCAGCAGCCGCCCGTCGTCACCGAGCTTCGCGTCGAGCAGGAAGGGCGCACGGTCACCGATCCCGAGGTGCTCGCCCTCATCGGGACCACCGTCGGACAGCCGCTCTCGGTGCAGGTCGTCACCGAGTCGATTCAGCACCTCTCGTCGATCGGTCTGGACAGCGAGGCCGATCAGGAGGATGTGCCCGGCGGGCTGCGCGTCACCTATCGGCTGGTGCCGCGCCGGCCCATCGACAAGGTGGAGTTTCGCGGCAATCTCGCGCTCGGCGAGAGCACTCTGCAGCAGGCCTTGCGCGAGCAGTTCGGCGTTGCCCCGACCGAGTCGCGGAGAGGACAGGCCGAAGAGCGGCTGCGCCAGTTCTACCGCGATCATGGTTACCCCTCGGCGCAGGTCAGCTCCGAAACGAGCGTCAGACCCAAGGGGTACGGGAGGACGCTGGTGTTCACCGTCGACGCCGGGCCGCGGGCGCGCATCAAGAGGCTGGAGATCGAGCAGGATTCGTCCTCGGCTGGAGCGCCCCCGGATCGACTCCGCATCCAGGTAGGCGACTGGTACGACGCGGCTGCCGTTCGGAAGGCGCTCGATCGCTATGTCGACGGCATGCGCAAGGAGCGGTTCTACGAGGCGACCGCCGAACCGGGCCCCGTGCGCTTCGAGGCCGACGGCGCGGTCGTGCCGGTCAGTCTGCACCGTGGCCGCCGCGTGCGGATCGAATGGGCCGGCGATCCGATCCCGCGCGGCGATCAGGAGCGGCTCGTGCCGGTGCGCAGGGAGGCGTCGGTCGAGGAGACGCTGCAGGAAGACTGGACGCTGGCCATCGGCGATTACCTGCACGGCCAGGGCTACCGTGATGCCAAGGTCGATCGTCGAGCCTCGCCTCCGGGCGACGCCGACCTGGTCATCACCTTCACGATCACCAGGGGCCCCCGCTATTTCGTTTCGAGCGTGCAGCTCGAAGGTGCGAAAAGCCGGTCCGAGAAAGAGCTGCGTCAGGAGCTCGGCCTGAAAGAGGGCGAGCCTTTCGTGCAGGGCGCGCTTGCCGCCGGCATGGCGCGGATCAGCGGCGCGTACCGCGCGCTGGGCTTCACAGGGGTCGAGGTCAGGGGCGAACCGCACCTCATCGCTCCGGAACGCCCGGCGGAACTGACCCGTCAGGTTCAGGTCGCCGTCACCATCCGTGAAGGGGCGAAGCGGACGGTGAGTTCCATCGACTTTTCCGGCAACGAGTCGACCCCGGAGGAGCGGCTGCGGGCGCTGATCTTCCTGACCGAGGGAGGCGCTTTTTCGCCGCTCGATCTCAGCCGGAGCCTCGACAACATCCGATCGGATTATCAGAACCGGGGATTTCTCGATGTCATTCTGCCCGATCCGCTCGTCCGCGCCGACGAGCAGGGGCCGCTGGATATCACGTTCCGAGTCGTCGAAGGGCCGCAGATCATCGTCGACCGGATCATCGTCGACGGCAACGAGCGGACGAGCCGGCAGACGATCGAACGGGAGCTGACGCTCGTGGAAGGCGAGCCGCTCGGCCAGTCGGCCAAGGTGACCAGCGAAGCGCGTTTGATGGCGCTCGGACTGTTCCGGCGGGCGCGCATCGACGTGCGCCGGCACGGCGGCGACAATCGCGCCGACGCGGTCGTCGTGGTGAACGAGGCGCTGGCAACGACGCTTGGATATGGCGGCGGCATCGAGATCAGCAGCCGTCTCCGCCCCATCGACCAGAGCGGGATCGGTGAAGAGCGCATCGAGTTCGTCCCGCGCGGCTTCTTCGAGATCGGCCGCCGCAACATGTTCGGCAAGCCGAGATCCATCAACCTCTTTACGCGTGTCAGCGGACGCGAGCAGGACTCGTTCACCGAAACCGGGCTCGTCAACTCCACATACGGGGTCCACGAGTACCGGGTCTATGGCACCTACACCGAGCCGAAGGCGTTCGGAACCCCGTCCACCATGCTGTTCACCGGCATCGCCGAGCGCGCGATCCGCACGAGTTACACCTTCGAGACGCGCGAGGCGCGCGCCGAGGTTCTCGGCAGCCGGTGGCGCGACGTCGGCGCAGTGTTCCGTTTCTCGATCGAGCGCACCAATCTGTTCGACGTCAAGCTGCCGGTCGACCAGCTGCCGCTCATCGATCGATTTTTTCCACAGGTCAGGCTGTCGAAGTTTTCGGGATCGCTCATCCGCGACACCAGAAGCCGCAACATGCGCGCCGACCCGCTCGATCCGGAGAAGGGCACCGTGCTGTCGGCCGACGGGGAATGGGCCGCCCGTGCCATCGGTTCGGAGGTCGGCTACGTGAAGGGATTCGTCCAGGGCAGCTGGTATCGCCAGCTGCCGGCAACGCGGCAGATGGTCGTGGCACTGCGCGGCGCCCTCGGCGCCGCACACGGCTTTCCGCGGACGGTGTCGCTGCTCGATGCCGACGGAAACCCGGTGCCCGGTCCAGACGGGCAGCCGTTGAGCCAGCTGGTACAGGACCTGCCGGCCAGTGAACGCTTCTTCGCTGGAGGCGCCACGACGAACCGCGGCTTCTCCACCGATCAGCTCGCCAACGAGGACACGATCAGCCCGGGCGGCTTCCCGACGGGAGGCAACGGCGAGATTCTTCTGAACGGCGAGCTTCGCGTCGACATCGTCAGCTCGTTTGCCGGCGTGGTGTTCATGGATGCCGGCAACGTCTTCAAGTACGCCGCAGATATCAGCCTGGGCGATCTCCGTCCCGCTGCCGGCTTCGGCGTTCACTATCGCTCGCGTGTGTTCCCGATTCGCGTCGAGCTCGGGTTCAACCTGGATCGCCGCGAGCTGTCGCCGGGACGTCTCGAGCGTGGCACGGTGTTGCAGATTTCCCTGGGTCCGGCGTTCTGACGACACGAACGACGCACAGAGCCTCAGCCCGGTCGGATCACGACTGCGAGGTACAGACGTGACAGGTGAGCACCGCTTGCGATTCCCGCTGTGGCTGTCGCTCGCGCTCGTCGCAACGGTTGCTGGCGCCAGCGCGCAAAAAGTTATCGATCGCGTCGTCGCACGCGTGGCCGACCGCCCGATCACACTCACTGACATTCGCGCCGCCCGTGGTCTCGGCGTCATCGAAGCCCCTGCCGGCAGCGCCGGCGACAGCGAAGCGCTGAAGAAGATGATCGAGCGGCAGCTTGCCCTCGTAGAGCTGACGCGCTTTCCGCTGCGGGAGCCCGAAGCCGGCCTCGTGGACCTCGAGGTGGCCAGGATGACCGCCTTTGCAGGCGCGCAGCTGGCCGAGATCAAGCAGGCCAACGGCGTCGACGACGTCAAGCTGCGGGAGCTTGCGCGCGACACGCTGCGCATCCGCGCCTATCTCGACGAGCGGTTCGCACCGCCGCCCGTCAGCGACGCCGACGCCCAGCAGTACTACAAGACGCACCTCGACGAGTTCAGGGTCAACGGCGCGGTGGCGCCGTTCGAGGAGGTGGCGCTGCAGGCGCGCGCCGCAGCCGCCGAGGCCGGACGCCGCGTCCGGATCACGCGGTGGATGGAGAACCTGCGCGGGCGGATCGACGTAGAGACGCCGACGATCAAGTAGAGATTCATCGGGCCTTCGCGCTTTCACCACGGCCCGCCAGACTAGGCCCCGAGAATCGCCACTCGCAGCACCTCGATTGAATTGAATCCGGCATGGCTGACGAGCGGTGCCACGCTGCTGCGCCTGCGCAGGTAGATGACTGCCCAGAAGAGCCCGAGACCTCCGGTGGTCACGACCGCGTCCCAGCCCTGGAGGTAATGCCCGAGCCCGAAGGCAGCGCTGAGCACCACGACGCCCACGGTGGCTCCTCCGAGATGCTGCTCGAACCGGCGCAGCAGGAACGCGCGCTGCAGCTCTTCGCGCACGCCGCCCGCCAGGATGGCCACGAGGCCGAAGATGATTGCGTCGCTTCGACTGCCGGACGCGATGGCTTCGAACGGGTTCGAGGGCACGTTGTGAAGCCACGGCGCCACCATTCGAAGGAAGTTCAGCGTGAAGACCACCATCAGGAAGATGGATGGGACGAGCGCGAGGCCGAACAGCGTCTCGCGGACGATCGGTCGTGATCCCAGCCAGAGCTCACGGGGGCTTTCACCGTGAAGCCGCAGCAGCCAGACCATGAGCGCGATCAGCACGGCGGTGTCAGCCAGCAGCAGTCCTGACAGGAGCGGCAGGCCGGGAACCGTCGGCTGGGTTGAAACCCCAAGACCGAGCGCCAGCAGATTGCCGATGACGGCCTGCGTTGGAACGCCAGAGCACAGAATCACTTCCGTGATGGCCACCCAACGAAGCGCCGGTCGGGTGGTGGCGGCGGTTGCCGGCCCGCTGTCCCTGTCAAGGGGAAGGCCGGGCGGCAGCGGTGCGGGCTCTGGCATCAAAGCACGCGTCCGGGCTGCGGTGGCGGCGTTCCGCGCCCGTTTGACGCATAGCCCAGCCGTAAACTTGGTGAAAACAAACGCTTACAGTTTGCAAACCGCTTTTTCATCCGCGTAGTCCATATTCGGAGGAGTATCCTACGGCTGTGCTGGACCGTGTAAAAACGACAGGGTAGGATGAACAGGATTCGCCAGCCATCCCCCCGGTATGGCGTAGCGAGGTCAGACGGGAATGTCATCCACCACTTCCGGCGAGCGCGTACTAATCGTCGAGGACGAGCCCAGCACCAGGCTCGGGCTCACCGAGCTCGTGCGTACGTGGGGCTTCGTTACAGATTCCGCCGGCGACGGCGAAGAAGCGCTCCAGCGGCTCACGGTGTTCCGCCCGTCCATCATCATCAGCGATCTGGTGATGCCGCGGATGGGGGGACTCGATCTGCTGAAAGCCCTCCAGGACGACGGCGGCGATTTCACGGTGGTGATCCTGACTGCACAGGGCACTGTCGAAACGGCGGTCGAATCGATCAAAGCCGGCGCCTACGACTACCTCACGAAGCCTATCGAGCCGCAGCGTCTCAAGATTCTGCTGGACAAGATCGTCGAACGGCAGGACACCCTCAGGGAAGTGAAGCAGCTGCGGAAGCAGCTGCGCGAGCACGGCACGTTCGGGCGGATGATCGGCAGCAGCCCGCAGATGCGCAAGGTGTATCAGACGGTGGAGCAGGCGGCGCCGACGTCGGCGTCGGTGCTGATCTGGGGCGAGTCCGGGACCGGAAAGGAGCTGGTGGCGCAGACCATCCATCAGCTGTCGCCGCGCGCCCAGATGCCGTTCGTGCCGATCAATTGCGCCGCCATTCCGGAAACCCTTCTCGAGAGCGAAATCTTCGGTCACGAGAAAGGGTCGTTCACCGGTGCCGTCGACCGGCGCGAGGGCTGTTTCGAGCTCGCCGATCGCGGTACGCTCTTCCTCGACGAAATCGCCGAGATGACGCCGGCGACGCAGGTCAAGCTGCTGCGCGTGCTGCAGGAACGGCGGTTTCGACGCCTCGGCGGCCGGAACGAGCAGACCGTCGACGTGCGGGTCATCGCCGCGACGAACGTCAATCCGGCCGAGGCCGTCAAGAGCGGCAAGCTGCGCGAGGACCTCTACTATCGGCTCAACGTCTTCGCCATCGAGCTGCCGCCGCTGCGGCAGCGGAAGGAAGACCTGCCGCTGCTGATTCAGTCCTTCCTTGCCGACTTCAACGCCCGCAACAACAAGAACGTCTCGGCGCTCGACGCCGCGGCGATGCGCATCCTCGAGCAGTACAACTGGCCCGGCAACGTCCGCGAGCTGCGCAACGTGATCGAGCGCGCCGTCATCCTGAGCTCCGGCGAGTTCATCGACCCGAAGCACCTGCCGCCGCTCGTGACCGAGTCGCCGGATGTTGCCAAGCCGACGTTGTCGCTCGGCCCCGGGACGACGGTCGAAGAGGCGGAGCGCCGGCTGATCCTGATGACGCTGGAGCATACGCGCGACAACAAGACGAGGGCCGCCGAGATTCTCGGCATCAGCCTGAAAACGCTGCACAATAAGTTGAACCGCCTGCGCGGTCGCGTCCCCGGAAAGCGTGTCGAGGAAACGGTGACGCAGTGACAGGTGCGACGGTCGATCGATGGATGGCCGGTGAGCCTCGCGTCGGTCGGCTCGCGTCCAGGCGCCAGGGCGGTCATGCGGTCGCTGCGGTTGGGATCGTTCGTGCGCCGGTGCGTATCACCGACCGATAGATGAACTATGCGCCTCGGCATCCGCGCAAAACAGATCGCCGGCGTCACCCTCATCGTCGGCGTCTTCGTCGTGGGCCTCAGCGGGCTGTACATTTCTCAGCTCGCGCAAAGCGTGCTGCTCGAGAACGAGAAGCTCGCGCGGCTGCTGGTGAAGCAGATCTTCGACCGGGCCCGCGAGGTGGTGCCGGGCGCTGGGCCGGACGACGCGTACATGGCACTGCGCAACGATCCCGGCATCCGCTCGATTCTCGATTCAACGATTTACGGCGAGAACATCACCGGGGCCGCCATCCTGGACGCCGACGGCATCGTCATCGCGAGCCAGGATGAGTCGCTGGTCGGCGGGAAGCTGCCCGAACAACGTGAGGAGCTGAAGACACTCGTCGCTTCCAGCGCGGTGAAGCAGCTCCGCACGATCTACTCCGAGGAGGCGCAGACCTTCGAGGTGCGCGAGGACCTCACCCTGGCCCCGAGCAACACGGTCTTCGGGTCGATTCATATCGGCGTCTCCACGCTCTTCGTTCGCGATGTCATCGACAAACTGCTGATCCGCGCCGTCACTACCGGAGCCGTGGCGCTGCTCGTGGGCGTGATCGCCGCCGCCGTCCTGTCTCAGCTCCTGCTGAAACCGATCCATGTGATCCGGAGCGGTCTTACCCGCCTCGGCAAGGGCGAGTTCGGCGTGACGCTGGACCTGCCGCCGGGCGACGAGTTCAGCGAGCTTGGCTCGTTCTTCAACACCGTGAGCCAGCAGCTCTCCGCCGACCGGTCGCTGCTCGCCGGGCAGAAGGCCAATCTCCAGTCGGCTGTCGAGCACCTCGAGGACGCCGTCGCGCTGTTCGACCCCTCCGGTCAGCTGCTCTTCAGCAACCCGGCGATGCAGCCGACGCTGCCGGCCGACGCCATCGGGCGGGCGCTCCAGGCTCTGCTGCCGAACGGCCATCCCTACCGCGGGCTGGTCGAGGAAACACTCGCCACGCGCGCCTCGCGCGGGCCGGTTCACCTCACGAGCCTGCAGCCTCAGGACGCGACGGCGGAGAGCGGCGACGAAGGGCTGCTCGCGATGACCCACGCCGTGGCCGCCACCGACGGACAGCTGGTTGGAGTGTTGCTCGTGGCGCGCAACCTCGCCCACCTGTCGCGGATGCAGTCGACGCTGGCGTACTCGCGCAAGCTCGTCGCCCTCGGAAGACTGACCGCCGGGATCGCGCACGAGGTGAAGAACCCGCTGAACGCCATGATGATTCACCTCGAGTTGCTGCGGACGAAGATCAGGGGTGGAGCGCTTGCGCCTGCCCGTCAGCCGGAACCGGTCGTCGCCGGCGCAACGCTGGCGCTGTCGGCTCCGGCACGGCTCCCGGCGTCAGCAGCGGCGGTTGATGGCGTGCTGGAGCACGTCGAGGTCATCGAGAGCGAGATCCGCAGGCTCGACGAAGTGGTGCAGGGTTTTCTGAAGTTCACGCGTCCCGAAGACCTCCGGCTGCAGCCGGTGCGGGTGTCGGCGCTGTTCAGCGAGATCATGCCGGTCATCGATGCGGAAGCGCGCAAGACCGGCGTCCGCGTCGTGACGGAGGGTGCGGACTCGGCGCCCAACGTCAATGGCGACGCGGCGATGCTGCGTCAGGCGCTGCTCAATCTTGCCATCAACGCCTGCCAGGCGATGCCGAACGGCGGCGAGCTGCGGCTCCAGGTGGGGCCCGAGTCCCGAGGCCGGGTGTCGGTTCGCGTCGAAGACACCGGCGTCGGAATTCCGCCGGAAAATCTCGAAAAGATCTTTGACCTCTACTTCACAACGAAGCATCATGGCACCGGGATCGGTCTGTCGATGGTCTATCGCATAGTCCAGCTGCACGACGGCGAGGTGGAGGTGCAATCGACTCCTGGCCGGGGCACCTCGTTCAGGCTTCTGCTGCCGCGCGCTATGGAGCAGTAGGTAGACGACATGTTCAGGTTTCCAAGCGCCCCATGTCGTGCGCCGCGTGATTGCCGGAAGTCATCGAGCCGTGCCGGCCTGACCGGCCGTCTCCTGTTGGTTCTGGCCGCCGGCCCGTTCGCCCTGGGCTGCGGCGCCAAAGCCAAGGCCGCCACCGATCCCGTTCCGCCTCTCGCCATTCCGGCGCCTCCGAAACACACGCTGCCCGAGGTCGAGCCGGCGGCGTTGCGTGCGTCCTCCGCCGCGCCGGAGGGAGCGCTTACGGAAGCCCCCGCTGTGAAGCCGCCCCCGCCGCTTCGAGGACGGACGGAAAACGAATCGAGGCCCGATCCGGCCGCGAATACTGCCGCGCCGGCAGCGACGGCAATCGCTCCTCCGGAGCCGCCGCGTGAGCTGCGAAGCGGAGCCATCGATGAGCAGAAGGTCCAGGGGAGGATCGAATCCTTGCTGAAGTCAGCGACGGACGCGCTCAAGCTGGTCGAGACCAAAGATCTGAGCCGCAACGGCAAGCAGACCTACAGCGATGCGAAGGGGTTCATCGATACGTCACGGCGCATGCTCATGGAAAGGCGCTTCGATCTGGCGTTGATCAACGCCGAGAAAGCCGACAAAGCCGCGCAGAGTCTTCGCCGCTGAACGCGCGTCGGTTCACTCCTCTTCCAACAGTAGTAAAAAGGCTGGAGGGAGGCGTTTCCGCCTCCCCCGAGGTGCTCAGGCAGGTTGACTGGCAGGCCGTCCCCGCCACTTTCGCTGCGGGGTGGGGAAACTGTCGATCGTTGCTCCCCGAAATAGCAGGGGACGTGCCAGCAAACGGTCGAGCTTTCCGGCCAGAATTACGGCGCCAAACCGGCGATCTGGAAGCGGCCGTCCTCGCGGTTACCGCTCGTGGGCAGCCGGACACCCTCCTCCTGTGTAGCCCTCTCCACGTGTCGGGTTGAGCACTCCTTCCTAGCACCTCTTCGTTTAACCGTGGCTGGACCCTCGACCGGGCGTGGCTGACCTGGTGTTGCAGCCTTGGAGGACGGCCTGGAAGCCTCTACAATCAGATCATCCAGATATTGCGACTGACCTAGAAGCCGAGTCTATATCTTGTGGTTTTGGCGTTGACAAACCGATCGAGTCGGCGCACTATCGTCCGTCGCCGCTGAAGCATAGGGTCGGGCCGCCGCGAGACGCTTCGCCAGCGCTTCGGCCCCGCAGCATACGGCAACGACGTCCGTGAGGCCGGGGAAACCCACGGGACGCGAGCCATTCAACTAATCCCGGAGCCGCGCTCTGCTGGGCCCCGTCCACCAGGCAGGCCGGACGGCTGACCGGGTACGGAGGAAGACACATGGAAAGAGGCCCTGCCCGCGAGGCTGCTCCAGCCGCATCATCCACGCAGACTTCGCAGACTTCGGGCTCTGGGCTCGATCCGGTTACCCGCGTCAAGCGTCCGGCCGACAAGGCTGCCCCTGGCCTCGAGTTCCCACGCTATTTCACCCTTCCCGGAGTGGATCCCTTCGACGAGGTGGAGTGGGAGATCCGCTCGGCGGTGATCGGCAACGAGAAGGGGAAAGTCGTCTTCGAACAGCGCGACGTCGAGATTCCGAAGTTCTGGTCGCAGCAGGCGACAAATATCGTGGTGTCGAAATACTTCCGCGGCCAGCTCGGCACCCCTGAACGCGAACATAGCGTGAAGCAGCTCATCGGCAGGGTTGCCGACACCATCACCGGCTGGGCGCGCGCGCAGAAGTACTTCTCGAGCGACGACGCTCTGACGGCCTTCAATCACGAGCTCAAACATCTGCTCGTCTATCAGAAGGCGGCCTTCAACAGTCCGGTCTGGTTCAACTGCGGCTTCGAGAAGGCGCCGCAGTGCTCCGCCTGCTTCATCAACTCCGTGCAGGACACGATGGATTCCATCCTCACCCTGGCGCGGACCGAAGGCATGCTGTTCAAGTTCGGCTCCGGCACCGGCAGCAATCTCTCGGCGATCCGCTCATCGAAGGAGCTGCTGGCCGGCGGCGGCACCGCCTCGGGTCCGGTGTCGTTCATGAAGGGCTACGACGCGTTTGCCGGTGTCATCAAGTCGGGAGGCAAGACGCGCCGCGCCGCCAAGATGGTCATCCTCAATGCCGACCATCCCGACGTCGTCGAGTTCATCAACTGCAAAGTGGAGGAAGAGAAGAAGGCGTGGGCGCTCATCGACGCCGGCTACGACGGCTCGTTTACCGGGCCCGCCTACGCGTCGGTCTTCTTTCAGAACTCGAACAACAGCGTGCGCGTGACCGACGACTTCATGCGCGCGGTGCTCGACGACGGCGAGTGGCACACCAAGTCGGTCACCTCGGGTTCCATCCAGGACACCTACAGGGCCAGGGACCTGATGCGGATGATTGCCGAGGGCACGTGGGTCTGCGGCGATCCGGGAATGCAGTTCGACACGACCGTCAACGAGTGGCACACCTGCCCCGTCACCGACCGCATCAACGCCAGCAATCCCTGCTCCGAGTACATGTTCCTCGACGACTCGGCCTGCAATCTCGCGTCGATCAATCTGATGAAGTTCGTCACTGACGACGGCGAGTTCGACGTGAACGGGTTCCGGGCCGCCTGCCGCACTCTCATCACGGCGCAGGAGATCATCGTCCCGAATTCCAGTTACCCGACCAAGGCAATCGAGCGGAACAGCCATGAGTACCGGCCGCTCGGTCTCGGATACGCCAACCTCGGCGCGCTGCTGATGTCGCGCGGTCTGCCGTACGACAGCGACGAGGGGCGTGCCTATGCGGCGGCGATCACGGCGGTGATGACCGGCGAGGCCTACGCGCAATCGGCGAGGATTGCGCGCGACCACGGCGGGCCGTTCGGCGGGTTCGAGCGGAATCGCGAGCCGTTCATGCGCGTCATGCGCAAGCATCGCGATGCCGTCGGCGAGATCGCGCAGCGTTATGTGCCGGCGGATCTGCTGAACGCCGCCAGGCAGGTGTGGGACGACGCCGTCAGCCTCGGCGAAGAGTTCGGCTACCGGAACGCCCAGGCCACCGTGCTCGCGCCGACGGGGACGATCGGCTTCATGATGGATTGCGATACCACCGGTGTCGAGCCTGACATCGCGCTGGTGAAATACAAGAAGCTCGTTGGCGGCGGGCTCATGAAGATCGTCAACGGCACCGTGCCGTCGGCACTCGACAAGCTGGGCTACACCGGTCCGGAGATCGAGGCAATCGTCCACTACATCGACGAGCACGAGACCATCGAAGGCGCTCCATTCCTCGAGGACGAGGATCTGCCGGTGTTCGACTGTGCCTTCAAGCCTGCCAGCGGCGAGCGCTCGATCCACTACATGGGTCACATCAAGATGATGGGCGCCACACAGCCGTTCATCTCCGGCGCCATCAGCAAGACCGTGAACGTGCCGCGTGAAGCGACGGTGGAGGAGATCGAGAAGGCGTACATCGAGTCGTGGCGTCTCGGAGCGAAGGCGATTTCCATCTACCGCGACGGCAGCAAGCGCACGCAGCCGCTCAACACCTCGAAGGCGCAGGTCGCCGACACGCGCAACGCCGCCACAGCATCACCTGCCGCCACTGCGTCACCAGCAGGGTCCGGCTTCAGCCGGACCGAACCGGAAGTTCGCGAGGTGGTCAAGGAGGTGGTCAAGGTCGTCGAGCGTCCGCAGCGCCGCAAGCTGCCCGACGAACGCAACGCCATCACGCACAAGTTCGACGTGGCCGGCCACGAGGGCTACATCACGGTCGGTCTCTTCGAGGACGGAACGCCTGGAGAGATCTTCCTGGTGATGGCCAAGGAAGGATCGACGATCTCCGGATTCGCCGACGCGTTCGCACAGGCGATCTCCTACGCGCTCCAGTACGGCGTGCCTCTCCAGACGCTGGTCGACAAGTTCAGCCACTCGCGCTTCGAGCCGTCGGGGATGACGAAGAACCCCGAGGTGCGCTTCGCCAAGTCGATCGTCGACTACATCTTCCGCTGGATGGCCACCAAGTTCCTGTCGCGCGACGCCCAGTACCACGTCGGCGTGAACATGCGCGAGGAGCCCGAAGAACGGACGTCCGGGGCCCGCGGCTCGGGACTCGGGGCTCGGGAATCGGAGCAACCGTCCGTGGCCGCAGCTCCGGATCCTGCTGCAAAGCCGAAGGTCTCGGAGTTTGCCGCGCTGCGCAATCAGGAGGACGCGCCGCCCTGCAGCACCTGCGGCTCGATCATGATCCGCAGCGGCAGCTGCTATAAATGCGCCAACTGCGGCACGACCAGCGGTTGCGCCTGAGAGCACTCACGTCCAGGGCGGGTCGTCTTCGACCCGCCTGATCCTTCCTCCTTCATCCACGCCAAATCGATCGGTCGGCCCGTGCCCGTTCCCGGCACGCAGGGTGAAGCGTGCCTCGTGGCAGTGCCGGCGACAGGCTTGATTCGGCTTGATTTATCGATCTTACTTTGACTAAGATAATGGCATGGACGACAGGGAGCTGCGGCTTCCCGCCAAGGAACGGCTGATTCTGGATCTGCTCGTGTCCACGGGGCCTCTCTACGGCCTCCGCCTCGTCGAGCTCTCGGAGGGGCGTCTGAAGCGCGGCACCGTTTACGTGACGCTGGCGCGGATGGAGGCCAAAGGCTATCTGGTATCCGAGCAGGAGCCGGCGCCACCTGGCGCGATCGGCTTGCCCCGCCGCCTCTATCGGTCCACGCCGATGGGCGAGCGCGTGCTGCAGGCGTGGACGGTGATGGCGAAGCAATTGGCGTGGGAGGGGATATGACCCGCCTCGAGCGGAGCCCTCGTGAGGTTGGCGGTCTGCTGTTGCGAGTGGCAGCGCTGATCTTCGACGAATGCGCGCTGTCGACCATCGTGCGCCCGGCGATCGCCGACATGCAGCACGAGATCAATCAGGCGGACACGCGCGGGAAGCGGCTCGTCGCGTACGTCCGCGGCCTGTGGGCGCTCGCCAAGTTGGCTGTGGTCGTGCCCTTCGAAGGTCCGCAGTCCGTAATCAGCGGCGGTACCGTGGGTCGAGTCGCGATCTTCGACGAGCGCGTGCTGACGATCATGTTCCTGCCGTATGCGGCAGGCGCCTGGATGTTCCTGGGGGAGCTGGCGTGGGCGGCGCTGGCGGGCGGCGTCCTGCTCGGCGTCGGATTGCGCTGGTGGCACAACCGCCACCCGGCGAGGATCCCCGCTCCGATGACCTGGCTCGGCTCGGACATCAACTTCTCGTCCATTCCAGTTGGCGGCAATGCCGGAGGGCTGATCTGCATGATCGGCTGCGCCGCCATCCTCGTCGCCGGGATGCCAGCCTTCGCCTGGTTCCTCGCGGCGACGAGCGCCTCCGGAGCGCTGCTCGCCGGCGCGCTGTTCGCGTGGCACGGCACGCGCGCCGCCGGCCGTCACTCTCGAAGCTCGCTGCTCGGACGCGCGTAGCACGGCAGCGTCTTCCTTCTTCCTTCTTCCTTCTTCCTTCTTCCTTCTGAATTCTGAATTCTGAATTCTGTATTCTGTCCCCTACTGCGCCTCGGTGCGATACCTGCCGACGTAGGCGGCCTTGGCCACCACCTTGCCGGCCAGCGCCTTCATCACGTCATCACGGCTTGCCGTGGGCGGCAGGCCGAGGTTGGCGTTCAGTGCGTACAGCTCGAACACGTAGTGGTGATAGCGCGGTCCGGCCGGCGCGCCTGGCCCCATGTACACCGGCTTGCCCTGCATGTTGTTGCCCTGTACCGAGCCTTCAGGCAGCTTGCCTTCCGGAATGCCGCCCGCAGATGCCGGGATGTCCCACGCCATCCAGTGCAGCACGTCGCCGGTGCCGTTCTGCAGCGCGACGTCGATGTCGTGGAAGATGATCGCGTAGGCCACCGTTCCCTCAGGCGCGTTCGAGAACTTGAAGCCCGGTTGCGTGCTGCCGCCGCGTCCTGCGTACTTCACCGGGATAATGCCGCCGTCGGGGAAGGCATCGGTTTCCATCAGCAGCGGCGCAAGGTTGAATCCCCGGCCGCCGCCGCGGCCACCGCCGCGCCCGCCACCCTGCGCGCCGGCCGGCGCACCAGCGCCCGGTGCGCCGCCACCCTGCGGCGCCTGGGCGGCAACGCCGATTCCCAGCGCGAGCCCGAGCATGAGGATGAATGTCGAACGAACGAAACCCTTCTGCATGGAGAAGCTCCTCTTGTTCGCCCGGCACAGGCAGGGCGCTGCGATACGAGCCGCCGAGCTGAAGCTCGGCGCTGCGACATGAGCCGCCGAGCTGACCCGGGGCGCTGCTCGATGTCGAGGGCGATTATCCGCGAACAGGCCCGCCAGAGGAAGCGGGCGCTCGACCGCACGGCTATCGCGGGACGACCCAGGTACGCGTCAGGAGATCGTGTGGTCCGCGGAACGGCCGGACGATCGTCCAGACTGCGCCGATTGCCAGGATGCCCAGCATGGCTGCGGTGCTGGGGACAGGCGCCGATGGCACCGGCACCCAGCCCTGGATCTTCGGCGATGCCGCCATGTACCCGAGCCACACAATCGCAGGCAGCCAGGCGACCAGCGTTCGCGCGATCGATCGCGCGCGGCCGACTTCCCGGCCCTCGGACGTGACCGCCGCCAGACCGAGCCACCGCGTGACGAGGCCGCCGGGCACGAGCAACGACGACATCGCGCTGGCGATCACCGCGAGCGACACCGTGATGAGCAGCAGCGTCGTCACGATGATGACGACTCCCCCTGCGAAGCCGCCGGATCGTTTCTCGCTGTTCCGGCGCTGCTGCTCGATCTCGGGGGCGACGATCGTCGTGGCCCGGGCGACCTCGGCTGCGTCGATCGAAGGGTGCCGGGCGGCGATGTCGGCCGCGAGCCGGCGCCACTGACCCATCTGCTGGTTTCCCTGCATCATTCGCGAGCTCCAGTAGCCCTCGTCGTGGAGCGTCGAGGCAAACCGTCCCGCCACATACGTCTCGAGCGCGCGTCTAATCTCCGGATCCGCCAGCCGGCTGCCGGGCGGGGCCGGTTTGTTCAACATGTCCAGCCACGGGAGCACCTCCGTATTCGGCGAGCTGAGGAAACGCGTCAGGCTGGGCACCAGCAGAAGCGCCACCGTCACGATGAATGCCATGGGGGCCGCCGCCATCGCGATTGGAATCGCCCGCCGCCGTCGTGCGACGCGATTCGGCGTGGAAGCCGCGTCGGCGAGCATCTTCGCCGCTTCGGACAGAGGGGGTGGCGTGGCGCTGGTGAGGCGATCGACAAGCCGATGCGCCGATAGCGGCATCGGCGCGCGTCCGCCCTGCGCACCCCGCAGCGGGGAGGCGCACCGGCTGACGACGGCCGACAGCAGAGCGGATGGCGTGAGGACGGCCGGCTCCCCCGTGCCGTCAGCGTCGGCTCGTGACGCCGGCGGCGGAAAATCGAGGAGGACGAGGCGCCCGTCGCCGCGAAGCCAGAGGCGATCGATCGCGAGGATCGGAGCCGTACCGTCGGCCGCGCACGCCGAAAGCTCCGTCGAAAGGTCCAGCAGCCGCTGTTTCAGCGTTGCCCAGTCGACCGGGCGATCGCAGACGGACTCGAATGGGGCGCCATCCGGCGCCTCGAACGCGTCCCAGTTGTCGCCGGGCGATCGGCGGCCGGTGAGCCAGTGCAGGCGACCGACGCGGGAGAGATCGCGGCGTTCGCTGCTGATCGCCGGAGTGCCTTCGGTCGCCGTGCGGATCCACACACGCCGGCGCAGCACCGGGTCGAACGCAACAATCGAGCGTGCATGGACCCGATCGCCAGGATCGACAGCCGTGAGAAAAGGCCCGTACGTGCGTTCTCCGAGCGCCGATCCAGCCGTTTGTGCGATCGCCGCAGCGTTCGCGACGGCCGCCGTCTGTCGCCCTCGTGCCGCGGCGATCGACACGACCCGGGTGCCGCTGATCAGATCGTGCAGGCCCGCCCACCCGTTGCGCCGCCTGGCCGTCAGGAAGAGCGCGAGCGTGAGGACGCCTACCACCACTGCCGCGGCGAGCTCGGCCATGTCGCGCACGTTCCAGTAGAACTTCGTGTCCGGCGAGGGCGCAGAAGCGCTCAGCGGACCAATGAGCCAGAGGCCGAGGGCGACGATGGCGTTCGGAACGTAGAAGACGAGCGTGCGAACGACGATGCGCGGCCACCAGTTGGCGCCGCCGCCTCTGACCCGAAGTCCCAGAGCCAGCTTGCCCAGAGAGGCGCGGCCAAACCCCTCCAGAACGATGTAGTAGGCAAGCATGACGATGAAGGTCCACCATTTCGCCCCGGTGGCGGCCGTTTGTCCCGCGTTGTACGTGATGTCGATCTGCGACATCTTCCACAGGCTGCCGATGAGCGCGATGACCACCCCGTCGAGAATGCCCGCCACCAGACGCAGGCCGGGGCGTGCGGGCGCCTCCTCGTGAGGTGCGTACGGTCGAAGGGCATCAGCCAGCGCTGCATACGAGGCCGGCCGATCGCCTGGAGACTTGGCGAGACACTGGATCACGATCGCCGCCAGCCCGCGCGGCACTTCCGGACGGAGCGCACGCGGCGATGGCGCCGGGTCCGTATTGACCCGGTTGAACAGCTGCTGCAGATCGGGGGCGTCGAACGGCGGACGCCCTGTCAGCAGGTAGTACAGCGTGGCGCCCACGGCGTAGATGTCGGCACGGACATCGAGAGGCTCGCCGCGCAGTTGTTCCGGCGCCGCGAACTGCGGCGTCCCCTCGAAGCCCTACGGCACCACGTCAGCGCGGATGTCGCGCGCCAGCGTCGAGATCGACAGGCCGAAGTCGCCCACCTTGACCGCGCCGTCCCGATCCACGAAACAGTTCGACGGCTTGATGTCGCGGTGCAGGCTGCCGGCAGCCTGTGCGGCGTCGAGACCGCCGATGATGTCGAGCACGGCGGCAACCGCATCGGCGGGTGCGAGCGGCCCCGTGGAGGCGACTCGATCCTTCAGCGTGCCTCCCGGCAGCAGCTCCATGGAGATCGCCGGCGTGCCCGCGATCTCTTCGCTGCCGAAGATGTAGACCGTGTGGGGATGGCTGATCGAGGCCGCCAGCTGTCCTTCGCGAAGGAAGCGCGCCCGGTCGTCCATGTTCTGGAGCCGCTTGCGCAGAACCTTCAGCGCGAGCCGTCGTCCGGTGCCGGTGTGTTCGGCTTCGTACACCTCTCCCATGCCGCCGCGGCCCAGGAGGCGGCCGATGCGGTAGGGACCCCAGGACGTTCCCTCCGTCAGGAGTCCAGACTCGCGTCCTGCGCTCCCGGCGTCGCCGGCTGCCGACGAGATCGTCGGCTGGCTGTCCTGGGTGTTGAAGCTGAGCGTCTCGGTGGCCGACGCCAGGAGACACGAGGCACACAGTCCCTCGGCGGCATCCGCGGCAAGCGTCTGGCCGCAGACCGGGCACTTCCGGACCGACTGGCTGACCTGCTGCATGTCCTCACCCTACTTGGCGCCAAGCGCGTCACGATAGCGGTGTCTGAGAAAGGCGCCGGCGAGGCTGATGCCCACCGTGGTGATGCCGACCCGAACCGGCTGGGAGAGCCTCCGGCTCGCCAGGCCCGTCAGCGTGCCCAGAGTCGCCGCGAAGATCAGCATGATGAGCACGATCTTCACAATGGCGCCGCGTCTGGCGTTCCGATCGGTCATGCCATCTCCTCACCCCACATAGACGGAACGGCCGGCGGAGGTTACATGCGAAGGGCACGGAGCAGGTATCTGATCTCATCGTCGACTTCGCCAGGGTCGGAGACGGTCTCGGCAATCTCTTGCCGCAACCGGGCCTGGAATTTTCGCCGGAGCCGGTGTACCGCCACTTTGACCGCGCCTTCCGTGGAATCGAGCCGCTGCGCGATGGCGGCATAGCCGCCTGCCGGCGTCGAACCGAGCAGGCAGGCCTTGAGCGCATCGAATTCAGCAGTGCGACCGGCCGCATTCCACTCTTCCCGTAACCCGGCCAGAACCCGATCGATCACCGTGAGCGCCCACCGGCGCTCGTAAAGGGTCTCCGGCGTCTCGAGGTCGGCCGGCTCTACTCGATACCTGCCTTCCGCATCGTCGACAGTCAGCGGCAGAAGGACGATGCCACCGCCGCGTTTCCGGGCGTGGCGCCGTGCAGTCTCGTTGGCGAGATAGTGCTGGAGCGACGCGAGGAGAAACGATCGAAAGCGGCCCCGTTCCTGCCGGAGGGTGGCGAAATCGCGTCGCTCGAGCAGGGAGGCCAGGAACCCCTGTGTCAGATCTCGCGCCTCGTCGGCGTTGATACCCCAGCGGCGGATGTACGCGTACAACGGGTACCAGTAGCTCTCGCAGAGCGTGGCCAATGCCGCGCGGGCAGCTGACGTATCGTCGCCGCCAGCGGCCAGCACAAGGCTCCAGCGAGTTGTATCGAAGGGCAAGTCAGTGTCCGTGCACGCAGTCAGATCGCAGCGCCGCTCGGCCCGGGGATCCGCCGATCGAGCGGGGAAGCGCCTGATGGCAAGTGGAGTGTAATGATGGATCGAGGCGTTCGCCACATCGGAGTCGTTCGACGTGCCAGAGTTGCCAGAGGTCGAGGAGGTTCGGCGCCGGTTGCGCCCGGTGATGGCGGGTGCGAAATTCGACCGTGTGCTGGTGCACCGCTCCGATTTGCGTTTCCCGATTCAGCCGGACTTCGCGTCGCGGCTCGAAGGGCGCACCGTGAAGTCGCTGGGGAGGCGGGCGAAGTATCTGGTTGCCGAGCTGTCGTCGGGGGATGTGCTGCTGATGCACCTGGGCATGTCGGGCTCGTTCCGGGTGGAGTCAGACGGAGGTCGCGATCGCCCTGCCGACTACTATTGGGAGCCGGAGCGATCGACCCTTCACGATCACGTCGTCTTCGAGCTGTCCTCGGGCGTCACTGTCGTATTCAACGATCCCCGCCGGTTCGGGTCGATGCGGATCGTGGCGGCACCCGACCTTGGCGGCGATCCGGCGCTGGCTGCGCTCGGGCCCGAGCCGCTCTCCCGCGGCTTCGACGCCGCCGTCCTGGCGCGCGCCCTGAAGGGCAGGCGCATCCCGCTGAAGGCAGCGCTGTCGGATCAGCGCGTCGTCGCCGGTCTCGGGAACATCTACGCGTCGGAGGCGCTGCACGTGGCCCGATTGTCGCCGACCCGCCGGGCATCGACGCTCGTGACGCCGTCGGGCGCGCCGCGACCCGAGGCACAACGGCTGGTGGCCGCAATCAAAGACGTGCTTCGACAAGCCATGGACAAGCGGCATCGGGCTTACACGGCAGACCGCTTCCGCGTTTACGATCGCGAGGGCGAGCGCTGCCCGAGACGCGGGTGCGGAGGCGTCATCAAGAGAATCGTGCAATCGGGACGATCGACCTTCTTTTGTCAGGTCTGCCAGCGGGCCAGGTAGCCGGCCGGACTCTTCCCGGTCGATTGGCCATGCGTTGAACTACCATGGAGAGCAGCCATCAATGAGCACGAACAGGCGAGCGCTCGTTCTTCTGGCCGTCGCTTTCGCGGCATGCGGGCGAACATGGCCGGATCCGCCGCCGGTCGACGCGACGAAGTACCAGGCCGACTATCAGGCCTGGCGTGAGGAGCGCCAGGAGAACCTGTTGTTCGCGGTCAGGATCGTCGGCATCTGGCCGCTCGAGGACGGGGACAATCCCTTCGGATCCGATGGTTCACTCCCGATCGTGCTGCCCGCGAGGGTCTTTCCTCCACGGGCAGGGCTGTTTCGTCGTACAGGCGACAAGGTCGAGGTCGTGCCGGCACCAGGCGTGCCCTTGAAACGGGGCGATGCCGTGCTGACGAAGCCGTCGGAGGTGGATGAAGTGGCGCTTGGCTCGGTGAACATGCAGATCTTCTCCATGGGAGAAGGTCCCGCCGAGCGGCGGTTCGTCACGGCCTCGGACGACGAGAATCCCGTGCTCGAGCAGCTGGCACCGATTCAGACGTTCCCCGTCGATGCCCGGTGGCGCGTCGCGGCACGTTTCGATGCCTTCCAGGCGCCCCGGTCCGTGCGGATCGCGGACGTGCGCGGTGGCGCCACCGAGATGATCGCGCCCGGCGAGCTCGTGTTCCGGATCAATGACCAGGAACAGCGGCTCATGGCGATTGCTTCTCCCGAGAGCAATGAGTTCTTCGTGATGTTCAAGGACCCCACCAATCAATCGACGACCTACGGCGGTTACCGGATGCTTCACCCGCCGGCCGTGGGTGATGGGCAGTGGACGGTCCTTGATTTCAACGTCGCATCCAACCCGCCGTGCGCCTATTCGCCCTTCACGACGTGTCCGCTTCCGCCGCCCCAGAATCGACTGCAGGTCGCCATCGAGGCAGGCGAGAAGCGCCATCCCACGGTGCACGGGTTCCAGTGAGGCGTTGGGGCCGTCGCCCTGCGAGACGCCGGCGCGGTGTGTGGGCAACCCGCAAGACTCCGAGTGCGGTGGCTCGTATGGGTATGGGTACGCGATGAGGACCCGGAGTGTGATGAGAATGCCGGTGGGACGGTCGACGTCAGTTCAAAAGTGGGAAGGAAGACGCTCCCAGGGCTGGCGCCGCATTGCGGTGGCGCTCGCCGTTGCCATGACGCTTGCCGGCTGCACCCACCGATATGTGGTGCCGAACGGCGACCCCGAGAGCGAGTACTCGCCGCCGGCGCTGCAAGGGCGCATCACGGCAGTCGGGCCGCAGCAGATCACGGTGATGGCCGACGGCGGTGAAACCGTCGAGATCGACACTCCCGCCGAGACGAAGTACTTCAAACTGGCCGGAGGGCTCGTCCTGCGCCCGGAACTAGTCGTCGGTCAGCGTGTTCGCGTCTGGTATCAATCAGCGAACCCCAAGCCTGGCGATCCGAAGCAGGCCGTCGTGGTGATGCTCGCTTCGCTCGATCCCGCCGACGACTGGCCGAAGTGACGAATGCCGAATGCCGAAGGAATCCGCCATTGCGCCTCGAGCCTTCCGCTCATCGCACCTGATTCGGCCGGTAGGCGACGCGCGCGACCTCGGAGATAGGTGCCGGCGCCACGGTGGCGCGAACCTCCGCCTGCACGTGGCGCTCGACTGTCGGCTTCGACGAGCCGCGGCCTTCCTCGCCCCAGACCAGCGTGACCTCGGTGCCTGTCGCGGCGCAGGCGTTGTCGATGATCGCCAGCGAGACCATCGCGCGCTCGTTGTACGTGTAGCCGGTGTACGTGGAGAGGCCGACCGGCTTCCCGTTGCTCAATACCTTGTCGTAGGGCAGCGTGGCGTAGTTCGCCAGCGGCAGATCCACGTACTTCGCGGCGTCGCCGCCCGCATGAAACAGCGAGCGCATGATGCGCGCCAGGTCATCCGGGTTCCAGACGAGCGTCACCTTGCTGCGCGGTGCCGTCCCGGCGGCCATCTTCTCGAGCGCGCTCCGTCCGACGAAGTCGTGATCGAACTTGAGAATGGAACCGTAGCCGAGGTCCCACGGCGTCAGGTAGTAGGCGGTGATGTCGTCGGAGTAGAAGCTGCCGCCGAGTGATGCCATGGCTTCGTAGCTCGTCGTGGTCAGCCACTGGCGGTACGGCTTCATCCGCTCGCCGGTATACACGGCGGGAAGCGGCGAGGGAATCCACCCCGATTCGAGGCACGAGGTCGGGTAGGCGCGTGACCCTACCTGGCGAATGCCGTACTCGCGACCGGCCTCGACGATGGCGTTGCGCACGTCGTCGCCATGCTCCCAGGGACCGAACAGCTCCCAGCCGGGCTGACCCACCATGCCGTGCCGCAGCGCGCGGACCTCGTGACCGGCGATGGAGAACGCCCCCATGCTGAAGAAGCGGATGTTGGGAGGCGGCTGCTTCGTGACCTTCTCCATCACGCGCAGCGCGTTCGGCCCCTGCACCTGGTATCTGAAGACCTTCCGCCGCCCCTGGTTGACGGCGGAGCGTTCGTCGCGCTCCGCAGTGGCGCGGTAGCCGCCGGTCTCGAGGTTGTACTGGACCCAGTTGTGGGCGGGCGGACGGCCTACGAGGCTGAACCGGTTCTCGCCGAGATAAAAGAGGATGGCGTCGCCGATCACGAAGCCGTCGTGGTTGCACGCGACGAACTGCTTGGCCTGGTCGACGCGGAAATTCTTGAAGCTGTTGATGCCGAGGTCGGAGAGGAGCTTCAGCGCGTCGGGCCCCTCGACGTAGAGGTCCGTCATGTGGTGCGACTGATCGAAGAGGGCGCAGGTCTCGCGCCACGCGCGCTGCTCGTCGCGCCAGTTCGTGAACTCCGGCCGCACCACCGGAAAGGCGTAGGGACCGATTTGGGAATTTCGTAGCAGCTCGACAGGAGTCTTCACGCGGTCGAGCAGCGTCTGCAGGTTTTCGGCGGGCATGGCGGACGCGAATTATAACAGCCGACCTGAACGACCCGAACGATCCAGCATGCTACGATCGACAGCTTGGGTCGGATCTGGAGGACCGGGAAATGAGAGTGTTCGTGTCCGTGGTGTTTGCGCTTCTTGCGGCACTGTCGCCGTCGGTGCTTGCGCAATGGCCGTCGGTGAAGACGCCGAACGTTCCGAGGAATCCCGACGGCACGGTGAACATGACGGCGCCTGCGCCGCGGACTCCGGATGGCCATGTCGATATCAGCGGCATTTGGGCGGCAGGTGGCGGCGGAGGCGGACGCGCTGGTCGTGGCAGAGCTGCCGCGGACGGCGCCGGCGCGGCGGGCGCGGCAGCGGGTAATACGCAGGCTGCTGGTGCGCCGGCAGGCGGAGGCCGCGCCGGTCGCGGCGCTGGAAACGCCGCGCCGGCCCAGCCAGGCAATTCGCCGCCGGTGGCCACGTTCTTCAACATCGGTCAGAACCTGCCCGGCAACCTGGCGCCGATGACGCCGTGGGCGGCCGAGCTTCGAAAGAAGCGCGCCTCCGACAACGCAAAGGACAATCCCGACGCGCACTGCCTGCCGATTGGCCATATGCAGCTGCACCTGCATCCACAGCCGCGCAAGTATCTCTGGACCCCGGGTGAGATCGTCATGATCTGGGAGTCCAACTATGGCCTGCGGCACATCTATCTCGACGGCCGTCCCGCGCCGGCTCGCGACAGCGATGCGGTGCCCTACTGGTACGGCTACACGACCGGCAAGTGGGAGGGCGACACGCTGGTTGCCACCACCACGAACATCCGCGACGGGATGTGGCTCGATGTCCAGGGAACGCCGCTGACCGACCAGGCGACGATCGTGGAGCGTTTCCGCCGGCCGAACTTCGGCTCGCTCGAGATCGACGTCACCATCGACGACCCGAAGGCGTTCACGATGCCGTTCACTGTCCGCGTCAATCAGCGCATCATGGTCGACACGGAGCTGATCGAGTTCATCTGCAACGAGAACGAACAATCGTCGCTGCACTACGAGAAGTAGCGGCCGCTGGGCGTGTGCACAGCCTTTCACACCGGTCGCCGCGCTGGCGGCCCGTGACGGACGCCACGCCGTGATCACGTGCGTTTCCGTGTGTCTTGCCGCACAATGAGCATACGCGCGGCTTTCACTTCCCCCGCTGCGGACGAACCTGATTCCAATGCGGTATGAGCTCCTGTTCGTCCCGACGTCGGCCGTCACGCCGAATCGCGCAACGTTCGAGCGCTATTTCTCCAAGCGTGATAACTACGCGGTGACGAAGGGGACTGCCAGGTACACCAACGAGGACACGGGGGTCGATTTCCTGTTCGAGTGCCTCCCGGAAACGTCCGGCGGTCCTTCGTCGCGCCAGCCCTGGGCGCGGTTCTCGCTCGCCTACGTCCGCCCGTCGTTCTTCGTCGAAGAGGCGACTCGGGAGCTCGAGCCCTTCACCGGCCAGTTCGGCAGCTCGGTGGTCGATCTGCAGAATCCGGCGGTCACGACGTTCAGTACGCCAGCGCTGCTGAAGGGTTGGGAAGCCGGCAACCGGGAGGCGTGCGGTCCGTATCCCCGAAGGAACGTCGCCGATGCACCGCTCACGCTGCCGCGCAGTCGTCTGCTCGCAGCCTGGCAGTGGAACTACCGCCGCAAGGCGCTGCAGGAAGGTGAGCGCGACGGACTCTTTGTGCCGAAGATCTGGTTCATCCGTACCAACGACACGGTGGCGACCGGCGTCATCTGGCCGGACGCGATGCCGCTGCGGGCGCCGAAGGTGGATTACGTGATCTTCAGCCGTGAAATGCTGGCGCCGCGCGGGCTCGTGGGCAAGCGATCGGATGTGGCGGTCGTACGCTGGTCGCAGATCTCGCCGCTCGTGACCGGCGACGCTTTCTACGACAGCCCGCTCGTCAGCTGGCGTGTCACCGATCCGCTGGTGCTCACCGGCCTGGCCCAGACCGTCCACCGGCTGCCGGCCAACGAGATGCCGCCTCTCGTGCCTCCTGACAAGGTGCTCGATCGGGAGGGGTTCGCAGACTGATCCGCCGCGATCCTTTCTGCTACGACCTGTCCAGCAGCGCCGACAGAAACGCCGCCAGCGGATCGTTCGTGGAGGACGTGTGGCTCCAGCCGATGGCGCCGTCAGGCGGCGAGACGCGCGCGTGCATCCGTTCCAGGTCGCGCAGGCGGCGCTGCTCCTCGAGGATCTGTTCGCGCTCGGCCGCGCGGGCACGTTCGATCCCGCCCGAGTGGATGAAACGGACGATCTGGTTCAGCTCGCCGCGATCGAGAAAGGTGCCGTGTCCTTTGCAGACGTCGACGACCGCGCCCGAGATCTTCCCGAAGTTGACGCGGTTCATCATCTTCCGGCAGCGAGGGCACGGCCGGTACCGCACCGGCGGCAGGCGCGCAGCCGTCTGGGTCGCCTGCCTGCCGTCGCCCTGGCGAAGATGGGCCTCGGGCGAGGTGTGCAGCACCGCCGCCTGCGATTCACGGCTGGCGCAGATGTGCTCGAACGTCGCAGCCTCGACCCACGTCCCCTTGCAGCGCCCGCATTCGAGGAGATCCGCTTCGCCGATGCGCGTCCAGGTCATCTGTCCCTGGCAGGCCGGGCACGTGACCGGTCGAGCATCGCTCGCCTCCGAGCGGTTCCGCGCCGCGCCGCAGAACTGGCAGAATGCGGCGCCGTCGAAGATCAGGCCGAAGCAGGCCGGGCAGCTGATGCTCGCCAGCCGTGCGCGGCAGTACTCGCAGTGAGAGGCGTGGGCAGGCGCAGGCGCGCCGCAGTTCGGGCACTTGAGCGTTGCCGCATCTGCGCTCATTGCGGCGGATTGTACCAGTATCGCGGCATGTGTTCGATCGCGGGCAGATGCCGCCGGGTCCTCACTGCGCTCCAACGAGGTTGCAGGTCGATGACGTGCGTCGACGGTATGATCGAACGCGGATCGAGACTGGCCGTGGCTACCCTGGAGAGCTGCCGATGATGGACGACTCGCTCGCGCAGCGGGCGCGCGCCTGCATCGTTGCCGGTGCGCTGGGCGATGTCTGTTCGCAGCTCGCCGGTGCTGGTCAGCAGGCGTTGTTTCCGTCGAGCCCGCGGCTCGCGGCAGAGACCTGGCTCACGCTGGCAACGTGTGAGGCGACGGCGCGTGCCGGCGGCCGAGTACGACCCTCGCAGGTGGCCGCAGTATTCAGGGAGTGGAGCCATCGAGCGCGCGTTCGAACGGACGTCGCGAACGTTGCCCCGGATCCCACGCCGGCGTCAGAGGAGCCGGTGCACGCGCCTGGCCACGTGAGTCTCGGTCCGGTGCTGTGCGCCACACCGCTCGCTTTCGTTCTCGACCCGTCGCGGGAGGACGATCGCGCGGCGCTGTTCGCGGTGACGCGCATCACGAACGACAGCGACGAGGCGTGCGCCGCCGCGCTCTCCGGCGTTCTGGCCGTTCGCAGCTGTCTGCAGCTCGATCGGGTGCCGGCGGATCTGCTGAGCCGCACCGCCGGCGCGCTGCCCGACAGCCAGGTGAGGGCGCGTCTGTTCGAGGCGGATCGCCGTCACGGCACGGCGGTTGATGCCGGGGATCGCGTGCCTGGCGGAGGTGAGCTGGCTGATAGCGTCGCCCGATCGCTCGTCATCGCGACCAGGTACTCCGATGGCGACCTGGTGGCCGCCTTCGGCGAGGCCAGGCAGTTTGGGAGAGACGGCCAGGGGATCGCCGCGCTGACAGGGCAGATTCTGGGCGCTGCAGGTGCGGACGTTCCGCGTGAATGGCTCGAGCGCCTGCCCGATCGAGCAGAGGTCGAGGCCGTCCTCGAGCGGTTCGTGCAGACCGTGGCGGCGCTGCCAGCCTGGTGAAGCGGAAGGGCCATCGCTTGGTCTGTCGCCTGCGGCGGATTACCCTGAGTAGATGTCGGTCCCCGGTTCCACTGTGTCGATTCTCGATCGTTTGCGCGAGCTGACCGAGCTGCTGGAGACGCTGGCCGCCGACCGCCGGCTGCTCGACGAGTTGCCGGCCACCGAGCGTGAGCGCCTGCACCGCGCGCTCGCCGATCTCCAGAATCCCGATCCGGTGAACAGACGGGTGCAGCTGAAGGCGCTCAACCGCGCCCGCCGCGCGGCGCGCGCGCGGCGTGACGATCGGATGCTCGACGCCACCGGCATCCGTGCGTTGCGTCGGAAGCCGGCGATCACCACGCCGAACGTGTTTCCGCCACGAGGGTTCGACCCCCAGGACGTTCCCTCGGGAGACGCCGACGCCGGCCGGTCCGGCGAGGCCTCCATGCCGGCTGCGCACGCCTTCGAATCGCGCGTCGCCGCCGAGCCGCAGAATTGCTACACCTGCAAAGAGTTCTACACGACGATTCATCACTTCTACGATCAGCTCTGCCCATCGTGCGCGGACCTGAACCTTGCCAAGCGCACCGAGCTTGCCGACCTGCGAGGCCGCGTGGCGCTGCTCACCGGCGGCCGCGTGAAGATCGGTTATCAGGCCGGGCTCAAGCTGCTTCGCTGCGGCGCCCAGCTGATCGTGACCACGCGTTTCCCGCGTGACGCGGCAATGCGCTACGCGCTCGAGCCCGAC
>DASUGH010000055.1:0-38470 GCA_036274155.1 Vicinamibacterales bacterium | reverse complement strand
CGCTGCGAGGGCGTCGAGGACCGCTGGACGCGAGCTCCGTGAGCTCGCTGATCCCCACAGCCTTCTCGCGCGGTCAGGCGAGTCTGGTCGGTCGTCTCCACAGGGATTCGCATCCTCAACACAAGTGAGCTCTGGGTCTAGTTGGCCGTGGTGAGATCGTAGCGGCCTGCGACCCTTCGACTTCGCTCAGGGTCGTCCTGAGCAACGTCGAAGGACGAGGCACTGAGAAATTCGCCACCGAGGCAAAGAGGACACAAACACCAGGGCACCCGGAAACTGGGTTAGCGTAGGGAGCGCGCTTCAACGCACACCGCGCAGCATGTTGCTGCGGAAGTCGATGCGGATGGGCATGGACAGACGGAATCTTGCAAAGTACCTCATGTCCGCGTTGCTGGCTGCTTCGTGTTCGGACCGACAGGATAGAGGTGTGGCCACTCCCCAGATCCGACTCGCGCGGCCGAGCATACAAGCAGGACGAATGGTGGACGTGAGCTATCGGTTCGTCGTCGCCGAAGATACGCGGCTCACCGATGACTATCTCGTGTTCGTGCATGTGTACGACGAGAAGGGAGAATCTCTGTGGAATGACGATCACGAACCGGCCGTACCGACTCGTGAATGGAAGCCCGGGGCCGTTATCGAGTACTCGCGTCCTCTCCTCGTTCCACGCCGGACGCTGACCGGTACCGTCAGCATCGAGCTCGGGCTGTACTCGCCACGAACCGGTGATCGGTTGCCGCTGACTGGCCAGCCGCGGGGGCGGCGGTCGTACAGCGTCGGCACGATCGACGTGCAAGGAGGCGGGGAGCCGCCGGCAATGTTCATCGAAGACTTTTATCCCACAGAGCGGCCGGATGAATCGGGAACGGAATGGCACTGGACGACGGCCAGGGCAACGATCTGGTGTCCGAACCCGATGAGAGCAGCGACCTTCGCCCTGCTGCTCGACCAGCCTGTGCCACTGCCGCAACCGCAGCACGTCGAGATTCACGCCGGGGGCAGGATGGTCGATACGTTCGCGCTGCCGACCGGACAACGAGCGCTGCGCCGCATCCCTCTTCCCGCGTCGGCGCTCGGTAGCGACGAGGTTGCCAGAATCACAATCGTCGTGGACCGCACGTTCGTGCCCGCCAGTCTGCCCCAGCTCGGAACCCCGGATACGCGAGAGCTCGGGGTGCGCGTGCTGCACGCATCTCTCGAGCCGCAGTGAACGCGGCTGGTCGACTTCGCTTACCGGGCGCCGGCGCGAGCGTCGGCTTCGCCCCTCCGACGCGAGAGAAACGTGTAGAACCCACGGTATTCGGGTGTCAGATACCAGCGCAACCGGCCGTCAGCGATCGTCGCCTTGAGTGCCTCGTTCTGCTCGACGACGTCAGGGAACCATCGCGAGCGTAGCTGCCGACGCTCGTGTTCGTTCCAGCTGGTGACGTTCGAGACGATCACGGCCATCAGCACCGCGTGCAGAACCAGTCGCCTGTATGGGTGCCACGCGTCGATTCTCAGGAATGCTGCTGCAATCGCCAGCACGGTCGTGAGGAGTGCCTGGAATGGAAGCGGGTAATACCAGAGACGGTGGTCGATGTACTCGTAGATCGGAGGATGGCGGACGACCATCGCGGCGAACATCGCCAGCTGCCCACCGAAGACGAGCGCGCACAAGACGGTGAGCGTGCGCGTGTGCGGCGACAGCCGGCCACGCGCCAGGCCAAGAGCGAGGACGACAGCCAGGACTGGCGCCCAGGTTGGCAGGCCTCCAAACAGGGTCGCTGCGGCTGAGAGCAGGAGCTTACCTGCGCGCAACCAGGGGGTGACGTCGGTGACCAGTACAGCGATTGGAATGCGTTGATAGTCGAAGCTCGGACGGTATCCGTTGATTCGCTCGACGAGCCACGGTCCGAGAGCCAGATCATAGAGCACCATCGTAACGACAGCCGCCGCGGCGGCGAAGACGATGTCACGCCTCGTGCTCATCCACAGAGCGCCATACATCGTGGCGCCGAACGCCACGACGGCCATGAAGAAACCCTGGCGGTCGAGCAGGCTCATCGCACAGAGGAGCAGGAACAGCAGGAGCGGCGCCCAACGGTCGCGTACGTCGTCCGAGCGCTGCCGGCGCAACAGGGCGGCCAAGGCAAATGTCGTCGTTATGACCAGTGGCACGAGCAGCGGTTTGGCCGACCGATAGAGCATCCCCGTTGTCACGAGATGAACGTAGTTCGTGAAATAGATCAGCAGCAGAAGACTCGCAGTCAGCGAGGGCGTACCGGCGCGGCGGGCACCGCGCATGAACACTCCGATCGACAGGAGGGAAGCTGCGAGCGCGCTCGCCGGGATGAAGATCCACGTCCCCCGCCCGGCGAGCCAGGCGAAGATTCTCGAATCGAGGTAATCGGCAAAGTAGCTCAGCTCGCGCGCCTGGTAGGTGTTGATGTCGTTTCGACGCGGGTCGAACACGTGCGCAAGTACCGGGCGATCGGCGAGATAGTTCTGGACGAACTGGGTGGCCTCGATTTCAATGAGTCCGCCATCCCAGTACCAAAACGGCGCGACCACCGCTGCAACGATCAACGCGATTGCCATCACCGCCGCGGCAATCTGCCGACGTACGGGAGAGCTGTCCAAATCGAGCCCAAGTGGGCCCCGCGACGGCGAAGACGAGCTCGGGGTCGTCGTTGGTAAATGCCTTGAATTGAGCATCACGAGTCACGGACGAAACATTCGCCCACTGTCGGGTCGCACCAGCGATAGAACCAATAGAGACTTTAAGATCTATTGAGACATAGGCATACGGATATTCCCGCTGACGATTACATCGTCTGCACCAAGGCGGGGTTGCAGGGGTGACCTCCTATAATTGCTGCGCCTCCCTTGGCCCTTGCGACAGGCACCCGGCTCGGTCCGTACGAAATAGCTGCCCTCATTGGAAAGGGCGGCATGGGCGAGGTCCATCGAGCTACTGATACGAATCTCGGGCGTCAGGTCGCCATCAAAGTGCTACCGGATGCCTTCGCCTCCGATCCTGAACGCCTCGCACGCTTCGAGCGCGAGGCCAGGGCGCTGGCCCCGTTGAACCATCCGAACGTCGCGGGCATTTACGGTCTCGAGCGTACGCCGACTGGCACGGCGCTCGTGATCGAGCTGGTCGAGGGCCCGACCCTGGCGGAGCGGATTTCTTCGGGTGCCCTGCCGCTGGACGAAGCGCTGCCGATCGCCAGGCAGATCGCGGATGCGCTGGAAGCCGCGCACGGTCAGGGCATCGTCCATCGCGATCTCAAACCCGCGAACGTGAAGCTCCGTCCGGACGGCACGGTGAAGGTGCTCGACTTCGGTTTGGCCAAGGCGTTCCGTCCGGATCTCGCCGCCACCGGAGCCCAAGCCTACCCGCTCGGTGATCCGGCCGCCGGCTTGTCCCCTGATGTGTCCCAATCGCCAACCGTCACCAGCCCTGCCATGACGCAGGCCGGCGTGGTCCTGGGAACCGCTGCCTACATGAGCCCCGAGCAGGCGCGGGGCAACCCCGTCGACAAACGTGCGGACGTCTGGGCATTCGGCGTCATCGTTTACGAGATGCTGACCGGGCGCCAGCCATTCGGACGGGGCGACGCGACGGAAACGGTGGCAGCGGTCGTCACACAGCATCCCCAGCTGACCGATGTCCCGGTGACCGTTCGGCGGCTGCTCAAGCATTGCCTGGAGAAGGATCCTCGCAAACGGCTTCACGATATCGCCGATGCCTGGACGCTGCTCGATGAGGAGTCGACGTCCGCTGCGGCGGTGTCAGGGTCCTCGAAAGCGGTGATGACTTTGGGCCGCAGCGTTGTCGTTGGCGCTCGTTGCGCTGGGCGTTGCATACTGGCCCGTGCCACACGCCCCGTCGCGCAGCCGCTCGAGAGCCTGCCCATCGACCTCGACCCTGGTGTGGGCGCCGGTTCCCTGAGCGGTGCCGATGTGATCCCGTCTCCCGACGGCACGCGTCTCGTCTACGTCGCAAACTCGAGACTCTACATGCTCAGGCTCGACCAGACTGGGTCGGCGCCGATCGAGCTGCCGGGTACGGCCGGCGCGACCGCACCGTTCTTCAGACCTGACGGGCAGCGGATCGCATTCTTCGCCGACGGCAAGCTCAAGAGCATCGCCGCAGACGGGAGCGGTCTGACCATCATCACGGAAGCCGCGCCGCAATTCGGGGGCAGCTGGGACACCGACGGCACGATTGTCGCGTCCGTCTCGAGAGTGTTGTCGCGCATGCAGGAAGACGGGAGCGCGCGCCAAGCGCTGACACAGCTCGATGCGCAGCGCAAGGAAGCCGCCCACCGGTGGCCGCAGATCCTTCCCGGAGGGAACGCGGTCCTGTTCACGACGAACGAAATAAATCCGTTTGCGAACTTCGACAACGGCAGCATCGAGGTGCTCTCCCTCCGGGATCGGACGCGAAAGACTCTTCAGCCCAAGGCCACCTACGGCCGCTACGTGTCGGCCGCGGATGGTACCGGTTACCTGCTCTATGTCAATGGCGGCGACCTGTTCGCGGTCGAGTTCGACGTTGACCGCCTGGTGATCGATGGCACACCGGTGCGTGTGCTGGAGAACGTCGCGTACGGTCCGAACCCGGATGGCACGGCACGATTCGACGTCTCTCGAGACGGCACGCTCGTGTACCGTACGGGCCGCGCGGGCGTCGTCTCGACGATCGCGTCTGTGGACAGCAAATGCGTTGCCGAGCCGCTGCTTGCCAAGCCAGACGTCTACGGACGTCCGAGTATCTCCCCCAGTGGCCGCGATCTCGCGCTCGAGATATTCGATGAACAGAGAAGCAGCATCTGGGTGCGAGATTTGCTCCGCGGCCACATGTTGCGTGTGGCGTCCGGGTACGTGGTCCCACTCTGGACACCCGACGGCAAGCACATCGTCATGGGAAGCCAGACCGGGGCGGGCACGTGGTGGACGTCGACGACTGACGAGAGCCCGCGGCCTTTGATAGAAGGCACGTCCGCGCAGCTGCCCTGGTCGTTCACGTCCAGCGGCAGCGCGCTGGCCATTCAGCAGTTCCGCGGCTTGAACTGGGATATCACGATCGCTGCAGTCTCGAGCGACGGCAAGGAGCTCAAAGCAGGTACGCCGGAGCCGTTCCTCTCGTCGGACGCCGACGAGGTCCACCCCTCCTTCTCGCACGATGACCGGTGGATCGCGTATGCGTCGAACCGATCCGGAACGGGGAGTCTCGACGTATACGTGCAGCCCTACCCCCAGGGCACGCCGGTGAAGGTCTCGATCTCCGGTGGGAGCTATCCACGCTGGTCGCGGAACTCGCGTGAGTTGTTCTTCGTGGGTCCAGACGGCCGCGTCATGGTGGCCAGTTATTCGAACATCGGAGACGAGTTCAGAGTCGGCACGATCCGAGTGTGGTGCAACACTCCACTGATCAGGCCTTTCGGGAATGCCAAGCCCTACGATCTTTCGCTGGATAGCAGGACGGTGATCGGGTTGATGCCGCCGCCCCCATCGAGGACGCCTGTCATGCTCATACGAAACCTCGTCGACGAACTGCGGCGGCGGGTGCCGAGACGATAGGCGGAACGAAGGTCGTGTTCGCCACGGGTGCTAGTCCGGCACGAAGGTCGTTGACAATTCAAACGACCGGGGAGCGCTCGGACCTTGGGTGAGCACCGTGACTGGCGACTCCTGCGCCGCTTGCACGTGAAATGGCGCATTGGCGCGTTGGTCGGTATAGGCGAACATGAGCCCGAGCCCAGCGTTCTCCGGCGTCAGGCGGACCGTCAATGTGCCTGAACGTGCTGCGACGATCCGAATGCGTTTGCACGCGGCGCAGTAATCCTCTAATTGAAGCCCGCTGATGTCATCGGAGAAAATCGTGGACGCAATCACCTGACCCGCTTCGATGCGTATGATCCGCTGAAGGGTTGGATTCCACGTGAACCCAACCACACAATCCTGGCGGCCTTCGAATTCCTGCCCGTCCGCGAAGGGACAGTTGCCTTGGGCGCCGTTGCCGACGATTGAATACGCCCCGTCCTGGCCGGTCGAGACACAGTTGGGGTAGGACCAGCAGACGCGTGCATTCGGAACTGGGGCCTGCGTCCCTGACTCACGAACGATCCCCGTCAAGGTGGGTTCCTGGGATTGCTGGGTGACCTGGGGAGTCGGTTCCGAAGGCGACGAGGAACTTCCACATCCCATCGTGGTCACCAACACCAGGGCACCGGCGATACGCGAAAGAAAGCTTCGCATAACGAATTGGACGGGCCGCGCTAGTCCCCAGGGCACGGCGGCCGGCAGACTACCTCGATGACGCTGCCCCTTGCAGCAACGCGCGAATCTCGGCCGCGGTCGCCGGGTCGACGGCTCCGGCAGCGCCGCCACGACCTCGGGCTCCGCGTCCGGCAGTATTAGGCGCTGCCGCACCTGGCGCCGGCGCTCCGCCTCGGCCTCGTGCACCGCCGGCACCGCCAGCCACGTCGGCATCGAGCAGATCGATCGGCTTCTTGCCGTTGGCATCGACGAGCTCGGGTGTGGCTCCTTTCTGCAGAAGATAACGAACCAAATCGGTCCGGCCTGCCTGCACCGCTCCGTGGAGAGCCGAAGTCCCTTCTTTGTCCGGAGGCGGCTGGTAGGAGATCCGCATGGAGTAAGACCTCATGCCGGCGACCTGAGTATTCACATCGGCGCCGTGCTGGATCATCAAATCCAGAAGCGTAGTATCGGGCGCAGCGCCGCCCCCAGCAGCACTCGGAGTCACACCTGCCGCCACCAAAAATGGCGTGAACCCCATGTCGTTGATATTCGGGTTGGCGCCCTTGGCCAGCAGAGCACGAATGACTTCCATGTCGCCGGCCTCGGTTGCGCGATACAACGCCGTGCAACCCGTGCCCAGTTGTCTGTCGGAAAAGCGCCCGCTGTTGCCGCCGCGGCTGGGGCGATGCATGTTCATCTCGGCATTCACGTCGACATCCGCGGCAAGCAGCCTGTTGATAACGGCCATGTGGGACACAGCCGGGCCGCCTGTGCTGCGAGGCGTCGCGGCAGCTCCGCGTCCACCTCGCCCGCCAGTGAGGGATTCTTTCCTGTCGACGACGATCAAGAGCGCCGTGCGTCCCCACCAATCCGCGACATGCGGATTCGCTCCACGATCCAACAGCAGTGTGGCGACGTCGTTGTGATCGTTGTCGAGGCTGACCATCAGCGGCGTGACGCCTTCCGGTGTCGGCACATTCACATCCGCGCCGGCACCGATCAGCGCCTCGACGCACTCATAGCAGCCGTTGCGAGAGGCATACAGCAGCGCCGTCAATCCGCCGACGGGGCGGTACTGGGCGCGCGGCTCGGAGGACAGCTGGTTCGGCCAGTCCGTATAGAGCGCGCGCGCCTTGACGTTGGCGCCTTTGGACAGGAGCAGCTTCGTGATCTCGGCCGCGCGTTTCGGTGCGGTGACAGCCCACATCAAAGGCGTCTGGTTCTGAAACTTCTCAACCACATTGACGTTGGCGCCGGCTTTGACCAGCATCTCGACGATGGGCAGTTCCCCCGTTTTGATCGCCAGCATCAAACCGGTCTGACCGTCTTCATCTGCGCGATCGACGCCCGCGCCGGCATCGAGCAGCATCTTCACCATCCGGGCGTCGGCCAGCTTGACCGCTTCGGCAAGCGGAGTGGAGCCGAACTCGTTGATGACGTCCACTCTCGCCTTCTTCGCGATGAGCGCCTCGGTCAGCTCGTAGTCGACCTTGTAGACCGCCCAATGGATCGGGCGGCTGCCGTCTGGCTGCGCTTCATTCACATCCGCTCCGGCGCGAATCCTGTCGAGCGCCGCCTTCCGGTTTCCGGCTTGGATGAGATCGGCAAGGGAGCTCCTGGACTGGCCGAGGGCCGGCTGAATGGCGGCAATCACGCAGAAACAGGCGAGGATGAAACGCGTCACCGCTCTCTCCTACACGACATTGGGGCCCAGCTTGTCGTGGTGCGCCCACAAGCCCTTCGCCGCGTCGTACAGGAACTTGTACGGATCGTTCCATGTGCGCGCGAGCCCCTCGAGAACGCCACCGTCCAGCATGTCCCTGGGGCTGTCGCCTTCCCGAACCTGATTGAACAGGCGGGTCCGAACCTCTTCCATCATGTCCCGCTCCGCCTCGAGCTCCGCTTTCGACATGACGGGCCCGTACGCCGGCACGATCCGCGTTTGTTCATTCGCGAGCTTCAGGAGGATATCCATCGAATCCACGCGGCCGCCGATCCACGCTCCCGTCAAGTAATCGAGCGCCGGATCGCGCTGCGGCGACGCCACATCGCCCACGGCGAGAACGTTCGCGCCCCTGAAGTACACATAGATATCGCCGTTGGTGTGGGCCAGCGTCAGAGAGCCGTAGTCGATCTGCTCGTCGTCGATCTTCAGCGAGCCGGTGGAGAGAAACGTCTCCGTGGGACGGGCAACCTTCGGGCGGGCTCTTTCATAGCGATCGTCAGCCGGAATCCAGTGGTCGGCCGACATCCATTCCAGGGTGCGCTTGTGCGCAATGATCGTCGCTCCCGCCGAGAAGAGCTCATTGTTGCCGGTCTGATCGATGTGATGGTGGGTATTGAAGAGCGTCTTCACTTTGGCAGTCGCGCCAAGCGACGCCATGACCCTGTCGAACGACTTCGGAGCGCCGCCGTCGACCAGCACCACGCCGTCACCGGTGAAGAAGGCGAGAACGTTGCTTCCACCTCCATCGACGATCGCCATCTTGTCCGTCAGGCGACGAACACCGCCTTGCCCGCCGGTGCCTTGGCGAAGGGGGGCGGGTGCCTGTTGCGCGCTGAGAACGCGGGTGGACGTGCACAGGGCGAACGCGCCAAGAGCGCCCTTCAGAACATCCCTGCGAGTCGGGAGCGATCGCCCCGTCTGGAGGCGGTGGCGATTGCTGTTCTGCCACACCGCCGTCACCTCAAATCTCCGCGATCGTGCCGGTGCTGTCGCCGAACTTGTCGCGTTCGACGCCGACCTTCTGGAGCAGCGTCAGGTGGAGATTCGCGATTGGCGTGCGCTCCGGCAGCACGATATGCTGACCGCCGAGCTTCATCTTGCCGTTGCCGCCGCCGACCACGATGTTCGGCTCCGGGTAGTTGTCGTGCCTGTCGCTGTTGCTCATGTTCGATCCGTACATGAAGATCGCGTGATCGAGCAGCGATCCCTGACCGTCGGGCGTCTCCGCCATCTTCTTGACGAAGTCGGCAAACTGCTCGAGGTGCCAGGTCTGGATCTTGGCCAGCTTTTCAATCCTCGTCAGATCGTTGGCGTGGTGCGAGACGGGATGGAAGGAGTCGGGAATACCGATGTGGTTGTAGGTCCGGTTCGTACCTTCCGCGACCATGATGTAGGAAGCCACCCGCGTCAGGTCCGCTTGATAGGCGAGCGCGACGAGGTCGAACATCAGCTTCACCTGCTCGGGGAAGGAGTCCAGCTCTCCCACGGGGGCTTCGGGAATCGTGAACGCGGACAGATCTTTCGCGGCTGCCCTCTGCGTACGCCGCTCGACCTCGCGAACGCTCTCGAGGTATCCGTCGAGAACGGCCCTGTCGCCGGTCCCGAGATCCCCCTTCAGGCTGTTGGTGCCGTCCAAAATCAGATCCAGCAGGCTGTGCGTGCGTGTGTTGATGGTCGCGCGCTCCTGCGGCGTGTCGCCCTCGCCGAACAACTGCAGAAAGACCTTCCGCGGATTCGGCTCCATCGGCAACGGCGAATCCGCGTCGCGGAAAGACAGCGTCGAATAGTATCCGCCGCCACCGGCGGCGGACTGCACCGTGGTTTCAGCGGCGACTTCGAGCGAGGGCAGAGGCGTCTCCTGGCCGACGATCTTCGCGATCACCTGATCGAGAGTCGTGGTCATATGCGCACGCGGCGCGCCGGTATCCGGACGGGTCGCGCTGAGCCATGTGGCGGGAGTAAACGAATGCACCGAACCGGCCGTGGCGGCATTCTGCAGATTCCCGAACGACGAAACGTAGCGCTTGTACGGCTCCAGCGACGCAAGGATCGGACTGAGCTTGAAGGTGGCACCGGAACCGGACGGCGTCCACATATCCAATGACCGGCCGTGCGACGTATTCCCCATGATCGCGCCGTGGGGAATGTAGAAGAATCCGGTCCGTAATCTGGGAGCCGCTGCGGTCTGGGCGAGAGCGGTACCGGCCGGCACCATCGCATCCAGGAATGGCAGCGCCAACGAAACTCCGGCAGCCTTCAGCATCGTCCTGCGAGGAATGTGTTTTTTGGTGATGAACATGGTTCACCCGGTTCCTTCAGCCCGCCATTTCATTTCGCGGTCTCGACACCCTGCCTGCGAAAAGCGTCGCTGTTGACGATTCCCGACACGATCGACGACAGCGTGTAGTTGTCTTTCGCGGCTGACCGCACGATGCCGCGAACCTGCGGCATATCGAAATACTCGAGTCGCCGGTTGACCGCGTACATCAGCAATCTCTCGGTCACCGTCCGCGCGAACACGTCGGGGCGCGCGGCCAGTTGCGCGCGGAGGTCCACCACGCCATTGATCGCGACGCCCGTCGGCAGCACCGTGCCGGCGTCGATCGGAACATTGGCCTCGCTGTCCCGCGTCCGCCATTCCCCGATCGCGTCGAAGTTTTCCAACGCCAGGCCGATCGGATCGATCACGCCATGACACGTCCGGCACGTCGCCTGGTCGCGATGCTGCTCCAGCCTGGCGCGAACCGTCCTCGGCTGCTCGCCGGCCTTTTGTGAGAGGTCGGTGGCGGTATCGGGCGGGGGCGGCGTCGGCGGCGTGCCCATCAGCTTGTCGAGCACCCACGCCCCGCGCAACACCGGCGACGTGCGGTCGCCATACGACGTCCGCAGCTGGACCGCGGCCTTGCCGAGCAGACCGACACGCGCCTTGTCTGCCAGCGTGACCTTGCGGAACTGCGCGCCGGTCACGCCGGAAATGCCGTAGTGACTCGCCAGACGGTCATTCAGGAAAGTGTAGTCTGCCGTCAGGAGCTCCACCACGCTCCGATCGTCCGAGAAGATGCTGCCGATGAAGGCTTCCACTTCCGTCGAAAAATCGCGCCGCAGTTGCTCGCTGAATCCGCGGAACAGATTCGGGTCGGGGACGACCTGATCCAGCGTCGTGAGATTCAGCCACTTCATCGCGAAACTGGTCACCAGGCTGGAGGCCCTGGGATCGGCAAGCATGCGCCTCGCCTGTTTCTCCAACACTCCAGGACGGGTCAATCCATTCGACGAGGCGAGCGTCAAGAGCTCCTCGTCCGGGCCGGTGTTCCATAAGAAGAAGGAGAGCCGGGAGGCGAGCTCCAAATCGGTGAGAGAGAACTCAGTGCCGGGCGTCACACCCTTGTGCCCGCGGATGCTGCGATAGAGAAACTGCGGGCTGACCAGCACCGCAGCCACGAGCTGCTCGATTCCCTGGTCGAAGCTTCCGCCGTTCCGGCGTTCCGCTTCATAGAACGGCATGAGCCGGTTCGTATCTTCCGTGGTGACCGGTCGCCGGAATGCGCGGCGCGCCAGATGTTGCGCGATCTGTCTGGCGCAGGCCGGCTCGCCAGTCTTCGTGGGATCGCACACGAAGATCAGGGCTCGCGCCGGAGTCATCGACACACCGGTAGGCTTGAACGGTCCGGCAACCACGACGCCGTCGAGCAGATGAGGCCTGCGGTCGGTGGGCGCCGCGCCGCCGGTCAATCCGCCGTATGGTTGAAGTCTCTGGAGATTTTCGCTCGTCTCCACATGAGCGCGATCGACGAAGGCCACGACCACGTCGCGCACGCCGGCTTTCACCTGAACGGGGATCTTCGAGAAACGATCCATGACCTGAGCGCGTCCGGTTCCCGCCGTGCGATCGACGAGAGACAGGTCCGCCAGTCCACCGAGAGGCTTGCGAAACACGGTTCGGCCGTCGATCAGGATGACCACCGTGTGCTCGCGCTCCAGGGCATTGCTGTACGGGCCCACCGCCAGGTTCGTCAGCGTGATCTGATACTCGCCGTCGGCCGGGAAGTTGTGTTTGAACTTCATGCCGCCCCACGTGCCCAGAGGTGGAGGGTCGTCCGCATTCCGGTTGGGATCGATCGGAACCTTCACGCTCGACACACGAGGATTGGGATTGCCCACCGCGAGTTGAGCGATGTGGCGTCCTGCGGTCACGTACTGATCGAGGAACGCCGGCGATACGCTCAAAGCGTCCGCGATGTTGTCGAAGCCGTCCACCTGGATGTCCTGCGGGAGAACGTCCTTCGGGTTCACGTCCACGCCGACCAGCGCCTTCACCGACGCGGCGTACTCGGTGCGGTTCAGGCGCTGGATCGGCACATAGCCTGCCTTCGGACCCTTGGCGTTGGCGTCGAGCGCGGTTTCCATCCACGCGACGAACGACTCGACATCCTTCTGCGGCGGCTGCGGACTGCCCGGAGGCGGCATCTGATTCCCGCGCAGCTTGCGCAGCGCCTTCTCCCAGATCTCAGCGTGATCCGCCGCGGCCTGCAGGTTCAATCCTTCCAGCGAAAGGCCGCCGATCTTTGCGGTGCTGCTGTGGCAGGTGACGCAGTACGTCTTCAACAGCTGTTGATGTTGATTCGCGGCGGTCTGCACCGCGGCGCTGGTGCGAAAAGACACCGGAGAGGCGATCAGAACCAGAAGCGAGCTGAGGAAAAGAAGGTGCCTCATCGGACGGGCCTTTCTATCACGAAACCAGGGCGGCGAACCGCCTCGCCCGCAATCAGCCGACGTGGCCGTTCCTCCGGCGATGTCGCCGGCTGCTGGAACAGCGTCGCTCACACACGACCGCGCTCGTGACGTCGGTACACACGTTCACCTGGTGACGACGGCGCCGACGGCTTGCATCAACTCGTCCGGCGACACCGGCTTCGCCACGTGCATGTGAAAACCGGTCGAGATCGCGAGCGCGCGGTCTTCGTCCCGAACGTAGGCACTGATCGCGATGGCGGGCAGTTGCCTGATGTGCTCGTCAACCGAGTGTCGGACATGGCGAATCAGGTCGTAGCCATCCCGGCGGGGCATGGCGAGATCGCTCAACAGCACGTCGAACGATCGCGCCTGCAGCAGCTCGAGCGCCGCGTCGACTGATTCTGCGGTGGTCACCGCGGCGCCGGTTCGCGCGAGCATCAGGCCGAGCGTTTCGCGGGTGTCGGCTTCGTCATCGACGACGAGGATGCGAACACCGGCGAGATCGGGAACCACGAGTGTTCGACGCGGTTCCTCGGCTCCGGCCACGACCTCGATTGCCGGGTGCATCGGCAGCTCGACTCGGAACGTGGCGCCGGTGCCAGCGCCCCCGCTTCCAGCCTGGATCGTCCCGCCGTGGAGCTCGACGAGTTGGCGGGCAATCGCCAGTCCCAGCCCGGCGCCCGGGTGGGTGCGAGTCGTGGTCGAATCCGCCTGTGTGAATCGCTCGAACAGTCGCGGCATGAACCCGGGTTCGATGCCTATCCCGGTATCGCGGACCACGATAATGGCCCATCCTGTCCGATGCGTGACGGAGACAGCGACGAGGCCGCCGGAGGGCGTGAACTTGACGGCGTTTGAGAGCAGGTTCCACACGACCTGCTGCAATCGTCTGGCATCGCCGACCACGGCGACGTGAGCCGGGCGCTCCGTCCACTCCAGGGTGACCTGCTTGGCGTCGGCCGCAGGCCGGATCACCTCGAGCGCATCCGCCACGACCCTGACGAGATCGACCGGGCGGGTATGCAGGCGAAGCGTACCCTCCCCGAGACGTGAGATGTCAAGCAGGTCTTCGACGAGTTGAGCCTGAATCGAGGCGTTGCGATCAATCACGCGCAAGCCCCGGCGGACGAACTCCTCCTGGAGGTCAGGCTCGTTCAACATCCGCGACCAGCCGAGGATGGCGTTGAGCGGCGTCCGCAGTTCGTGTGAGACGTTGCTCAGGAACACCTCCTTGGTGCGCACCGCTTCTTCGGCACGCTGGAGCGCGGCCTGCAACTGCGCCGTCCGTTCTTCCACTCGCTGCTCGAGCTCTGACCGCGCCTGTTCGAGCGCCATGCGGCGCTGCCCGGAGAGGTGTGCCTCCTGGACCACCTCGAGGACCCGCGGTATGAGCGGCGGCAGCACGATGGCGGTGGCCACCGAGGCGAGCGCCGTCACGATCTTCACGTCGCCGGAGAGCCAGAACACCGGCCTCCACAACGTCCAGATCTCCATGAAATGGGTGGCACCGCACGCCACGATGAAACCACCGAACGCCACGAACACCCAGCTGAAGGGAAGAAGGGTGCGTGCCCGCCAGACCAGGTAGATGAGCGTTCCCGAAATGGCGACATATGAGACGCCAATCACGCCATCCGAGACGACGTGGAGGGCGACAAGGTCTGTCTGCCAGAAGTAGCAGAAGCCATGGCCGTGAAACGCGACACTCGACGGCCCGTAGTCCCACGCGGCTAATTGCGCCAGAACTGCGATCAAGCCTCCGACGCCAAGCGCCATCGCGAGGCGGAGGCGAACCGGACCGGTCGGTAACGAGAAGCTCATCAATGCGTCCCTCAGCACAGCCGTTTCCGCCGCCTAGTTTGCTACAGGTGCTCGCGTCCGTCCCGCTGAGATCGTTGCGGTCCTTCAGCCAATTCGGACAGGTCGCTCTGTTACTTTTCGGCCGTAGTGGCTGCGGACCCGTGTGTCAGTTGCCGAGGGGGGGGTAGCAAGAGGGTGGCGCTTCTCAGGCGTGACGTGTCCTGGGAGCACACCAAAGGATCAGGGCGTCTGGGTCACGGTGAACGTCTTGCCGCCGATCGTCATCGTGCCGACTCGATTTCCGGACGGTGTCGGTGGCTTGATCGCCACGAGATACAAGACGGTCCCGTTGCCGCTGCCGCCGGTGCCGGTGACGATTGTGATCCAGGACGCATTGCTCACGGCCGTCCAGGTGCAGCCGGCTGGTGCCGTGACATTTACGGTACCCGTGCCGCCGCCGGCCCCGATTGTCCGTGACGTCGGGTTGATCGCAATCGTGCAACCGGCTGCCTGGCTGATCGTGAACGTCTGGCCTGCAATCGTCAGAGTGCCCTGACGGGCCGGTCCGGTGTTGGCGGCCGACGAGAAGTTGACGTTTCCGGCGCCGGTGCGATTCGCACTTCCGTTGAAACTGATCCATGGATCGTTGCTCACGATCGACCACGGGCACTGCGAACCCGTGGTGACCGTCGCGGAGCCATTGCCACCCCCGGCGCCCACCGATTGCGAGGTTGGTGAGACGGAATACGCGCAGCCGGAGGCCTGATTGACCGTGAACGTCTTGCCGGCGATCGTGAGCGTTCCCTGACGTGCGGGCGCGCTGTTGGCGGCGATGGTGAAACTGACCCCACCGTTACCAGCGCCGGCCGCGCCGGCCGTGATCGTCATCCACGGCGCGTTGCTCGATGCCGTCCACGCACACCCGGCTCCGGTTGTCACCGACGACGTGCCTGAGCCGCCGCCGGCACCGATCGACTGTGACGTGGGGGCGATGGAGAACGTACAGAATGGCGCAGCGGCGTTCTGGACAACCGTGAAGCTCTGACCCGCAATCGTCAATGTCCCCGTACGCTCGGGACCTGTATTCGGCGCCACGGTGAAGTTGACGGTACCGCTTCCATTGCCGGAGGCACCCGACGTCACGGTGATCCAGCTCGCCAGGCTGACCGCGGTCCACGCGCATCCGCCGGGAGTCGTGACCGTGACAGACTGCGGACCTCCGGCGGCAGCGATCGCCGCGGCGGTGGATCCGAGCTGGAACGGACACGATGCGGCAGTCTGCTCAATCTGAATCGTGACGCCGCCCACGATGACATCGCCCCGGCGCGGCGTCTGCGCGGTGTTGGCAGCGGTCTGGAACCCGAACTCACCGCTCCCCTGTCCCGAGGCAGGAGAGAGTTGACTGATCCAGGAGACGTTCTCCGACACCGCCCACGCACACTCGGGCGTGGTTGTGACCGTCACCCGACCCGTGCCGCCGCTCGAAGGCATCGGACTCGGTGACACGGACAGTCCGATGTCGCACTTCACCGGAGTGGGCATCACGGTCGTCGACGAGGTCGAACCACAGGCAGTGCTCAGGATGCTCACGACAAGCGCGAGCGCCGCGAGCGCTACCGGGCGATGGTGTGCACGAGCAGGTGCAGGAAACGGCCGGCGATTGTGAGAACGCGACAGACGTCGCGGCTCTGCCGTCGCGGAAAGTGGCGTCATCCGCGTGCGACGTGTGAGCGGCTGGCGCCACTGCTGGCCTTTCACGGCGCCCGATCAACTCGCAATCGCCGTTCCGCCTCCAGGCAGGCGGGGTGATCGCCGGGATCACCCGCTGCGCGCAACAATACGGCCGTGGTTCCGGGCGCGCTGACAGTCCTGGCGACTTTTGTCACCGGAACACTCAGTGCCTCACCCGGCCGGGAGAGTCGCGCCCTGTCGACCGCGCACGCGGCTGCGCAACGTTTCACCGGCCCGCCGGATCCGGCAACGAGTAGCGATGAAGGCGGGGGGCACGCGCGACCTTGCTGGCGATCACCGTCCCGTGGACGCCGGAGGTGCGGTAATGCGTCCCGCCGTAAATGCGCGCGTCGATCACCTCTTTGACGATGTCCTGCGTGCGCGCGAAGAGGTGACAGGCAGCATGGAACCGGGCAATCGCAGTCTGCCCGGGCGTTCGCAACGAGCCACTGAGCGCACCATACGCCTTCGTCTCATTCAGATCGTCCGCCCACTGCGCGCTCGTCACGTCGGGCGGACCGTCGGCGCGGAACTGAGAGGAGCTCTCGATGGCGAACGTCTTCATCCGTGCGATCCATGGCGTCACAGGGGACGTACACCCGGGAGTCAGCTGATAGGCTGCCACACTGTTTCCAAAGAAACGCGGGCGCGGTAGGCACGATCGCCGCGGGTCGGGCAGAATGACAGGATGAGTTCTTCCCCACGCCCCCGGAACCTTGGCGTCAAGGCAAAGCTCTGGCTGACTCTCGGCCCGCGCACTGTGTTCGGCGATGGCAAGGCAAAGCTGCTCGAGGCCGTTGACGAGCTCGGATCTTTGCGCGCCGCCGCGCTCAGCATGGGCATGTCGTACCGGTACGCCTGGGGGCTGCTCCGCGAATTGGACAAGGCGGCCGGGTTTCCATTCCTCGAACACAGCGGAACCGGACCGCGAACCCGCTTGCGGCTCACCCGGGACGGACGACGATTCATCCGCTCTTACCGCCGTTTCCGCACGCCGCTCATCAACGCCGTAGAAGCCCGATTCCACCGCGTCTTCCCGGAGTGACGAAGGTGACGCACGCTGCTCACCAGCGGATCTATGGACACTATTGTGCTTTGCAGAGCATAATGGCGGTCGTTTCGGCGCACCGTCCTGTCGTGCCCTCACGCTCGGCCGTCATCACTCGCGCGTGCATCACACGGGCTCGTCACGAGCACTCGAGCGCTCATAGCACCGTTGCCACAACCGGATTGGCGGATCGATGGATACAGCTACGTACAAGGGATGCAGTCATCAGGACTTGAACCGGGATCGGCTTCGTGCTCGGCGCACGACAGGCCTGCTGAAGGCCGTGCCGCTGGCGCCGTTCACACTGCTCTCGTGGCTTGTGTTGATCGCGTGGCCTGCTCCGGCAGCGGCGCAAAACGGCTCGATTTCCGGAGTCGTGAAAGATCCGCAGCAGGCCGTCGTACCGGGAGCGGAAGTTGTGCTGCGGAACTCGCGGTTGGTCGCGACGCCGACCGCCGTCACCGATAGCGACGGCCGCTACGCTTTCACCGCGTTGCAACCCGGCACATACGTCGTGCAGGTGTACCTGAGCGGCTTCGAGGTGCAGTCGAGTCCTGCGATCGTGCTCGCCGCTTCACAGTCGGTCACTCATGACTTCGTCCTCGCTCTGGCCGGCGAATCCCAGGCGGTCACCGTGGTCGGGACGGCCTCACCCGGCTATCGCGTCGATACGGCATCGATCGGATCGCTGACGGCGACCTCGATTCTCGAGACGCCCTACATGGTGAACGTCCTCCCAGCGTCGCTCATTGCCAACAACCAGGCGAAGAGCTTCAAGGAGGCCTCGAGGTATCTGCCGCTCATCGGCTTTCAGGAACAGCAGGGGTCCGAAGTGCTCCGTCCGCAGACGCGTGGCATGCAGGGCGCCAACATGCAGAACTCGCGCATGGACGGGATGGGGATCGTCATCACCGGTGCCAACAGCATGGAGATGCTGCAGCAGATCGAGGTGCTCAACGGCCTGGGCGGAGCCCTGTACGGTCCGGCAAACCCGTCGGGCATGTTCAATTTCGTCCCGAAACGCCCGACCGAGCGTCCAGTCCGCCAGGTCAGCGTGAGCTACGACGGGGATTCCGTTGGCCAGGTGTACACCGATGTCGGCGGTCGCACGGGGCGCAATCAGATGTTTGGCTACCGGTTGAATGCGCTGGCCGGGCAAGGGGAGGCGTTTCGCTCAGACAGCGAGTCGGAGCGTCGTCTGTTCAGCTTCGCAGGTGACGTCCGCCCGTTCTCGCGGACGACGATCGAGGGGCTGTTCAGCTATTACCGAGTCGAGCAACGTGGCTTCCCCGGATGGTTTACGTTCGGCCGCTCGAACGCGTCCGCCCCCTTCGTGATGCTGCCCGAGGAGGCGCCCGATCCGACCACGCCGGGCTTCGGCCAGCCAGACTCCGGCCTGAATCTCGAGACGCGCATCACCCAGGGCCGGGTGAAACACGACTTCAGCAACACATGGCACCTGGTCTCGGGTCTGCAGTTTCAACGTGCGGATCGCGACATCAGCACGCAGATCATGGCGCTGCAGAACAATGCCGGCGCCTACAACGCGTCGCTCGCGACGGGATTCGCTCCGCGCTTCACCGTGCTTGGCCATCTGACGTCGCTCAATGGGCGCTTCACCACCGGCCGCCTCGAACACACCGTCGCCTTCGGCGGCACTGGCTACCAGTTCAAGACCTATTCCGACTTCGTCAACCCGCCAGCCGCAAGCGTCAGGCTCGGCTCGGCGAGCATTGACAACCCGGTCGTCTTCCCGCTGCCCCCGGCCGGCATCCCGACCCACGACAACATCTTCAACTCCGGCGTGATCAACCAGCAGGGCTTCAACATGGTCGATTCGATCGCGCTCTCGCGCCGCTGGTCCACGCGCATCGCCATCAGCCAGGATTGGATCTGGACGAACAGCTACAACAATGGCCGGCGTACGAACCGGCGGCTACAAGGACAACGGCCTCAGCCCGCTTGCCAGCCTGATGTTCAAGCCGACGAGCCGCACGACGGTGTACGGCACCTATGGCAGCAGCCTGCAGCAGGGCGACATCGCACCGACGACGGCGGCCAACGCCAGCGAAGCGCTGCCGCCCTATCGCAGCACCCAGACGGAAATCGGCTACAAGATCGCGTTCCCGATGATCGACGTCGCCACGGCCGTCTTCCGCATCAACCGTCCGTTTGCCATGACTGATCCGGCGGACAACGTCTTCAAGATCTCGGGCGATCAGGTCAATACCGGCTTCGAAGCCATCGTGACCGGCCGCGTGACGGAGCGGTTGCTGATGTTCGGTGGTCTGACCGTGCTCGATCCGACGCTCACGAAGACGGGCAATCCGCTGACCGATGGCAAGCAGTTCGTCAACATTCCGACGTTCAAGTCGAACCTGCTGACCGAGTACCGCTTCTTCGGCGAGGGCACCTACGCGAGTGTCAACTGGCAGTTCGTCGGCGACCGGCCAATCGACGACATCAACTCGACCTACACACCGTCCTACCACGTCGTCGATCTCGGTGTCCGACATTCACACACGCTGGGGAGGAGTGTCGCCACCTGGAAGTTCCAGGTGAACAACGTGGCGGACGTCCATTACTGGTCGACGATCGGCCCCGGTAACATCACCGGTACGAACGTCGGTAGCTACACCGCGCATTTCGGGACGCCGCGGACCGTGCAGGCATCGATCGAAATAGGGTTTTGACCACAACGCCGGCGCGTCTGATGCGCTCTGTTCAGATTGCCCTCATCGTGGCGCTCGCCGGGCTGGCGCTGTCCCGACCGATTGCGCAGTCTGGGTCACCGGCCTCTTCCGCCCCGACGCGTCAGGTCAGCGACATCACCGGCCGCGTTGTCACCATTCCGGCGCGTGTCACCCGGGTTGCCGACCCGTGGCATGCCAACAACGGGATGGTGTTGATGATGGGCGCCGCCCACAAGATCGTCGCGACGACGCTGCAAGCCAGGAGACAGCCCTGGTTTCGCAAGCTGTTTCCGCCGATCGAGCAGGTGCCGGCGGCATTCGACGAAGCCGGCGGCGTCAATATCGAGACGCTGATCGCCGCCAGACCGGATGTCGTGCTCATGGCGTACGGCGGCACGCTGCCACGATGGAAGGGGACGGCCGACGCCTACGGCATTCCGGTATTCATGATGCCGAACACGTCGCTCGCAGACTTGAAGACGACGGCGCGCATGACGGGCGACGTTCTGGGGCCTCAGGAGTCGGCGAGGGCCGCCGGGTGGATTCGCTACTTCGATGACAATATCCGGTGGGTCACGGCGGTCACGGCGCGAATACCGGGGAGTGAACGCCCCCGGGTCCTGCACACCGCGACGGGAACGATCCTCACCATCGATGGCGTGAAGACAGTGGTTGATGATTGGATCACCGTGGCCGGCGGTGTGAATGCGGCGACGGTCGTCGGCAACGCCAGACCCGTCAGCATGGAGCAGATCGCCGCCTGGAATCCCGACGTCATCATCGTCGGCACGGCGCCGAACGAGGCGAACCGGCGCGCCATCCTGAGCGATCCGCGCTGGAGCCAGATCAAGGCCGTGCGTACCGGCCGCGTCTACGTGAACCCGACCGGCGTGTACTTGTGGGATCGACACAGCGCCGAGGCGGCGCTCCAGGTGCTGTGGGCGGCAAAGACGCTGCACCCGAGCCGCTTTCCTGATCTCGATCTCAGGAAGGAGACCAAGGCGTTTTACGCGAAATTCTTCAATCACACCCTGGACGACGCCGAATACGAGACGCTCATGAGAGCGACCGCGCCTTGATCCGGCGCGTGACTCTGGTCGTTCTGCCTCTTCTGCTGCTGGTCCTCTCGCTATGTGTCGGCCGCCTGGACGTGGGGCCCGGAGACGTCCTGCGGATCCTCGCCGCCCAGCTCTTGCCCATTCATCGGTCGTGGACTGAGTCGCTCGAGATCATCGTGGTGCAGATCCGGCTCCCGCGAGCGCTCCTGGCGATGTGCGTCGGCGCCGGTTTGTCGATCAGCGGGGCGGCGTTCCAGGGGATGTTTCGGAATCCACTGGTCAGTCCGGATGTCCTTGGCGTTTCGGCCGCGTCAGGTTTCGGCGCGGCGCTCGCAATTCTGCTGTCACGGTCCGCTCTCGAGCTTCAAATCCTCGCGTTCACCTTTGGACTGCTGGGCGTGGCGATCACCTACGCGCTGGCGCGGACGTATCAGATGACGCCCATCCTCATGCTGGTGCTGTCCGGGGTCGTCGTCGCTGCGTTTTTCAGCGCGCTCCTGAGCGCCGCGAAGCTCGTCGCGGATCCCGAGAACAAGCTGCCGGCAATCACTTACTGGCTGCTCGGCAGCTTCAATGCGGCCACCCTCCGCACAGTGGCGATCGTCGTGCCTGCGATCGCCGCCGGTACCATCGGGCTGCTGCTGGTGAGCTGGAAGCTCAATCTGCTGTCCATGGGCGACGAGGAGGCGCGTGCGCTGGGCGTGCGGACCGAACAGTTGAAGATCGTGATTGTCGTGTGTACGACGTTGATTACCGCGGCGGCGGTGTCGACGTGTGGTGTGATTGGGTGGGTCGGGCTCGTCATGCCGCATGTGGCGCGCACGCTCGTCGGCCCCGACCACCGCCGGCTCCTCCCGGCCGCATTGAGCGTCGGGGCGAGCTACGTGCTGGCAATCGATGCCATCGCCAGGACGGCGGCGGCCGTGGAAATTCCGATCGGCATCCTCACCGCAAGTATGCAGCGCGTGGCTTCCTGGGCGAGACTGAAGCACCCGGTACTGACGCGAGGACAGGGTGACTCCGATTCGACTTCGTGTCGTGGCAATGGCGCTGAGTATCGCCTCCGGCTGTGCAGGCTGTGGGGGCGCCGGGCAGCGTTCAGCGAGAGAGCCGAACGTGTCCGAGACGGCCCCTCCGTCCAAACGGATGGCAGACGGCAAAGAGTGGACAACGGCCAATCTGAACATCGCCGCGTCGCCGTCATATTGTTATGACGATGCTGAGCCGAATTGCCGCCGGTACGGGCGTTTGTATACGTGGGCATCGGCGCAGCGGGTGTGCGCGGCGCTCGGAAGCGGCTGGCGCCTGCCGACCGACGATGAGTGGCGCCAGATGGCGAAGCAGTATGGCGGCGTCAGCGACGAGTCCGCTGACAAGGGCAGGGCGGCATTCGCGGCACTCTCGAGCGGCGGCACGTCGGGCTTCGATGCCGTGCTGGGTGGCAACCGCTCTGATGAACAGTACGCACGCATAGAGGCGCACGGGCTCTACTGGACGTCCTCGGACAACGATCCGAACAGCGCCCCGTTCTACAACTTCGGTCAGAACGGACAAGCGCTCCACCGGCAGCCGCAAGGTGAGAAGCTGATGGCGATTTCTGTGCGGTGTGTCAGGGGATAGCGTCTGACCGAAAGCTGTCGTCAACGTGGATACGATGTCGACTCGACTTCCTTGCCCGCCGACCCCATCGACAGGTCCGCAAGGCCGGAGCGGATCATGTACCAGAAGAGAATCAGGCCTGGCATCGCAACCAGGGTGGTCAGCAGGTAGAAGTTGACGTACCCCATACGCTCGATCATCGATCCGGCGGTGGTGCCGGTCAGGAATCGTCCGGCAATGCTCGCGAGCGCAGAAAGGAGCGCGTACTGCGTGGCGGTGAACCGCAGATTGCACAACGCCGACAGGTAAGCGACGACGGTCACGCCGCCGATCCCGCTGGCGAAGTTCTCGAACCCGATGACTGCTGCCATCCCCAGGTTCGAATGACCTGCCGCGGCAAGGGCGGCAAAGCCGAAATTCGAGACGGCCATTAACACGAGGCTGATGAGCACCGATCGCTTCATGCCAAGCTTCGCGTAGATGATCCCGCCGACGAACACACCCAGCAGCAGCGCGATGAAGCCGATGCCGACGTCGTAGAACGCGACTTCGTCGTTGCTGTACCCGAGATCCTGGAAGAGCAGCCGCAGCGTCAGATTCGCCAGCGTGTCGCCAATCTTGTGAATCAGGACGAACACCAGGACGACCAGCGCCCCTTCGCGCTTGACGAACTCGGCAAGCGGACTGAAGAACGTGATCACGGCCTGGATGGCTCCGCGTGCGGCCGCCGGCTCCCGGCGCCTGGCCGGCTCACCCATGGCAAGGCCGACGGCCATCGCGGGTAGCGCAAACAGCGCCGCGGCGCTGTAGGCGGCCGCCCATCCGTAGCGCGCCGCCAGGACCAGCGCGACCGCGCCGGCCGCCGCCGCTCCAATTCTCCAGCCGTACTGCGACATGCCCGAACCAACGCCAAGCTGACGTGGTTCGAGCAGCTCGATGCGATAGGCATCGATGACGATGTCGAACGTCGCGCCGGCAACGCCGACGAGCACGGCGGCGAGCGCGACTGCGGTCAGCGTCTGCTGCGGATCCAGGCTCCCGAGAAGGACGACGGAGGCGATCACGACCACCCCCGTCAGCCACAACCACGATCGGCGCTGACCGAAGCGGCCGAGCATCGGGATGCGAACGGTGTCGACGAGCGGCGCCCACAGGAACTTGAAGTTGTAGGCGAGGAAGGTCAGCGCGAACATGGTGACCGCGCTCTTCTGGATCCCGTACTGTGCGAGCCGCGTGGTCAGGGTGGCGCCGATCATGGCGAACGTCGAGCCCGACGAGATGCCGAGGAACAGCGCCCCGAGCGGCGCCGCTTCGATGTAGGGACGCACGCCATCCGGAAGAGCCGAGCGCCAGTCCCGGCCGCCATCTGCTGGCGTTTCGCGGTCGTACAGCTGCTGATGCGCGTCGCTCACGAACCCATTATCGGCATTTGGATCCGTTCTGACTATGAGGTGCGGAACGCGCCAGCGTTGCCTCGCTCAGCGCACCTTCATCACGATGAACGTGAGATCGTCGTACTGCTCGGCGTCGCTGATCCAGCCTTTCATCTCGTTTGACAGCCGTGCGGCGATCTCGTTCGCGGGCAGGTGAGCGGTCTGGCGGAGCAGCTGCTGCAGCCGTTCCTCGCCGAACTCTTCGTCCTCGGGGTTGTGCGCCTCGGGGACGCCGTCGGTGAAGGCGAGCAGCACGTCGCCGGGGGACAACTCCACGGTCGCTTCTTCGTAGCTCGTTTCCGGGAACATGCCGACGACCGTTCCTCCGGCGGCTAGTTGTTCGATCTCGGGCGACGCCGCGTCGGCGGTTGAGTGCCAGCCGGCGCGGAAGAGATACGGCGCGTTGTGGCCGGCGTTGACGTAGCGCAACCGCCGCCCCTTCCCGTCGACCTGGGCGTAGAAAAAGGTGGCGTACTTGCTCGCCGGCGTCGACCGGTAGACGAACTGGCTCATTCGCGCGACGAGGCGCGGTGGCGGCACGTCGCCTTCGGACGAGATGATCCGCAGCGACGCCTGCACCACCGACATGATCAGGGCGGCGGCGACGCCTTTTCCCGACACGTCGGCCAGCGCAATGCCGGTGCGGCCGTCATTGAGCTCGACGAAATCGTAGTAGTCGCCGCCGATGTGGCGCGCCGGAACGCTGGCCGCGGCGAAATCGACGCACTCGGAGATCGGCGGGGCATCGGGCAGCAGGCGGCGCTGGACGTCCGAGGCCAGCGCGATGTCACGGCGCAGCGTCTCTTGGTTGACGACGCGAGCGGTCAGCCGCGCGTTTTCGATCATCAGCGCGAACTGATCGGCAGCCGCCCGCAGCACCTGCTTCTCGTGTGCGGTGAAGCCGGCGCGCTGCGGCCTGCCGCGAGCGGGCGTCTGCGAGTCGAGGGACCGCTCACCCAGCAGCAACACGCCGAGAATCTCGTTGCGTGTGCGCAGCGGCACGGCCAGGCGGACACCGGCGGCGGCGAGCGTGCGAATCTCGTCGAGCCGCTCCGGACGATGCGCCGCGGCCCATTCGGCGACGGCGGTCAATTCATTCGGCGCAAACGGCAATGGCAGCGGATAGGCCCGCAACCGGGTGATGAGAAACCCGTCGGCGGCGACAGCCGGCGCGGCCGCTTCGAGCGCGCCGGCGGCGACGAGGCAGCGGTAGTCCGCCGGCGAGCCGTCGCGCCGCTCCAGCAGCGCGGCCGATTCCACCCTCAGCTCGTTGCACACGCTGGTGAGTACGGCGCGCAGTGCGCCGGTGTACGAGTCGGCGCCGCGCGCTGCGGCGACGAAAGCCGTCAAGACGTCTGCCGTCGACACGTCCGATCCCCGGTCGTCCTGGCCGACGACCGCGTCGCGCACGTCGCGAACGGCGCGCGTCATCCGCTGTCGCGCCCATCGCCAGACCGACGGCGGCTGCTCGCGCATGGCGGCCATCGGTGAGATGAGCGTGGTGCGCCATGCCGGTATCGAGCCGGCCGCCGCGGCGACAAGGACGACTACCACTGTCGAGCCGGCGAACGGCAGCCATCCGAAGTTGGCCACTTCGAGGTAGCGCACCAGCAGCCAGATGCCCCCGACGAGCGCGACCGATCCCGCTGCCACGCCGGCCAGCGACAGCTTCAGGCCGCCGCCAAGGACGAGCGCCACGAGATCGCGGTTGATCGCGCCAAGCGCCATTCGCGTGCCCAGTTCGACGGTGCGCTGCCGGACGAAATACGACATCACGCCGTAGATGCCGAGCGTCGCCATCAGCAGCGCTGCCAGACCGAAGAACGTCATGACCAGCGAGCTGAGCCGATCGAGCAGCAGCTCGCCCTGCACGATGTCGTCTATCGTGCGCACGTTTTCCATCACGAGCGTCGGATCCGCCTGACGGATGGAGCGGCGGACCGCGGCGATCACCTGATCGGCCGGCAGGTCCGAACGGACGACGATGTTCATCGGGTTCGGAACGAGGAAGCCGGGCAACGGCAACAGGTAAATCTGGGGCACCGCCGGCCGGTTCAGGCCGTTGTTGCGCACGTCGCCGACGACGCCGACCACTTCGAGTCGGGCGCCGTCGGGTTGGCTGAGGCGCGCCGAGGCTCCAATTGGGTTGCGTCCGGGCAAGTACGACCGGGCGGCGGTCTCGTTGATGACGACGCTCAGTCGCGCGTTGTCGGGATCGCGAATCTGACCGTCGGACTCATTCAGCAACCGACCGGTGCGGAGCGGAATCCGCATCGTCGAGAAGAAGTCCGGTGTGGCCACGACCAGGCAGACGCGCTCGCCGAGGGCACCGGGCGGCCGGCCATCGACATAGATGGCGGTGCCGCCGCCGCCGCAGCTGGCGGCGGCCAGCTGATTTGCGAATGCGGCCGCCGCGACGCCAGATGTCTGCCGCACGGCGTCGATCACGCGCGCCTCCTCGGCATGCCGCCGCTCGGCACGTTCGGCACGTTCGGCACCGGTTCCGCCGCGGGGCAGTGCCGGCAATGCGAGGTCGAACGCGACAATGCCGCCGGGCTGGAACCCCAGCGATGCGCGGCCCATGTTGCGCAGGTGGACGACGAGAATGGCCGAGGTCGTCATCAGCGTGAAGGCGAGCGCGATTTCGACCACGACGAACGCCTTCGACAGGCGTCGCGCCGGCGCCCCGGCTGACGCGCGAACGCCTTCTGACAGCACCGCGTTCGGCGTCGTGCGCGTTGCCTGCCAGAGCGGAGCGAGCCCTGCGAGCACGCCGGTGGCGACCGCCACGGCGACGCTGAAGCCGAGCACCTTCCAGTCGACGCCGATCGCGTCGGCACGGGGGACGAAGTAGGACGCGGCGCCCAGGATCTGCCGGAGGAAGATCGCGCTCAGACCGACGCCAGCGGCGGCGCCGGCGACCGAGACGAGTGCGCCTTCCGCAAAGTAGCGCAGCGCGAGCTGCCGCCGCGACGCGCCGAGCGCGACGCGGATCGCGGTCTCGCGGGCGCGCACGACGGCTCGCGCCAGCAGCAGTGTCGCGACGTTGGCGCAGGCAATGAGCAGCAGGAGCCCTGCGCCGCCGAGCAGGATCCAGAGCGTGGCACGGACGACCGGCGCGGTGAACTCGCGCAGGTCGGCCACCTCCGCCGTGTAGAACCGATGGCGTTCGGGATCCTTCGTCGCGATGATGGCCGCGACACGCCTGGCATCGGCCCGCGCCTGCTCGATCGTCACCCCCGGCTTGCGGCGGGCATACGCCGAGTAGATGCCGCTGCCAGGGTTCGGATCGGGCGGCGATGGATCGAGCGGAATCCACACCTCGGTCGCAGCCCCGACGACGCCCAAGGTGAGGAGGGGTAGCCGGAACGACACCGGCATCACCCCGCTGACTGTGTAGCGGCGCCCGTCGAGTGTGATGGCGCTGCCGATGATGTCGCGCCGGCCGCCGAGACGACGCCACAGAGAGGTCGAAATGACGGCGCTCGTGTCGTCGGCGAACCACTGGCCGAGGAGCGGCGGACCGAGCTGACGCGCCAGGGCGGGAGTCACCGCCGCGCCTCGGACGAATTGCTCCTCGCCCTGCAGCGTCAGCTTGAAGCGGTCGGTGCGGAACCAGCCGAAGACATCGAAGCTCGTGGTCTGCCGCTGATAGTCCTGCAGGTCCGGAACCGAGTTATAGAAGAACGAGCCCGGCTCTGTCGTCCTCGTGCCGTACAGGGCCACGAAGCGCTCGCTGCTCGGGTACGGCAGTGGCTGGAGCATCACGCCGTTGATGACCGTGAAGATGGCGGTGGCCGAGCCGATCCCGACGGCAAACGCGACTACGGCGAGCAGCGCGACGCCGGGCGCCGTTTTCCAGGAGCCCCAGGCTTGGGAGAAGGCCGATAGCACGTCGCCGTGACTTTACCCCGGAGCCGCCGGCACCCCAAATGGGCCGGCTTGACGGAATCCCCATAGCCGATGTGAACATCTTCTGGTAGAACCAGCAGGCGCCAACCAACAAACCGACTTTCATGCAGCAATCTCCAATCATGTGGACATCGACGAAAACCGGCATTGGAACGAGCTTCGCCCTGACGATCGCCCTCCTTGGTGCCTGCCGATCGCAGCCGCCAACTCCTGCGGTCACGGTGACCGAAGACACCTACGCGGTCGTGAACGGCAGGCAGATCATGCGCGCTGACGTCGACAAGGCATTTCAGCGTGCCCAGCCGTCGTCGCAGGTACTGTCCGAGGAGGAGACACTCGCCGCGAAGCTCAGTGTCCTCGACGATTTGATCGTCGAAGATTTGCTGTTGGCGAAGGGGCAGGAGCTGAAACTGACGGTGCCCGAAAAGGAGGTGGACGAGGCCTACGAAGGGTTCAAACGGAATGGGACGCAGGAAGCTCTTGACGAGGAGTTGAAACGGCGCAACCTGACCGTCGCCGACGTGCGCGAAGGACTCCGCCGTGAGCTGCTGGCACGAAAGGTGATGCAGCAAGAGATCGTCGACAAGGTGGAGGTCACGGATGCGGCGGTGACTGATTTCTTCAACGCCAATCGGGCGCAGTTCAACCTCCCGGAGGATGCCTACCGGGTGGCTCAAATCGTCGTGACACCGGTTCGCGACCCGCAGCCGGCCAATCGTGCGGGAGACGATGCCACGACGCCCCAGGAGGCGCAGACCAAGGCCAACGGTTTGATGCGCCGTCTTCAGCAGGGCGCGGCGTTCGAGGAGCTCGCCAGGGACCACTCCGAAGACGCAAAAACGGCGCCTGCCGGCGGCGACCTTGGATTGGTGCCGGTCAGCGCGCTGAAGCGGATTGCGCCGGCACTTCGTGAGGCGGTCATGAAGTCGGCGCCTGGTGCCGTCACGCCGGTGAACATCAACGGCACGTACACGCTGGTGTTCGTCATGGGCCTGGAAAAAGCCGGCCAGCGCGATCTGTCGATGCCGCAGGTGCGTGAAAGTATCGTGACCAACCTGCGCGCCCGCAAGGAACAGCTGCTGCGGGCCGCGTACGTCACGGCGCTGCGAACAGACGCGGAGGTCGTGAACTATTTCGCGCGCCGGCTCGTTCAGTCGCAGAGCAAGGCGCCGGAGAACACGACGGCGAAGGGCAAGTAGACGCGGGACGGTCCCGTGATCTGACGTCGCTCCTTATTCGTCCCTGAGGACGACTAATGGATCGACGCGGCTCGCCGCGCGCGCGGGGATCAGACTCGCGACGAGGACGACGCCGACGAGGAGCGCCGTGACCACCAGGAACGCGGTGAGATCGATCGGCGGAACCACAGGACGACGCTGTTGTCGTCGCCCATGCCTCTGCCGAAGGTCCAAAGGGAGTATTCTGCGGCGAGTCCCGCGCCCTGGACACCGGGAAGACGTTCGACGCGCTCCAGCAGCGACTGATAGAACTCGTTCGTTCGTGCTTCCGGTATGTTCAGCTGTGACAGATCGAACGAGGCCATCAGAGCCGCAATGGTTCGGTCACGCCGGTGAGGCCTCCCATGAAGCGCACTGCCGAAAGCAACTGGCTGCCGGCGGCGAGCAGGCCCAGTGAGAGTGCCACTTGCACGGCAACGAGCACCTGACGCCCCCCGATCTGACGGACAATGAAGCCGCCCTGACTGGGAGGCCTGACTCATGTCTATCCGTGTCCTCCTTCTTGTTCTGTCTGCGTCAGTCGCGACTGGCGCGGCGCCTGTTGCGAGCGAAATCACGCCGCTCGAGCGGCAGCAGCTCGTCGCGCATCTCGAGATGACCGCAAGCTGGCTCACCGACGAAGTCTCAAATCTCGGACAGCCTCAGGTCGACTTCCGTCGCGCGCCGGGCACGTGGAGCATCATCGAGGTGCTCGACCACCTTGTCGTCGTCGGCGAGATCTACTGGCAGGATCTGCAGAAGGGCGTGCGGACGCCGCTCGCGGGCCGCGTGCTCACCAGCCGGGACATCGACTTTCTCTGGTACGGCATCGACCGCACGAATCGGGAGACGGCGCTCGCGTCGGAGACGCCGAAAGGCGAGGTGCGGGATCTACGCGCCGCCCTCGCGCAATACAGAAAGCACCACGCGCGGCTGCTCGACTACGTGAAGACAACGAAGGACGATCTGCGCAACGGGTTCGTGGCCCGCCAGGGATGCGACGCCTATCAGTGGGCGCTGTTGATCTCGACCCACGAACAGCGCCACATTCTCCAGATTCGGGAGATCAAAGCCGATTCGAAGTTCCCGCGAAAGTAGCCGCCAGGCGGGCGAACGCGGTTGTTCGTGCCATGATGCGGCCCGTCTTGCTGGAGGAGTCATGAATCGCCTGGTGAAAATTCTGGCGTGCGCCGGGGCCGTTTCTCTCGGGCCAGCAGTTGTGGCCGGCCAGGGCGTCGTGATGCAGAAAGCGCTCTCCCTCGGCCTGGCGAAGACGATCGCCGAAGCGGCGCTCGCCGAATGCAAGGCCAAGGGCTACTCGACGTCCGTCGTCGTCGTCGATCGTGCGGGGCAGCCGCTCGTCATGCTGCGCGACGAAGCCGCGAGCGCCCAGACACTGGAGATGGCACGGCGCAAGGCCTACACAGCGCGGATGTTCCGGACGACGACGCTCGAGTTTCAGAAACGCACAGAAGATCCGAAATACGCGGCGCAACGTGACGTTGCCGACATCCTCGCGCTCGGCGGCGGAGCGCCGATCAACGTCGGCAACGAGACGCTCGGCGGCGTCGGCAGCTCCGGCTCGTCGCAGGAGCAGGACGATGCGTGCGCGAAGGCGGGCGTCGCGAAAGTGGCGGAATCTCTGAAGTAGGCTCCAGCGCGTCGACGCCGAATGGCGCTGGCTGCAGCCGCGGCGCCATCGCCGTGCGCCTACGTCCTCACGCCGAGCGTGAAGCTGTCGATCGCTTGGGCTTCTTCGGATCCGTCGCTCAGTTCTGCTTCTTCTGCGTCTTCTCGTCGGTCCCTTGCTCGGGCGGTGGCTCCTTCTGCCGCCGCTTCGCGTTCGCCTGCGTTGATGCCTCCGGAGCACCAGCGCGCTGGGCGGCTGGCTCGCGCCGCTGCTGCGCGCTCGGCTGGTCGGCGCGAGCTGTTGGAGCCTCCTGCGCCCGTGGACTTCTGTCCAGGTTTGGCGCCGCGTCTGATGGCGGCGCATTGGCAGGCCGCCCGCGGGTCGATCCGTTCGGCCGCTCGACGCGTGGCGGCGGAGCGTCCTCCGCCCGCGGATTTCTCTCCGCCTCTCGTGGTGCCTGGTTCGATGGCGGTGCGCTGACAGACCGCCCGCGGTTGGCTCCGTTCGGCCGATCGGCGCGTGGCGGCGCAGCGTCCTCGGTCCGTGGATTTCTCTCCACCTCTGGTGGTGCCGGATTCGATGGTGGTGCGCTGACAGACCGCCCGCGGTTCGCCCCGTTCGGCCGATCGGCGCGTGGCGGGGCAGCGTCCTCCGTCCGTGGGTTTCTGTCCACCTCTGGTGGCGCCGGATTCGATGGTGGTGCGCTGCCAGGCCGCCCGCGGTTCACTTCGACGGGACGGTCAGCGCCCGCCCGACGATCGCTGGCCGGCTGGCTTCCTGGTTGATTCGAGTCTGCCGATGACGCGCCCCGATCCGCCTGAGTGATGTTTGATCGGCGTGGCGACGTGTTGGCGGGACGCAACCCGTCGATCTCGCTGCGGGCCAGTGGCTGACCAGGCTGCGCTTCAAGTTTCTGCCGTTGCTTTTCGAACGATACCGGTGGCGGCGGCGTCGTCTTCGCCACGACCGAACGGCGCTCGATCTCCGCGGAGGGGCGGCCGACGCGGCGGTCGCCTTGGCCAGAAGTCCCCAGAACACTGCTTCTGGTTGGAACCACCTCGGCCCTTCGCCCGACGGGGGCAGACGTGATCTCCCGCTCGTTCACGGCGACGATGGCCCGATGCACCGGCTGGGCATTCACGAACGTGCCGTGCGAGACGGTGGTCACGCCGCCCGGTGCGGTCTTGTTCGCGTATCGGATGTTGTTGTTGTGGCTGTTGTTGTTCTTGTTGTGGCTGTTGTTGTTGTCGTGGCTGTTGTTGTTGTCGTGGCTGTCGTTGTAGACGTTGTTGTAGACGTTCGTGATCGTGACGTTGGTGACGGTTGTGTTGCTGACATTGACGCGGGTCACGTACTCGCGGCTGGTGCGGTACGCGGGCACATACACTTCTCGAGGGCCCAGCGGGAACCACCCCACATAGCCGCCTCCACCTCCGACAGCAACCGACACGCTGAACCGCGGCCCGCCAATGAACGCGACGAGCGCAGGCGCATAGACCGGCCGGACCGCGATCGGTCCCGGCACCCAGCCCCACGAGTTCCGGACGTGGACCCAGCGACCGTAGTGAAATGGCGCATAGCCCCACGGCGCGTCATCGACCCACGTCCAGCCCCACGGCGAAATCCAGACCCAATGTCCATATTGGTAAGGCGCCCAGCCGCGGGTCACCCTTGGCATCCAGACGTAACCGTAGTTGGAATCTGAATACCAGACGCCGTAGTCGTCCAGGTCCTGATAGCCGACGACGTCGGGCGACACGTATCGCACCGATCGCGAACGGTCGTCGCGACGGTTGCGATCCTCGCACCATCGGTCGAACTCATCGTAGCCTGCGGCTCTGAAGATGTCGGCGCGAAGCGAGACCGTGCCGGTGAAACGGGCGCTCTCGCCGCGCCCGACGCGGTAGATTCGGTTGCTGCCGGCGGCTTCGCCCTCGCCGGCGCGCACGGTCACCATCGTGGAGTTCCCGTCTTCGTCGGCCTCTATCCGGTACTCACCCGGCCGCAGGATGGAAAACGCCTGATTGGGTGTGTCGATCTCGAAAACTTCGTCACGGCCGAGCCGCAGGACGCGGACATACATCGTCCCGGCCGACAGCTCTATCTGAGTGGTTTGGTCGTCCAGGTTGAGAAAGGACAGACCTGTGAAGGAATCGAGTCGGACTGTCGCCGACCCGAGTTGTATTTCGGCGCGCCCATCCTCGTCTGCCCACAGCCTGTCGTCAGTCGTCAGAGGCCGGTTCGGTACCGCTGCGACCCAATCCGACTCACCGGCCGGCTGGAAGGAAACCGAGCCACGCAGGTAGCTCAGTCGCCCGACGCGACCTGAGGGATCGTAGTCATCCGCCGCCGTGACACGTTGCGAGAAGGTGGCGGTCAACAGTGCAGCCACACACAGCGAACTCCTCCAACGGAGAGTTCGTGCCAGTCCTGGTTTCATGCGACTCACCCTTTTCTCTCCCGGCGAGACTTGATTGCCTTGGGCATCACAGGCACGGCTCAGCCGGCTGCGAGGGCCGTGCCAACGACCAACGCCTTTTCCGCGGTGATCTCCAGGACTGTCTGAAAGACAGAACTTACCGATCTGACGAGCCAGTGACGGGGGGCAGGTGAGCCTTCATCGGTTTGACCCAATTCGGGGGCGGGGAGTGTCCGCAGCATCGAACACTGTCCTCGGCGGCGACGAGGAAGTGAGAAAATCCGCCAGAGAGGCACTGAGGAAATCCGCCACAGAGGCACAGAGGTCACAGAGAAAACATGGGAATCTCCGTGCTTCGATGCTTCTGTGGCTTGTCTCGGCGTGCGAATCAGGTTTGAGGTGTGAGCCGTCCGGCAGATCACTTCCTCAGGATCTTGTCCATGGCTTTCCCCTTGGCCAGTTCGTCCACCAGCTTGTCCAGGTAGCGGATCTGTTGCATGAGCCTGTCGTCGATCTCCTCGACCCGATAGCCGCAGATCACGCCGGTGATCTTGGACACGTTCGGGTTGATCCGTGGTGCCCGGGCAAAGAACGTCTCGAAGTCGACCTTCTTGTCGATCTGCTGTTGCAGCGTCTGTTCATCGTAGCCCGTGAGCCAGTGGATGATGGCGTGCACCTCCTCCTTCGTGCGCCCCTTCTTCTCCGCTTTGGCGATGTAATGCGGGTAGACGCTCGCGAACGCCATTCTGAATACTCTCGTGTTGTCCATGGACTTACATTCTGGCGGGGACGTGATTCACGGGGCCGCGTCGTCTGCGGCCGCTACCGTGCTACTCGAGGCGGACCAACCCGCGTCTCGTCGCGACCTTCACGGCCTCGGTGCGGCTCGTCACTCCCAGCTTCTCGAACAGATGCCCGAGGTGTGTCTTCACGGTGCGATCGCTGATCCCCAGCTCGTTGGCAATCTCCTTGTTCGATTTGCCGTCGGCCATGAGGCGGAGCGCAGCCAGCTCACGCGGGGTGAGCTGCACGCGCGTCACGTCTTCGGCGAGCTTGGCCGCAGCGGCGGGCGCGAGATACGTCTTGCCCGCCAGCACGTCGCGGATGCACGTGACGAGGTCATCGGCGGAAATATCCTTCAGCACGTACGCCTTCGCACCGGCTTTCAAGGCGCGCGTGATCTCCTCGTCGGTGTCGTAGGTGGTGAGCACGATCACGCGGGCGCGCGGGTCGCGCTCGCGCAGCCGGCGCACGACTTCGACGCCTTCCATCACCGGCATCCGCAGATCGAGGAGCGTGACATCGGGCTTGAAGCGATCGTAAGCCGCGAGCGCCTCGACACCGTTGCCGGCTTCGGCCACCACGTGCAGGTCGGCCTCCTGATTGATGATGTTCGCCACGCCGGTGCGGAGCAGGGCGTGGTCGTCTACCAGCAGCACGCTGGCGCGCGTCGGAGGAGCCAACATCTCAATTGTAGACATGGACCTGTGTCGGCAGCTGCGATGGCTCCCACGCGAGCACGACCTCGGTGCCGCTGCGTGGCGCCGTGACGATGGTGAGCGACGCGCCGATGCGATCGGCGCGCTCCTGCATGCTGGTCATTCCGAATCCGGCCGATGAGCGCTCCCGCGGAATGCCGCGTCCATCGTCGGCGATCGAGAGCCGCAGGCCGAGCGAGCTGGACGTGGAGGCGCGGACGGTGATGCGCCTGGCGCGTGCGTGGCGCACGGCGTTGGTGAGCGCCTCCTGGGCGATGCCGATCACCTCGCGCTCGACGCCGTCGCCGAAGCGCGGCAGCTCGTCGAGCTGCACGTCGATCGGCACGTCGGACGTTCGTTGGGCCAGCGTCGCGACGCGCTTGATCGCATTGGCGATGTCCTCGCTGTCGCTGACGTTCGGGCGCAGGGCGCCGACCGATCGTCGCGCTTCGACCATGTGCGTGCGCGCCAGATCGATGGCGACGTCGATACTCCGCGCGACGGCAGGCGGCAGTTCCGCCCCGTCGCGCTGCGCGGCCTGCAGCTGCATCAGGATGGCGCCGAAGCCCTGTGCCAGATTGTCGTGAATGTCGCGCGCCAGGCGGTTGCGCTCCTCGAGAATCGCCTTGCGGCGCTCCTCGGCGCGCTTCTGCTCGTAGATGCGGCTCTTGTGCAGCGCCAGCGCTGCGTGGCGCGCGATCGCCTCGACCAGGGCAATGCGCCACCATGATCCGTCTTCCGGCTCGTCAACGACACAGAGCGTGATCCACCCGAGGTTCCTGCCGCCCAGGAGGAGCGGCGCGACCAGGGTGGAAAACAATCCCTGCGCGGAGTTGAAGTCGCGCACGACCTCCGGCAGCCGCGTGTCGTCGCTGCGGTACTCGAGCGTCCGCTCCCAACCCGGCCTGTAGTCGTAGAGAAACTCCGCCATCGCCATGCGCGGGAAGTAGGTAGGCCCGAGCGTTGCGGCGTTGAACACCTCGCCGAACAGGTGCGCCATCCAGAACTCGCAGCAGAGCTTCTCGTCGTTCAGCAGCCACACACCGGCGGCGTGGCTCTCGCCTTCCTCGGACAGCGTCTTGAGGAGCGCACGGAAGAACGCGTCGAGATCGGGCACGCGCACCAGCAGATCGAGCGTGTACTTCGTGATCTCGATCTGAATGTTCGCGAGACACTCCTGCCGCCGCCGTTCCTTGGCTTCCCGCGCCAACGCGATGCGCAGCGCCGCCGGATCGCCCGAGTCGATCACGCGCTGGACGCTCTCGTCGATCCCGCGGCCGCACCCGCCGCCCTCACGGGATGGCGACGCGCCGGCGTCGTCGGATCCGGGCAAGACGTTCTGTTTGGACATGTCGTGCTCTCCCCGGCGTTGCTGTCTCACCATGACGATCGGAGCTCGACGTCAATTATCGGGCACCGGTGTGACAAACGCGAAGCGGACGCATGGACGAGCCGCGCCTCGTCCGAAAGTCGCAGATCGCTCTGCGCACCCCGGCCCGGCCGGACGTCATGCCTGGGCGCTAGGCGCGCCTGCGTCCACCGCCCGATTGTGGGCGTGCGCTCGCGAGCGCCACACTGTGGTCCATGAGCGCCTCAATCAATCACCTGTCGAATCGCCTCTCACGAGGCGCGCGAGTCGCGCTGGGGCTGGCGCCGATCGCGTTCACTGTCATCCTCGCTGCCTGCTCGAAGACGGTCGCGCAGCAGGGGCCGCCGCCGCCCACCCAGGTCACCGTCGCCAATGTCATCGAGCGCAACGTTACCGAGTGGGACGAGTTCACCGGACGCCTGCAGGCCGTCGACTCCGTGGAAGTCCGCCCTCGCGTGTCCGGATACATATCCGCCGTTCGCTTCTCGGAAGGCTCGATGGTGGAGAAGGGCGATCTGCTGTTCCAGATCGATCCGCGCCCGTTTCAGGCGGACGTCGATCGGCTGACGGCGGAGCTCAGCCGCGCGCGCGCAACGGTGCAGCGCGCCAACAGCGAGCTCGAACGCGCCGAGCGGCTGCGCGGCGAAAACGCAATCTCGAACGAGGAGCACGATCGGCGCGCCTCGTTCGCGCAGGAGTCGGCAGCGCAGGTAGCGGCGGTCGAAGCGGCGCTGCGCGCTGCGGCGCTGAATCTCGAGTTCACGCAGGTGACCTCGCCGATCGATGGTCGCGTCAGCCGCGCCATCGTCACCGAAGGCAACCTCGTGTCAAGTGGGCCAGGGGAGGCGACGCTGCTGACCACAGTCGTCTCGCTCGATCCGGTCTACGCCTACTTCGATGCAGACGAGCAGATCTACCTGAAATACACATCCGGCCGCACCCGCAATCGTGGCTCGATCGATCGCCACGTCAGGATGGCACTTGCCAACGAGGACGGCTATCCGCATGAGGGAGAGCTCGACTTCATCGACAACCAGCTCGATGGGGCCACCGGCACGATTCGGGGGCGCGCGGTGTTTCGCAACACCGATGGCCGTCTGACGCCGGGGCTCTTCGTGCGTCTGCGGCTCGCCGGCGCGGGCAGCTATCAGGGGCTGCTGATTCAGGACCGCGCGGTGGGGACGGACCTGAGCAGGAAGTTCGTCTACGTGGTCACGCCAAAGCACGAGATCGAGTACCGGCCGGTTCTGCTCGGGCCAGTCGTTGACGGCTTGCGCATCGTGCGCAGCGGGCTCAAGGCAGGCGAGCCGGTCGTGGTGAACGGCCTTCAACGGATCCGCCCGGGCGTGCCGGTGGAGCCGGTTTACGAGGATGGCGCAGCTGAAGGCGCGCCCCGCGATCGCACGGTGAGTGCGACTCACTGAGGACGACGATGAACTTCTCCAGGTTTTTCATTGAGCGACCGATCTTTGCAGCGGTCCTGTCGCTGATGATCGTCGCGGCGGGCGCGATTGCGCTGTTCGAGCTGCCGATCAGCGAGTATCCCCAGGTGGCGCCGCCGACGGTCGTCGTGCACGCGACCTATCCCGGAGCGAACCCGAAGGTCATCGCCGAGACGGTGGCGTCGCCGCTCGAGCAGCAGATCAACGGCATCGAGGACATGCTCTATATGTTCTCGCAGGCAACCTCGGACGGCCGGCTCCAGCTGACGATCACCTTCGCACTTGGCACCGACCTCGATAACGCGCAGGTCCAGGTGCAGAACCGCGTGGCGCAGGCGCTGCCCCGTCTTCCCGCGGAGGTGCAGCGCATCGGGGTCGTCACCGAGAAGTCTTCACCGGACTTCATCATGGTCGTGAACCTCGTGTCGCCCGACGAGCGGTACGACCAGCTCTATCTCTCGAACTTCGCCACCCTGCGGATCAAGGACGAGCTCACGCGCATTCCCGGCGTCGGCAGCGCACAGGTCTTCGGCGCCGGCGAGTACAGCATGCGCATCTGGCTCGATCCGGACCGCCTGGCATCGCGGCAGTTGACGACGTCGGATGTGATTCGAGCGATCCGGGAGCAGAACGTGCAGGTCGCGGCCGGCGTACTTGGCGCGCAACCGGCACCGGTGGACACGACGTTCCAGCTCTCAGTGAACACACGTGGCCGTCTGACCACCGAAGACGAGTTCGCCGACGTCGTCGTCCGCGCCACTCCGGACGGGCAGATCACACGCGTGCGCGATGTCGGACGCGTGGAGCTCGGCGCAAACCAGTACGCGCTCCGCGCCCTGCTCGACAACCAGCCGACCGTCGCCATCGGCATCTTCCAGCGCCCCGGCAGTAACGCCATCGAGGCGTCGAACCAGGTGCGGCAGACGATG
>DASUGH010000054.1:0-6079 GCA_036274155.1 Vicinamibacterales bacterium | reverse complement strand
AAACGGCAGGAACGCGTGGAGCGGCGTGTCGATGGACGTGGCGACGCGGTTCTCGCCGAAAGCGCAGAACGGATACAGCGCGACCATCCCGTCCTCGTGCGTTTCGCCGCGGTAGCGATCGATCAGCCGCTCGAGCCTGTCGAGATAGAGAAGCGCGAACCCGGACGTGCCGATGGAGCGGAGATCGCCGCCGCTCCCCTTGACCGCCATGACCCTCGTCGGCGTCCCGGTCAGCGGGTCGGGAAGCTCGAACTTCGACGAGGTATTGCCGCCGCCGAAGTTGGTGATGCGCAGGTCGTCGCCGAGGCGGTTCGATCGATACCGGAGCAGGTCCAGCGGGCCGGCAAGCGCCGCCGCCTCGCTCTCATTCCAGAGATCCTGCAGGAAGGACAACGGCGCCATGACGTCAGACAACGGGGTTCTCCAGGTAGTCGCAGAAGCGCCGATAGGCCGGCTCCCATTCTTTGGTATGTTCCGGCTCGAACCGCTCCACTCCGAACGAGCGCTCGATGAGGTCGCGCGCATCGTCCAGTGTCGCGATCTGCCCGGTGGCTATCAGTTGCATGGCCAGATTGCCGAGCGCCGTGGCCTCGACCGGCCCCGCGATCACGATGCGGCCGGTGGCATCCGCAATCCGCCGGTTCAGCAGGCGGTTGCGCGCGCCACCTCCGATCACCCGGATGGTCGTGATCGTCCTGCCGGTCAACTCCTCGAGCGATTCGAGAACGACCCGGTACTTGAGCGCGAGACTGTCGAAGATCGTACGGGCGAACCCACCAGCATCAACCGGCAAACCCTGGCCCGTGCGACGGCAGGCGTCCGCGATCGCCGCGGTCATGTCTGGCGGATTGAGAAACACCGGATCGTCGGGATCGATCACTGTGCCGGGAAACGGCGCCGCCTTCGCCGCGGCGGCGACAATCTGTTCGTACGACAAGGTCTCGCCGCCGGCGGACCAGTCGCGGCGGCACGCCTGCAGCAACCAGAGGCCGGCGATGTTCTTGAGCAGCCGCGTGGTGGCCAGCACTCCGCCTTCGTTCGTGAAGTTTAGATCGCGGGCGCGGTCGCTGATGACGGGGGAGGGCAGCTCGACTCCGAGGAGCGACCAGGTGCCCGAACTGAGAAACGCGGTGTCCTTGGAGGCGCGCACCGCCGCCACGGCAGAACCGGTGTCGTGGCACGCCGGCGCCACGACGTCCACCGCATCTGAACGGCCATCAGCCAGACGCAGTCGGCCGATGGTCGTGCCGGCCTCGATGATCGGCCCGAACAACCGCGCCGGCAGCGCCATTCGATCGATCAGGGAGGCCGCCCACTTCCGAGTGCTCGCGTCCACGCACTGGGTCGTCGTCGCATTCGTGAATTCACAGGCGGCGCGACCGGTCATCCAGTAGTGCATGAGATCAGGGATCGTGACGAGCCGTGCGGCCCGATCGAGCACACCCGGCTCCTGCTGGCTGGCCGCGTGCAGCTGGAACAGCGTGTTGAAGGGCAGAAACTGGATGCCGGTGGTCCGGTAGATCTCGTCTCGCGGGACGCGTGTAAAGGCGGACGCCATCGCATGGTCGGTCCGGTGGTCGCGATAGTGATAGGGCCGCTCGACGAGGTCGCCGCGTTCGTCGAGCAGCGCGTAGTCGCACCCCCAGGCATCGACACCAACGCTGGTGATGACGTCGGACGTATCGCCGACGGCCTGATGAATCTCGCTCCAGAGTGCCTGGACGTCCCACCGCAGCGTGCCCGCCTCGGCAACCGGAGTGTTCGGGAACCGCCGAACCTCGCTGATCGACAGGCGATTCCCGTCGAATCGGCCGAGGAGCGCCCGGCCGCTCTCCGCCCCGAGATCAATGGCGAGGTGATGGGTCATCGTGCGGTCGACAGCATGCGGCGCCGGGCGCCGGGATGGCAAGGGGTGCCCGCAACCTGCCATGTCGTGTTAGCCTCATCAGGCCCTCTGATGAGAACCGCTGCCGGCCTGACCCTCGCCCTCGCCCTCTTGTGCGGCGGTGTCCCGCTGCCGCTCGCCGCGCAGTCTGCCGTCCGCAGCAAACCTGCCGATGGAAAGGCGTTGGCGTCGGTTCAGCAGCACGTGCGGGCACGCATGCAGGCCGACGTGGCGGCCTTGCGCGCGTATCGGCCGGAGTTCCCCTTCTGGCGGCATATTTTCACCGTTCCGGACGGGTCCATCATCTTCGGCAGCGCCGTCGATGGACGTCTGCTCGCCACCTTTCCTGCGAACGGCGACTGGCAGCGCGACGGCGTGTGGGAAGACCCCGCGCTCGGAAGCGTGCTGGACGGCATCGTGCTGTCGGAGGATCTGGCCGAGCGCCGCGACGAAGTGGCCCGGTTGCTGACGCCGATCGTCGGCCGCGTCGTTCACAACGCCACGCGCGGCCGCTTCCTGCAGCCGAACGAGCGGCGCTACGGCGCCCTGCTCGACGAATGGGGCGCGATTTACGAGCGCTTCGGCGTGCCGGCTGAAATCGGGCTCTCGCAGGCGCTCGTCGAATCGGGGCTCGACGGCTCGATCCGTTCGGAGGTTCGAGCCATTGGATTCTGTCAGTGGATGCCGAGCAACTGGAACCAGTTGAAGCGGCTCTCCCCGGTCGTCATCGAGGGCTACAACCAGACGACGCAGGCGCCGTACTGCGCCGCCTACCTGTCTATCCTGGCGACGAAGTACGGCAGCTTCATTCCCGCGCTGTCGGAGCACCATGCAGGTGGCACGAACATCGGCCGGGCGCTGATCAACGGCGAGTGGCTCGGCGGCGCCAGCACTCGGGACCGCTATTTCCTCGGCTCCGATTTCGTGCGTGACCTGCGGATCATGTCGCCCGGCACCTATCGCGACATCTATGGCTCGTACGGACCGCGGTCAATCCGCTACGCCGAAATGGTGTTCGGGAACGTTGCGAACGTGGAGCGCATCCGAGACGAGGTGCCGCAGCGGAAGATCTACGCGATGCGGGTGCCGCGCAGTCAGACGCTCGCCGCCATTGCGAGCCGTGCCAAGCTGACGACCGACGAGGTGCGCCGCTACAATCCGGCGCTGTCACGCCGCGTTCCCGCCAACGCCACGCTCTACCTGCCGAAATACATTGCGGCGTTCGGCCGCGACGTGTCTTTCTGGCATCGCACGCCCAGCCGCGCGTATCTCGACCTGCTCGAGCAGTTCGTGCGACTGGACGTCTCGCCCGACGAATGGGACAGCCCGGCCTTCGACAAGGTGCTGGAGCGCTTCCGCACGCGCTTCGCCGCTACCCGGACGGAAGAGGGCATGGTGATGGCCACGACGCTGGCGTATGAACAGCGACAGCGCACGAGCGGTCAGGCAGCGATCCTGGCTGACTTCCGATCGAGTGATGAAGTCCGCACGTTGTTCGACGAAGCGCGGCGGAACCGCGACGCGTTCATCGACGGCGGCGCGGCGGCCATCGCCGCGGATGACGGCGACGCCGCTCTTCAAGACGCCATTGGTCTCTCTACCACGTCGAAGCAGTAGCTCCCCTCGTTCGAAACCGCCGCGCGATACGCTCTATCTCCCTATGGCTTCACCAGCGACGATCAATTCGACGCGACGATTCTGCTGACGTCCCGCCGCCGTCGTGTTTGATGCGACTGGCTGGCTTTCGCCGAATCCTGCCGTACCGACCGATGCCGGCGGAACGCCTTGCCGAACCAGATAGTCCTGTACCGAGTGCGCACGCTGTTCAGAAAGCCCCTGGTTGAAGTCCGTTGTGCCGACGTTGTCTGTGTGTCCTTCCACAGTCAGGTTCAAACCCGGATGCGAAGCGATGATGCCCGCCACGCGCGCAAGCTTCTCGCGCGCTCCCGCCGTCAGGTTCGCGCTGCCGGTGTCGAACAGGACGTCCGACAAGCTGACGATGAGACCTCGCGCGGTCTCGCGCGTTGCGAAGAGGGCGTTCAGCTGCTCACGTAACTGCTGCCGGAGCGCTTCCTTGTCGCGCTCGGCCTGGTCCGCGACCTGTCGGGCCTGCAGCGCTTGCGCTTCGGCACTGCGCTTCGCCTCTTCCGCCTGACGTCGTTCCTGATCCGCCGCCTGCTGCGCCGCACGCGCATCGGCCTCGGCACGTTCACGGCGCTCCTGTTCTATTCGCGCCTGCTGTTCGGACTGCACGCGCGCTGTCTCACGCTGCAGGGCCTCGAGCTCGGCCTGCTGACGCCGCTGCTGCTCGTCGCGCGCCTGCTGTTCCGCCTGCGTGCGGGCAGCCTCGCGCTGCTGCGCATCCAGTTCGGCCTGACGTCGCTGCTGCTGTTCGAGCTCGGCGATGCGCTCGGCCTGTCGGCGGGTGACCTCTTCGGTTCGCGCCCGCTCCAGCGCCTCGCGTTCGCGGGCCGCCGAGGCCGCCTGCTGCGCGGCGAGGTCGGCTTGTTCACGCCGCTCGAGCGCCATCATCCGTGCCTCCTCCGCCGTCTGCACGGCCTGACGGGCGGCCATCATCACGTCGTTCTTCTTCTTTTTCTCGCGTGCCTGCTCGGCCTCCGCCAGGAGCGCCGTGGCTTTGGTAAACGGCTCGGAGGCAAATTTATCCGCACCGGCGAGTCGTGCGAGCTCGAGCGCGTTTCGTGCCTCGGCGAGGTCCAGCGGAGCACCCGGCTCGATCGGCTTCACTTTCAGCTCGGGCTCGCGGTTCATGAGATAGGTACCGCGTTGCACCGCCTGATACTTTGCTTCCACACGCTCGATGCGACCCTTGGTGTCATCGCGGGCGACGTTCTCGAGGACCACGAGGTCGCTAGGCTGCGTCACGGCGAAGTACGGCTCCGCAGTAACCAGCAGGCCGAACGCCTGGAGGTCGGTGGTGACTGTGAGACGCGCGTCACTGTCGTCGTACTGCACTTCGCCGAGATTCTTGGCGCGCCCCTCAGGGGTGACCGCCCACAGTACATACGTCAGGTACTCGCGGCCGAAGCGGTTGGGCGGCTGCAGCTTGTCGAAGCGTGCGTCGATGCGCATGTAACCCTTTTCGCCGGAGACCGTGGCCGTGCCTTTCGCGCCAGGCAACAGCGCGGTGCCAACGAAATCGATCTTGGTCTCACCCTGGCGGGGACGATAATTTACTGCCGTGGTGGAACGATCGACGACGATGAGCCCCGACCGCTGTTCGGCGGGTTGTATCGTCAACGTGGCACCTGGCGGCTGCGCGTGCGCGACCGATGCGGCGCTCAACACGACGCCGCTGAGCACCAGAACGTTGAAGGTATTCCGTGACATGACCGCTGTTCCTCCTCCGCTACTAGCAGAGCAAGACAACGGCCATGGGTGCCGAGCGATTTCGCGCGGAGCTCGTCTGAATGACCGCACGCTCGAACACGTGGATCAGATCATCAACGTCGCCCTTCGGCAGACGTTACGGTCCAGGCCGACGTCGGCCGCTGTCGTTCGCGCCGACGGAGCGTCGAACAGCCGATGATCGTCGTTGTCATGGGTGTGGCTGGATCTGGAAAGACGACGATCAGCCGTCTCCTGGCGCAGACGATGGAGTGCTCGTTCCTGGAAGGCGACTCGCTGCATTCAGACGCAAACGTCGCCAAGATGAGCCAGGGACTGCCATTGACCGACGCCGATCGCGGCCCGTGGCTCGCCGCCGTGCACGCGGAAGTGCGGAAGGCGTTCGTCCGCGGTGAAGACCTCGTCGTCGCGTGTTCGGCTCTGAAACAGGCGTACCGAGCGCTACTCGCGGGCGGCATCCCGGTGACGTGGGTTCATCTCGACGCGCCCGCCGATATCATTCGCGCTCGACTGGAGCACCGGACAGGGCACTTCATGAAGGCGAACATGCTGAGCAGCCAGATAGAGGCCCTCGAACGTCCGGCGGACGCCATAGCCGTCGATGCGTCTCAGGAGCCTGCCGCCATCGTCGAGGAGATCCTCGCCAGGCTGCGCCTGCGGACGGACTGCTAAGGCCGGAGCTTCGGTCTAGACCCAGAGCTCACTTGTGTTGAGGATGCGAATCCCTGTGGAGACGACCGACCAGACTCGCCTGACCGCGCGAGAAGGCTGTGGGGATCAGCGAGCTCACGGAGCTCGCGTCCAGCGGCCCTCGACGCCCTCGCA
>DASUGH010000053.1:0-6063 GCA_036274155.1 Vicinamibacterales bacterium | reverse complement strand
ACGTTCTTCCGGCGGTTGGCCACCTTCGACAGGCTGTCGCCGATGAGCGTACGAGGGCCCGCCAGCAGCCGCTCGAGGACTTCCTCGTTGTTGCGATGCGTCAGGATGGTCGCGCCTTCGGCCACCGCGGCGGCGAGGCCGCTCGCGTGATCGAAGTGTGGGTGCGAGTTGACGACGAAGCGGATCGGCTTGTTGGGAATGGCCTGCTTCGCGGCAGCCATCACGGCCAGACCGCGCGCATCGCTCTGTCCGCTCTCGACCACCAGGATGTGATCGCCCATGTCGATCGCCAGCGATGTGTAGTTGCCGCCGATCTTGAAGGCGCCGTCGCCGAGGCGCTCGACTGGAGCCGCCGCTGCGGGCGGCCCGCCCGGTGCCCCGGCGGGACCTCCCGGTCCGCCGCCGCGCTGTCCGCCCGCGCCTGGTGCACCCGGTGCACCGGCTGGCGCACCCGCCGGCGCGCCGGCTCCCGGAGCTCCACCTCCGCGCGCCGGTGCTGGAGGCGGTGTGAGCAGCTCCGTCAGATTCGGCGGGTTCGGCGTGCCGGCGGTGATGTTCGCGTCGAACGTCTGCAGCCCCGCCTGACGCTGGACGATGCGCCCGGGCACCTGCACGCCGTTGCGATTCTGGTAGCCCGAGTACTCGAACTCGACGAGCAGGTCGCCGACGACGGCGTGGTCGACACGCGTCTCCACCTTGGTGACGAGATTCTGCTTGTCGATGTAGCCGGTGACCGAGTACGTCTGACCGGAAGGCGACTTGAACCCCGGGGGCGTGAACGACACCGCCTGCTGTCCACCTTCCTGCCGCACCGTGGCGTTGTTTGCCGCGGCGCCCTTCAGGAACCCCCACGGCGAGGTCCAGATGTTGAGCGCCTGATTCCAGTTGTTCGTGGCCTGGTTGCCGGTGATGTTCTGGTTGAACACACCCGGGGCCGGCGGTGGCACGCCGGGTACCGTCGGCGGCTGCGTCGGGCCGGTGGCGCGCGACACGAGCGCCGCCGGGTCGGCCGCCTGTCCGAAGTTGATCGTCCGTACGTACTGGGTGACCTGGGTGACGTTCACGGGACCCATCGGGTCGCCGATGCTCTTGCTCTGCCCGAACGCTCCGTTGCGCGCGGTCCCGGAGTAGGTGATCGACGTCAGTGTGTCAGCGCCCATCGCCTTCGACGCAGCAGCGACGACGGCGGCGGCGTTCTGCGCCGCCGCGCTTCCGGCCGAGAGGAAGACGAGCAGCACGGCTGTTGCTGATGTTTTGAGCGGCATGAGAGGCTCCAGTGCACGCGCACGCGCGCGCGATGAGGCTGCGGATTATACCCTTCGGCCTTCGGCCCGCATGGCGCTGCGTACGGCCTCTGGCCGCTAGTCGGGGAGTCCTGTCGTCCAGTTGACTACGACGGTGATCGGCGGAGCGTTCACATCCTCCGCGACGTTCATCAGAAAGCGCCCGTCGGCGGCGACAACATACTGCGACTTGGCAAAGATCCTGGTCGGTGTAGAGAAGGAATCGTCCGTCCCTCGACCAGTCTTGCGGAACCTTATCGTGTTCCGACGTCAGGAATGGCTGCTCGTCCCCGCCGGCCAGCGTCTTCTCGAAGAGGTCCATGCGCCCGTTGCGACCGGAATTGAAGATCAGCCGCGCGCCGTCGGGCGACCACACCGGATAGGAGTCGACGCCAGGGTCGAACGTCATGCGACTTGCGACGCTTCGCTCGACGTCGATCAACCAGATGTCACCCGTTCCCTCAGGGGCGCGCGACAGCGCGAGCCGCCGACCATCGTGCCCGAGCTCGGGAGCCGACGGTGCGCCATCATCGGTCGCGCCAAGCGTCGAGAGCCTGCCTCCGGCGCGGTCGACCCAGACGAGCTGTCGCCTCGTGCCGACGCCCGGCCGATGGGCGAGCACGCCGGTCGCCGATACGGAGAACGCGCTGTGGAACGTCCCGTCGTCGGTGCCGACAACTTGCGCGACTGGAAGCGACACCGGGTCGACGGCGCCGCTCCTGACGTCGAACCGAGTGACGCGAGGACTCGCGCCTCGCGGAGCAACCGCGTCGATTGCTCGACGTCGTGCGAGAGGCTTCCGGGCAGGACCTTGAGCGCCACGTCGCGATTCAGGTTCGTATCGCGGGCACGATAGACTTCGCCCATCCCGCCGACGCCGATCACCGGGCCGACCTTGTATGCTCCAAATCGAGTGCCGGTGCTCACCATGGGGTTATGCGACGTCGCATGAGCAGAGTCTTGGGTTGGGGATGAGGAGCTGCGAAGTCCCCGGAGCAGACAGGCCGCTGGAGGATTCGGCTCGCATAATCAGGCGCTCGTTGCGGCCATGTCAAGACCGGCGACCGGCAGCGTCCGTTTCTGCGGCCCAACGCCGCGTCACAACTGCGTTCGTATCCTCCACAAGTCGGGAAACAGATTCCGTCCGAGCGTCGATCGCAGGTACGCCGCACCACTCGATCCCCCTGTGCCTGTCTTGCTCCCGATCGTCCGCTCCACCATCTTGACGTGCCGGTATCGCCACTCCTGGAAGCCTTCGTCGAGATCCACCAGGCGCTCGCACAGCTCGGCGTTCTTCGGGTCCTGACGGTAGACGTTGACGAGGAGGCGCTCGATGTCGCCAGAGGCTTCCACGGGGCTGCTCACGTCCCTGTGCAGGTCGGCCTCGGGTACTGCGTATCCCTCCCTCGAGAGGTAATGGAGAAACGCGTCCCAGAGCGTTGGCGACGCGTACCGGCGGGCCAGGGCAGTACGTGCGCGTGACTGGTCCGGAAACCGGTCGATGACGGCCGACTGCTTGGCCCCGAGCGCGAACTCGATCTGCCGGAACTGGTCCGACTGGAACCCGCTGGCCGCCTCGAGCCTGGCGCGGAACGACAGGAACTCGAGCGGCGTCATCGTCTCCAGGATGTCGAGCTGGGCGACGAGCACCTTGAGGATGGTCAGGATCCGCTTCAGCGTGTGCTGCGCGCGGTGCGGCTCATCGTCCTCCAGCAGACGCATGACGCGATCGAGCTCGTGTAACAGCTGCTTGAACCAGAGCTCGTAGACCTGGTGCACGGTAATGAACAGCAGTTCGTCGTGCTCCGGTCCTTCGGAACGCGGCTGCTGCAGGCTGAGCAGCTCGTCGATCTTCAGATACGAGCCGTAAGTCATAGCCGCCGTTCGCATCGGATCGCTCATGTGCAGACCTCTCCTCGACCGAGCCTCGGGCCTACTTCACCCACACGCTCCTGATCGAGAGCGCGACGAAGAAGCCGTAGAAGAGCGTCATCAGGATCAGCGCCGCGCGACGCCACAGAGGCGGGCGCACGTGTGGTGGCAGAAGACAGGTGTTGATGTAGAGCAGGTGGGGCGCGGCGATGACGAAGACAGCTCCTGCGACGTTGGCCCCGAGCTGCAGCAGCACGATCGGCTGTGCGAGCTTCATCGCGATGAGCCCCCAGACCACGAGGATCGCCATCACCGTGTAGTAGACCGCGCGCACATCGCCGCCGCGCCACCCGCGCACCCGACGGCTGCCGGTCCACAGGATGTCGGTGATCGCCCTGACCATGCCTTCGAGGTTGTCGAGCTGCGTTTTGAAGAGCAGCCAGGCGCCCAGGAAGGCAATCACGGCGCCGGCACCAGCGCCCGCCTTGCTGCCGATGACCGACGCGAGCGCCGCGCTGATGCCGAGGCCCTGGATGTTGGTGCCGCGTGGCAGCGAGGAGACGTACAGCACCGCTGGCAGCAGCATGCCGAGGAGCGCGCCGGCCCAGAACAGTCCCCATTGATCGGCGGACACGATGCGCCACCACCCTCGCCATCGATCCATCGACTCGGCATCAGCGGTGAAGGTGAACCCCGTGTGCGCCAGGTGCCCGCGCTCGCCAGAGGCGGCCGCCGGGATGTAGCCGGCTCGTTCGCCCATGCCGTAGCCGCGGTCTCGCGCCCAGTTCGACAGCACGACGTTGACCACACCGCCAGAGCCGGAATAGGCCACGAGCGCCCCGAGGAGGAAGAAGTCGGCGCCGGTGGGCAGCAGGTCGAAGGTCCCGCGCGTCAGATCGAAGCCGCCGAAGCCGACAGCCGCAGCGAGCCAGGTTCGAGCGGGTACGAGCAGCAGAGCCAGCAGCAGGAACCCGCCGAGGATGGTTACGACGAGGACCCAGTTGAGCAGCTCGAGCGTTCGCTCGATGCGCCGGCCAACCGTGAGGATCACTACGCAGCCGAGGAACGTGGCGACGCCGATGTAGTAGATCACGGACGCATCAGCGGCTTCTGCCAGACGCCGCGCGAACAGGAAGAAGATCGCCGCGGCGGCTGTGCCGGCCCACGCCGGCCACCCGACCTGCAGGAAATAGAGCGTGGCGTAGATCCAGGCCCAGAGCGTCGACGAGGGCCGGGTGCGCATGAAGCCGGTGAACACCGGCTCGCCCGTGGCCAGCGTGTAGCGCATGACCTCGGTGTTGAAGATCGCCTGCAGCGTGATCGCGACGCCGACCACCCAGAACAGCGACAGGCCGTGCGCCACGAACGCCGCCGGTCCGAGCAGGAATTCGCCGCTGCCGATCGAGACTCCCAGCGCAATGATGCCCGGCCCGACCGCCGAGAGCCACTGGAGCCCTTGTGGCCGCGGCGCTACCGGCATCTCTGCCGGCTGCCATGCGTCGAGTCCCGACCGGGTCTCGACGGCAATCGTCGATTGGCGTCCCGTCACCGCTGTGGTCAATGGCTCCCGCACACGCCGGCATTATTGACCAGTCCGGGTGGAGGACGCTTGGCGGCGGCGGGCGACGGGTTAACATGCACGCAGCCCGCCCTCTGATCGTTCGACGGCGGATGCGGCTGGAACTCAGGATGCCGGTGACCCACCTTCACTCTGTCGGCAAATCGTTGCGCAGGCTCCGGCGGAATCGTGCCGCCCTCTGCTGCGGGTTGCTCATCGGCACGCTGTTCGCCGCACACGCCGAGGCGCAGCGTCTCAGCATGAAGAAGCTGCGGTTCGCCAAGCACTTCGACTGGGTAACGAAGGAGTCGCCCAATTTCGAGTTCTTCTACGAGGCCGGGACGCCTGCCGCGCGCGACATCGACCGCATCGTCAAGTCGATGGAGGATTCGAGGGGACGAGTAGAGCGCCTCCTCGGCAAGACCTCGAAGATCAAGCTCCAGAACTTCTTCGTCGAGTCGCGGCAACGGATGAAGGATTTGATTGGATTCGAGACGAATGCGTACGCCTACGGCACGATTTCCACGATGATTTACAACGACGAGGTCGAGTCGATCGGCGCCCACCAGACCTGCCACGTCCTGGCCGAATCACTGTGGGGAGACAGCCGCGAGGAGTGGATCGAAGAGGGGCTCGCCGTCTACGCCAACGATCAGTGGCGCGGTCTGCCGCTGCATTCCGTGGCGAAGTGGCTGCTCGATCGCGACAGGCTGGTGCCGGTCGCCGGCCTGGTGAAGAACGGGTGGCAGCAGAAGCACTCCAACGAGGTCACGTATCCGCAGCTCGGGAGCTTCGTGAAGTTCGTTTACGAGAAGTACGGGATGGATCCGGTCAAGCAGCTGTGGAAGCGCGGCGCCAGGGACTCACAGGCAGCGCTGGGCAAGCCGTTGACCGACGTCGAACGCGAGTGGAAGGCGGAGCTCGGGAAGGTGGACGCCTCGCGCCTCGACTACAGCGCGAAATGATTCAACCGAGCTGAAGCTCGGTTCTGCGAAATCTGCGAAGGTCTCATTCATCTGCGACGTCGAGACCGACCGCTCGCATCAGTGCCAGCGCATTGCTGCGCGTCACCGGTCCGGGCCTCATCCGGTAGTCGAAGAGCATTTCACCGTTTTCGAACCGATCCTCGAAGTGAACGTTCTGCGCGCGGGATGCGAGCTCGTCGGCGACGGACGTGAGCGCCAGATCGTGGGTCGTGATCAAACCGATGGCGCCGAGATCGAGCAGGCAGCGCAGCACGCCCGTCGCGCCAACCAGCCGGTCGTGCGAGTTGGTGCCATGGAAGAGCTCGTCGAGGAGGAAGAGCACCGGCCGCGCACCTCGCGCCAGGTCGACGATCGAACGGATGCG
>DASUGH010000052.1:0-96178 GCA_036274155.1 Vicinamibacterales bacterium | reverse complement strand
TGGCCGAACGCTGGTGGTGGAGGGCGTGCCGCACACGGTGGTGGGCGTGATGCCACCCGACTTTCAGTTTCCCAGGCGCAACACGGCGCTCTGGTTTCCGCACAACCTCGACAAGGGGGGACTGTGGAACGGCAACGTGGCCACCATGATCGGCCGGCTCAGGGACAGCCGTACGCTGGCGGAGGCGCGGGCCGAGACGCGAACAGTGATCCTGGCGCATCGCGACGTGATCCCATGGATCCAGTACGTGCCGAGCTACGGCACGGACACCGACGTTCAGCAGCTCTCGGAATCGATGGTCGGCGGCGCGCGGCGTGTGCTGCTCGTGCTGCTCGCGGCGATTGGCATCGTCGTGCTGGTGCTCTGCGTCAACGTCGCCACTCTGATGCTGGCGCGCGGCGTCGCCCGTGATCGCGAGATGGTCACGCGCGCGGCGCTCGGAGCCGGGCGGGCGCGGCTCATGCGGCAGGTGCTCGTCGAGAACCTCACGGTCGCGATCGCCGCGGGCGCGATCGCCGTCCTGACGTCGCTCGCGTCCATGAAAATGCTGATGGCGCTGCTCCCGGCGGATCTTCCGCGGCTCGAGCTGATCCGGCTGGATGCCCGCGTTCTGCTCTTTGCCTTCGGCGTGTCCACGGCGACCGGTCTCGCGTTCGGCCTGCTGCCGGCGATGCGAGCGTCGCGAGCGGGACGGGGATTGCTGATGCGTGCCGCCGGCGGCGTTCTGGTCGAGTCGCGTGAACGCCGCATCACGAGCACGCTCGCCGCCCTCGAGTTTTCCCTCGCAGTCGTGCTGGCAGTCTCGGCCGTGCTGCTGCTGCGAACCCTCTGGAACCTCACCGCGGTGGATCCAGGTTTCCAGGTCGATCGACTCGTCACCGCGCGGGTATCGCCGCCCGGACTCATGAGACGTGACATCGCGTCTCGGCACCTGCTGACCGAGCAGATGCTCGAACGACTCACGGCGACGCCGGGCGTGCGATCCGCCGCCGTTTCGAACGCGCTTCCATTCGACACCGGGCTGTACGGCACCATCTTTTCAATCGAGGGACGTCCGGACGCGAGCGGCCAGGGCCTCACGAGCGTCAACGCGACGTACCTGGGTGTGAGCGCCGGGTACTTCTCTACGATGGGCATCTCTGTTCTCGAAGGACGAGCGTTCACAGCGCTCGACGGCGTCAGCAGTCCGAGGGTCGCGATGATCAGCGACCGGATCGCCAGGAAGTTCTGGGACGAGGAGAGCCCGATCGGCGCTCGCATCATGTTTCGCGACGGGCGGCAGCCATTCATCGGTCCCGGCGGCGCGATGCCATGGTTCACGGTGGTTGGCGTCGTGAGTGAGGTTCACTTCGCTGATCTGACAGGTGACACGTCGCCAACGGTGTACGTTCCGCTGTCTCAGTTCTGGGACCTCGAGTCGCTGCGTGTGGTGGTGAGAACGGACGATGAGGCGACGCGGATCGCGAGCAGCTTGCACACCCTGGTCGCCGGCCTCGACGCCACGACGGCCGTCAGCGACATACGGAACTACGACTCGCGGCTCGACGAGACGGTCGCGCGGCCGCGGTTTGCCGCCTATCTGCTGGGCGGCTTCGCGATGATCGCCGTGTTTCTCGCGGCAATCGGCGCGTACGGTGTGCTGGCGCACGCGATGAGCCGTCGCGTCCGCGAGATCGGCGTGCGGCTCGCCTTTGGCGCCAGCGGCCGCGACGTCTTCGGCCTCCTGTTCGGCCATGGCATGCGGCTCACGCTGCTCGGAATCGCCATCGGCACCCCGGCTGCCGCCGGCACCACTCGTTTCCTTTCGACGCTGCTCTTCGGCGTCGATCCCACCGAGCCACTCGTCTTCGGGGGAGTCGCCGCCGTGCTTTTCTGTGTCGGCGTCGCGGTGTCCTGCGTCCCCGCGTATCGCGCGACGCGTATCGAGGCGATGACCGCTCTCCGCTACGAGTGAGCGGCGCTTTAGAATTTCGGTCCTCCGCCAAAGGCCACCCGCATGGCATCTCGCTCCACCTGACCCATCAGCCGCTGATGGGGCTTGCGTTCGGAGGCGTGCCGGGATACAGTCCCATCAGCGATTGATGGGACTGACCAACACTCCCTCCGATCTCCTTCCCGGCACTCTGGAGCTGCTGATCCTGAAGAGCCTGGTCGCCGGGCCGAAGCACGGGTATGCAATCGTCGAGCATCTCCGTGTGACGTCCCGGGACGTGCTGCACATCGGCGAGAGCGCCCTCTATCCCGCCCTCCAGCGGCTGCTGCTCAACGGCTGGGCGCGATCCGAATGGGGTCTCTCCGAGGCGAATCGGAGAGCCCGGTTCTACACGCTGACCGCCGCCGGCCGGAAACAGCTGGCCGGCGAGCGCGCCGAGTTCGATCGCATGGTTCGGGCAATCCAGCACGTGCTGGAGGCCATGTAGTCATGGAGACGTCATGGGTTCCTGGTTACGCCGGCTGACCTACGTGCTTCGGCAATCGCGCCACGACACGGAACTGCGTGAAGAGATCGAGGCGCATCGTGCGCTGCGCGCCGCGCATATGGAATGGGACGGGCTCCCGCCGGAGCGAGCGGACGACGCGAGTCGACGGGCCATCGGCAACGTCCTGCTCGCGCGCGAAGACGCACGCCAGGTCTGGCTCGGATCGTGGGACACATGGTGGCAGGACGTTCGCTACGGCTTGCGCACGTTCCGCAGGAACCCGACGTTCACCGCTGTCGCCATCGCGACGCTGGCTCTCGGGATCGGCGTCAACACGGGTCTCTTCACGGTCATCAACGCCGTCCTGCTTCGCGACGCGTCCGCACCCGACTCGCACGAGCTCGTCTCGATCTCGCAGACGGTCCAGGGGGCGCCGGATCTCGTCGGGATGGACACGTTCTCGACGTCTGAATACTTCGCTTACCGCGACCGCGCGCAAACGCTCTCCGTGGCAGCTTTTGGCAACGCGATGGGAGAGGCGACCCTCGGGGGCGACACGCCGCGGAAGATCCTCGGCACGCTCGTGAGCTGCAACTTCTTCGCCGTGCTGCGTCAGCCGCCGGTTCTCGGGCGTTCGTTTGCGCCGCACGACTGCGAGCCGGGCGCAACTCCCGTCGTCGTGCTGGATCACGAGCTCTGGAGGACGGCGTTCGCCGCAGACCCGGCGATCGTGGGTCGCACGATTCAATTGAACCGGCAGCGCGTCACGGTCGCCGGCGTTGCGGCCGACGATACCTACAATCCCTCACCGTTGCGGGCCGGCTATATTGCACCGCTCACCGCCGGGCGGCTGCTGGCGTCGAACGACACCCGCTACGGGAACGACAGGGCACTGTGGCTGAACCTGCTCGGCCGCCGCCAGGCGGGAGCTGGTGTAAAGCAGGTGCGAGCGGAGCTCGACGTGATCGCGGCGCAGATCGACCGGGAGCAGCCCGGGCGATCGACACGGCTGACGATTGGACCTGCCGGCCCGGCGTTAGGGCGGCAGACCCGTGAGGCAGCGATGGGCGCCGCCACGGTCCTGATGGCCGCGTTTGGCCTGGTTCTGCTCATCGCGTGCGCCAACGTCGCGAACCTGCTGCTCGCGCGCGGGACGGCGCGGAGCCAGGAGATCGGGATACGTGCCTCGCTTGGCGCGAGCCGCGCGCGCGTGGTCCGCCAGCTGGTGACCGAAAGCGTGTTGATGTCGCTCGGCGGCGGCCTCGTTGGGTCCGTCGTCGCCGTGTGGTCGTTTCAGACGCTCGTCGCGCGAGCCGTCCCCGCAATGCTGCCTCCCTGGTTTCCGCTGGCGCTCAGCATCGACGTGCGCCCCGACGGACAGGTGCTGTCGTTCGCGGTGGTGTTGACATTGGCGACCGGGGTCCTGTTCGGCCTGGCACCGGCGCTGCACGTCTCGAAGCCGAATCTCCACGCGTTCATGAAGCAGGACGCCGCGGGCACCGGCAGCGGCCGGCGCAGCGGGCGGCTGAGGGGCACGCTCGTTGGCGTGCAGGTCGCGCTGTGCATGGTGCTGCTGATCGCGGCCGGCCTCCTGCTGCGCGGCCTGCGCGCCACCTACACGATCGACCCAGGGTTCGAGTACCGGGACGTCGCCCTCGTCTCGCTCGAGTCTGCGTTCGACGGGTACAGCCGGGAAGAGGCCGAGGCGAGACGCCGGCGCCTGGTGGCCGGCGTGGAAGCACTGCCCGGCGTCGCAGCCGTCGCAGCCGCCGATCACAAGCCGCTTGGCGACGACATGTCACCGTTCGCGTTCCGCCTGCCGGGTGAAAGCGAGCGTCAGGCGCGAATCGGCGAGCGGATCACCGTCACCGACGACTACTTCGCCGTGCTCGAATTACCGATCGTCCGCGGACGAGCGTTCACAGCGGAAGAGGTCCGAAGGCCAGGGCCTGCGGTGGCGCCTGCGGGCTCCATGACGGACAGAGCCACTCCGGCCATCTTGAGCGAAACGACGGCCCGCAACCTCTGGCCGGGTGGCGATCCGATCAACCGGACGCTGCTGTCGGCGCCGGTCGATCAGTCCCTCAATGTGGAAACGCTGCAGGTTGTCGGCGTCGTTGCAGATGCGCAGCTCAGTGCGCTCGGACGAATCGACCCGTATTACGTGTACGTGCCTGGCGATGGGGCGGCCTTGCTGGTCAAGAGTCGAGGCGGTCTGGCGGCAACCGTGTCGGGCATCCGCGACGCCGCCAGGGCGATCGATCCGACGCTTCTCTTGACGATCCTTCCGCTGGAGGCGAGCCTCGGGTGGTCGCGCGGGATCTCCCGCACGGTGACAACGCTCTTCGGCGGATTGGGAGTGCTGGCCCTCGTGCTGGCGTCGGTCGGCATCTACGGAGTGGTGTCGTACTCGGTCACCGGGCGCTACCGGGAGATCGGCGTACGGATGGCGTTGGGGGCAACGCCGCAGAACGTGCTCGCCATGATTCTTCGACAGACGATGCGTCCGGTCATCGCGGGCGCGGCGGTCGGCGTGGCAGGGGCGAGCGCCATGTCGGGCGTTCTGACGAGTGTCCTGTTCGGCATCAGTCCCGCCGACCCGATTGGACTGGGCGGCGGCGCGCTCCTCCTGCTCGGCGTGGCGCTCGCGGCCGGCTTCGCGGCCGCACGCCCGGCCACCCGGACTGATCCGACCGCAACGTTGCGGAACGAATGACCGTCCCTGACGCTTGGCGGTACACAGCCAGCTGACCGCGGCTTCAACTCAGAGCTCACTTTGGACGCGAGCTCCCTGAGCTCGCTGATCCCCACACCCTGCTCGCGCGGTCAGGCGAGTCTGGTCGGTCGTCCTGCGAGGCACGGAGAAGTCCGCCACTGTGGCACAGAGGACACAGAGAACACCACCCATAGGAATCCCTGTGGTCTCGGTGTCTCTGTGGTTTGTCTCGGCGCCTCTGCAGCCGTCACGGCCTTTCGCCACCGGCTGCTAGAATCTCGGTTCACCGCAAGTCGGCTGGCCGTGCAGCTTTCAACCCATGTCTCTCCCTGCTGACGATTCGTCGCTGCTCGCTCTTGCGCGTTCGGTCGCCGACGGCGCGACGGTCGACTGGCAGCAAGCCGAGTCGCTGGCGGCGGCGCCACAGCGCGAGTTCGTGCGGGAGCTCGAGGTCATTGCGAGTCTGGCCTCGGCTCATCGCGCGGCCGCGGAGGCAGCGGAACCGGGCTCACCCTCTGAGGCGGCGCCGCCGCCTGGCAGCACCTGGGGTCCGTTTCAGCTCGAACGGGAAATTGGACGCGGCCGTTTCGGCGCCGTCTATGTCGCCCGTGATTCGGTGCTTCACCGTGAGGTGGCGGTCAAGGTGCTTCACGCGAGTGAAAACGCGGAGGCTGTGATCGAGGAGCTGCGGACGCTCGCCGGAGTCCAGCATCCCGGTGTCGTCACCGTCTACGGCGTGGATCGGTTCGACGGCATGGTCGGAATGTGGATGGAGCTCGTCGGCGGTCTTACCGTCAGGCAGATCCTTGGCGTCAAGGGAGAGATGGGGTCGCAGGAGGCAGCCCTCATCGGGATCGACTTGTGCGGGGCTCTCGAGGCCGTGCACGGCGCCGGCCTGGTGCATCGTGACATCACGGCTCGGAACGTCATGCGGGAGCTGGGAGGCCGGATCGTACTGATGGACTTCGGAGCCGGCCTGGTGACAGCCGACCCACCCTGGCCGAATGTGATCGACGCGCCGGGCTGCCTGGCGCCGGAGCTGTTCGACGGCGCTCCCGCCACGATCGCGGGCGACATCTACAGCCTCGGGGTGTTTCTCTATCACGTGTTGACCCTGCGCTATCCCGTCGAGGGTCACTCGCTGGCGGAACTGCGGGCGGCACACGCACGCGGCGCATTCGTCCCGATCACGGACCGGCGTCCCGATCTTCCCAGCGCGATCGCCCAGGTCGTCGAGCGCGCGCTCAGGCGCGACTCCGCCATGCGGCACGCGAGCGCAGCGGCGATGCAGCTCGAGCTGATGAATGCACTCAAGGCGGAAATCGCGGCAGGCGAAGCGCGACTCCCGATGGTTCCGCTCGGTGCGGCAAAGGCGCCGCCGCCTTCGGTCGCCGTGCTGCCGTTCGAAAACCTTGGACCGGACCCGGACCTCGACTACTTCTGCAGCGGCCTGGCCGAAGAGCTGCTCACGGCTCTCGGCAAGGTCGCTGGCCTGCGAGTGGCGTCGCGAACCTCCTCGCTTGCCGTTCGTCAGACCGACAACGCGGATGTCCAGAGCATTTGTCGCCGCCTCGGGGTGAGCACGGTTCTCGAGGGCACCGTTCGCAAAGCGGGCGACCGGCTCCGCATCGCCGCTCACCTGGTGAGCGCCGCCGACGGATGTCACCTCTGGTCCGAGGGGTACGACCGTCAGATGGCGGACGTGTTCACCGTGCAGGAGGAGATCGCGCAGAGCGTCGTGGATCGTCTCGAGCCGCGGTTGAACGCGTTGTCGCCGGCACCGCTGGTCAAGCGGCACACGGACAATCCGCGCGCCTATGAGCACTATCTTCGCGGGCGGTTCTACTGGGGGCGCCGCTATCAGGGCGGCCTCGGCGTCGCTCTCGAGGAGTTCCGCAAGGCGATCGAGCAGGACGCGGCGTATGCGCCCGCACAGGCCGGGGTGGCCGACGCCTATGCGTTTCTTGGCTTCTACCACATCCGGCCGCCACGCGCCGCGTTTGCGCGAGCGCGCGCAGTCGCCGAGCGCGCGCTGGCGCTCGATCCGGAGCTGCCCGAAGCGCACGCATCGCTGGCGCTCGTCGATCTCGGCGATGCCTGGAACTTTCCAGCGGCCGAAATCGGGTTCCGGCGGGCGATTGAGCTCGATCCGGCTCAGGCCGCGGCGCGCATCTATCTTTCCTGGACTCTGGTACTCACCGATGACATCGCCGGCGGCCTCGCCGAAGCCAGGAGAGCCCAGGAGCTCGACCCGCTGTCGACGATCGTCAATGGAGGCGCCGCCCATACGCTGTTCATGGCGCGCCGGTTCGAGGATGCCATCGTCCTCTGTGACCGGATCCTCGAGGTGGACCCGGAGTCGATTGTCGCCGCCTTCATCAAGGCCGAGTGCTGTGCGCGGCAGTCGCGTCTTCAGGAAGGTATCGAGCTCATGGAGTGGGCGGCGGCAAAGTCGGATCGAGCGCCGTTCTATCTCGCCCTGCTCGGAAACTTCTACGCCAAGGCTGGAGATGCGGTCGGGGCCCACGCCATCATCGACGAGCTGCAGCAGCAAGCCACGCACCGCTACGTGCCGCCGATGAGCGTCGCCGTCGTCTATGCCGGGCTCGGCGATCTCGATCGGGCGTTCGAGTGGGAGGCCAAGGCATCCGAGGAGGGCTCGACGCCGTTCGTTTACGTCACCGCCGTCATCGACAACATGCGGGCGGACCCGCGGCACACCGCCGCCATGCGGCGCATGGGCTGGCGATAGAGGTGTAATACCATGCGGCGTGCGCTCCTTCCGTCACGCGTCCGCCCTGCTCGTCGTTTCCTTTCTCGCGGCGTCCAACCCGCTCGCTGCGCAGCACTGGCCGCAGTGGCGGGGCCCGGCGAGCCACGGCGTCTCGGCGGAATCGGACCTGCCGGCAAGGTGGAGCACGACCGAGAACGTCACCTGGCGCGCCACGCTCGCCGGGCTCGGCACCTCGTCGCCCATCGTCTGGGGCGACCGCGTGATCGTGACGTCGCAGGTCGGCGCCACGCCGCTGGCCGGTGGTGGAGGCCACCCGCAGCTTGCCCGCGACGATCGCGGCCTGTCGGCTCAGGAGGCGCCGATCGGCGGCCGGCGGCCCGCGTCGGGTCAAACTGACGTCTGGTTCGTGGTCGAGGCGTTCCGGTGGTCGGACGGACGCCGTCTCTGGGAGTACCGGACGAAGGCGGCCGGGCCGCTCCCGGCCGTGCACGAGAAGCACAACCTGGCGACGCCGACCCCGGTCACCGACGGTGAGCGTGTGTATGCGTGGTTCGGCAACGGACAGCTCGTGGCGCTCGACATGGAGGGGCGACTGGTCTGGTCGCGCCATCTCGGGATGGAGTACTCGCGTTTCGAGACTCAGTGGGGTCACGGCAGCTCGCCAGTGCTCCACGACGGCCTCCTCGTTCTGCTGTGCGATCACCTCACCGACGCCTATCTGCTCGCGGTCGATGCGCGCACCGGCAAGGAGCGATGGAAGGTCGATCGCGGCGACGGCCGCGTGTCTCACAGCACGCCGCTCGTGCTCCCGGGGCCTCAGGGCGCCGAGCTGCTGGTGAATTCGTCCGAGCGCATCGACGTCTACGATCCGCTCACGGGCAAGCTGCTCTGGTACGCCGGCAGCGAGCGACAGACGCCAATTCCCTCGGCCGTTTTTCACGACGGCCGCATCTACCTGAGCCGCGGTTATCGCAACAGCGACTTCATGGCGATCAAGCCGGGCGGACGCGGCGACGTCACCAGGACTCACATCGAATGGCACGCCGCATCGGGCGCGTCGTACGTGCCGTCGATCCTGTACTACGAAGGTCTGCTCTACATGACCAACGAGGTCGGCGTGGTGACGTGTGCCGACGCGAAGACCGGCGAGCGCGTCTGGCGCCACCGGTTGAACGGCGTCTTCTTCGCGTCGCCGGCCGCTGGTGACGGCAAGATCTACCTGGTGAGCGAGACCGGCGAGACATTCGTGCTGCGCGCCGGACGCACACCCGAGGTTCTGGCTGCGAACGATCTGGGTGAGCGCTTCATCGCGTCGCCGGCGATTTCACGGGGACGGATTCTGCTGAGAAGCGACGGCACGCTGTTCGCGGTGGGTCGCTGACGTGCTCTCCTTCTTCCTTCTTCCTTCTTCCTTCTTCCTTCTTTCTTCTTCCTTCTTTCTACTTTCTCCTTTCTTCTTTGAGCGAGCGAGCACGTCATGTCCAAGAAATCCCAGCGGGCTCAGAAAGCGGCCGTGAGGCCAGCGGCCGACGTCAAGCCGGCACGCCAGCACCGTCAGAACGCAGCGCCCGATCGCGCCACCCTTCCGAACTGGCCGCTGCTGGCACTGTCGCTGATCGGGGTGATCATCGCCGGCTACCTCTCCTATACCGGCTGGATGGGAAGCTCCGCGGCGTTCTGCGAGGAGGGCGCGGGATGCGACATCGTGCAGTCCAGCCAGTGGGCGAAGTTCCTTGGCGCGCCGACGGCTTTCTGGGGGCTGCTCGTCTACGCCGCGCTCGCCTACGTGGCGGTCCGCGAGGAGCGGGCGTCCGTGCAGTGGCGCCGGGCCTGGATGCTGGCGATCGTCGGGTGGGGCGTGAGCGCCTACCTCACCGCCATCTCTGTGTTCGTCCTTCAGGCCACCTGCATCTACTGTCTCGCATCGTTCGCGATTCTCACGGCGATCGTTGCGCTGCTCGTCTGGCGGCGGCCTGAAACCCTGCCGCGTTTCGTGTGGCCGCGGTGGCTGCTGCAGACCGGCGCCGCGGCGCTCATCGTCATCGCGATCATGCATGGCCAGACCAGGAGCGCCGCTATTTCCGCCGAGGAGGATCCGTACCTGGCGGGACTCGCCATGCGCCTGGCCGAGAGCGGCGCGGTCTTTTATGGAGCATCGTGGTGTCCGCACTGCCAGCAGCAGAAGGCGATGTTCGGTGCGTCGGTGGACCGCCTGCCCTACGTGGAGTGCAGCCCAGGCGGCCGCAACGCGCCCGCGGCGCCGAGCTGTATCGGCGCGCGTGTGAGCGTGTATCCGACCTGGGTCTTCGCCAACGGCGACCGCGTGTCCGAGGTGCTGTCGACCGAGGAGCTGGCGCGAAGGGTCGGCTACAAAGCCGCAGGCAGCAAGTGACAGACAGCGAGCGGCTTGCACGTCAGCGGCACGCGCCGACGTGACAGCTCGACGGGGGATGGCAGTAATGCCTTATGGTAGTATTGCCATATGGCGAAGCTGACGTTCTCCCTCGACCCGGAGACCGTGCAACTGCTGCGCGCCGTCTCCGAGCGCCGGCGCAAGCCGCAGAGCCTCGTGGTTCGAGAAGCGATCGCCGAGTACGCCGCACGCGACGAGAAGCTCACGGATGCGGAACGTGCACGCAAGCTCGAGGTGCTCGCGACGCTCGCATCATTGCCGTCGACGCGCGGGCAGGCGTCAGTCGATCGGGAACTGCGCGAGGTGCGTCGCGCCCGGCGTGCCGGATGGCGTCGGCCGTCTGATTGATGCTGATCCATCTCGACACCTCGGTCCTCGTCGACGCGTTCACGGGGCCGCGGCGTTCGCTTCCGGCGCTGCGGCGACTCACGGAGGCCGGCGAGGTCACGACCTTCTCGACGATCGTCATGTACGAATGGCTGCGAGGTCCTCGCAGTGAAGGTGAGCGATCAGCGGTGGCCGACTTCTTTGCCTCCGAGCTCCTCGCCGCTTTCGGCGTGCGTGAAGCCGAAACAGCCGCCGAGCTCTACCGCCAGGTCAAATCGGCTCGACAGCGCCAGGCCGATCTCGCCATAGCCGCCTGCGCGATTGCGCACGGCGCGAAGCTCTGGACGCTGAATGAGAAGGACTTCGCGGACGTTCCGGGACTTGGCCTTTGCGAGGCATGAATCCCCTCTTGCCTCCCCGCGTCTAACGCCCGCCCCTGCTCGACAAGGTCGGCGCCGCCGGCGTTAGAATTCGCATCGTGAAGGACGCACCTCGCGTCGCATTGGCGGCGGCAATCGCACTCTCATTCTCGGTTTCACCGACCGCGCAGTGGCCGTCGTTCCCCTCACCGAACGTTCCTCGCACTGCAGACGGCAAGGCGGACCTCACAGCGAAGCCGCCACGCGCCGCCGACGGCAAGCCTGACTTGTCCGGCATCTGGGAGAACCCCGGGTGGCGCAACCTCGGAAACGGGGTCAGCGGCACCGGCGGAGCCCCGGGCACTCCGGCGATTCTTCCGCGCGGGCCCGGACTCTTCTTCGACATCGCGTCAGGCGTGCCGGGCGGTTTACCGCTGACGCCGTACGGTGCGGAGCTCAAGAAGACACGGATGGCGAACAACAGCAGGGACAACCCCGACGCGCACTGCCTGCCGCTCGGCAACGTCCAGCTGCACACGCACCCGATGCCGCGGAAGATCGTCCAGACGCCAACGGTGATGGTGCTGCTCTATGAAGGCAACGCCGGCATCCGGCAGCTCCTGATCGACGGCCGCCCGCTTCCGCCGCGCGATGCGCAGCCATGGTGGTACGGGTACTCGATCGCTTCATGGGATGGCGACACGCTCGTCGCGAAGACGGCCGGGTTCCGCGACGGAGGCTGGCTGGATGTGAACGGAAGCCCCTTGACCGATGCGGCGACGGTCACGGAACGGTTCACGCGGCCCGACTTCGGTCACCTCGCTATCGAGATCACGATCGATGATCCCAAGGCGTACACGCGACCGTGGAGCGTGACGGTCAATCAGGACATCATGCTCGACACGGAGCTCATCGAATTCGTGTGCAATGAAAACGAAAAATCATCGGCGCACTTTCAATAACCCCTACCGTTAGTACACATGCGACGCAACCTGCACGCGGCTGTGGCCGTAGCCCTCGCGACTTCTCTCTTCGCTACCGGCTGCTCTACCCACACGAACGCCAGCGCTCACCCGCCAAAGGCATCCGCCGCGACGCCTCAGGCTGGACTGCGCGACACGCACGAGCAACTCCAGGGCGTCCTCTGGACGCAAACCGCCGCCGAGTCCTGGGTCCTGGCGTCGAGCGCCTACCGCCTCGCGGCTTCTCTCCTGGATGCTGCCATCGCTGAGAAGACGTGGACCGCTGCTCTCGAGCAGACCGCCGGCTACGAGTCCTTGCCTCCGGCGGTGGTGCTCGATCTGGACGAGACGGTCCTCGACAACAGCATGTATCAGGCACAGCTCGTCCTCGACCGAACTGTGTACGTTCAAAAGACCTGGGAGGATTGGGTCGCTAGGAAGCTGGCGACCGCCGTGCCAGGCGCCGTCGACTTTCTCAACGCCGCGAGGAACAAAGGTGTCGCGGTGTTGTTCATTACGAATCGACGTGCGTCCGAGCAGCAGAGCACCATCGAGAATCTGAAAGCGCTCGGCATCGACGCCTCAGACGAGACGGTACTGTGCGTGGACGAGAATGGCTGGACGTCAGACAAGACCGTTCGACGGTCCGTCGTCGCCAGGACTCACCGGATCCTTCTGCTCATTGGCGACGACATGAACGACTTCGTGTCGACGGCGAATCTCTCCCCGCAGGCGAGGCGAGACCTCGCCGTCAAACATGGCAGCCGTTGGGGCAGGACGTGGATACTGCTGCCAAACCCGTTGTACGGCAGCTGGGAGACCGCTCTCTATCAGAGAGGCACGCCTGACAGCGAAGTGCTGCAGATCAAGCGTGGGCTGGTCAAGGCATCCAAATGACAGAGCCGTGTCAGCGGCGATCGCCGCCGGCCGTCGCGTCGATTGAGAATGTCACGTCAAGTGAGGGCGCGCGCAAGCCCTGGGTGGGTATCCACTCGATCTGCGCCTGACACACGCTCCGTGCGCAATCCATCACCTTGATATCCCGCGCGTAAAGGAGCGGTGCGCCGCTCGCCGGTCTGGGGTTGTCATATCCGGCCAGATCGATCAGCTTGCTCGCATCTATCGCCTGTGAGCGAAGGACCGGAGGTTGCCCGGCGCCGCGCACATGCACGTGGTGGATGGCGAGTGCGGCATCAGGATCCGCGGCCCCACCGCGTGCCCCCAGGAAGACGAAATCGCTGTCGGTCGCCCAGACGACAGCAGATCGCAGCGTCTCAATCGGCGCGCCAGGCGTATCGTTGCGGCCCCGGTACTTCCGGTTGGCACGGTGCCACTCGGGAAACACCGGGAGCCCGACATCGCGCATCGCCTCCATGCCCCGGGCGTTCGACGGCAGGCGGTTGAGGGGGACGCTGCTCCCGACGTCGTACACCAGCAGCACGTCCTCGTCCTGCGACCACGGCGGCTGGAAGAAGCGCCGGTAGGCGATGAATCTCCCGGTTGGTGAGATCGACGGCCGCGCGACGAAGAACTGGTCAACGACCAGCTCCGACACCAGGTCGACGATCGACGCCATTTCGGCCGTAATCACCACCAGGCGATCCGACGCCCATGGGACGACCATGTCCGGCGAACGCCCGGCGGTGGAAATCGGGATCGTCGACGTCTTTCCGGAAGCGCTGACGCGCACGCTCACGAGATTGTCGGTGAATGGCGGCGTCCACCGTTCCTCGATGACGACCTGCCGCTGCCCGACAGTGCCCGACCAGACCGTCCGGCTGTTTCCCTGCGCGCTGACGAGCGCGAAGGACGTTCCGCCGAGCAGAATCAAGACCAGGAGCATCCGCATAGCCGCCATTATGTAACAGCGACCTCCGCTGCTATCCGGTGCGGCGTTCGATCAGGTCATCGCGGCTGGCACAATGCTCGGCGCGTTCGAGGTCCTCCCGCCGTTGGGCCGTGGGGGATGGGCGAAGCGCGGGTTCAGCTCGGCTATCTAACCAGCCATGTCGCGAACTCGCTCCAAGCCGCACTTGGCTGAATCACTCCGAAAAACACAGCTCCCGAAGCGAACAGCAAAATTGCACCCCACAGTGACACTGGATGGATTCGACCCTCGGACAGTCTGTCGCGCTCATGGACAGGAACACGAGAGTGTTCACGAGCAGGATCCTCGCAAGCCTCGCGAGATTTTGTCAGCGAATCTCTCATCCGGGACACTAGTCGGACACCGCACTTGATACGAAACAATACGGTAGAGTGGCTGAAACCATCGATTTCAGGCCAGGCCGTGGTGAAATCGTATCGGCCTGTGAGGCACCGAGATTTTCGCCACCGAGGCACAGAGACACAGAGACACAGAGAAACCACGGGCTGTTAGCGGTGTTGGATGCTCAGCGAGTATCTGTGTGCGATCCGCGTGGGATGGTGGATGTGGTGGAGTGCGGCGATGGTACGCTGGTGCTCGCTGCCGGGGTTGTGTCGAGAAGCGTCGCTTCACGCGCGGCTCTCCACGCCGCGACTCGATCCAGCCCGCGTGGCAGCAATCGTCTCGCGGGTCAGCCGCCTTCCGCTCTTCTCGCTGCCGATCTTCCCGCGCGCGTGCATGCGCCAGTCGCTCGCGCTCTACCGCGAGCTGACGAGAATGGGCTATCCCGCCGCGATCCATTTCGGAGTGCACCGCGCAGGCGCCGGACTCTCCGGCCACAGTTGGGTGACGCTCGATGGCGTTCCCATCTCCGAGTCTCACTCACTCGAGCAACTGACGATCACGTACTCCCATTCGGCACGATGGTCCAGTCCCTGAGGAGCAGGCCATGAAAACTGACGACGCGCGTCCAGATCGCGACGATGCCAAGACCAACGCCGAAACCGGTGGCGCTGACGACCGGCAGGACTGGCAAGAGCCGAAGCTGACGTTCATCGAACCGAAGCTGACTCCACACGGAGCACTGACGTCGGTCACGGGCCAGTTCTTCGGCGCGTTCAGTCCTCCGGAGGCCTAGAGGCGCCATACGAGGCGAGTGCACGCACGTGACCGCAGGCCACGCCCCGTCGATATGCCCGTGTATCGCTTCGACACGGTCGCGTTGAGGGTCGAGCCGGCTGACCTCGCGGATGCCGCCGGTCTGCACGGTCTCTGCGCGTCGCTCGGCTCAGTGCCGGAAGCCGGAGCTGCCGCTGATGCGGTTCGTTCAGCGACGCTGCACCTGCACCCTTGCGGCAACGACGCGCCTTCCGGCGCGAGCATCCGCTACGACACCCGCGAGTTTCGCATCCTCGACGACGATCACGGTTCGTACGTGACCGACGGCCTGTCCACGCTGCACATTCGTGCCGGCCATTCGCAGGCAGACGCCTACCTGGACGACTCGTTTCATCGCCGACCACGGCTCGTGCAGTCGCAGTTCTGGAGCTTCTGCATCCTCGCGCTCCTGCGTCCGCTGGGGTACTTCAGCCTCCACGCCGCCGCGGTCGTGGCGCCCGACGCAGCGGGGACGCTGATCGTCGGACCTTCCGGCAGCGGCAAGTCGACGCTGGCCGTCGGGCTGATCAGGGCCGGATGGGGGTACTCGTCCGACGATGCAGTGCTGCTGTGCCAGCGCAGCCAGACTGTCCATGCGCTGACCTTGCGTACGCAGTTCTATGTGGACGGAGCCGCCGCATCGTCGTACGAAGACATGCGGCTCGGCCGCGAAACGGTGGACGCGGCCGGCGGGGTGCGGCGGCAACTCCACATCGACGAGCGCTACGCCGATCGCCGGGTGGCAGAGTCGAGGCCCCGGCTGGTGCTCTTCCCGACCATCGTGGACGCAGAGCGCAGCACGATCGTGAGGCTCGACGTTGCGTCAACCGTGCAGCGTCTGCTGAATGCAAGCGGTCCGCAACTGTTCGACCGGGCCTGCATGACCCGGCACCTGGCGGTGCTCGGGTGCCTCGCGCGGCAGGCCGATGCGTATCGCCTCGATGCCGGACGCGACCTCCATCGTCAGCCCGCAGCCGTTCTCGACCTGATTCAGCGGGCGGAGCAGTCATGATTCGCCTCGTCGTCGAGTTGACGGACCGCTGCAACCTCCGCTGCGCGCACTGCTTCGACGATCGCCACGCCGGCACTGGCGACCTGCCAGACGTGGTTCTGCAACGATTGTTGGGAGAGGCGAGCGCCTGCGGCGTCACGCATCTGAGCTTCACCGGCGGCGAGCCGACACTGCATCGCCGCTTCCGCGAGATCGTCCGCGACACGGTCGAGAGCGGCTTGACGTTCAGCTTCGTCAGCAACGGGAGCACGTTCCCGCGGCTGTATTCATGGCTGGCTGGTCATGGGAAGGCGTTTCTCGGCGTTACCTTCAGCCTGGATGGCGCACGCGAGCGGACGCACGATCGGCTGCGCGGGCCAGGTTCGTTTCGAAGCGTCATGCGTGCGGCCAGCATCTGCGTCGCGCGAAGGCTGCCGTTCACGCTCAACATGGTGTTGACGAAGCGGAATCGACACGAGATCGAAGCGATGATCGAGCTGGCGGCTCGGCTCGGAAGCGGGGGCGTTCGCTTCGGACACTTGATGCCCAGGTCTCCTGGCGCCGATGATCTCGAACTGTCGCTGGACGAGCGGCTGGCGGCAGAGCAGGAGATCTGGGATCGACGGTCGCGTGCGACCGTGCCCGTCGGCATGGCTCCCGGGTATCACGCCGACTCACCGTTCTTCCCGTGCGGCCCTCTCGAACTGGAGGAGTTCAACGTCGACTACCGCGGCAACGTCACGCTCTGTTGTCACCTGTCCGGAAATGGAGAGCACCTTGGCGGCCGTGATCGCGCCGGAAACCTCGCGCACGCGCCGCTGCGAGAGTGCCTCGAGAGACTCGAAACAATGGTCGCGGAATATCGGGCCGCCAAGCGACGGCGGTTCGAGCGGGGAGCGCTGGAGCCGCGAGATTACTCGCCGTGTCTGTATTGCGTTCGATATTTCGAAGAGACCGCCCCGTTGCAGGTCGTTCGCCCGATGGTGGTCGCATCGGCTGGCGAGGACCAGGAGTCCGCATGTCACAAGGCGCGATAGCTCCTCATCCCGATGTCGTAGACACGGAACTGGACGGGCACGAGACGGTCCTGCTGCATCTCGGGACGAAGAAGTATTTCAGCCTGAACGCAACCGGCAGCGTGATCTGGCAGTGCCTCAAACAGGGGCTGGAACGGGAGGCGATTGCGCGGGAGCTGCAGCGGCGGTACGACGTGAGCGCCGAGAGGGCCGCCCAGAGTGTGACGATCCTTCTGGACGCCCTCGTCGAACAGCGCCTCGCCTGCCACCGGGAGCAGTAGGAGAGGGGACATTGCGCGGGCGGGTTCGCGGTTTTCGGGGAGCGCCGAATTCACAGTGGGAAGTCCTCGTAGCGGGCGCCCGGACTCACCTGTCGGCAGCCGACCAGTCGCGTCTCGCTCAGGCGCTGGCCGCGCCGCTCGACTGGGAGCAGCTGCTCGAGCTGGCCTTCCACCACGATGTGGCACCGCTGCTCCTGCGTGCGTTCGAGACCATCGATCTGCCGGCCGTCATTCCCGCGTCGATCCTCACGAGCCTCCGGCGTGCGCGAGCGGCGAACGCGCTGCGCAATACCCTTCTGTTCGACGAGCTCGCCCGTCTCCTGGACTGGGCGCGCAGCCGGCGCATCGACGTCATCGCCCTGAAGGGAGCGGCGCTGGCGGAGAAGGTCTATGGTGACCGTGGCCTCCGTCCGATGCGCGACCTCGACCTGCTCGTTCGCCCGGAGCAGGTGGCCCACGTCGAGCAGTTCCTGATCGCGCGCGGATACGGGCTGAACCGTGAGTGGTCTCGAGCCGAAGACTGGCATCGCCGGCACGACTACCATCTCGCCTATCGCAAACAGCCAGACGGGCTGCCTGCCCTCTGCATCGAGCTGCACTGGGATCTCGTCGTTCCGTCATGGATCTGTCGACCCGATCTCGATGGCATCTGGGCCCGGGCCGTTCCAGCCACGATCGCCGGCATCGACTCGATGACGTTGTCGCCGGCTGATACGCTGTTGCATTTGTGCCTCCATGCGTGCAAGCACAAACTGACATCAGGGCTTCGGCCGTTGTGCGATATCGCGGAAGTCGTGCGCCATCACTCCGGCCGCATCGACTGGATCGCCGTGACGCGTCGGGCCTTGCAATGGCGGACCGGTAGCTTCACGTACGTTCCGCTGGTGCTTTCCCGCGAGCTTCTCGGAGCCCCGGTGCCGGATCATGCCCTCGACGATCTCGCGGCGACCTCGTTCGATCGGCGGATCGTGCGGGCGGCGGCGCAGGTGCTTGCCCAGCATCCCCGCGACGCATCGTTGTTCCCGGACTTCTTCGACCTGATGTGGAGCCGGTCGATGGGAGAACGGAGACGGGTGCTGACCAAGTTGTTCTCCCGCGACGTGGTGGCGCGGCGGTACGGTATTTCGCACGAGTCCGCGCGGGTCTGGCTCCGATATCCACAGCGGCTCGGCTACCTGTGTCGGTCCTACGGGCCCGAACTGGCGCGCTTCCTTCGGTTCGGCCGGGGGGCGCACGCACACGCGTATCAGCGTTTCCTGCTGACGCGATTCCTCCGGCCGCTCGAGACGATGAAGCGACCCGGTCATACCGAGCGTGGTTGATCTCAGTCATGACATCACTCCGATCGCACGCTCTGGCCTCGGAATCATCGGGGAATTCTCCGACGCGTGCGAGTTTGGACAGCTCAGATAGCCGAGACCACCCCGAGCACAACGAGCAACCGAAATGCCGCAAGCTGCGGTGGAAACCGGCTGTAAGGGCGTGCTGCGGGTTCGGAGGTGGCGAATGACTTCGCGGCGGTAGGGAAGTTTCCGCTGGCCCGTAGTCAGTGCCGCGACAACGGACGTTACAGTATGGTTGGCGCGACACGTGCATTTGGCGACGACGCATGGACAGCGCCACGACGTCCCAGACGATGGCCGATTCTTTGAGGAGCCTGGAGGAGATCCGCTATGCCCTCGATCAGTCGGCCATCGTTGCGGCCACCGATCGTCGGGGCGTCATCACCTACGCGAACGACAAGTTCTGCGAGATTTCACAGTACTCACGCCAGGAGTTGATCGGCCAGGATCACCGGATCGTGAACTCCGGACATCATCCGAAGGCGTTCATGAGGGACCTGTGGCACACGATTGCCCGGGGTCAGGTGTGGCGGGGTGAAATCCGGAACCGGGCGAAGGATGGATCGCTCTATTGGGTCGACACGACCATCGTGCCGTTCATGGATGGCAACGGCAAGCCGCGCCAGTACCTTGCGATCCGCTACGACATCACTGCCCGCAAGCAGGCCGAGGCCCAGCTGAGAGAGCAGGCCGCCCTGGCGCAGCTCGGTCAGCTCGCCGCCATGGTCGCACACGAGGTTCGCAACCCGCTCGCCGGCCTGCGAGCCGGCCTGCAGGTCATCGATCGGCGTATCAGCGAACCGCGCGATCGCAGTGCGATCGCGGCGATGATTCAGCGCATCGACAGCTTGAACGACAAGGTCGAGGATCTCCTCCTCTATGCACACCCACGTCCGCCCCGTCGTCAGCCGGTGGATCTCAAGACGTTGATGCGTGATGTCGCGAGCAGCGCGCAGGTGACGACGGGACGGCACGGGGCCGCCATCACCGTAGTCGGCGATGAGGTGAAAGCGAACGCGGATCCCGAGATGCTGCGGGCGGCGCTGTTGAACCTGGCGTTGAATGCGTGTCAGGTGGCGCCCGACAAGGACGTCGAGCTGCGAGCGGTCGCGGGCGAGGGCGTATGTCGAATTGCGATCTGCGACCGGGGACCAGGTGTTCCCTCGGAGATTCGCGACCGCATCTTCGAGCCGTTCTTCACAACTCGCGTCAATGGAACCGGACTCGGCCTGGCGATCGTGAAGCGACTCATGGAGCTTCAGGAAGGCACAGTACAGCTCAAGGACCGCATCGGTGGTGGAACGATTGCGGAGGTCACGGTGCCGCGAGCTGCGTAGGACTGGACGACCTCAGTTTTGGCGTGTCGATTTCGCGCGCGGCGACTCTCGCTGGGCGCCTGCTTTCAGCGCATGCCTTGATCGTCAGCATCATCTTCCGTTCCATGATGAAGTGCGGCAGCTCGAACAGGGCGAACGTCAGCGCTGCACCCCACACCGGTGCGTCGGGCGCTCCAATCGACGAGCGAATCAGGAATCGCGTTTGGCCGGCGCCGGCGGGTTCCAGCACGAACGCACCCCAGTTGGCCAGCACCAGCGCGCGGCCAGGCTCGACGTAGCTCACCGTCCACCCGACGTCGGGGCCAAAGAGGCCACCCAGATAGTCCGGCGGAGCCGCCCGCACGAAGTCGCCGGCCGCCCGATGCTGCCATTCAGGCCTGACCTCGTAAACGTTGTGTACGTCAGCCTGGAAGGCCCGTTCGAGCCAGTCGTAGCTGTAGAAGCCGGCGCGATCCTGACCGAGTTGCACCAGCCATGCCCACACCTGGTCCGGTGGCGCATCGACCGTGACGGCATGCATCAACTCGTAGTTGACGTTCCGCGCCGCCCGATCGCCTGGCAGCTCCATCTGACGTTCGGCTGGCGTCGTCCCCCAGCGACGGTGCCATGGCCAGATCACCGCACCTATGGCGACGTATGCGACGAGGGCACAGGCCACAGCCTCGCCGAGCCATCGGCCGACCTGCCTGAACCCGCGTGACTGGTTCGCGGCGTTCACGGTCGCGAGGACGCCCTGATTCCTCGCGGCTGTGAACGCGCCGACAAGCGTGGCGTCCAGCGCCAGGCCCCACCAGGAGCTCTCGTTCCACGCAAGCGTCAGTGCCACAGCTGAAGCGGCGAGGCCCAGGTTCCAGAGCGTGCCTGTAAACCTTCTGAACGCTCTCGATCCCAGAATGCCCATGCCCGCTGCAAACAGCGAGACGACCGCCAGCGTGAAGGCGAAGACGGTTGCTGCTGCCCGCAACGTCGACGGCGGATACTCGAGCTCGCCCCGCATCAGCAGTTCGGTGTGCCCCAGTGCATGCAGAAGAGCGAAGACCCCGAACGTTACGCGAACGACGGCACGCCACGACAACATGACGCCCTCCCGTAAATCAGCGTGACAAAGTGCAACGCCTATGCCTTCACCTGGCCACGCCGCCGTTCGCGCCGCGACTCCAGGACGGTGCATCGCTCCACAGCACCGGAGCGACGTGCGAAAGATTGCTCTCCTGTGCGGAATATTCCGCCAGGCCGATCGTCGTTCGCCGACTGGCTCGGACCGACCGTGGAATCGGCCCGTGTCTTTGGCGATGAACAGACGTCTTCATGGCAGTCGCTGACGCCTGCGGTGATCCGTGCTGGCGCACGCGCGTCCGGGATCGCGATGGTCGCTGGGCATGCAGATTGCCCCTGTCCAATGAAAGCCGAGCGATCGCCCGTCGCAATCGAAGGCTGGGGAGGATGTCATGACAACGGCGAGTCTTTCGGAAACGGATGTGCGGGTGAGGGATGCGGTGATGCGGCAGCTGGATTGGGACCCTGAGGTGGACGCCAGCGCGGTCGGCGTGGCCGCCAAGGACGGAACCGTCACGCTCAGCGGGTTCGTCGACAATTACAGGGGCAAGCTGGCGGCCGAGCGCGCGGCCAAGCGAGTGCGCGGCGTGCGCGGGGTGGCCAACGACATCGAGGTGCGTCTCAAGCACCAACGCGTCGACCCGGATATCGCCGCCGACGTCGTGCGGGGACTGCGGCTGTGTTTCTCGATTCCACAGACTGTCCAGGCAGCCGTGCACAACGGCTTCGTCACCCTGACCGGGCAGGTGGACTGGATCTATCAGCGGCGCGAGGCGGAGCAGCTGGCTCGCCGGATTCGCGGCGTCCGCGGGGTGCTGAATCACATCGTCCTGAAACCCAAAGCGATCGAACGGGATGTTCGTCATCGCATCGTCGAAGCGCTGCATCGCAACGCGAACATCGACGCCCGTCACATCACCGTGAGCGTCGAAGGCGACAGAGCCATTCTGAGCGGCACGGCAGGCACCTGGCTGCAGCGGGAGTCGGCCGAGCGGGCGGCAGCCGACGCCCCCGGAATCGCGCAGGTCGAGAACCGAATCCTCGTCGAGCCGGTTCGGGACGAGGTGGACGAGATCTGCTGAAGCGATGCGATAGGAGGCCTGGGAATGTGGCTCAGATGAACGGCGCAACGGTCAGCGTCGCGTGCGGACCGTGGCGACGGTATCGAACGTTCGGACGCCGTAGCGGCTGGCCATCACCAGCTGGCAGTTGACGAACACAATTGAGCCCATCTCGTCCTGCCTGAGCTGCGACCCATCGGCGTGCATGGCGGTCGCGATCACCGCGCCCGTCGCGTGATCGTGGATCTCCATCCCGCCGAACAGGTCGCCGACCCACAGCTCACCCTGCCGGTAAGCGATGCCGTTGTCTCGACCGACCGAAGCGGCTCCGGTGGCGTACCGCTTCTCGATGCCCCCATGGGACGGGTCGATGGCGAAGATGTCGCCAGTGCCGCTCGACAACCACAGATCGCGGCCGTCGAAGTCCAGGTCCGAGGGACCGAGGTTCGTCGGTGAAGACATCGTTCGCGTGATCCGGCCGCTGTTCGGATCGACCTTGACCAGCTTGTTGGTATTTCCCGCCACCGTGATCCATATCGAGGTGCCGTCGTAGGTGATCCCGTACGCGCCGGTGCCCAGCTGCTCGATCAGGTTCGTGAAGGTGAACGTCCGATCGGTGACTCCGCCAGAGTTGAAATGCACCAGCGTGTTCGTGCGGCTGTTGTGGCCGCCGTCAGGACCCAGAACCCGGTCGAGTCCGCGGTGATGCCGGTCGGGTCGGGGAGCGGCGACGCGATGGCGCTCGTCTGGACCAGCCGATAACCTACGAGGTCCACATCGCGGGGGATGGAGCAGTCCGGCGGCACCGGAGTGAGTGTCGTCTCCCCTCCGCTTCCGCCACCACCCGTGTCTTCCTCGGCGATGAACGGCGTCACCGTCCCGGTTGGCGTGGAAGACGTTGAAGTCGCAGCGACCGTCGGCGTTGGTGAGGTCAGCGCGAGTTCCTGACCGCACCCGGACAGCACGAACGCGGCAAGTGCAATCAGGACGACGCGAGGGCACATGTCTGACTCTTGCGCGGGAGAATCCAAGGCTGCAAAAGGCAGACGCATAGCGCTTTAATAGCTCAGCTTGGCTCACCAGGCAAGAGTGGGTGAAATTGCGTGAAGGTCGGACACAAGCCGCCTGGCCTTCGCGGTGACGTGGATCCCCACGGTCGTCATCGAATCAGGGTGCGACACCAGAGCAGGCATGTTCGCGAATCGCGCCAAGGGCGTAGGATAGGCTGATGAGTGCCGGTGGTCTTTTCAGCGTGAAGCGCGTTCGCCTGATTGTCGCCATCGTCTACGCATCGAGCCTGTGCGCGCTTGCCGCCTGGCTTCCAGGGTCGGTATTCGTCGTGCCGCTGATCATGATTGCGCTCGGGCTTCCACTGATATTTCGGCTCGTGCCTCGCAACTATCTGTACGGGATGCGATCCGCACGCACCCTGTGGACCACCGAGGAGATCTGGTATCAGCAGAACGTCATCACCGGCGTGGTGATGGTCGGCATCGGCCTGGTCTGGCTCGGCGTGCTTGCCGTGCGCTTGCTCGCCTGAAGCTGTTCAATCAAAGAGAGAATTGCCGGCGGTCATTCCCACCTTGGCGGCTCCCACTTCAGCTGCGTGTAAATCGCCTATCGCCGTCAGGGTTTCTCCTGATTGATCCAACCGGTGCTCGAGCCGACGATCGCCGGGCCATGACCATCACCCTATGCCCCTACTGTGGCCACTCTGGGTGTGTTCGCATTCAGTACGTTGACAAGGTCAGGGAATCGTCGTTCACGCAGTATCACTGCGTTCAGTGCTACAGCAATTGGTGGACACGACTGGACGAACCGCCTCAGAACGCACTGATCAGCTGGTACGACACGAAGCTCCGACCCCATCCCCGACGATAGCGCCGCTGGCCGTTGAGGCATTACCGCCAGAATTGGCTGCGCGACCCTGACACACGCGGGATCGATGTCAGCGCACCCGGCTGGAACCGCAGCGCAAGCGCGCTGACATGCGTCCTCCAGCTCGATATCGTGCCGCACGTCGACGACCTGCGGAAGCCGGGGCCTACGGGTCGAGACGGCAGCGCCTGGCGGGGCAGAACGGCATAGTCGACGGCCGCGGCGATCGCCGTATTGCCGGAGGGCTGCGATAATATTGCCGGTACCGGAGAATACGAGTTCCTTTGCCCACCGGGACAGCGGACGAGATCCCCGCGGCGGGCCCAGGTATGTGAGGTCATGAAGCGTCAAGAACGCCGTCATCTGAAAGAGAACGAGCTGGCGCACAGCATTGCCGCCGCTCGCGAGTATCTCGAGCCGCGCTCGAAGCAGCTCCGGGCTGCCGTGATCGCCGTCGTCGCCCTGATCGCGATCGCCCTCGTCGTGCTGCTGGTTCGGCAGCGCTCGACCGCGAAGTCGGAGCAGCTCCTGGCCGACGCGCTCGTCGCATTGAATGCCCGCGTGATCCCGCCAACGGACGCGGAAACGGCGGATCTTCCGGCCTCGGCGCAGCTCGGCGCCACCGGCACCTTTCCAACCGAAGAGGCCAAGCTGAAGGCGGCGATGCCGAAGCTTCGCGAGGCCGCCGACGCCTATCCGGACACGCGGGCCGGCATCATCGCTCGCTACCATCTGGCGGGCGCCCTGGCCGCACTCGGGCAGAGCGGGGAAGCCGCGAAGGAATTCGGATCGGTTGCCGCACGGGCGGGCGACGACACCCTCTACGGACGCATGGCGCGGCTGGGCGAGGCGGAGAGCCAGACGCGTGCAGGGCAGCTCGATGCGGCGATCGCGTCGTGGAAACAGCTGGCTGCGAAGAAGGACGAAGACCTGCCGGCCGACGCCATCCTGTTCGGCCTGGCACGTGCCTATGCGGCGAAGGGCGATACCGAGGATGCGCGGAAGACGTTCACCGAGCTGGTCGATCAGCACCCGCAGTCGCCGTACCTGTCGGAGGCGCGGAGCGAGCTCGAGCAGCTGAAAGGGTAGCGCCGGCCTTCTCGACATCCCGCAGCGCCGAAAAGTCGCCCGTGGGGTTCAGGTGCAGCCCGCGCAAGTCCGGCCGCGACACGAGGACGTTCGTCCGATTCCACAGCGGGATGTAGGGAGCGTCCTCGGCGATCACCTTCTGCGCCTCGCCATAGAACCGCCGGCGGGTCTCCTCGTCGGTGGCATTCGTCGCGCTGTCGATGAGCCGATCGACCGCCGGGTTGGAATAGTGACCCCTGTTGAACCCGGAGGGCGGCACCTGATCGGAGTGAAACACCCGGCGCAGGATGTCGGGATCGACCAGCCCACCTCCTACCCACTGCAGCGAAAAGAGCTGGAAGTTGCTCTTGGCGACGTCGTCGAACAGCGTCGCCAGCTCGGACGCACGAACGTCGAGGGCGATCCCCACCCCGGCGAGATTCTGCTGCACGACGGCAGCTTGCAGGCGTGCCTCTTCGCTGGTTGAAATCCTCAGCGACAGCTGCAGGCGTGGCGCTGGACCGTCGCCATCGGGGTCGGGATAGCCTGCGGCATCGAGAAGCTGCTTCGCCCGGGATGGGTCGTACGAGAACTGGAACACGTCGGGCTCGAATACCCAGGCCTGCGGCGGCAGCAGGCCGAACGCCACGCTGGCCAGGCCGCGCCGCAGGTACTGGACGATCGCCTGACGGTCGATGGCGAACCCGACGGCGTGGCGAAGGCGCCGATCCATCAGCGTCGTGTCTTGCATGTTGAACCCGAGGTACGAGAAGTCGAGCCCGGGATTGCGCGTCACGTGGAAGCGGCCGCTCTGTTCGAGCTGATGAACGATGTCGGGCGGCAGATCGTTGGCGACGAGATCGACGGATCCCTTCCGCAGCTCGAGACCGCGCATCGTGTCGTCCGGGATGATCTTGACGATCACGCCGGCGTTCTTCGGCGGGCCGTTCCAGTGCTGTGGAAACGGCTCGAGCACCACTTGATCGTCCACGTCGTAGCGCACGAACTTGTACGGGCCGGTGCCGATCGGGTGAGTCAACAGCGAGACGCCGGCGCCATCGGGCACCACTGGAGGATTGTTCACGAGTTGAGTGGGGAAGGCCGCGAACGGCTCCGACAGCTTGAATTCAACGGTGTAGTCGTCGAGCGCCGTGATCGAACGAACGAGCTTGAACGCGCCGCGGAACGGCGAGCTCAGCGCCGGGTCGAGCACCGACTTGAACGTATAGACGACGTCTCGTGCAGTGAGCTCGCGGCCGTCGTGAAACCGCACGCCACGCCGCAACCGGACCACGTACGTCAGTTGATCGGGCGTGTCGAGCCGCTCCGCCAGCGCTGGCCGTGTACGAAGATCGTCGCCAAAATCCAGCAGCGGGCTGAAGATCAGCTGCGCAATCCGCATCGAGGCTTCGTCGTTGCCAAGCCGTGGGTCCAGCCGGTTCGGCGCCGAGCGGACGGCCACGACGACCACGCCGGGATGGCGGGGCTGAGCAGGCGCACACGCCGTCGCCGCGGCGGCGAATGCCGCGACGAGGAACGCCGCGCCGGCACGCATCATCTCAGAGCTCCTCAGCACGCCGCTTCAACTCGGCAATCAGGTCCCACGCCTCGCGCGGACTGGTCTCGTTCACGTCGACATCCTGCAACCGCTTCAGAATGTCGGCTTCGGCATCCCTCTTCATGCGAGCGCCGGCCACCGGGCCTGGCAGGGCAAAGAGGCCGAGCTGTCGGGTATCGGGATCTCCCTGCACGCCCGAAAGGGTCGGCCGCCCGCCACGTGAGAGCTCGTCGCGCTCGAGGCCGGTGAGGATCTCCTTGGCGCGCCCGACGACGGCGTCGGGGAGCCCTGCCAGCCGCGCCACCTGGATGCCGTAGCTGCGATCGGATCGTCCGGGCAGGATCTTTCTGAGAAAGACGATGTCGTCCTTCCATTCACGGGCGGCGACGTGGGCGTTGACGACCCCGGGCATCGCGTCGGCCAGATCGGTCAGCTCGTGATAGTGGGTCGCAAACAGCGTTTTCGGCCGCGCCCTGGTGTTGCCGGCGAGGTACTCCGCCACCGCCCACGCGATGCTCAAGCCGTCGAACGTGGACGTGCCGCGGCCGATTTCGTCGAGCACCACCAGGCTGCGCGACGTGGCGGTGTGCAGGATGTTCGCGGTCTCCTGCATCTCCACCATGAACGTGGACTGTCCGCGGGCGATGTTGTCGGAGGCGCCGACGCGCGCGAAGATCCGGTCCACGATCGGCACACGGGCCTGACGAGCCGGCACGAACGACCCGATCTGGGCGAGCAGCGGGATGAGAGCCGTCTGCCGAAGATAGGTCGATTTGCCGCCCATGTTCGGCCCGGTGACGATCACCAGCTGCCGGTCGGCGGCATTGAGATCGATGTCGTTCGGGACGAACGCGTCGCGGACGTGGCGCTCCACGACCGGATGCCGAGCCTCGGTCACCACGAGCTCGTCGCCGTCGTGCACGTGCGGTTTGGTGTAATTGGCGACCGCCGCCGTCTCCGCGAGTGCGGCGAGCACGTCGAGCGTCGCGAGCGCGCGCGCCGTGTCCTGGATGCGCGTGGCTTCGGTCGCCACATACGTGCGGAGCGATTCGAAGATCTGCAGCTCGCGCTCGAGGATCCGCTCGTCGGCGCCGAGCACCTTCTCCTCGTACTCCTTCAACGCGGTCGTGGTGAAGCGCTCGCCGCCGGCAATCGTCTGCTTCCGCTGGTAGTCGGGCGGGACGGCGTGAAGATTGGACCTGGAGATTTCGATGTAATAGCCGAAGACGCGGTTGAAGCGAACCTTGAGCGAGCCGATGCCGGTGCGGGCGCGCTCCCGCTCTTCCATTTCGGCGATGACTTGCCGTCCCGATCGGCTGATCCCTCTGAGCTCGTCGAGCTCGGCGTCGACGCCGTCGCGAGTGAACCCGCCCTCGCGTGAGTGCACCGGCGGTTCGTCGACGAGCGTCCGCGCGATGCGATCGCGGATGTCCGGGAGGTCGTCGAGCTCGGCGAGCAGACTGCGGAGCAGAGGCGTGGCGACGCCTTCGAGAACCTCTCTGATTCGCGGAATGGCTGCGCACGAGCGGCCGAGCGCGCCGAGATCGCGGGGGCCGGCGGTGCCGAGCGCGGCGCGCGCCACGAGACGCTCGAGATCCTGAACCGACTTCAGGCATTCGCGGAAGCGCCCGCGGTCGGTCGAGCGGAAGACGAGCTCCTCGACGGCATCGAGGCGATCGCGAACCGGCTCGAGTGCCGCGAGCGGACGCACGAGCCAGGCGCGCAGCAGCCGGCCGCCCATCGCCGTCGTCGTCCGGTCGATCTCGTCCAGAAGCGACCCCGAGGAACCGCCCTCGGCGCCCTGCAGCACCTCGAGGTGCCGCAGCGTGATCGGATCGATGATGAGGGCGTCCGAGACGACCCTCAGACCGATGGCGCGGACGTGGGCGAGATCGGCCTTCTGAGTATCGCGAAGATAGCTGACCAGCGCACCGGCCGCTTGCGCCGCAAGCGGACGCGCCTCGAGGCCAAATGCCTCGAGGCCACGGGTGCGGAACTGCTCGAGGAGCGTCCGGCGTGCCGCGTCGGGCTCGAAGGTCCACGGGTCGCACGGCGTCACCGGCGGCTGCAGCCTGCCGACCTCGGGCAGCCGCTCGACGATCCCGGACCCGGACGGCACCACGATCTCGCGCGGCCGCAGGATGGCGATCTCGTCGCTGAGCGACTGCAGCCCGGCGGCCCCTTCGTACTCCGCCGCCGTGAATTCGCCGGTCGATAGATCGATCAACGCCGCACCGATCGCAAGCCGGCCCTGTTCGCGCGGCCTTCGCCTGGCGTTCGGTGGCGCCGCCGACGGGACCACGCCGTCGGCCGCCTCGCCGTTGCCTGACGCCGGCGTCAGGCCCGAGGCGGCGATCGACATCAGGAACGCCGGCTCGCGTGCCTCGAGGTACGTGGCATCGGTCAGGGTGCCGGGCGAGACGACGCGCACCACCTCGCGTCGGACGAGCCCCTTGGCCTTTTTCGGATCCTCGACCTGCTCGCAGATCGCGACCCGAAAACCCTTCTTGACCAGCCGGGCCAGATAGCCGTCAACCGCGTGGTAGGGGACGCCACACATCGGAATCGCGGCCCCACCGGCGTCCTTCGATCGCGAGGTGAGCGTGAGATCGAGCGCGCGTGAAGCGACGAGCGCGTCCTCGTAGAACATCTCGTAGAAATCGCCCATCCGGAAGAAGACGATGGCGTCGCGATGCTGCCGCTTGGCGTCGAAGTACTGACGCATGGCGGGCGTCGGGGTCATGGAGGGTGACGTCACGAGCGGTGTCTGATCAAGCTGGAGGTTTACGGGTGTCAGGCGGACCGGTCCGCCAGGGACATTCGGCCTGGCATTCTGCGTTGTTACTATTATCCCGTGATCGTCCTGGCGCTCGACACCAGCACGCGCGAGGGAAGTTGTGCGATTGCGCGCGACGACGAGGTTCGCGAAGAGCCGGGGGACGCGGGCCGTTCGCACGCGGAGCAGCTGCCGCTGTCGCTCATGACGCTGCTCGACCGGAACCGCTTGTCGCTCGCCGACATCGACCTGTTTGCTGTCGCAACCGGCCCTGGATCGTTCACCGGGTTGCGCGTCGGCATCGCGGCGATGCAGGGATTGGCGTTTGCGACCGCCAAACCGCTCATCGGCGTGTCGTCGCTCGACGCGCTGGCGGCGATCGCGGAATCGAACTACCGGGGCGCGGGCGCCATGCCTGACGTGGCCACCTGGATCGACGCATGGCGCGGCGAGATTTATGCCGCGCTCTATAGCGGCGGCCGTCAGCTCGAAGCGCCCACCGTCGAGCCGCCGGCGGCGGTGCTCGGTCGATTGCGCGGGCGCCCTCCATTGCTGATCGGGGATGGCGTGCCGCTCTATGCCGACCTGATTCGCCGCATCCTGCCGGCGGCGACCATCGCCGAGCCACCGGCGCCGCTCCTTGCCGGGACGGTGGCAAGGTTGGCGATGGCGTCTGCCCGCGCCGGGCAGCATCCTGCGCCCGATGCGATTCGGCCGCTGTACGTCCGGCGGTCCGATGCCGAGATCTCGAGGGATGCGCGAGCCATCTGACGCTCTCCGCTTCTGGATCGATCCACTGTCCGGCGACTCCGACCTCGACGGCGTGCTGGCCGTCGAGTCGGAGTCGTTCACGAACCCGTGGACGAAAGAGATGTACGCCTGGGAGCTTCAGAATCGATCGGTCTGCCACATCTACGTGGCGCGCACTCCGGACTGCCAGGTTGCAGGGTTCTGCGCATTCTGGCTCGTCTTCGACGAGATTCACATCAACAACGTCGCCGTGCGGCCTGAACATCGCGGGCTGGGGATTGGAACGGCGATCATGGACCGCGTCTTCGCGGAGGGCCGTCGGCTTGGCGCCCGCCGCGCAACGCTCGAGGTGAGGGCTTCGAATTCGGGAGCCCGGCGGCTCTATGAGCGGCTCGGCTTTTACGTGGCCGGCGTCCGCCCTAACTACTACTCCAGCCCGGTGGAAGACGCGCTCATCCTCTGGCGCGACGAATGCTGACGTCTGCGGCCACTCGTCGGTAACTCTTTTGAGCGCAGCAGCTTACCTTTTGGAATTGACATTGTCGTTCGGTATGTTAAGGTGCGCGTAGTAGATACGGACGCCTCCCGTTGACCCCAGTCCAAGAGAGGAGGGTGCGGCCATGAACGCAGTTGAGGCACAGGAAGTAAGGAACCTGTTGCTGCAAAACAACGAACAGTACCGCCAGCTCGCCGAACGTCACCATCAGTTGGACGATCGCCTCCACGAACTCACCGAACGCCATTACCTGTCAGCCTCCGAGCAAGTCGAAGAATCTCAGATTAAGAAGTGGAAGCTCGCACTCAAAGATCAAATGGAGGAGATTGCTCGCGGCTTTTCGGCGGGACACCGCCACCCCGCCTGAGTTGCGGCGTTACGATCTCTCCTGACGGGACCGGGCAGCGGCGTTCGCTCGTTCGCGGATAGCTGCCCGGACTCACCCTATGCGTATCGATCCCGCTGGTTGGCCTTTCGTCCTGGGCGGCTTCATTCTGGCTCTCATCGTCAGTGCGGTTGCAAGCCAGCTGTTCGGCGCGCTTCTTCTCCTGCTGCCGCTCTTCTTCCTCTTCTTCTTTCGCGATCCCAACCGGGTCATCGATGCGCCGGCCACGGCCGTGTTGTCTCCTGCCGACGGACGGGTGATGGTCGCGGGTGAGCCGACAGCGCAGGGGTTTCCAAAGTCGGCCTGGCATCAGATCAGCATCTTTCTGTCGCCAATGGACGTGCACGTCAACCGCATGCCGGTGGGCGGCCGCATTCTGAGCGTCCGCTACCATCCCGGCCGCTTCCTGCCGGCCTATCGCCACGACGCGACGGAGCTGAACGAATACACGGAAGTGGTGGTCGAGCAGGCAGGATACCGCGTCGTGGTCCGGCAGATCGTCGGAGTGCTCGCGCGCCGCATCGTCTGCCGGGTGAAGGCGGGTGATACCGTCCGCGCCGGCGATCGGTTCGGCGTCATGAAATTCGGGTCGCGAATGGACGTGTTCCTGCCCCGGGACTCCACGCTGCTCACCCGCGTCGGCGACCGCGTCACCGGGGGGATCACGCGGCTGGCGGAATTACCGGCTCAGGTTCGTCCCATGATGGAACAGCCGGAGTCGGCCGATACGCCCGTTGTTACCGTGGAGGCATGACGTGCACGACGGGCAGGGACCTGTGTCGCGACGCTTACGGATCCTGACGCCGCTCAGACGCCGGCGTGACGATCGGCCTGCGCGTCGCTTCCGGCGAGGCGCCTATCTGCTCCCCAGTCTGTTCACGATGGCCAACATGTTCTGTGGCTACGCGTGCATCGTCTATGCGATGCGGGGAGAGTACGCCACCGCCGCTCCGTTCATCGGGTTTGCGATCGTGCTCGACATCCTCGACGGGCGTGTGGCGCGAATGACCGGCTCGACGAGCGAGTTCGGTGTGCAGTTCGATTCGCTCGCCGACGTGATCTCGTTTGGAGTGGCTCCTGCGATCCTGGCGTTCTCGTGGGGTCTCCGGCCGCTCGGGCGAATCGGCTGGGCCGCGGGCTTTCTGTTCGTGGCTGCTGCGGCTGTGCGGCTGGCGCGGTTCAACATTCAAGCGGCAACGCAGGACAAGCGGTACTTCGCGGGACTTCCCAGCCCCGCGGCGGCCGCTGTTCCGGCGGCAACCGTGTTCGCGTATCCAGCAGGGTTCGGTTCGACGGTGCACGCCGTTCCGGCGTTGGCGATGGTCCTGGTGCCGGCGCTCCTCATGGTGAGCACGATCCGGTTCAGAAGCTTCAAGACACTCGATCTGCAGTCGCGGCGCAGCTATCCCGTCCTGCTCCTCCTGGCACTCGGCATCGCCCTCGTCGCGGCGCAACCCGAGGTCATGCTGATCGTGCTGGCTTACACCTACCTGGTATCCGGGATCGTCGGCCTGGCCTGGACCCGGCTGCGCCGGCGCCCCTAACACGACCAGCCAGAGGACAATCACGTTCCCGCAAACGACTCCAAAGCGGGGTGAATTGGGGTCAGGTCTTGAATCCCTACTTTTTTCACGCTCTGACCCCGCGCTTGATCGACTGCCAAACCTCAACGGCGCAAGTGATCCCGCGGGGTCAGAGCGTGAAAAAAGTAGGGATTCAAGACCTGACCCCATTAGTCTGCGAGGCGATCGGCAGCGTAATCTCCACGGTCGTTCCACGGAGACGCTCGCTCGTCACGGCGATCGATCCACCGTTCAGCTCGACGTTCCGCTTGGCGATCGGCAAGCCAAGTCCGGTCCCGGTCGCCTTCGTCGAAAAATAGGGTTCGAAGGCGCGGCTCAACGCTTCTGGATCCATACCGGCGCCGGTATCCGACACCTTGATCCGGATACTCCCGTCCGCCTCGTGAGCCGTTACGGTCAGTGTGCCGGCGCCCGGCATCGCATGCAGCGCGTTCTCGATGATGTTGGTCAGCGCCCGGGTGATCAACGTCCGGTCCGCGAACACCGGCGGCAGCGTGGCGGGCACGTCGACAGCGAACTGTATCCGGTCGTGCAGACCCACCTGGTACGACCGCAAGAGCTCGGAGAGCACATCCGAGACACCGACGACCGACGGTTTGGCGATCGGCGACGATGCGAAGCTCGAGAACTCGGACGCGATCTGACGTAGCAGCCGGACCTGGGTGAGGATGGTTCCGACGCATTCCTCGAGCACCGGGCTGAGCGGCGCGCCTCGATCGGCGTGCACGCGGCGCAGGTGCTCGGCGGTGAGCTGAATCGGCGTCAGCGGATTCTTGATGTCGTGCGCGACCTGGCGCGCCATCTCCGCCCACGCCTCGAGACGATGCGTTCGTTCGAGCGCCTGCTGCTGACGCTTCAGTTCGGCCGCCATGCTGTTGAAGTCTTCGACCAGACGGCGCAGTTCATCCGATGATCTCGCGACGATGAAGGCATCGAGATCGCCGCGCGAGATGCGCCGGGTGGCCCTTGTGAGCCGGTTGACCGGATCCGAGATCCGTTCCGCCATCGAGTAGCCGAGTCCCGCTCCGGCCAGGATGAAGAGCAGGGCACCGAGCAGCATGTGGCGGTTGAGCGTCGCGATGCGGTTCTCGATTTCCTGCTGGCCGGACGTCAGCGGCACGGTGAGCATCGCGCCGGCCTGCCTCACGGTCAGCGGCGTCGCCGCCACGAGATATTCCTCCAGCGAGCCGACTCGTTCGTGCGTCACCGTCGCCGCTTCGTTCTTGAGCTGCAGCGCCCAGTAGACATCGGCCGGGGCACGCGTAGGCAGCGAGCGGTCGGCAAACAGGTTGCGCTCACTCGTGGCGACGAGTGTCGGACCCTCGAACACGTTGACGTCCTGATCGATGAGCCGGCTCACCCATACCATCAGGTTGTCGTCGAGCCCGATGCGCAGCTGCGTGACGAGGTCCTCGACGACCCGTCTGGCATCGGATGCCTTCCGAACCGCCTCCTGCTCGACCGCCGAGCGCATCTCCTGGACGACATAGTTGCGTGTGACGAGCGCGAGCGCGGCAACCGGGAGGATCACGGCCGCGACAAACGCCAGAAAGAGCTTGCGATAGAAGCTGGCGCGAATCTCGCGCAGCAACGCGGGCGCCTTGACCGTCCTGCTGATCGCGGAGAAGACGGCATTGCCGGTCAGCAACAACAGATAGGTGCAGAAACCGAGCAGAGTGAGCTCGGCGACGTTGACGAGATGGCCGAGCGGCGTCACAACCGGGAACCCGAGCGCGTAGATGCCGCTCCGGTCGTTCAGCAGGTAGACGTCGTATTGTTCACCGGCCCGGTCGAGCTTCCGCCACATGGGAACCCGCAGCGGGTCGTTCGCCAGCAGATCGCGAACCTCGTTGTCGAACTGCCACGCCGGCTGGTTGGTTGGATACAACGGCGTGAAGCTCCAGCCGTAGAAAGCGAACTCGACGTCGCGGCCGCTCAGCGCGTAAAGCGACGAATGGGCGGCGCGAGTGCTGTCTTCCTCACCCGACCGCGTGTCAGCGGGGCGAAACAGCTGGCGGTAGGGCGTCCGCGAGGAGATGAACGGAAGGTTCTCGTAGTCGAGCATCGCGTGCACGACGATGGACCCCTGCCGGCGGCCGTCCGTGCAGAGATTGCGCCCGGCGTGAAGCACCGGCCGCTCTTCGGCGAAGAACGCCGAGACCTCGCCGTAGAACAGCCAGTTGCACTGATCCTCCTCGGACCGCGGCGTCGACGTGAGGTCCTCCGGCAGATTGAACGCGAATCGGCTCACCAGATTGTCGTTGCCGTCGTACAGCTCGATCGACGACGTGATGGGGTACAGCGCGAGCGCCGTCTGCCGCCACACCTCGAACGCCAGATCGGTCGTCGGCGAGTCGGACGCCCGCGATGACGTGCGGGTGAACGCGTCGAGGTCCTCGAGCGCGTCGATTTCTGCCAGGCTCTGATTCAACTGGTACTGCAGCGTCTGCCGCTGGTTCAGCACTTCGCTGGCGTATCGTGTTTCCACCAGCTGCACCTTCGACCGCCCGGCCTCGTGAAACAGTGCCGGATAGAACCCAAGCGCCGGGACGATGAATCCAAGGGCGAGAAGCGTCAGTCGAAACGCCTGCGATCCGTGACGGTATCGCGCTTCGAGCCGCGTGGCGGTCGCAGCGCATGCGATGACCACTCCGGCCGCGACAATCAGCGGCAGCTGCTGCTCGGCGTGAGCGCCAGTGAGCGTCTGCCAGACGATGAGCGGAGCGGCCCAGCACATCACGGTCGGTATGCTGACCCGCCAGTCGCCTCTGTTCAGCCGCCAGGGTACGCGAGCAGCTCGCAACACGACGACGCCGAGGGCGGCAGCCGTGGCGTTGGCGATGATGAGACCCACCTGCAGCGCCGTGCGGCTCGCGTCCCAGGGCTGAAACGAGAAATGCACGAGGTCGAGCGTCGTCTGCGCAATCGTGTTGCGCAGCAACGACTCGTGACCGAGCAGAATGGCCGCCAGCAGCGTTCCAGCAGCCAACTGTGCTGCCAGATAGCCGGCCCATCGCACTCCAGAGGCAAGGCCGTAGCGGCTGCGCGCGGCGCTCAGCCGCCATCGTTCGACCGCCACGAGACCGAGCAGCGCGAGGGCGGCCATCGTGAGCGCCGTCAGCACGAAATCGAATGGAGAAATCAGCAGGCGATCGGTGAGGACGCTCAGAAGGCCCGTTCCAGCGACGCGGCGGGGCAGAAAGGATGCGTACGTGGCGCTCGAAAACAGCCGCGCGTCGGTCCAGTCGGCAAACGACGCCAGGCTCATGGTGGTGCGGCCGGCGACAACCAGGGCCGCCGCCGCCATCGTCGTCAACAGGAAGGATGTCGCCAGGCGCGCCCGGTTCCTGCGATCCAGGAGCGGTCCCACCATGAGCAACAGCGTCGCGGCGATGACCATGAGGGTGAAGGACCTGCTGGCGCTCCGCCACCGTTCGTGAGTGAGGGCAAGATCCTCGGGCCTCGCGGTGGCAGTAAAGAGTGGGTCGCCAGTGGGGGATTGGACGACGAAGCTGTCCTCATCGGGCAGGGATGCGCCGAGCGTCTCGAATGGCAGGGTGATGGCGACCGGACCGAGCCGCGTCGGGAAGCAGTACGCGTCGCTCGCGCCGCAGTCGCGAGTCGATGCGGTTACGGCGCCGCCGCGGGTGACCATGGACAGCGGCCGTTCGGCGACGAGGGTTCCGACCCGCGCGCCTGCGCCCGAGCGCGCGGCCGCTTCCTCGATCGGCTTCACGTAGATCAGGCGGAAGCCAGGGTCGCCCTGAACGAGGAACCAGGCTTCCCCTCCCAGGAGGCGGTCGCCTCTTCCCTGGAGGCGATCGAACTCGGTCGGCCGGCCGGCCCAGGCCAGTGGACGGCCTTTCGGGGTGTACGTGGTCAGCGCGAGGTCGAGGCCAGGGTGAGCGGCGACGACGGCCGCCGTGGCCGCAAACAAGCGCTCGGTTGCCTGATCGTTGCCGGCGGCGGCGAGCCGAACGTCGGCCGGGGCGCCGGACAGTTCGCCGATGTCGCGCAACTCGGCGGTCATCGACGCGAACGCTTCGCGTACCTCCGCCTGAACGCGCGCGCTCGCCTCCCGGCTGTCGGCACCGAGCACCGCGCGCCGCAGGACGTTTCCGCCCGCCACGACGAGCAGCGCGCACGCCAGGCCACCAGCGGCGATACGAACGAGCCTGCGCTGCATAACGCTCATTCTACGAGCTTCCCGGCGGGCCGCCTGGCCCGTCGGGGGGTAGAATTGACATGTACCCCGTGTCAGTCACGCAGACGCTCAGAGCGGTCCTCAAGCGCGGTGCCCTGGTCGCCGCCGCGAACTGGCCCGTCGCGCTGATCCAGTCGGTGGCCGACGGCTTGTTCAAGCTCGTGATCGCCGCGCCGCTCATCGGCGGCGTGCTGCTGGTCACCATCGTGATCGGCGCCGACACCGAGGCGCTCAACACCCTCGACTGGCGGGTCATCGCCGCCGGGCTGGTGAGCTCGCTGCTGGCGCACCGGGTGATCCTCGTCGCCTTCCTCCTATCACTGGCGCTGGTCATCGTCGGCGGCTCGCTCTTCGTCTTCCTGATAAAGGGCGGCACGGTCGGGGTGCTGGTGCGAGGAGACCGGCAGACCGGCGCGGGCTCCTCGCTGCCGCCTGGCGTGATCGACAGGGCGGCAGCCTTTTCCATCGAGCTGTTCATCGACTCCGCGCGAACCTTGTTCCCACGATACGCCCGGCTCGGCTTCGTGCTGATGGCCATCTATCTGGGATCGGGCGGCGCCTATTTCGCTGTCGTTGCCACTCGGGCGTCCGGTGAGAGCTGGTGGGTGGCTACGCTCGTCATTGTCGTCTTCGTCCTGTGGACGACGCTGGTGAATCTCTTGTACCTGCTGGTGCAGATCGTGATCGCCGCGGACGACTGCGGCGTCGCCGCCGCGGCACGGCGGGTGCTGGCGTTCGTGCGGCACGAACGGCGTCTCGTGATTGGTGTCTTTGGCGTTGTGCTGGCGATGGTCGCCCTGGCGACCGGCGCGTCGCTCCTGGCGTTCACGGCGCTCGGGCTGATCTTCCTCGTTCCGCTGGCCTGGCTGGCAGCCGTCCCGCTGCAGCTCGTGGCGCTCGTGCTGCGGGCGATCGTCTTTCAGTACATCGGACTGTCATCAATCGGCGCCTATCTGACGCTCTACCGGCGCTTCAGCGAACGCACTGCCGAAGGCAACCCGTTGCCGATCCCTGTCGTTCAAGGGGACCGCATGCTCGACGGCTCGGAACCCTCTACGAACCCGTCATGATCAACTACGAGCGCTTTCTCTCGCCGGCCGGCCGGCAGCTTCAGGAGTCTGCCATTCGCCGGATGGGTACCGTGGTGGCGAACAAGGCCGATCTGGTGTCGTTCGCGCCGGGTTATCCGGATGCGACCCTGTTCCCGTGGGACGAATTGCGCGCCATCACGGCGGAGCTCTTGAGCGGTCGCGACTCCGGTACGCTCCAGTACGGACCGACGCGCGGCTACAGACCACTCCTCGAATCGATCCTCGCGATTCTCGACGAGCGCGGGATCCGCGCCACGATCGACGAAGTGATGATCACGAGCGGCTCGCAGCAGGCCATCGATCTGACTGCCCGGCTGCTGGTCAGTCCCGGTGACGTGGTGCTCGTCGAGCTTCCGACGTTCACCGGCGGCATCGCCGCCTTCAGGAACGCGCAGGCGGACGTCGTCGGCGTCACGCAGCTCAATGACGGTATCGATCTCGACGTGCTCGACGACGTCTGGCAGCGAGAGACTCGCGCCGGAAAGCGCGTCAAGCTGCTCTACCTGATTCCGAACTTCCAGAACCCGACCGGCGTGCTCCTTGCGGTCGGCAAACGGAAACGGTTGATCGAATGGGCGGAACGGCGCGACGTCCTGATCCTCGAGGACGATCCTTACGGCTCCCTGTATTTCGAGGATGTCGCCACAGAGGCAGAAACGCGGCCCATTCGAAGCGACGACAGCCATGGCCGCGTCTTCTATCTGAGCACGTTCTCGAAGACGCTGGCGCCTGGTTTCCGGGTGGGATGGGTCGTAGCGCCGCCGCCACTCATCGATCGGCTGGAGACTGCGAAGCAGTCAGTCGACCTCACATCGGGCATTCTCGACCAGCGCATCGCGTATGCGGCCGTACAACGCGGTCTGATCGAGCGGCTGGCCCCGGCCCTGCGCGCTCGCTACCGGCTCAAGCGCGACGTGATGGAGCGCGCCATCAGGCGAGAGATCGGCAATCGACTGTCGTGGCAGACGCCAAAGGGTGGCTTCTTCATCTGGGCGAATCTTCCCGCCGGCTGCACCGACACGGAGCTCCTCGCGCGAGCGCTCGAGCAGCAGGTGGTGTTCGTCGTGGGCAGCGCATTTCACGTCGACGGCTCCGGACACGACACGATCCGGCTGTCGTTTGCCGAGCCGCCGCCCGAACGCATCGAGGAAGGCATCCGGCGGCTCGCCGGCGTCCTGGCACCGGCCCTCAGCGGCCGACCGTAGCATCGGGTCTGGCAGGAGGCTCGCTCGGCTCGGAATCTTTGTCGTCAGGTTCCGCGCCGGGATCCGTCTTGGAGCCCTCCGCACCCGGCCGGAGCGCGACGACGCGGCCATCGCGGGTGATCAGGATCAGGCGGGGACCCGAGCCATCTGGCCCACCTGACGTCAAGACGGGTTGACCCTCCAGGATGGCGCCATGAAGACTGCCGGAAAAGGCATACGTGCCGGCGGGCATGCCAGTCTTGACGTCGTGCAGCGTGAGGACGGGGCTGACCCCCACCACCAGCAGCTGATTGCCGATCACCCGCGGCGGCATCAGCGGTCGCGTGTTCATCGTCTTGATCCACCGCTGATTACCCGAATCGCGGTTGACCGCCTTGACGACGTTGTCTTTCGAGACGATGAAGACGAGCCCATCCGCTGACGCGGCCCCTACGACGTCGCCGGCCGACAAACGCCAGGACTCGGCGCCGTTCTTCGCGTTGAAGGCGTAGAACATCTTGTCGGCCTTGTCTGTCGACCCCACCAGCACCCGATCGCCTGCGGCGACAACTGGTGTAAGTGCGCCCAGGCCCTGCACCGTCCACAGGATCTTCCCTGACGCCAGCGACACGGCCGCCAGGCTGCCCTCGCCAAGAGCAAAATAGGCTGCCGATCGGTCATGGTGGATGGCCGCGGCGTACTGGACCGGCGCGCCGAGCGTTGCGGTCCAGGCACGTGAACCGTCCGAGATGCGCAGCGCGACGAGAAGGTCAGGCGACTGGGGGACGAGCAGGAGATCGCCGGCGCTCGTCAACGGCCCGACTGATGGCGCGGAAAGAGACACACGGCGCCGGGTGATGCCCGTCGAAGCGTCGAGCTCCAGGATCGCCTCTGCCGTGGCAACGAATATCGACGGGCCGCTGACGACCGGAGGCTGCGCAGTAGCGACCGGGTCCTTGCTCTCCCACACCTGCTCTCCGGTCTCGAGAGCCAACGCCACGAGCCGGTCCGTCTTCAGCGGGACGTAGAGGCGCTCATCGTCTGCGGCACCCTCTGCCGAGGGATTTGACGACAGCTGAATCGTCCAGGCGTCATTGGCGGGCAACAGCGGAGCAGGAGCCGTTGCCGCAACGCTGTCAGGCTTCTTCGCCTTTTCGGGGCACCCGCCCAAAGGCGATACCATCGCACCTAGAAGCGCAAAGGCGCAAGATATGGGGCGCCGAAGGGAAGACACCCCTATATAATACGAGCGGCTCGCACTGACTCCGTTTTTCCCGTGGCTCACCAAACCATCCTGGTCCTGGATTTCGGTTCGCAGTACACGCAGCTCATCGCCCGGCGGTTGCGGGAGCTGTCGGTGTACTCGGAAATCGTCCCATTCAATACTTCGCTCGACCGACTGCGAGAGAGGAATCCGGCAGGGATCATCCTTTCGGGCGGGCCGAGCAGCGTCTCGGACGCCGGCGCGCCTCGGTGTGACCCAGCCCTCTTCGAGCTTGGCATCCCCGTCCTCGGCATCTGCTACGGCATGCAGCTGATGACCGACATGCTCGGCGGCGAGGTTCGCCGGTCGGGCCGCCGCGAATTTGGCCACGCGCAGGTCCGCGTGAGCAACGGCGGTGGCTCGCCTCCGCCGCAGCTCTTCGCGCACGTACCGGCGGAGCTTCGCGTCTGGGCGAGCCACGGCGACGACGTCGGCAGCGTGCCGCCCGGTTTTTCAGTCGCCGCCACGAGCACGACGGCGCCGGTCGTGGCGATGGAAGCGCCGGCGCGGCGGCTCTATGCGCTGCTCTTCCACCCCGAGGTCGCTCACACCGATCATGGCCTGGCGATTCTGCGCACGTTTGCCTATGACGTGTGCGGCTGCTCTGGCGACTGGACGATGGCGTCGTTCATCGAAGAGGCGGTGGAACGCATCCGCCGTCAGGTCGGCGGCGGTCGCGTCGTCTGCGGGCTCTCCGGCGGTGTCGACTCGACGGTCGCGGCGCTGCTCATTCATCGGGCCATCGGCGATCGCCTGACGTGCATCTTCGTCGATAACGGCCTGCTGCGGTACGACGAGGCGAATCAGATTCAGAAGCGCTTTCGTGAAAAGCTGCGGCTGCCGCTCGACTTCGTCGACGCTTCGGATCTGTTTCTCGAGCGTCTGCGCGGAGTGATCGATCCTGAGCAGAAGCGGAAGATCATTGGCGCGACCTTCATTGACGTGTTCGAGCGGCGGGCGACCGAGCTGGGCGGGTTCGATTTCCTGGGACAGGGAACGCTCTATCCCGACGTCATCGAGTCGGCATCGGTTCATGGACCGGCAGTGGTCATCAAGAGCCATCACAACGTCGGTGGTCTTCCCGAGCGGATGCGGTTTGCTCTCGTCGAGCCGCTGCGCGATCTGTTCAAGGACGAAGTCCGCCGTGCCGGTCAGGATCTCGGGCTCGACAAGGAATTCGTCGTTCGGCAGCCATTCCCGGGTCCCGGTCTCGCCGTCCGGATCGTCGGAGAGCTCTCGCGGCAGCGGCTCGATCTGCTGCGGCTCGCCGATCGCATCGTCGCCGAAGAGATCAGAGCCGCGGGGTGGTACGAGCGGCTGTGGCAGAGTTTCGCGGTGCTGCTGCCGGTACGGAGCGTCGGGGTGATGGGCGACGCGCGCACCTACGAGTACACCGTGGCGATTCGCGCCGTCGAGAGCCTCGACGGCATGACCGCCGACTGGGCACGGCTGCCGCATGATCTGCTGGCATCGATCTCGTCGCGGATCGTGAACGAAGTTCGCGGGATCAATCGCGTCGTCTACGACATCTCCTCGAAGCCGCCGTCGACGATCGAGTGGGAATGATGACGGGTTCCGGGTTCCTGGTTCCGGGTTCCATGTTCGAACAGTTCACGGTTCCACGTTCGAACCGTTCACGGTTCGGCGTTCGAACAGTTCACGGTTCGGCGTTCGAACAGTTCTCGGTTCCACGTTCGAGCAGTTCACGGTTCCACGTTCGAACAGTTCATGGTTCCACGTTCGAACAAGTTCACGGTTCGGGGTTCGAACTGTTCACGTTCCGGGTTCGAACTTGTTCACGGTTCGGCGTTCGAACAGTTCACGGTTCGGCGTTCGAACTTGTTCATGGTTCGGGGTTCGAACCTGGAACCTCGAACCTGGAACCGCGAACCTGAACCCGAGAACCTGGAACTCGAGAACCCCGAACTCACGAACCTGAACGAGTACGAACGCGGAACGTGGAACCCGGAACCTGGAACGGCTCTGATTTAGTGGCATGAACACCGACTTCGTCCACCTTCATCTCCACACCGAGTTCTCGCTGCTCGATGGCGCCTGCCGCATCGACGAACTGCTCGACGAAGCGGTGCGGCTGAAGATGCCCGCCCTGGCGGTGACCGAGCACGGCAACATGTTTTCGTCGGTGGTCTTCCACGATCACGCGCGCGACCGGGGCTTGAAGCCGATTCTCGGCTGCGAGGTCTACGTCGCGCAGGGCAGCCGGTTCGACAAGAGCGGTCCGCAGACCGAGACGAATCATCTGGTGCTGCTGGCCGAGACGGACGAAGGGTACAAGAACCTCATCAAGCTGGTGTCGGCCGGCTATACCGAAGGCTTCTACTACCGTCCCCGTATCGATCGCGATCTGCTGGCGGCGCACTCCACCGGCCTCATCGGGCTGAGCAGCTGCCTGAAAGGGGAGGTGGCCAGCGCGCTGAAGGTGGAGCAGGCGAGGCCGGCGCTCGAGGCGGCGGCGCGGCTGCGGGACATTCTGGGACCGCGGAACTTCTTCCTCGAGATGCAGTATCAGGGCATCGAGGAGCAGAAGGTCGTCAACCGCGGCATCCTGCCGCTCGCCCGCGAGCTCAACCTGCCGCTCGTGGCGACCAACGACGTCCACTACCTGCGGCAGGGCGACTATCAGCCGCACGACATCCTGCTGTGCATCGGCACCGGCAAGACGGTGAACGATGCCCAGCGCCTGCGCTACACCGGCGATCAGTTCTTCCTCAAGACCGCCGAGCAGATGGCGCACGTGTTCGCGGATCATCCCGACGCCTTGCGGAACACGCTGGCGATCGCGGAGCGCTGCAACGTCACGATTCCGAAGGGGCAGAACCACCTGCCGTCTTTCGGCGTGCCCGACGGCTTCACGCTCGATCAGTATTTCGAGCACGTCGTCCGCGCGGGGTTCGCGCAGCGCATGACGCGGCTGCAGCAGCTGTCGACAGCCGGGCGCCTCGGGCACACCCTCGACGAATACGTCAGCCGTCTCGAGTACGAGCTCGAGATGATTCGGAAGATGGGGTACGTCGGCTACTTCCTCATCGTCTGGGACTTCATCCGCTACGCCCGCGAGGAAGGCATCCCGGTCGGCCCGGGACGAGGCTCCGCGGCCGGATCGCTCGTCGCCTGGTGCATGCGCATCACCGACGTCGACCCGCTCGACTTCGATTTGATTTTCGAGCGCTTCCTGAACCCGGAACGCGTGTCGCTGCCAGACATCGACGTCGATTTCTGCGAGCGCCGGCGCGGCGAGGTGATCGACTACGTGACGCGGAAGTACGGCCGCGAGAACGTGGCGCAGATCATCACGTTCGGAACGATGAAGGCCAAGGCCGTCGTCCGCGACGTGGGCCGGGCGCTCGACATGCCGTACGCCGACGTGGACCGCATCGCCAAGCAGATTCCGCCGGCGCTCGACATGACGCTCGACAAGGCGCTCAACGAGAACCCGATCCTCAAGGACATGGCGGCGAAGGACGCCAAGGTCAAGGAGGTCATCGACATCGGCCGCCGCCTGGAGGGGATGTCGAGACACGCCTCGGTGCACGCCGCCGGCGTGGTGATCGCTCCCGGCCCCATCACCGACTACGCCCCGCTCTACAAGGGAGCCCGCGACGAAATCACGACGCAGTGGAACATGAAGGAGGTCGAGCGGGTCGGCCTCTTGAAGATGGACTTCCTCGGATTGAGCACGCTGACGCTCATCCGCGACTGTCTCGACGAGATCCGGCGCACCGAAGGCGTCGACCTCGACATCGACACCATTCCACTCGACGATGCGAAGACATACAAGGTGTTCGGCGAAGGTGCCGCCTACGGCATCTTCCAGTTCGAGAGCTCGGGCATGCGCGACCTGCTGCGCAAGGCCAAGCCCGAGCGGCTGGACGATCTGATTGCCCTCAACGCCCTGTACCGGCCGGGGCCGCTCAAGTCGGGCATGGTCGACGACTTCGTCTCGCGGAAGCAGGGAAGAACGGAGATCAAATACGAGCTGCCGCAGCTCGAGCCGATCCTCGCGGACACGTATGGCGTCATCGCCTATCAGGAACAGGTGATGCGCATCGCGCAGTCGCTCGCTGGTTTCAGCATGGGTCAGGCCGACGTGCTGCGCAAGGCCATGGGCAAGAAGGATCCCAAGGTCATGGCCAAGCAGCGCGAGGCGTTCATGACGGGCGCCCGCGCCAAGGGGATCAACGAGAAGAAGGCCGGCAAGATCTTCGACCTGATGGAGTACTTCGCCGGCTACGGCTTCAACAAGTCGCACTCGACGGCGTATGCCTTCCTTGCGTATCAGACCGCCTACCTCAAGGCGAACTATCCGTGGCACTTCACAGCGGCGCTCCTGACGATCGAGGCGCAGAACACAGACAAGCTGTCGATGTACCTGGCAGAGGCGCGCGAGCGCGGCATTCCGGTCATGCCGCCGGACATCAACGAGAGCCAGCTCCACTTCTCGGTGGAGCGCGGGTGCGGCGTGCGATTCGGGCTGACCGCGATCAAAGGGCTGGGAGAAGGCGCCATCAGGTCGATCCTCGAGGCGCGCGCCGCTCTCGGAGGCCGGATCCCGTCACTGCATGCGCTCTGTGAGATCCTCGATCTCCGTCTGGTCAACAAGCGGGTCTTCGAAGCGCTGGTCAAATCGGGCGCCTGCGATTCGCTCGTCGCGGCGAAAGGACCGGCCGGACAGCCGGCGCCGCTGCGAGAGATCCGCGCCCGGCTGTTCGCGGCCATTGACGGCGCTTGTGAGCACGGCAGCCGTACCCAGCGGAACAAGGACCTTGGACAGGAGGATCTGTTCGGTGGCTCGGAGGAGATGTCGGGGCCGGTCAGCGTCCGGCTGCCAGACGTCCTTCCGTGGTCGGAGATCGAACAGCTCAATTTCGAGAAGGAATCGCTGGGGCTGTACTGGAGCGGTCATCCGGTCGATCGCTACGCCACCGATCTGCGCCTGTACGGCGCGCAACCGACGAGCGAGCTGATGCTTCGGAAAGAGACAGCGGTGGTGGTCGACGAAGGGGAGGACGCGACCGCAAGCGCCTCCTCCGTTGCGCCGCCGGCGGCGCGCGTCGCAGAAGACATCTCAATCGGCGGCATCGTCTCGGCGCTGCGCCCGCTCAAGACCCGCAAGGGCGACCGGATGTGCGTATTCATGCTCGAGGATGCGACGGGAAGCGTGGAAGTCGTGGTGTTCCCGGATGCCTTCAAGCAGTACGGGCACGCAGCCTCGGACAACGGTCAGATGGTCCTGGTCAAAGGACGCTTCGAACGCGACGACGAGTCGGCCCGGATCCTGGCGACCGAGATCGTGCCGCTCGAAATGGTGCGAGAGCGCCTGGCCAAGCTCGTGGCGATCCGGTTGTCGACGCCTCCCCACGACCGCGGCACCTTCGAGCGGTTATGGGATGTCTTCGCCCAGCACAAGGGCGATCGCCCGATCGCCTTCGATGTGGAGCTTCAGGGCGCGAGCGGGCGGCTGCGTGTGAAGATCGACGTGAACACGCAAATCCGCGTGCGGCCCTCGGAGGAGCTCGTGTCGGAGGTCGAGAAAATCTGCGGCGCCGGATCGGTAAGCTTACGATGACGCCCAGCAGTACCGGCCGCGGCCGGGCAGGCGGCGGCAGTGACCTGCGCTGTCAGTCGAGCCGCTGAGAATGGATACGCCATAAGATGCCGCCCGATACACTCGAGTTCGAGGAGCCGATCGCCGTTCTGCTGAAAGAAATCGACGAGATGTCCATGCTGCCGCAAACGCCCGAGCGGCTGCGATCGATCGAGAGTCTGCGCCGGCGGATCGACTCGATTCGCGACGAGATCTATCAGCACCTCACGCCCTGGCAGCGGGTGCTGGTGGCGCGGCATGTCAACCGACCCACCGTGCTCGACTACGTGAACCGCCTGTTCGTGGAGTTCACCGAGATCAGCGGCGATCGCCGCTTTGCCGACGATCACGCGATGGTCACCGGCTTCGCGCGCTACAAGGGCGAGCCGGTGATGGTGATTGGTCATCACAAGGGCGGCGGCGGCGACACGAAGCAGAAGATCTACCGGAACTTCGGCTACGCCAAGCCCGAGGGTTACCGGAAGGCACTGCGGGCGATGAAGCTGGCGGAAAAGTTCGGCCGGCCGGTCATCGCCTTCATCGATACACCCGCAGCCTATCCGGGCATCGAGTCGGAGGAGCGCGGCATCTCGGAGGCCATCGCGCTGAATCTGCGTGAGATGGCGACGCTCGACGTGCCGATCATCGTCGTCGTGCACGGCGAAGGGGGAAGCGGCGGCGCGCTCGGGATTGCCGTCGGCGATCGAATCCTGATGCACGAGTTCGCCATTTACAGCGTGATCCCGCCGGAGGGTTGCGCGGCGATCCTCTGGCGCGACGCCAACCGGAAGGTGGAGGCCGCCAACGCCCTGAAGCTGACGGCGCCCGATCTGCTGCGCGTCGGGCTGATCGACGAGATCGTGCCCGAACCGACCGGAGGCGCACACACGAACCCCGAATGGGCGGCAACGCTGCTCGACACCTCGCTCGCGCGCGCCCTCGACGAGGTCGCCGCGATGGACTCGGCGGCCCGCCTCGAGGCGCGGTACCGCAAGTGGAGGGCGATGGGCAACGTCGGCATCATCGAGCCGCAGGCATGAGCGTGGCTGCGGAGCCTGCAGGCGACCAAGCGGGGGCGGCGCGCAGATCCGACGGTGGCCGTCCGGCCGTTCAGCGCATCTGGCAGCCGCGCAGCTGCGACGAGACGCGAATCGACGGTCTCGCCAACGAGCTCGGCATCAGTGCTGTCACCGCCAGGCTCTTGTGCGTTCGTGGCATCCACGACGCCGATCTCGCCAGGCGCTTTCTCTCCCCCTCGCTCGACGACCTGCACGACCCATTCGGACTGGCTGACATGGCGCCGGCCGTCGACCGGATCCTTCGCGCCATCGCCGGCCGCGAGCGCATCGCCATACACGGCGACTACGACGTCGATGGCGTGACGTCGACGGTGATCCTGCGGCGCGGTCTCGAGTTGCTCGGAGCCGACGTCACCCATTTCATTCCTGAACGGCTGCGGGACGGCTACGGGCTGCAGCCCGCCGCTCTCGACCGTCTCCACGCCGAGGGGGCACGCCTGGTGATCTCGGTCGATTGCGGGATCCGCGGCATCGAGGCCGCCCGGCATGCGCGGACGCTTGGTCTCGATCTCATCATCACGGATCATCACGAGCCGGACGCAGAGCTGCCGCCGGCGTTCGCCGTGATCAATCCGAAGCGGCACGACTGCCGGTATCCCGACAAGAACCTGGCAGGCGTCGGCGTGGCGCTGAAGCTCGTTCAGGCGCTGTGCATCAGGGCCGATCGGACGTCGTGGCTTCCGGCATTCGTCAAGGTGGCTTCGATTGGCACCCTCGCCGACGTGGTGCCACTGAACGGTGAGAATCGCGTCATCTCGAAGCTCGGGCTGGCGATGCTGTCGAAGGGGCCGCACAAGATTGGACTCCGGTCGCTGCTGGACGCGTGTGGCCTCACCGGCAAGGAGATCGACAGCTATCACATCGGGTTCGTCCTCGCCCCGCGGGTGAACGCCGCCGGGAGGATGAGCACGCCGGATATCGCGGCGCGGCTGCTCCTGGCGTCCGACGAGACGATGGCGGAGGAGGCACGTAGCCTCGCCGAACAACTCAACCTCGAGAACCTGCGCCGGCAGCAGGAGGAAGCCGAGATCGTCGCGGCGGCGCGCCGGACCGTCGAGACCGATATCGATGTCGGGTCGCGCACCGTCCTCGTCGTGGCTGGCGAGGGCTGGCATCGTGGCGTGATCGGCATCGTCGCCTCGAAGCTCGTGGACATGTTTCACCGTCCGGCGATCGTGCTGTCGATCGACGGGGAGGTCGCCCACGGGTCGTGCCGGAGCATCCCGTCGTTCAACATGCTCGGGGCGCTCGAGTCCTGTCCGGAGGTGATGCTGCGCTTCGGCGGGCACAAGCAGGCTGCCGGACTGACGCTCGAGGTCGGCCGGATACGTGAGCTCAGGGCGCGGGTGAACGAGTACGCGGACGGCTGCCTCGGGCCCGACGACCTGAGGCCGCGTCTCTGGATTGATGCGGCGCTCGGCTTGCGCGGGATCAACGAACAGGTGGCATCCGAGCTGATCGCCATGGCGCCGTTCGGGGCTGGAAATCCCTGCCCCGTGTTTCATGCGAGCCGCGTCGAGATTGTGGACGGCCCCCGACGGATCAAGGATCGTCACCTGAAGATGGCGTTCCGGCAGGACGGGCGGGTGATGCGAGGCATCGCCTGGCGGGCCGGGGAGCGCGAGGAGTTCGTCGCCGAACATCGCGCGGCGATCGATCTGGCCTTTTCGGTCGAGCAGGACACCTGGAACGGGGAACGATATCTCCAGCTCTCCGTGGCCGACTTCCGGGCGCCCGACCGAGCGGCACTCAGCCGATCCTGACGTCTGCGACGGCCGATCAGTATCCGGCCGCGGCAGTGCCCTGCCTGTTATCCTGTAAATGCTCCATGACTTCCTGGCAGCGGCGTGCCCGGCTCGGGGTGCTGTTGTTCGGCGCGACGTGCGCGGCCATCGTCTATTTCGGCTTCCGCGCTCGCCAGCCGCTCGCCTCGCACGCCTCCATTCCGCCACTCGAGCCGCGCGTCGTATCGGAAATGACCGGTGGCGCGCAGGTCGGCTTCAGCGGCCTGCGGAAGAACTACGAGGTCGAGTGCCCCCATATCGTGAACTATGACGACGGCACCACCAAGTGCGTCGGCGTCACGTTCAAGTCCACGAACCGGGAAGGCCGGGAGTTCGTCGTCGTGGCCGCTGAGGGGAAAACGAAGGACGAGAAAGACTACGAACTGTCAGGCGGCGTGATTCTCCGCGACAGCAGCGGCTTCGAACTGGTGACCGATCGCTGCCAGTTCAACAAGGACACCGGGATCGCGAATGCGGTGGGCATGGTCACCTTCAGCAAGGGGCGGATGCAGGGGACTGGCGAGGGCATGTTGTATGACCAGATGGGCGACGTCCTGCGCATTTTCGACAAGGCTCACGTCGACGTGAACGGCGAGACGGCCAAGTCGACGATGCGCTTCACCTCCGGAGCAGCGACGCTCGATCGGATGCGCGACCTGTTGACGCTGGAAAGAGCCGTCCATGCCGTGCGCGGATCCGAAGTCACCGACGCCGACCTGGCGACGGCCCGGTTGTCGGCAGACGAGGACGTCGTGACGTTCATCGAGCTGCGCGGGAACTCGCGCGTGGAAGGGGGCGCGGAGTCGCTGCAATCGATGCGCGCCAGAGACATCGATCTCGATTACACGGACGACGGCAGGCTGCTCGAGCGGGCGGTGCTGACGAGCCAGGGATCGGTCGCCATGAAAGGCGAGCACGGGGCGGCCGGACGGACGATCAGCGCCGAGTCGATCGACGTCACACTCGCCCCCGACGGCGCCGTGACGCGCCTCCTTGGCGACCAGAAGGTCACCATGTCGCTTCCGGCATCGGCCGCGGCGCCGGCTCGTTCGGTGGAGGCGGACAAGCTCGAAGCGACCGGCGCCGCCGGAGGATCGTTGAAGGAGGCGCGCTTCACGAGCAACGTCGGGCAGGTGGTGTTCCGCGAGGCGGCAGCAGCCGGGGGACAGCCTCGGCTTGCGCGCGCTCGGGCGCTGACGCTGGAGCTGGCAGGGGACGCGGTCGCGAGCGCCCTGTTCACGGGGGCAGCAACCTTCGAGGAAGACGATCTCAAAGCCAGCGCACCGGAAGCTCGATACCAGCCCGAAGCCGAGAGCCTTCGACTCGAGAGCTCGGACTCTGGCGGTGTACCGATCGTCTCCGACGAACGCCTCAGGGTGGAAGCGCAGGCCATCGACGTCGGGTTGGAAAAGCGGGCGATCGTCGCCGTCGGCAAGGTCAAGACGTTTCTCCGTCCCGGGAATGCGACGCCATCCCGGCCGGGCCGTGACGGAACGTCGGCCCAGCCATCCCGTCTCCCGGGGCTGTTCTCACAAAATCAGGATGCCAACGTCACCGCTGGACGTCTCGACTACGACGGCGGCGCCGGCTCGGCTCGCTACTCGGGAAGTGTCTGGTTGTGGCAGGGGGAGAACGAGATCCGCGGCGATCGGATCGATCTGAACCAGACCACCGGCGACCTGCTCGCGGTGGGAAGCGCCCGGTCGCGTCTCGTGTTCGACACCGGCACGTCTGAGGGCCGGGCCCATGAGATCCGATACGTGGATGCAAATCGCGCGATTACGTACGCTCCGGAAAAGGCGGCAGCGGCCGCCGCGCCCGGGGCGGCGTCGCACGTGCGCGGTCCACAGGGCGATCTGGATGCCCGTCAGATCGAGGTGCTGCTGGCGAAGACCGAAAGCCGGGTCGAACGGATCGAAGCGGATAACGCCGTGACGGCGCGGCTGGACGACAAGACCCTCGAGGGACATCACCTGACCTACTACGGGGAGAACGAGCGCTACCGGGTGACGGGGACGCCGCAGAGGCGAGTGAGCTTCCGCCGTGAGTCATGCAAGGAAGTCGTGGGCAACGCGTTGACCTACGAGAGATCGACCGATAGGATGACTATTGACGGTCAAGACGTTGGCCGGGGAGACACGAAGGACACGTGTCGGCAGCCGGCGTCCCGTTGACCACGAACGGGATTGCCCGGTCTGACGCGACTCCATGTCGACGCTGCGCACGCACGAGCTGACCAAGTCCTACAGCGGCCGCACGGTGGTGCGCGGGGTCAGCATCGAGGTGGAGTCGGGAGAGATCGTCGGGTTGCTCGGGCCGAACGGCGCCGGCAAGACCACGACGTTCTACATGACGGTCGGGCTGACGTCCCCGGACTCGGGACGGGTGATCCTCGACGACGAGGATGTGACCGATGACCCGATGTACGTCCGGGCACGGAAGGGGATCGGCTACCTGCCGCAGGAGCCGTCGATCTTCCGCGGGTTGACCGTCGAGCAGAACATCCTGGCGATCGTCGAGACGCTGAAGGTGCCGCGCTCGGCGAGGCGACAGCGGGTCAGCGAGCTGCTCGAAGAGCTGAAGCTCACGCGGCTGGCGCGCGCGCCGGCGCACACGTTGTCGGGCGGCGAGCGGCGCCGCGTCGAGATCACGCGTGCGCTGGTCATCGCACCGCGCTTCATTCTGCTCGACGAGCCCTTCGCGGGGATCGATCCGATCGCGGTCACGGATATTCAGGGGATCATTTTTCATTTGAAGGCACGTGGGATTGGCGTCCTGATCACGGACCACAATGTCCGGGAGACTTTGAGAATCACCGACCGGGCATATATCGTGCACGATGGGGTGTTGTTTCGGCGGGGGACGCCGGCGTCGCTCGCCGGTGACGAGGATGTACGCCGGATTTATCTGGGGACCGACTTCCGCTTGGACTAAGATGCTTTCAGGCCACGGAGGAGCCGGATTCACGCCAGTGGCGGGACCGAATCGACCGATGACGCGTCACAACTCGAAGCGGCTGAACGCGATGGTTTGCACCGCGACGGATGGGCGTCGCAAGTTCGCCAGCACAGACGACTAGAACACATGGCGATCTCACAGAAGCTGCACACCAAGCTCGTTCAAAAGCTCATCCTGACGCCATCGCTGCAGCAGGCGATCAAGCTGCTGCCGATGTCGACGCTCGAGCTGTCGGAGTTGCTCAACCAGGAGATGGTCGAGAACCCGATGCTCGAGGAGGTCCCGACGGAAGAGCTCCAGCCTGCCGAGGCCACGCAGGAGAAGCAGGAAGAGAAGAAGCCCGACGCGGAGAAAGGTGACACCTGGGACGACCAGGACTACGAGTACTTCTTCGGCGACTATCTCGACGACGGGTATCGTCCGCGCACCCCCACCGAGGTCAAGGAGCTTCCACCGATCGAAAACACGCTGTCGAGCTCGGCGTCGCTCGCCGACCATCTGCTCTGGCAGCTCTCCATGCAGACCGACGACCCGGTCATCCGCGACATCGGTGAAGCCATCATCGGCAATCTCGATGACGACGGCTATCTCGTGGCGACGGTCGACGAGCTGGCCGCCATGGGGCCATGGTCGATGGAGGACGTGGAGCGGGCGCTCGATCTGATTCACAGCTTCGATCCGGTCGGCGTCGCCGCGCGCGATCTCCAGGAATGCCTGCTGCTGCAGTTGCGCCATCACGGATACGGCGACACACCGGCCGAGCGCATCGTGACCGAGCACATGCGGCTCCTGCAGAACCATCAGGTTCCGGAGCTCGCCCGGAAGCTGGGAATCTCGATCGACGAGCTGAAGCAGCACATCGAGCTGATTCGACAGCTCGACCCCAAGCCGGGGAGCCGGCTGAACCCGTCGCAGTCACAGTACGTCATCCCCGACGTCTACGTCGTCAAGGTGGAAGATCAGTATGTGGCGGCCCTGAACGAGGAGGGACTGCCGCAGCTCAGGATCAGCCCTGTCTACCGCCGGCTCCTCGACAAAGGGGCGCAGAACACCGACGAGACGCGTGCCTATGTCAAGGACAAGTTCCGCTCGGCGCTCTGGCTAATCAAGTCGGTCGAACAGCGACAGAAGACGATCCACAAGGTCGCGACGAGCATCATCAATTTCCAGCGCGACTTCCTCGATCACGGCATCGAGTACCTGCGGCCGCTGGTGCTGCGTGACGTCGCCAACGATATCGGGATGCACGAGTCGACGGTGAGCCGCGTCGTCACGAACAAGTACATGCACACGCCGCAGGGCGTGTTCGAGATGAAGTACTTCTTCCACAGCGGGATCGCCAGCTCGTACGGCGAGGCGGTATCGTCGGTGACGATCAAGCAGCGGATCCGGAAGATCATCGAACAGGAGGACCCGCGCAAGCCGTTGAGCGATTCGAAGATCGTCAACATCCTGCAGCGGGAAGGGCTCGAGCTCGCGCGACGGACGATCGCCAAGTACCGCGAAGAGCTGAAGATCCCGACGTCCAACCAGCGCAAGGTCCTGTACTAGCGGCCGCCGGCGGCTGCCACCGCCGGTCCGCGATTGCCTCGACACCACGCCCATGCGCCTCGAACTCACCGCCCGACATCTCACCATCACCCCTGCCATGCGCAAGCTGGTCGAGCGCCAGCTGGCCCCGACGCTGCGCATGCTCAACGACAACGCCGTGTCGGCGCAGGTCGTGCTCGCGCGCGAGCGGTCCCGGCACCACGCCGACGTCACGCTGCACGCGCGGGGCGAGCACTTCCTTCACGCGAACGGCACCGGGCCGGACGTGGCCGCCTCCCTGGGCATCGCCATCGGCAAGATCGATCGCCAGGCGCAGCGGGTGAAGGGCAAGTGGGAGGCGCGCAAGCGCAAGCGTGTTCCGCAAGAGGCTGGCACGTCGATCGCGGCCGATGAGACACAGGTGGTGCGCATCATTCGCGCCCGCCGCTATGCCGTGAAGCCACTGTCGGTCGACGAGGCGGCGCTGGAAGTGGGCAGTACGCCGGACGCGTTCGTCGTCTTTCGCAACACGGCGACGGACGCGGTGACGGTGTTGTTTCGCCGGCCGGACGGTCACCTCGGGCTCATCGAGCCGGATGCGTAACCGCGCACCGGCAGCGCATGCTCCGACGGACCCTGCGAAGCGTCGACAGCCGATGCTGGCCGTCGAGCACTATGAACCGACCGATTCACGCTGATTCGACGTCCGGTCCGTCCGTGACCGTCGCGGACCTCCTCAAAAGACGGCCCGATACGCCCGGCCTGTCGCTGGAGCTGCTCAGCGGGAGCGCCGGCGTGTATCGCACGATCGGCAGCCCCCACATCCAGAAGACCGGCCTCGCGCTCGCCGGCTTCCACGAGTACCTCCAGCCTGCCCGCATCCTCGTCTTCGGGGAGAGCGAGGTGCGCTACCTCGAGAGCCTCGATCAGGAAACCCGCCTGCAGGTCATCGGCGCCGTGTTCAGCCATGACATCCCCTGCGTGCTGATCACCGGCGGCTGGGAGCCGCCAATCGAGGTGCTGGTCGCGTCTGAACGGTGCGGGGTGCCGCTGCTGCGCACCTCGGTCGCGACGCCGCTGGCGATCGCGCGGGTTTCCGCAATCCTCGACGACGCGCTGGCGGTGCGGAAGGTCATTCACGGAGTGCTTCTCGACATCCTCGGCCTCGGCGTCCTCATCACCGGGGAGAGCGGCATCGGCAAGAGCGAATGCGCCCTCGACCTCGTCGTTCGCGGACATCGGCTGGTTGCCGATGACACGGTCGAAGTCCGCCGGCGGGGAGATGACGAGCTGATCGGCACATGCCCGGAGCTCACGCGGCATCACATGGAGCTTCGCGGACTCGGCGTGATCAACATCCGCGATCTGTTCGGTGTGGCGTCGACGCGCTTTTCGAAACGTGTCGAGTTCGTCGTGCAGCTGGAACGATGGGACCCGTCGCGCGAATACGATCGGCTGGGTCTCGACGAGGCGACCTACGAGCTGTTCGGCGTCAGGGTGCCGATCATCCACATGCCGGTCGCTCCCGGCCGCAGCCTGGCGATCCTCGTCGAGGTCGCTGCCCGAAACCAGCTGTTGCGATCGCGCGGTCTGAACGCGGCGCGCGACCTGGCCGGGCGCCTGGAGCGGGAGCTCCGCGAGGCTGAAGAGGACGAAGGCGATCTCGAGGACTCTGCGGCGAGCGGGGAGGGAGGACAGTCGTGACCGCGGCTGACGCCCGCCGGGGAAGCGAGCGGAAGGTGGTACGGCGGGGCCGCCGGCGGTTCATGATCCTGACGGGCCTGTCGGGTTCCGGCAAAACGCATGCGATTCGCGCGCTGGAGGATCTCGGCTACTTCTGCGTCGACAACCTGCCGACGCAGCTCCTGCCGACCATGGCGGAGCTCTCGATGCGTGACGACGCCGGGCTGGACAAGGTGGCGATCGTGGTGGACGTCCGCGAGGGCGGGTTCCTCAGGCAGTTCCCGCGGACGTATCGGCGGCTCCAGGCCATCCCCGGGCTCAAGCCTACCCTCATCTTCCTCGAGGCGAGCCATTCGGCGCTCGTGCGCCGCTTCAGCGAGACGCGCCGGCCGCATCCGCTGGCGCCGGATCGATCCGTGATCGAGGGCATCACCGAAGAGCGCGGCAAGCTCAATCCGATCCGCTCGATGGCGGACGTGATTCTCGACACCTCAAACCTGACGGTGCACGAGCTGCGCGACATCTTCATGCAGATGTCGCGCGGCAACACTGCGCGCGCCGACATGGTGGTGAATCTGGTCAGCTTCGGGTACAAGAACGGCGTCCCCGAGGACGCTGATCTGGTGTTCGACGTCCGCTGCCTGCCGAACCCGCATTTCGTCGATCGGCTGCGCGATCTGACCGGACGCGATCAGGCGGTCGTCCGGTTCATGCGCAAGAACGCGGCGACCAACGAATTCATCGATCGGCTCACGGCGTTTCTGGCCTTCGCGCTGCCGCAGTACGTTCGCGAGGGCAAGAGCTACCTCACCGTGGCAATCGGCTGCACCGGCGGGCGGCACCGGTCGGTCATGATTGCCGAGGCGCTCAAGAAGTCGCTGGCGGCGGTCAAGGGCGTGCGGTTGCGGGTGAAGCACCGCGATTCGTGACTGACCTCTGAGGAGTAGCGCAGGCTGATGATCGGTGTCGTCGTGGTCACGCACGGGCAGCTGGCGACCGAGCTCGTCAACGGAGCCGAGGCGATCGTCGGTGATCTGCCGCGGTTTGCCGCCGTGGCGATCGGCTGGCACGAAGACACGCAGGATGCCCGTGAGGAGATTGCGCAGGCCATCGAGCGGGTCAGACAGGATCAGGGCGTGCTGATCCTGACCGACATGTTCGGCGGCACACCGTCCAACCTGGCGATGACGTTCCTGGCCGAGGGGGCAGTGGAGGTCGTGACCGGCGTCAATCTCCCGATGCTGATCAAGCTCGCCGGTGTGACCGAGCAGGCGGACCTCCTGGCGGTGGCGCGGGAGATGCGCGAAGACGGGCGCAACGCGATTTGGGTGGCGTCGGACTTGCTGCGGGGCGAAAAGGGGACGTGAGCGTGATTAGGCCGTTTGCCGGAACACGCTGATGATGGCACGCACGGTCACCGTCGTGAACCAGCTCGGGCTGCACGCCCGGGCGGCGGCGAGATTCGTGCATCTGGCGACGCGCTTCCAGGCGCACATCCGAGTGGCGCGGGACGCGAAAGTCATGGACGGAAAAAGCATCATGGGGATTCTGCTGCTTGCGGCGGCGCGCGGCAGCGCGATCACGATCAGTGCCGATGGACCGGATGAGCAGGACGCGGTCGCGGCGCTGGCACAGTTGGTCGAGACGGGATTTGGAGAGGAAGCGTGGAACGGCTGACGGGTATTGGCGTCTCGAGCGGCATCGCGGTCGGACCGGCGCTGGTGGCCATCCAGCGGACCCAGGTCATTCGTTTTCCCATCGCGCCAGACCGGGTCGCGCGGGAGCTGTCGGCTCTCGATCGCGCGCGCAGCCGGTCGCAGGAACAGCTGCGTCAGATCCGCACGCGCATCGCCGAACTGAAAGGCGCTGATCTCGCCTCGATCTTCGACGCCCAGCTCCTCATCCTGGACGACCCGATGCTGCTGGGGCGGGCAGCGACGATCCTCTGTGAGGAACGGGTGAACGCCGAATGGGCGGTGCAGCGGGCGCTCGACGAGATCGCCCAGGTGTTCGACGACGTGGAGGACCGGTATCTGCACGAGCGCAAGGGCGATCTTCACGACGTCGCCGGCCGGTTGCGGATGAACCTGCGCGAGGGAAAGGGTACCACTCGCGATCTGCTGCAGGACCTCGATACGCCGTGCGTGCTGATCGCCGACGAGCTCACGCCGTCGGTCGTCGCGCAGCTGGACTGGAGTCGCATTCTCGGCTTTGCGACCGATGCCGGGAGCCGCACGTACCACACGGCGATTCTGGCGCGGTCGCTCGGCGTGCCGGCGGTCGTCGGCCTGCACGACGTCAGCCTTCGCGTGCCGCCCGGTGCGTCGGTGATCATCGACGGCGAAACCGGCGACGTCGTGATCGATCCCACGCCGGCGATGCGTGAGGACGCCGAATCGCGCGTTCGGCTCATGCGGGTGACGGCGCCAGCCGTGCAGGAAAGCGCCGGACCACTCGAGACGAGCGACGGCACGCGGATCATTCTTCGAGCGAACATCGAGCGGCTCGACGACGTCGCGCAGGCGACGGCGGCCGGGGCAGAGGGAATCGGCCTGTATCGATCTGAATTCATGCTGGTGGGCGGCCCGCCTGACATGGCAGGGGAGGACGAGCAGTACCACGTGTACCGTCAGCTCGTCGAGCGCATGGCCCCGGGTCCGGTCACCATTCGCACGTTCGACGTCGACGAGCGTCAGATGGCGCGTCCCCTTGTCGATGCCGCGCTCGACGCGCGGTGGTTCCCCGACAACGAGCGCTCCGGACATGCCGGACTGCGCGGAATCCGGTTCGGCCTGGCGCAGCCGGCGATTTTCAAGACTCAGCTGCGGGCGCTGCTGCGCGCGGCGCAGCATGGCGCCCTGCGGATCATGTTTCCTTTCGTGTCGTCGGTGCACGAGGTGCGCAGCGCGCGGGCCCTGGTCGATGCCGCGAGAAGCGAACTGCAGTCGCGCGGCATCGTCGCGCCCCAGGTGCCGCTCGGCATCATGATCGAGGTGCCGTCAGCGGCCTTCACCGCATCGCTGCTCGCGCGCGAGGTCGACTTCTTCACGATCGGCACCAACGATCTCATTCAGTACACGCTCGCCGTCGACCGTACGGACGAGCGGGTTTCGAACCGCTATGAGCCGTTGCATCCAGCGGTGCTTCGGCTGCTGCGGCAGGTGCGGCGCGGGGCAGTGCGGCGCGGAATTCCGGTGTCGCTCTGCGGCGAGATGGCGTCGGATCCGTTGCTGCTCCGGCTGCTCATCGGCTGCGGGCTGACCGAATTCAGCATGACGCCAGGTGCACTGGCGATGGCACGCCGCATCGTCCGCGAGACCAGTGCGCGCGAGATGGCGCGGGTTGCCGCACGAGTGCTGACGCTCGGCACGGTCGACGAGATCGAAGCTTTCCTGCATCACACGTTCGACAAGCGCATCAGCGAGGTCCCGACGCGCTGACGATCAGGTGCAGCGCCAGGAATGGCCCCACAACTGGTGCGCCTGTCGGACGCCGGCGCCGACGACCACCCGAGCGGCTACATCAGAACGGGATATCGTCTTCGGTGATCGGCTCCATCGGCGTTTCGTCGGCCACGCCCATCGGCGCCGTCGCACGCTCCATGGTTCCTGCTCCCGCGCCGCCGCGGCCGGCGCCGCTGAGCAGCGTGATGCGGTCGGCCTTGATCTCCGTGGTATAGCGCTTGTTGCCGTCCTTGTCGTCCCACTGACGCGTCTGCAGCCGTCCTTCGACGTATATCTGCTTGCCCTTCGTCAGGTACTCCTGCAGGCTCTCGGCCTGTTTACCCCAGAGGATGACGCGGTGCCACTCCGTCTTTTCCTGGCGCTGATTGTTCCGATCGTTCCAGACCTCGGTGGTGGCGAGGTTGAGCGTGGCGACGGCGGCGCCGCCCGGCGTGTAGCGCAGTTCGGCGTCTCGGCCCAGGTTCCCCACCAGAATGACTTTGTTCACGCTGCCCATGACGTTCCTTTCGGGTTCACCGGTGACGGCAGAACCCCTGCGGTCGCGATTGCCGCGACCGTGCTGTTAGGTCTGTAACCGGTTGTTGCCCCGTGGCAGCAGTATGCGGCTTCCCCGTGACAGGGAAGGTCACGAAGTCACGGCTTGAGCGGCGTGCCCGGCTGCGAAAGGCCATCGAGGCGCTGTTTGGCGATTATCGCCGAACTGCTCCCCGGGTACTTGGAGATGACGGTCTGCCAGGTGCTGCGAGCGGCATCTATTTGACCGAGCGCTCTCTGCGCCGCTCCGAGGTCGACGTAGGCGTCTGGCACCTTGTCGCCCCCTGGATAGGTCTGAATGACGTCGCTGAACGCCTTCGCCGCCTCTGAGTACTTCTTCTCCTGGGCGTAGCTGTAGCCGATGTAGTAGAGAGCGTCGTCAGCAAGCTCCGATTTCGGCCAGTCGTTCAACAGATTTTGAAAGCCGCTGATGGCGAGGCTGTACTTTCCCGCGGTGTAGTCGGCCATCGCCGTCTGGAAGAGCCGGTTGGACGACAAGCCGCTGCGCGGCTGCGCGGGCGTGGGTGCTGTGGCTGCGGCATCAGTCGGGAAGGCCGCGGTCGTCTGGCCATCGGCTTGTGGCGCGGCGGCAGCCGCAGCGGCTTGCGCCGCGATCGAGGGCAGCGAAGTCCGGAGTGCCTCCACCTCCTCGGTCAGCGTGCCGATGCGGGTGTTGACATCCTGTGTGCGCTCGCGCACCACACGTACGTCGGTCGAGAGCGAGTCGAGGCTCAGTTTCTGATCCGCGGCGGTCTTGCGGCTCGCCGCCTCGGCAGCCTCCAGCCGCGTCTCGAGTCCCTTGACCCCGTCCCTGAGCTCGCCCAGGCGCGTCATCAGCTGCGCCAGTGACTGGGCCAGCAGTTGCGTCTGCTCCTGAAGCATCCGGACGTCCGCCGTCATCTGCTGGTGCTCGCGATTCTGAGCATAGACGGGTCTCGGAGCCAGTGACATCGCGAGCAGGCCGACGACAACGGACGTGGAAATGCGGTTCATGATGTTCCTCAGCGTAACGCCTGACCTGGTCGACCGGTCGGACTCAGCCCGAACAGCTACGAAGGTTCCGAAACGAAGCTGGACGTTACGAGGCCGCCTCACTTCGCCGTCAGCTGGAAGTGAGCCCGACGGTTCTTCGACCATGCGCTCTCGTTGTGCCCCGGATCGAATGGAAACTCCTTGCCATAGCTGACCGTCCGCAGACGATCGGCCGCGATTCCGAGCGACACGAGATACGTCTTCACAGCCAGGGCGCGCCGTTCACCGAGCGCCAGGTTGTACTCGGCGGTGCCGCGCTCGTCGGCGTGCCCCTCGATGGTGACTGCCCACGTCTGGTTCTTTCGCATGAGGTCGGCGTTCGACGTGACGACGGAACGGCCTGCCTCGTCCAGCTCGGCGCTGTCCAGCGGAAAGAACGCCGGCTTCAGCAGCTTGTTCAGCTCTTCGAGCGGCCTGTTCGACACACCGTCGTCAGCGGCCACCGGGACGACCGGACGGTCTTCCACGCGGGTCGCCGGAGCTGGTGGCGTTGGCGGGGGAGCGGGCGCCGGGGCTTCGGTGGCCACCGGCGCCGTAGCTGCCGGAGCCGGTGTCGGGTTGGTCGCGGGTTGACGTTTGGCGCAGGCGGCACCAAACCCCACCAGGAGAACGACAGTCACGATTCGAATAGCTCTCGACATGTTGATCTTCTTTCTCGCTGAACCGACCAATGACAGCGGTTAATTGGACGACCACGCCGCGGTCTGGTTGTTGCCCTCGCGCGTGATCTGTTTCAGCCCCCTACCGTCGCGACCGATCGTGAATATCTGACCGGCGCCGGTTCGGGTCGATGTGAAGGCCAGATGGCGGCCGGTCGGAGAGAACGCCGGGCTTTCGTTGGAGCCTTTGCCGTCTGTGAGCGTCCGGATCCGGCCGGTTGCCACGTCGTACACCTTGATGTCGTACCAGGTGCCGGTGCGGGCCGTGAACGCGATCTCATTGTACGGCGCCGGCGACCAGGTCGGGCGATCGGCCTCGCTCTCGTCAGGTGAGATCAGCCGCACATCGGATCCGTCGGCGGCGTTCATCACGTAAATCAGCGGCCGGCCGCCGCGTGTCGACGTGAACGCGATCTGCGCGCTCGAGGGAGACCACGTCGGCGTGGCATCGTCTGCCGGGTGGTTCGTGAGACGGCGAAGATTGGACCCGTCGACGTTCATCACGTAGATCTCCGCCTGGCCGTCGCGCGTGGACATGAAGGCGATGCGCGTGCCATCCGGAGAGAACACCGGAAGATAGTTGTTCCCGATCCCTTTCGCAGGCCGCTGCAGCGGCAGCCCCTCGTAGATGCGCGAGAGCACGATGTCGGCTCCCGAGGGACTGTAGGCCGTATAGGCCAGCGTTCGTCCATCGGGTGACCACGAAGGATTCAGGTTCAGGTAGCGGTTGACTGTGATGCGGCGCGGGTTGAAGCCATCGTAATCGACGATGTAGACGTGCTTGACCTCGCGCTTCTCGAAGGTGCCGTCGAGGCGTTCGCGGTCGCGATCGGAGATGAACGCGAGCTTGGTTCGTGCGACGCCGCGCAGTTTGGCTTGTTGGAGAAGAATAGCGTCCGAGATGGTGTGGGCGATCTGGCGGACGCTTCTGGCCGTGCCGTCGTAGCCGCCGGAAAAGACCGGCTGCTGCCGCCGCACGTCGTAGAGACGCACGTCGACATGCAGCGAGTCGCCGGTCCGCTGAACGGTGCCCGCCACGACCCCATCGGCGCCGAGCTCGTTCCATGTGGCGAACGGAAACGGGGCGCCCGGCCTCGGAGGCGGAATCGAGGCCGACGTATCGCGGGGAATCAGATAGAACTCGCGCTCGAAGTCGAGATCGTCGTAAAGCACCTGAGCCAGGGTTTTGCCGTCGGCCGCGGCTTCCGGGTTGATGGCGACGAAATCGGGTACGGCGTACTTGATTTGAGCGCCAGTGCTCGTAATCGTCAGGTCGACAACATCCTTCTGCTGGCTCTGGCCGGCGGCAGCGGACACCGGTCGCAGCGCCGGCGCGTGGATGGCCGCGAGCGCAACCGCTGCGACGATCAGGCTCGTTCCCGAGCGCCGCGCGATTCTGCGTGAGTGGACAGTGTGCATAAGAGCTTCTCTGTGATGTCGCTAGTACACGAACGTCATCCGCACGGTGAGCGTCGGATTGGGGAACTCGCCGGGCAGCCTTTCGAGCGTCGCCAGCTGGACGGCCCGGCGTGCTGACAGGTCGAGATCCGGAACGCCGCTTGGGCGATCGACCATGACCGAATCAACCGTCCCGTCTCGACGAATCGTGAACCTCACGACCGTCTTCATTCCTGGCCGGCCCTGGTCCGGATGCCAGTTGCGTTCTATTTCTTTGACAATCATTTCGAGGTACTTCGGACAACAGAACTCGCGCACGTCGAGCTCGAGCTGTCCGCCGAGGCCGCCCGTACTGCTCAACCCGAACCCGACACCGCGCGCCTGGGTCTGGACAGGAGCGTTCCCCTCCTCCACGCGTTCACCGGTCACCGGTTTCTTCCCGGCCGCGTCGTCGGGTGCCTTTTCCTTTGTCGGCTTGGGTCGTGGCTTTGGATTGGGAAGCGTCATCTTCGGTTGTACTGGAGCGGGCGCCGTCTCCTCCCGTTTCGCCGGCTGAGGAGGCGCCACCTCCTGGACTGCCTGACCGCCGATCTGGTTCAGACCGCCGGTTTTGGGACCTGGCGCGCCGCCAAGGCTGACCTTGAAGACGTTCTCCTCTGGCTCATCCGCCGGCCTGACGGATGGCAGGAACAGCAGCATCGCCACCGCGACAGCGTGCGCCATGAGCGACGCCAGCAGCGTCGGCGTGAACGACTCCTGTCGGCGCGACCGAGCGATGACGATGTCGTTGACCGTCTCTGTCATCGAGCTCTACCAGTCCCCCCGATGAGACGTCGAAAGCGTGCGCTCCATCACCGTTTCGGTGGGTCGGTGACGATTCCGGCGGTCTCGATGCCGCCCGCCTTCAGGGCGTCGAGCACATCGATGAGGTCCTGCACGGAAAGTGCCTTGTCGCTACGAATGAAAACCTGCCGATTTGCCTCGCTGCCGGTTGTCTGACGGATTCGCTCCGCCAGGAACTCCAGCCGGACGTTCTCCTTGTTGAAGACGACCCTCTTATCGGTTCGGTACGAGAGCGGCACGTCCAGATAGAGGCGCTCGGCTGGAATCTCCTGCGATTTTGCGGCAACGGGCAGATGGACCTCGACGCCGCGCTGCAGCATCGGAGCGGCGACCATGAAAATGATGAGGAGCACCAGCATCACGTCGACGAGCGGGATGACATTGATCTCGGACAATGTCGGCCCGATCCGGCGGCCGCGCTGATGCCGTCCTCCCGCATTCGGTGCCGACGCCATGACCTTGGGCATCTAGGTGAAGTTCCTTTCGGCAATGTTCAGAAACTCGAGAGAGAAGTCGTCGAGGACGGCTGACAGCTCCTTCACGCGATGCGTGAGGTAGTTGTAGAAGTAAACGGCCGGAATCGCGGCAAAGAGCCCGGCCGCGGTCGCGATCAGGGCTTCGCTGATGCCGGGTCCGACCACGGTGAGGTTGGTGGACCCCTGCTGGGCAATCCGGTTGAACGTGATCATGATGCCGACGACGGTGCCAAACAGACCGATGAATGGTGTAATGCTTGCGGTCGTGGCCAGGAACGTCAGTCGATGTTCGAGCCGGTTCAATTCAGCGGTCGCGGCGCGAATGAGCGCGCGGTCCACCGCGTCCAGACTCTTGAGCATAGGACGAGGCGAGGCGCCGCCTGGACTGGACGACGGACTGGTAAGCCGGAACTGCGCGTTCAGCTCGGCGTAGCCGGCCTGGAACACGCCGACGAGCGGGCTGTCGGGCAGCGACGGGCAGACAGCCTGAACCTCGGAGAACTTCTGGCTGTTCCGGAAAACCTCGAGGAACGTCGCGGATTGCCGCTCGACCTTCCGGTACGAAAGGATCTTGGCGAGGATGATCGCCCAGGAGGCGATCGAGAAGAGGACCAGGATTACGAAGACGACGAGGTTGATCGGTCCGGTATGGGACAGAATCTCGACAATCTCGCCAGTTCCCCCGGGCGTAGCGGTAGCGCCGTCCTGCACCTGAAGTGCAAGAACGAACGAGCCAAGCGTGTGCAACGAAGCCTCCGAAGCATCGGCAACGCGCCGCTGGGACAGCGCAGACATGGCAGCGTAGCACGCACGAGAATAGCTGTCAAACGTTTGATACGATGGAAGTTCCGTCTCCATGCTGCGTCTCCTCCGCATCCGTAATCTGGCAGTCATCGAGTTCGCCGAGGTCGAGTTCGACCCCGGCTTCAATGTGCTGACCGGCGAGACCGGCGCGGGAAAGTCGATCCTCGTCGAAGCGGTCGGGCTGCTGCTCGGCGGACGAGCTTCAGCGGACCTCGTGCGGACTGGCGAGAAGCAGGCGTCGATCGAGGCGCTCTTCGAGGATGGCGGGCGCGAGGTCGTCGTGCGGCGCGACATCACCACTCAGGGCCGCAGCCGGTCCTTCGTGGACGGAGCACTGGCGACTGCCTCGGCCCTCAGAGAAATGTCGCTTCGTCTTCTGGAGCTCCACGGTCAGCACGAACATCAGGCGCTGCTGGACCCGGCGACACACCTCCCGCTCCTCGACGAATACGCACGCCTCGAAGACTCGGCCGCCGCGCTGAGCCGATGCTGGGAGGAGGTGGCGCGTCTGCGCGACCAGCTCGACCGCGCTGGAATGGACGCTCGGGAACGCGACGCGCGGCTCGAGCTCGTCGGGTTCCAGCTCGCCGAGATCGAGCGAGTCTCGCCGAAGCCGCAGGAGGACGAAGAGCTCGCGACCGTGCGGCAGGTGCTGGCCAACGCCGACCGGCTCCAGCGTCTGTGCGACGAGGGCTACGCCGCGCTCTACGATCGCGACGATTCGGCGCTCGCCCGGCTCAGCGGAGTCAGGAAACGCGTCGGCGCGCTGGCGGGCATCGAGCCGGCGTTCGCCGCGTATCTGACCGGGGCGGACGAGGCGAAATCGCAGCTCGAGGAGCTCGCCTACTTCCTGCGCGACTACCGTCAGAAGATCGATGCGTCGCCGGCGCGGCTCCAGGAAGTCGAGGATCGGCTCGCGGCGATCGAGCGCCTGAAGCGGAAGTTCGGTCCGGCCCTGGACGACGTGACCGCTCGATGGCACGCGCTGCTGCGGGAGCGCGAACTCCTGGCTGACACGGGAGAGCGTGCGGCCGTGGTCCGCCAGCGGCTCGACGACGCCACGTCCGTGTATCTGGACCACGCGCGACGAGTGTCCCGCGACCGGCGTGCGGCAGCGGCTCGCTTGAGCGGGGAGCTCATCGAACAGCTCGCGGCGCTGGCGATGGATCGCACGCGCTTCGAAGTGCGCTTCAACGAGCGCGATCTGCCGGCCACCGCCTGGGGCCCGCGTGGCATCGACACCGCTGAATTCTTCGTTTCCCCGAATCCCGGCGAGGAACTCCGGCCTCTTGCGCGAATCGCCTCGGGTGGCGAGCTGTCGCGGATCATGCTGGCGCTGAAGACGCTCGGCGCGCGCCCGGAACGCACGGCAGCAACCGTCCGCACGGTCGTCTTCGACGAGGTCGACGCCGGAATCGGCGGACAGGTCGCCGACGTGGTCGGCGCCCGGCTCGCCGACCTCGGCCGCACGTTTCAGGTGTTGTGCATCACACATCTGCCGCAGCTCGCGGCGCACGGTACGACGCAGTTCCGGATCAGCAAGGCGGTGCGAGGCGGACGGACCACTACGAAAGTGGAGCGGCTCGCCGAAGACGAGCGCGTGGCCGAACTCGCGCGGATGATCGGCGGCGCCACTGTTGGAGACGCAGCGCGGGCAAGTGCCCGTGAACTGCTCGCGTCGCGCGGCGTCCCGTCAGGCGGGGCGAAAGCGAAAGTGGCGTCAGGGGCGAAAGCGAAAGTGGCGGGGCGGGATCTCTCCGGGCAACGATGACCGCCGCCCTGCCGTAGTATCAGCATCCAGTCTCTCGTGTATGGCGAAGAAGTACCTGATCGAGACCTTCGGCTGTCAGATGAACGTCCACGACTCGGAGCGCATGGCGGGTCTCCTCGACCAGGCCGGCTACGAAGCGACGGGGGACGAGACCGCCGCAGACGTGATCGTCATCAACACCTGCAGCGTGCGCGAGCACGCCGAGGAGAAGCTCTACACACGGCTTGGAGAGATCCGGGTGATGCGAGACGGCACCGGCCGGGCACCCATCGTGGCGGTAGCCGGCTGTGTGGCGCAGCAGGAAGGGGACCGCCTGCTGAGGAACGCCAACGGCCATCTCATCGACGTCGTCATGGGGACGCAGCGTCTCAAGCAGCTGCCGATGCTCGTCGAGCGTGCCGGCGTGGCGGCGCGGGCAGAGGTCGACGTGCGGGCCTGGGACGACGTGACGTTTCCGCTCGGGATCACACGCCGCAGCGACCAGGTCCGCGCCTACGTGACGATCATCGAAGGCTGCAACGACCACTGCGCCTTCTGCGTCGTACCCTACACGCGAGGGCACGAGCGCATGCGCGCCAAGGCGGACATCCTCAACGACGTCGCCGACGCCGTCGCATCCGGACGCCCGGAAGTGCAGCTGCTCGGGCAGATCGTCAACCATTACCAGGCGCCGGATGATCCGCGCTGCGACTTCCCGCAGCTGCTGGCGGAGGTGCACGAGGTACCGGGGGTGCAGCGCATCCGCTTCGCGTCGCCGCACCCGCGCCATACGGGGGAGCGGCTGATCGAGGCGATTCGCGACCTGCCGCGGGTCTGCAAACACCTGCACCTGCCGGTGCAATCGGGCTCCACCCGCGTGCTGCGGGCGATGCGGCGCCGGCACACGCGGGAAGACTATCTCGAGCTGATTGAGCGAGTGCGCGCCGCCGTCCCCGGCATCGCGCTGTCGACGGACATGATCGTCGGCTTCCCGGGCGAGACGGTGGAGGACTTCGAGGACACGCTGTCGCTGACGCGGGCGGCGCGGTACCACAGCATGTTCTCGTTCAAGTACTCGGCGCGGCCGAACACGCTGGCGGCGAAGCGGCTCGCCGACGATGTCAGCGAGGAAGAGAAGACGCGGCGCATCGTCGCGCTGCAGGCGCTGCAGCGCGAGATCCAGACGACGCTGCTCGAGGCGTCCGTGGGGTCGGTGGTGGAGGTGCTGGTCGATTCCGTGAGCCGGCGGCAGCCGGGCGAAGTCTCGGGCCGTACGGCGGGGAATACGGTGGTGAACGTCGCGCTCCCGGCCGATACTGCCGGGCAGGGCGCCGCCGCCTGGGTGGGGCGACTGGTCCGCGTGCGGGTGCGCCGCGCCGGGCCGCACAGCCTGTCGGGCGATGTGCTGATCGATTCCGACTGCGGAGAGAGCCATGCTCATTGAGATGTCCATCAAGGGATTGATGGTGGATCCGGTCACCAATCTCCCGATCGTCATCCTGAAGGACAAACAGGGGGAGCGGGTGCTGCCGATCTGGGTCGGCATCTTCGAGGCGAACGCCATCGCGCTGCAGATCGAGAACATCGCCACGCCGCGCCCGATGACGCACGACCTCCTTCGCAACGTCATCACCGACCTCGACGGGCGTGTCGATCGGGTGGTGGTCAGCGAGCTGAAGGACAACACCTTCTACGCCATCATTCACCTGACGGTGAAGGGGGAGCGGGTGGCGGTCGACGCGCGGCCGAGCGACGCGATCGCGCTGGCGCTGCGCACCCATTCGCCGATCCTGGTCGAGGAGACGGTCATCGACAACGCCAAGACCGTCGACTTCGCCTCGGAGCGCGCCGACACCGACCGGCTGCAGAAGTGGCTGGAGAGCCTCGACCCCGACGAGCTCGGAAAATACAAGATGTGATGTTGTCGGCCGGCCGACAACGCCGGTCCCACGCCGCGCCGCCGCCCGTCACCGCGAATTCGTCGTTGACGATCGCGCGACCACTCCCTACAATGGCGGCACTCCTTCACAGAACTGCGTCCGCCCTCGATGATCGTTGCGATCGCCAACCAAAAAGGTGGAGTCGGAAAGACCACCACCGCCGTGAACCTGGCTGCCGCCCTGGCCATGCGCGGCCGCCAGACGCTGCTCATCGACCTCGACCCGCAGGCGAACAGCAGCATCTCGTTCCTCGATCTGGCGACGATCGCGCGCAGCACCTACGACGCCATCTCCGATCCCGGGTGCGAGCTCGAGCAGGTCATCCAGCCAGCCTCGCTGCCGAATCTCTCCATCGCCCCGGCACGCATCGCCCTGGCGAAGCTCGAGTCGCGGCTGGTGGGGGAGCTCGATGCGCACTTCCGCCTTAAGGACAAGATCGACAAGCTGAACGGGAAGTACGCGCACATCGTGATCGACTGTCCGCCGGCGCTCGGCCTGCTGACCGTGAACGCGCTGGTCGCCGCGACGCATCTGCTCATCCCCATTCAGTCGTCCTACTTCGCCCTCGAGGGCACCGACGACCTGCTCGAGACGATCGAGAAGGTGCGGCAGCGGCCCAATCCGGGCCTGCGGATTCTCGGCGTGGTCATCACCATGCACGACAAGCGCACGGCGCTGGCGCGCGATATCCGCGAGCAGATTCAGAAGGTCTTCGGAGGCAAGGTCTTCCGGACCGTCATCAGCAAGAGCGTCCGACTGGAGGAGAGCCCCGCCTACAAGGAGTCGATCTTCACGTTCGCTCCCGACTCCAGCGGCGCCACCGACTATTACAGCCTGTGCGAGGAGGTCATCGAGCGTGTCGAAGCGCGGACTGCCTGACACCCTGCGGATGCGTCACGACGAGCACTACGTCGAGGCGCTTGCTGCCTCCGCCGGCGATCCGATCGGCCGCGTCGTGCCGATCGATCTGCTGGACCCGAACCCGAACCAGCCGCGTCAGCTGATGGGCGACCTGTCCGAGCTGATGGCCTCGGTCTCGGAAAAGGGCATCATCGAGCCACTCATCGTCCGGCAGCGCGGCAACCGCTACCAGATCATCGCCGGCGAGCGCCGCTATCACGCCGCCGTCCAGGTGGGCCTGCGCGACGTGCCGGTCATCATCCGCGAGGTGAACGACACCGAGGTCATGGAGATCGCGCTCGTCGAGAACCTGCAGCGGAAGGACCTGACCGCCTTCGAGGAGGCGGAGGCGCTACACCAGCTCGCGCACCGCTGCGGCTACACGCACGAAGACATGGCGCGCAAGCTCGGGAAATCGCGGACGTCGGTCACCGAATCGCTGTCGCTGAACAACATGCCGGAGGAGGTCCGCAACCTTTGTCGGCTGGCCGACATCAGCTCGAAGTCGACGCTGCTGACCATCGTCCGCCAGGCCGACCCGCAGAAGATGCGCGCCCTCGTCGAGAAGCTGGTGGGCCAGGGCTCGGCGACGCGCAAGGACGCCCGCCAGGAGACGGCCAAGGGCAAGGCCGGCAAACCGAAGCCGTTCACCTTTGCCTTCCGCGCCCCGACCAAGGCGTTCGCCCTGCGACTCAGCTTCAAGAAATCCCGGGTCGACCGGGGCGAGATCATCGAAGCCCTCGAGAACATCATCAAAGAGCTCCGCAGCCATCGCTGAGGGCTGCCGCGGCCCGGCGGCCGCCGTCATCCGCGTCCGCGGCCCGGCGCACCACGCAGCCATCTGGATGCGCCGCGGTCGGTGACCGTGCGCTCGAACCGGTCGGCCAGCGACCCCGCATTGAAACCCACAGCGTTGTGACGACTCCAGAGACCGCGTCCTCCCGGCGTTGGTTAACATAACGCTTATTATGCGACCTTGCGCCAAACCCGCGGAAACAGCGGCTGTGGATCGTCTGTGGAAGGTCCTGGCCGCCTCTCGGCGGCGTCAACGCGTGCGTGTCAGGCGGTCCAGTTCGACGCCGCGAACTGCGCGTCGGGAACGCTCAGCTCGATGGCCCGGAGCCGCGGATGGTGCTCAACTTCCACGGGTCCGCGGTTCAGCCCCACCAGGAACGCCATCGGCGCCCGCGGCTTCAGCCCGAGACACCGGAACGGGATCTGAACCTCCAGCAGACGTCCCGACCCGGCAGCGATGCCCGGGCACTCCCGCACGTCGGTTCCGCCCGCCGGGTGACGCACCAGCATCGGGGTCTGCAACGCCCCTGACGCCTTCCGGACGAGGACCCGGACGCCTGCCGGCGCCAGGAAGTTCACGCTGATCGAGAGCCCTTCCGACAGCAGGTCATCGACCGGTACTGTTGCGGTCACGCGGACGAACAGGTGCTCGAGGTCGAATCCGAATTCGACGACGGTGAGATGGGCCTCGGCGGCGGCAACCTGGTGCATCGTCCCGACCGCGGGCGCGTCCTCCACCGAGCCGGCACCCACCCATTCGAAGTAGCTCGTCACTTCGCCGTCCAGTACCGGCTGAATGAACCCGGTCGGGCGGTCGATCTGGACCTCGGGCGGGATGGTGCTGATGTTGGTGACGAACAGCTCTTCGGGAACCGGCTTGTCGAGGGCGCGGTAGACGTTCTGGACGTGGCGCCGGAAGAGGTCGTCGAATTCCATGTCATGGTCGGAGGAATGGTCGTCGCCGTACCACCAGAACCAGTCGCTGCCCTCGGCAATCAGCAGCTCTTCCCACGCCCGCGCCATGGCCGCCGCCGTCACCCCGGGCGGCGGCGATTCGAGCGCGCGGCGCGCCTCCGCCAGCTGTCCCCAGGCACGGTGGTCGTCGGCGTGACCGATCCAGATGTAGAAGTCGCCGTTGATCCACGAGCCAGGGAAGATGGACGGCAGCCGCTCGCGGGCACCGGCGCACGCCTCGCTCATCGTCACCGTCCGCAGCTGGCGGCTCGCCGCCAGACGGGAGTACACGGCCCGCAGGAAGGGCCGTCCCTGGCCGTCGTAGTGCTCCCACGCGTTCTCTCCGTCGAGGATGACGAAGATGGTCGCCGCTTCCCCGCCGGATTGCGCGCAACGGCGGCCCGCCTCTTCGAGCCGCCCCACGAAGTCCTCCGCGGCCGCCACCGGCGGCCAGGACGCATAGGTGAAGCCGATCAGGTCGGACAAGGTGTGATCGCGAAAGCCGCAGGCCACCTCCTGACCAGGTGTGCCGACCCGATACGCCCGATACAGGGCGTGAGGTTGCTCGACATGGCCGTGACCGTCTCTCGTCAATCGCTGGCCGAGGGTCCGGGACAGGATCTCCTCGTCAGTGGCCATCCACTCGAACCCGGCACGGGCAACCAGGGGAACCATGGCGTCGGAGACGGCTCCCTCGGATGGCCACAGTCCGCGCGGGCGCTCGCCGAACAGCTGCTCGTGGAGGGCCACCGCGCGCGTCAGCTGTTCGAGCGCGTCTTCGGGATGGGCAAAGCGCTCACGCGGCATTCGCGAATCGGGATGTGTCCGCAGGAAGACGTTGCTGTCACACAGCAGCGGCAGGATCGGGTGATAGAACGGCGAGGTTGCCAGCTCGACCTGTCCTCGGGCCGCCGCGTCGCGATACTCGGGCACGACGCTGCGGAGAATCTCGAGCTCGATCGTCCGCAGCAGCGACTTGTCGTCCTCGGTGAACTGCCTTCCCTTCTCGACCAGCGATCGGGTGCGCACGTCGCGGTCGAAATAGTAGGCATCGATCCAGGCCAGCTTGTGCCAGACCTGCAGGTCCCTCAGGTCGTCCACCGAGAACTGAGCGGCACGGGCGCGCGCTTCGGCGCCCCTGGTGCCGTCCCCGCGCAGCGCCAGCAGCTCAGCGTAACGCGGGTAGGGATCGATCATCCGCGGCCGATGCGCATGAAAGAACTGCTCGACGCAGAACGCCCGCTCGTCGTCGGTCAGCCGATCGGCCGGGGTGAGCCCGATCTCGAGGTGCCGGTCGCGAGCCTCGCCGCGAGCGAAGGCGTCGATCTGCACGAGCATCGACGGCACGAGGTTGAACGTGACGCGGACGTCTGGGAACTCGCGCAGCAGCGCCACCATGCCCCAGTAGTCCTTGATGGCGTGCAGCCGGACCCACGGCAGGATGTGCTCGCCGGTGACGAGGTCCTGGTAGAACGGCTGATGCATGTGCCAGAGCAGCGCCACGCGCGTCATAATCAGCTGAGACCTCGAACGTCAGGGCCGCGCACCGCAGCCGCATGCGAATCATCGACCGCTATGTGATCCGTCAGGTGCTGATGCCGTTCGGCATCGGCCTGTGCGTGTTCACCTTCGTGTTCATTATCGAGGCGCTCCGCGAGTACGTCGAGCCGCTCGTTGCAAAAGGGGTGTCGTTACGCGTGCTCGCGACGGTGCTCGCCACCCTGATTCCACAGGCGCTCGCGCTGAGCATCCCGATGTCACTGCTGCTGGGGCTGCTCGTCGCGTTTGGACGACTGTCCGGTGACCGCGAGTTCGTGGCGATGCAGGCGTGCGGCGTCAGTTTGAAGCGACTGCTCTTCCCGGTTGCACTCGTGTCGCTCGCGGGGTGGGCGGCAACCTCGTACGTCATGCTCGTGGCCGTTCCGGCCAGCAACCAGACGTTTCGCGAAGTGACCTTCTCCGTTATCGCCGAGAGAGCCGAAGGCGAGGTCAGGCCGCGGGTCTTCTTCAAGGACTTCCCCGGTCTGATGCTCTACGTGCGTGGCGTTCCGGTATCCGGTGTCGGATGGGACGGCGTGTTCGTCGCCGACACCCGTCCCGGCCGTCCGACGGCGGCGTATCTGGCGCAGCGCGGACGAGTGCTCATCGATCGGCCGGCGAGAACGGTGGAGGTCGTGCTCGAGGACGGCACCCAGCACACACCTGACGCGGAGGAGTACCAGGTATCCCGCTTCCGCGAGTTCCGACTGCGGGTAGACCCCGCCACGGTGTTCCCAAGCGGCGGCCCGCTCAAGGGCGACAACGAGATGACCGTCGCCGAACTTCGCGCGCGGATCGCGCAGCACGAGTCCGAAGGCACATCGACCCACAACCAGTGGATGGCCATCCATCGCAAGTTCGCGATCCCGGTGGCCTGCCTCGTCTTCGGCGTGATCGGTCTGGCGCTCGGCGCGACCAACCACAAAGGCGGCGCGATGGGCAGCTTCGGGTTCGGCCTGGTCGTCGTGTTCGCGTATTACATCCCGATGTACCTGTTCCCCCAGATGACAAAAGGGGGCTACGTTCCTCCGTGGCTGGCGGTCTGGTTGCCGAACATGCTGCTCGGCGCCGCCGCCGTCGTCCTGTTTGCGTGGCGCAACCGTATTGCGGACCAGCCGATCGCAGTGCCGGTGCCGGCGGACATTCGCCGTTTGTTCGTCGGCAGAGAGAGGTCGAGTCGACGCATCTCGGGCAGCGTTTCCTCCGTCGCCCGCCTTCTCGACCGCTACGTCAGCGCCACGTTCCTGAGGATGCTGGCGCTCTCCGCCGGCGCGGCGATGGCGGTCATCTACATCTCCACGTTCGTAGATCTCTCGGACAAGCTGTTCAAGGGCAAGGCACCGTGGTTCACGCTCGTCGAATACTTCTGGTACGCGACCGCGCAGTTCGCGTACTACACGCTGCCGATCGCGGTGCTGATCGCCACGCTCGTGACCGTGGGCATGCTGACGAGGAACAGCGAGCTCATCGTGATGAAGGCGTGCGGTGTCAGTCTCTATCGCACGGCTTTCCCCATTGTCGTGTTCGCCTCGATCGTCGGCGCCGGACTGTTCGCACTGGATGCGACGATTCTCGGTCCTGCGAACCGTCATGCTGAGGAGCGCAAGGATCTGATGAAAGGCACAACGCGACTGCAGCCGCTCGCCGAGCCGTGGCTGCTCGGGCGGGACGGCACCATGTACAACATCGGTGGCTACGATCCGCAACGCCGCCGCTTCGAGCAGATCGGCATCTACGAGTTCAGCAGCGATATGTCGCGCCTGACCAGACGCACGTTTGCGAAGAGCGCGACCTACCTTGGCGGCAGCGATCAGGCGTCCGACGCCACCTGGCGGCTCGAGGACGGCTGGACGCGAACCTTCGGTCACGATGACGGCGTCCAGCACTTCGAGGCGTTCGAGGCGACGCCGAAGAGACTGGAGCCTGTCTCGTACTTTGCGCAGGCGCCGCCGGACGCCCGCTTCATGAGCTACGCAGAGCTGCGTAGCCACACCGAGCGGCTGCGGATAGCGGGCTTCGATGTCCTCGAATACGAGGTCGGGGTTGCCAGGAAGCTGGCCTATCCGTTCGTCTGTCTGATCATGACGCTGATCGCCATTCCGTTTGCCACGACCATGGGCCGCAGCGGCACGATGGCCGGCATCGCTGTCGGAATCGGGATTGCCCTCGTCTACTGGGGGACGATCAACATCTCAGCCGCGCTCGGCGCGGGAGGGCTGATGGCGCCCACGCTCGCCGCCTGGGCTCCTAACCTGTTGTTCGGTGCCGGAGCCGCGTACCTGACATTGACGGTCAGGACTTGAGGAGGGCTAACGCGCGTACCGGATGTTGTCGATCCATAACTTCCCGCTTCGGCCAAGCGGCGTGTGTGTTCGATCGACGACGAACATGATCGACTGGACCTCGGTGAGGGGCGGCGTCTCGCTCGCGTCGTCCACTGGGCGCAAATCGTCGAACCGCACCGAGATCTCGCGGTCAGTGGGATCGAGATACACCGACCGGCGCCAGTACTGATTGCCGGTCGGCGTCGGCCGCCAGAGCTGAACCCAGAGCCGCATCGGTTGTTCGGCCCGCGCCGTGAACATGACGCGATCGTATTCAGCGAGATGCGTCCCGCTGCGCATACCGAGGCCGATCCAGGCATCGCCAGCTGTCGAGCCGCTCAGCGCGTAGCGCAGCAGCAGCCGTGTCCCCCCCTTGACGGGATCCTTCACGTGGTCGAGCAGGGCCTGCGACTCTCCGTTCTTCTCGATTCCCCATCCATCTTTCGACAGAGGCGGCCCATCGGCGTATCGAACGAGCGTGTGGCGCGGCTGCCATGGCGGCGGGACGACTGTCTCGAACCCGCCGACATAGATCGGGTTCGACAGCAGCCACGGCACGGCGGCCTCGTCCGGCTTCGTACCCGGAATACGGACTTCGAGCCGATACGCGGCCCGCTCGGCAGGAGCCTCGTACGTCAGCGTGGCATCATCGCTCGACTTCACCGGCCGGCCGTTGGCCAATAGCGTCGTGCGCGAACCTCTTGGCGCAGTTGTCTGCGCGCGAATCGCCACGCTGCCGCCGAGTGGCAGCTCGTCTCCCGGGCTCGCCAATCTGCCGCCGCTCGACGCCGTGAACGTCATGCGCGCCGGTGATGCGAGCGCATCGATCGATGAATAGACATGGCCGCTGCGAATTTCGCGCACGACGGCCCCGGCATCCATCATCGCGTCGCCAGTCAGCTGGATCTGTGGAAGCGCGACCGAGAACGTGCGGAAGATGTGCTCGTACCCGGGGAGCGCGATCGACGAGCGGTTGGCGTCGGAACGCGACAGCGACATCAGACCGAGATTGGCGTGAGCGTCCACGGCCGCAAGCGCAACCACACGCCGCTCGCGCGTCAGGTTGTCCCAGGCGCTGAGCGCCTCGGCGGGTCGCTGGAGCAACGCCGCCAGCGTCTCGGATTGGCGCCAGGGATACGTGATGAACGCGCGCGCGATCGACGCGACGTGCTCGTTGCGCCATTCGCTGTCCGCGTTCAGCCATTCGAGACCGTCTGTCTGGGCGGTCCAGCCGTTCCAGCGCAGGGCGGCCTTTTCCGACACGGGGTGCGCGGCAATGGACATCCCGCCAAGCCTTTCGACGTCCTCGACGACATCGCGCGGCTCGCCCCCCAGTGGGTACGGAGCCGCGCTTGCGAGGCCCAGCGCCACCAGGTGCCCCGCGAACGTCGTGACCTCGACGGCGTCGATGCAGAGCACGCCGTGACGATATGCCGGCGGTTCGGGCTCGCGAGTACCGTCGCCGTGGTCGGTCAGGATCACGAATTTCAGTCCGGCGCGGGCGGCCGCCGCCGCAATCTCCTCGAGAGTGCCCGAGCCGTCTGAGCGGACGGTATGCACGTGGACGACGCCTCGGACGGGCTCGGGAATGTCACCCGCTGACGGCAGCGAGACCGACCGAGGCGGTAGCATCACGATCGTCGTGACCACGGCCGCCGAGGCGATCGCCGCGATGACGATACGCTTACGCACGGCCGAGCAGCCTTGCTGACGTCACGTCGGCTCCAGAGTGGTCGTCTTCCCGTTGCAGCTTGCTTCTGCCGACAGTCATTCAGGCGCGCGGGTGGAAACGGTCATAGATGGCGCGCATGCGTTGTTCGAGCACATGCGTGTAAATCTGTGTTGTCGATAGATCAGCGTGACCGAGCATCATCTGGATGGCGCGAAGATCCGCGCCACGCTCGAGCAGATGCGTGGCAAACGAGTGGCGCAGCGTGTGCGGGCTGAGCGTCCGCGTCAAGCCCGCCTGGCGCGCGTACACCTTGAGGATTTTCCAGAATCCGACCCGCGTCAGTCCGGGCCCGCCACCGCGGGCGTTGACGAACAACCTGGGACTGCTCCGCCGACCGAGCAACCCCGGCCGCGCCTCGCGAATGTATCGATGGACCCAGCCGGCAGCTTCGTCGCCGATCGGGACGATGCGCTGCTTCGACCCCTTGCCGGTGCAGGTCAGGTATGAGGCCTCGAGGTTGACGTCGCCCGGGCGAAGCGAAATCAGCTCCGACACACGCATTCCGGTTGCGTACAGGAGTTCGATGAGCGCCCGGTCGCGCATGCCGCGCGGAGTCGTGGTGTCAGGCTGAGCGATGAGCTTGTCGACGTCTTCGACCGACAGAGCCCGCGGCAGCACCTTCCACGCACGCGGCGGTCGGAGATCATCAGCCGGGCTCGTCTTCAGCCTGCCCTCACGCAGCAGGAAGCGGTAGAACCCCCGATAACAGGCGACCGCGCGGGCAACCGAGCGGGGGGAACGCCCCTCCGACATGAGATCGCGAACGAAGGCCTCGAGCGCCGGACGCGACAACGCATCGATCCCGCTCCCCTGCCCTGCGGCGAACTGCGCGAGCAGGTTGAGATCGCGAGCGTAGCTCTCGACCGAGTTCGTGGCGAGCCGGCGCTCGACCACGAGGTGGGTGAGGAAGGCATCGACCGGGGCACCTCCCGGGGCGTTTCTCATCGTTGGCGCGGTCCACTAGAATTGTAGTCGTATGCCCGCACGTTCAAAGTGGCAGTCGCTGCCGACCGAGGCCATCAATCCATCGACGCTCGGAATCGACAAGCTCTCGGCTGCCGACATCGTCGACCTGATGTTCAACGAAGACCGCAAGATGCTGGCCGCCGTGCACCGCGAGCGCGAACGCATCGCCGTCGGCGTCGAGATGCTCTCCAGCGCGCTGCGCAAGGGCGGGCGGGTGATGTTCGTCGGCGCCGGGACCAGCGGCCGGCTTGGCATCCTCGAGTCCGCGGAGATGCCGCCGACCTTCAGCACCGATCCGGACCTTGTACAGGCGGTGATGGCAGGCGGACGTGACGCGATCTTCTCGGCGCGCGAGGGTGTCGAAGACAACTACGAAGAGGGCGCGCGCGCCATCACGAGGCTGCGGCCAACGAAGAAGGACGTGGTGATCGGCGTCTCCGCCAGCGGGATGACACAGTTCGTCCGGGGCGCGCTCACTCGCGCCCGCAAGGCTGGCGCGCGGGTCATCTTCGTGACCTGCGACCCGGGGACGGAGCTGCAGACGTTCGTCGATCTGACGATCGCGCCGGGCGTCGGCGCCGAAGTCATCGCCGGCTCGACCCGACTCAAGGCCGGGACCGCCACCAAGATGGTGTTGAACATTCTGACCACGGCCGCCATGGTCCGGATCGGCAAGACCTACGGCAACCTGATGGTGGACGTGCAGACAGGTTCCGAGAAGCTCAAGGACCGGGCCCGCCGCATCGTCAACATCGTCACCGGTCTCGACTACGATGACGCCGACCGTCTGCTCAAGCGGGCGCAGTGGAACGTGAAGGCCGCGATTGTGATGCAGAAGACGGGCCTCAGCTACATCAAATCGCTGTCGCGGCTGAAGAAAGCCCATGACTCGATGCGTGAGGCGCTCGGCGAGGACATCGAGCCACGCCTGCGCGGAATGCTGCAGGGCCACGCCGAGGCGTCGCTCAACGGCAGCAGTCATCACAAGATAGCGTCGCCCGCAGGCTCAGACACTCCTCGTTCCGACGAGCCCCGGCGTCCCGATCGCCTGCCAGCCGCCCGCCGGTAGGTCATCCTAGAAGCCCGCCGCAGCCGCGCGATCGAGATACAGCTCGACGCTGCGGTGTGTCTGCAGGAACGACGCGGGAAGGTGCGTCGTGAGCGGTTCCCGCACCGCGCGGGCGATCACTTCCGCCTTCGACTCCCCCGTCGCCACCAGCACGATCGCCTTCGCTCTCAGGATGGTTCCCATCCCCATCGTGAGTGCCTGGTGCGGCACAGCGGCGAGTCGGCCTCCGAACTGCTCGATGTTCGCGAGACGCGTCTCGGGGCGCAGGTCGACGCGATGTGTATCCGCCATCAGCCGGTCGCCCGGTTCGTTGAAGCCGATGTGTCCGTTGATACCGATGCCGACGAGTTGAAGGTCGATCCCTCCGGCGCCGGCGATGGCGGCTTCGTAACGGCGGCATTCTGCGTCCAGGTCGTGGGCGGCTCCGTCCAGGAACTCGATGCTGGCAGGCGGCAGGTCCGTTCCCTCGAAGAGATTCGCCTCCATGAAATGGCGGAAGCTTCGCGGGTCGTCTGCCCGCAGTCCCACGAACTCGTCGAGGTTGAACGTCCGTGTACCAGCGAGACTGATCGCGCCCTGCCGGTTCAATCGGCGAAGCTCCGCGTATGCGGGAATCGGCGTCCGTCCGGCTGGCAATCCCAGGGTGAGCGACGGCTTCGCCCGGATCGCATCGATCAGACGATGTGCGACTGCCGCGGCGGCTTCCACCGGATTCTCGAAGACACGTATCGTCACTGAGCTCCGGTTACAAATACTGCGGTATCGCGACTTCGCCGCGTGCGGCGGCAAGTGCCAGGTGGACGGCGCCGACGGCAGGCTCGATTTGCAGCCTCTGAACGTCGCTCCGCGGGGCAATTTCCGAGAGTCGTGAGCTCACCGCATCGGCGAGCGATGGGATGGCTCTGAAGATTCCGCCGGCGAGTACCGTCCGGAATACGCTTCCGCGCATGCCGAGCGTCTGCACGACAGCGGCCGCGGCCGCACCGAGCTCGTTCGCGGCGCGGCCGAGGATCTCGGTGGCCACCACGTCGCCTGCCTCCGAGGCTTCCCGGACCACCGCGGCGATCCCGGCAACCGCGTGACGCTGAAGACCACGGTCGTAAATCGCGTGAATCAGCTCGGTCGGACTGTGCAGACGCATGTGCCGCAGCACCAGCTCGGTCAGGAGCGTGGAAGGGCCGCGGCCGTCGAACTGCCGGACGACCGCCGAAAGCGCGGCCCGGCCTATCCAGAAGCCGCCGCCTTCGTCGCCGAGGAGGTAGCCCCAGCCTCCCGAGCGCGCCGCTCTCCCCGCCTTGCGGCCGTACGCAATGGAGCCCGTACCGGCAATCACCACCACGCCCGATTCATCGCCCACACCGGCCGTGAGCGCGATGAGCGCGTCGTTGACGACGAGGATGCGCGACTTGAAGCCGATGCGCCGCATCACCCCGCGAATCGCATCGGCGTCGCGTGAGCGATCGACGCCGGCGATGCCGAGGCAGATGGCAGCCGGCCGGATCTCGTCGCGATCGCCGAGCGCCTGCTCCATGACATCGTGGAGCACCTTTTCCACTTCGAGCTCGCCGGACGCCTGGAGGTTGGCGCCGCCGCCGCGTCCCTCCGAGAGGACCGCGCCATTCTCGTCGGCGAGCAGACACACCGTCTTGGTGCCGCCCGCATCGATGCCGAGGACATGCATCTGACGATATGCTACAACCGAACATGCCTGCGCTCTTCCCTGCCGCACGCGCAGTGCTCGAACGCGCAGTGGCGGAGCGAGCCTTTCCCGCCGCCGTCATCGAGGTCGGCGACGCCACTCGAACGCTGTGGCGAGAGGCGTTCGGCACGCTGACGTTCGATGCCGATGCCGCTTCGACGCGCGAAGACACGATCTTCGATCTGGCGTCGCTCACCAAGGTGCTGGCGACGACTCCGCTCGTCATGCGCGACGTCGAACAGGGCGCACTGGGTCTCGACGATCGGCTCATGGAGCATCTGCCGCGATGCAATCCCGCCGGCGCCGATCTCGTCACCATCCGCGACCTGCTGTCCCATTGCAGCGGTCTGCCAGCGCACTTGCCGCTCTACCGCGAGCACCAGGGTCGTCAGGCATTCGAGGCTGCGATCTGTGCCGCTGGCCTCGAGTACCCGCCACATTCCAAGTCGCTGTACAGCGATCTCGGATTCATGCTGCTCGGCTTCGTACTCGAGAAGGCGGCGTCACTTCCGACGCGGTTCGATGCCTTGAAGGCGCTCACCGGATCGGTCGGGGATCTGCAGTTTCATCCGCCGGACGTCTGGCGGCGGAGGACAGCACCAACCCATCGCGATCCCTGGCGCGGACGGCTCCTGATCGGTGAGGTGGACGACGAGAACGCCTGGGCGATTGGGGGCGCCGCCGGGCATGCCGGACTGTTTGGCAACGCGGCCGCTGTCGGCGATCAGGCTCGTCACCTGCTGCAAGTGCTCGACGGCCGCGCCGGCGCCTTCAGCAAAGCCACGTTGGACGTCTTCATCGCCCGCCGGCCCGGAATTCCCGGCAGCTCGCGGGCGCTTGGCTGGGACACGATGCTGCCGACGTCCTCATGCGGCAGGCGGATGTCACCCCGTTCGTTCGGACACACCGGATTCACCGGAACCTCGCTCTGGCTGGATCCGGATCGGCGGGTATACGTGGTCCTGCTGACCAATCGCGTGTACCCGGATCGGCAGAATCAGGCGATTGCGGGCGTTCGGCCGACGGTGCACGACGCGGTCATGTCGGAGATTGAGGCGTGACGCCGGGCCGACGCGCGGCGGAGTCCTTCTGGCACTGCCGGGCCACGAGCCGCCGACGTTAGAAGCCGCGCCCGCCGCGGGCAGGCTGAGGCATTCCAGGCTGGACCGGTCCGATACCGCGGTTGCCGCCGGCTGGCGATGGCGCGGGGCCTCTGCCCGGCTGTCCCGTCTGTCCGGTTCCGAACGGCTGGCCTCTGACGCCGCCGCGGCCCGTGACCGGGCCCGGAGTCTGCCCTCTGCCCCTCCCGCCACCAGGCGCCTGGCCGCCGGATGGCGACGATACGATATTCGTCATCTGCGACGCGAGGAACACCCAATCGTAGTACCGCTCGGCGCCGTTGTAGATGCGCAGCGACTTGTCGGTGCTCTTGCTGCGAACGCCCAGGATCCCACCCACCGCGCCGGCTGTCACGGTGGACGTGAGCAGGCTGTTCGCGGTCTGAGCGGTCTGACCGCGTCCGGTGGTGTTGCTGCTCGCACCAAACGAGCTGTTCAGCGAAAACTGAGAGAAGCCGCTGCGAGCCGGGGCCGTTCCACCGCGGGCCGCCGCCGCGTTGCCGCCAGTGGCGCCGCCAGCACCTCTTGCCAGAAGACTCTGCGTCGCGTTGGACCCTGTCGCATTGGAGCCGGCCCGGGCGCCCGTAGCTCCGCCGCGTCCCTGAAGAGCGGCCGGCGTCGAAGAGCCTTCTATCGTGCTTCCGGGGGTGATGAGCTCGAAATCTTCACCTGTGATCGGATCGAGGTACTTCTTCCTGAGGAAGCGTTCGGCGAGCAGGACGTCGATGCTTGGAGGCGAAGCGTTGGCGTACTTTCTCTGGAACAGCGCAATGGCGCGCGCGTATTGCTGGCCGCGGAAGACCAGCTCGGCTTCCTTCTCGCGCCTGGCGCGCGTATTCCAGGCAGGGAGCGCCACGCTGAGCATCACGCCCATGACACTCAAGGCCACGAGGAGCGCCACCATCAGGATGCCGTCCTCGCCTGAGAGGCGCCGCGTCCAGGAGGAGCGCTCTGCCATCACTCTGACATCACCATTCCGCGTAGAGCGTGTTGTCCAGCGCGGTCCGGTTGCTGCCGCTCTTCACGTTGATCACGCCGACCTCGGCGGAAGGGTTGCCCGCGTCCGGCTCCGAGAGTTCGGTCTGCCAGGTGTCCTTCGACTTGGTGAACGGATCCGGCGGGATGTTGCGGATGTAGCGCTCTTCGACCAGCACGTCCAGCGAAGCCGGGTACTTTCCCTTGTCTGCGTAGTACTGATCGATCGCCTCGCGCATCTGTGACAGATCCGTCTTGAGCGCCGCTTCGTTGGCTTTGGTTACACCGTTGGTGTACAACGCGACGCCGATCCCGGCAAGGATCACGATAATCGTCATGACGACCAGCATTTCGATCAGCGTGAAGCCGGCCGTCCCCAAGGCGACACGGCGAGCGGGCGCAGCCTCCGCGCTACCAGTCGCTGTATTTCGTGCCATTGAGAGCCGTCCCTTTGCTCTTCGTGTAGACGTCGAACACGTTCTGTCCGCCCCATGAGGTCGCATCGGGTTTGTCCTGATACGATCGCAGTCCCCACTCAGTACTGTTGGTCATCGGATCGGTCGGCACCCGCCTCAGCCCGAACCGCAGCTTCCTGCCCGACGCGTCGTTGGCCGCCGGCACCCCCTCGACGAGCGTCTCGAGATCCGGTGGATATCCCTCGCTGTTCGGCTCCAGCTCGGTCGACGCGATCGCGCCGGCGTCCACCGCATCCTTGAAGCGGTCGATCGCCGTGCGAATTTCACGCAGCGCCGTACGGAGCTCCGCCTCGTGTACCCGCTTGGACATCGTCTCGGCCAGCGGCATCACCACCGATGCCAGGACGAGCAGGATTGTGGCGACGACGAGCAGCTCGACGAAGGTGTACCCGTCTGCGCGATCTGCCTGAGGGCGGCGAACGGTCGAGAGCAATCGCGGAATCATTTCACGGTGACGCTTGGCGCCGGCGCGAACTGCACGGAAAGCGGGGCGCCGCCGGGCGCAGTCGCGCTGCCGGTGATCGTGAAGCTCGTCGGCCCTGGCGCAATGGCGTCGAACAGCACATAGGCCAGCGAGCCGCTGCCGCTGGCGCCCGTGGAGTCGCCCGTTCGCAGCAGCACCACGTCGATGCGGCCAGGCTTGGCATGATCCTCGGTGAAGGCGACCGGCCCGCCAGGCCTCGAGATGAAGTTCCCCTGCTGCACCGCCGCGACGCGGAGAACTGCCGGGTTGTAAGTAATCGTCAGCGTCGCGCTCGAGAGGCGAGAGACATCGGTCACGACGATCGGAACGGCCAGCGCGCCGGTGCCGACACGGACGTCCAGCGCCTGCGGCGCGAGCATGATCTGGCCGCCGGTCGGCACTGCGGTCGGCGTCGGTGTCCCCGCTACAGGCGGAGCCGCCGGATCGCGTGGAGTCGCCGGCAGACCCGGGGTGGCAGCGCCTGGCGCGGCGGCCCCCGGTGTCGCCGGAGGAGGTGTTGTTGCCGGCGCCGCCGGCGCGGCCGCCGCAGTGGGTGTGGTGGCCCCCGGCGAGGGCGGAGGCGTCCCCGGAGCGGATGGCGCAGCGCCAGGTGCCGCGGCCGGTGCACCGGCGGCGCCAGCAGCTGCGGCCGGTTGAGCCGCGGCTGGTGCCGCAGCCTGCGGAGCAAGCGGCGGCACGAGCAGCGTCGGACCGCCGAGACCGAGATTGAGCGGCGAGCCGACGAACAGCGGATCGATGTCGCGTTGCGTGATCTCGTGCGTCCGGACGATACGCGGCGTCAACAGCACGATGACGTCTGCCTGTTCGATCTGGTTATCGTTTGCTGAAAAGAGCTGCTTGATGACCGGCAGCCGCAGGAGGCCTGGGACGCCCTTCAGTGTGCGCCGATCTGCCTCGGACACGAGCCCGGCGAGCAGGTTGGATTCGCCGTCGCGGAGGCGCAGCTTGGCTGCCACCCGCCGCGTCGAGAACGTCGGCGCCGTCGTACCGGCAATCGTCGTATCACCGGTCCGGGCGCTGTTCTCCACGCTCAACTCGAGAATGATGTTGTCGTCGTAGGTGACACGCGGGGTCATCTCGAGAACGACGCCGACGGTTCGATAGGTGAACGACGACAGCGGGTTGACGTTCGCGCCTCCGGAGGCCAGCGGCGTGAACACCGTGGTCGGAATCGGGATGTCCTCGCCGAGCTCGAGCCGGAGCTTCTCGCCTTCCGCGCCGCGCAGCTGCGGTTTGGCGAGCAGCTTGGTCTCCGAATCGCTTTCGAGGAACCGGATTGTCGCCGCCGGCACCGCCAGGTAGAAGTCGCTGGAGCTGATGCCGTTATTCACGACGTTCCCGAGATTGAACGGCTGCGGCGTGAGGCTGCCGGAGCCGATCGGGTTGACGTCGGGCGAGAACACGGCGCCGATGGCGTAGTCGCCGAGATCGAGGCCGTACTGCTTCACGCGCCGCCGGTTGACTTCGAGAATCTCGACGTCGACGACCACCTCGGCCTTCGGCTTGTCCATCAGCTGGACGACCCGTTCGATGATGGCGGCAACGTTGGTGGGTGCGCGCAGGGTCAGGGTGTTCTGCGTCTTGTTCGGCGAGATCTGAAACTGCGTCTGCACCGATCCGGGCATGCGCACCACCGTCGTCACGGCCTGCATCACCTCCTGCGCATCGGCGTTGGACAGGTGCAGGACCTTGATGACCTGATCCTCGTAGAGCAGACGGTTCTGCTGCCCCTCGGGGATCACCATGATCGTGTTGGGGCTGACCACCTTGTAGAAGAGCTGGTTGGCGCTCATCACGGTGTTCAGCGCCTGCTCGAGGGTCGCGCCGTCCATCTGGATGGTGTAAGGGCGCGCCGGGTCCTGGAAGGTGCGCTCGAACGTGACGTTGATGCCGGCCGCGTTGGCGATGGTCTCGAGAATCAAACGCACCGGCTGATTGACGTACTGGAACGCGGGGAGGACCTCGTTCAATCCGACGAGCGTCGGCGGGCCGGCCTGGCGGGCATTTTCACGCAACTGCTCGATGGTCGGTTTGGCGCGCGCCGATTCGGAAAGGTCGCGCAGCTGCTTCTCGAGCGACGACACCTTGGCTGCGAGCTGGCGGTTGCTCGGATCGAACTCGTTGGCCTTGCGATAGGCGGCCAGCGCCGCGTCGATCTGACCACGCGCCTCCGCCACACGGCCCTGCTCGGCGAAGTGTGTCGACGCGGTGACCATCGCCCGCGTCAAGGCGATCTTGTATTTCACGTTCTCGGGCTCGAGCTGCAGCGCCTGGCGGTACTGCTGCACGGCGACGTCCCACTCGTTGGCGCGCGCCGCCTCGTTGGCGCTGTCGTACGCCTTGCTGGCGGCACAGCCGACGATGCTCATCGCCACCACCAGGAGGGCGACGATTCGCAGAACGCTCCGAGAAGCGGCCGCAGCCCGGCCTGGACGACCCATTCCTGTCATAACAGTGATCATGATCGTGAGCGTGAAATGCGAGCGCGACGTCCCTGACCGGCGAGCTCGACGACCTCGATGGTGTCGGGCTCCACTTTCAGCAGACGGTAGCGGCCCTCGATGATATAGCCCTCGGATCCGACGAGCGGCACAGCCGGCCCGTCGGCCGGTGTGTACTGCAGCGCAGCCACGCGAACGCCGGATCCCGACACCATGTACCCCACGTAACGAACGAAGCGTTCGATGCCGGGTTCAGCCTGTGCTGGTCTGGGGAGCGGCGCCGGCGGCGGCAGCGCCTGCACCACCGGACGCACGTCCGGCGCCGGCTTTGGTTTGAACCTGAAGGGGTTCCGCTGCGGCGGCGCGAACGTATCGGGTCCGGCGTCGAGCAAAGCCAGCTTCACGTCAGTAACCGTTCCTTCACTGGGGGGAGGGCGTTTCGCTCGCGCGGCCGCCGTTGAATTGGACGGCGCCGGCGGGACGATGGCCGTTCCGGCGAATTGATTCCGGTACAGAACGCCCCCGAGCACCAGGAGGAGGACACCGAGAATCGACAGTTCCCGGATCGTCTTGGTCGTCATGGTGCAACCGCCTTGTAGAACGTGGCGAGCTCCAGCTGCACGTTCAACTGCGCGTCCTCGTTCGACCCTTCGCTAATCCTCAGATTCTGGACCACCACGAAGTCCCGCGAGCGTTCGAGCTGATGGACGAACCGCCGGATGGCGTCGTAGGTTCCGGTGACATCCATGCGGATCTCGAGACGGGTGAGCGTGCGATCGCGCTCGGAGACCGCCTCGGTGCTGATCCGTTTCGCATGGACGTTCGATTGCCTCGCGAGCTGATCGAGGCGCGGCGACGCCAGCTGCCGCGCCGCCGCTGGGTTCGCCGGGAGCACGGCGTTGTAGAACGTCTCGAGCCCCTCCGCCGAGCGGGCACGCCCGGTCACCATGTTGCTCGCCTGCGAATGCTGCAGCCGGGCGGCGTTCAGCTCCCCTTCCGCCGCCTGCGTGCGCTCGGTCACGTTGCTGACACGCTGTGACAACGGAAACACGTAGAACGCATAGACCAGCACATTGGCGAGGAGCAGCACGGCGAGCGGGATGACGAACCGCCGGTATTCATCGAGAATCCGCCTGGCGAGCGGCCATCGTACGGCGTCGCTCATGGCTTCACCTTCCCCACGGTCTTCGGCGCCGCGGGAACCGCATTCGCGATCGGCGTGTACCTGCCCTCGACCACCGCATCGATCACATCGTCATCCCCGGTCTGCCGCGTGGTCGGCCAGACATTCCGGAAGGCGCCGCTCTTCTCGAGCGCGTCCATGAACGCGGACAGGTGCTCGACGTTCTGCGCTTCGACACTCAGGGTGACGGTGACGCCTTCGTCATCGATCTTCGGCGTAACAGCGGTGATGCGGACATCGTCGGGCACCGTGGCCTCGAGGTGCGAGAGCAGCTGCCCCCATGAGAAGGTCCGCTGCTCGATGACGGCGTTGGCTTCGCGCGCCGCCGCCGACACGGTTTCGAGCTCCTTCGGATCGACGCGCTTGCGCAAGCGCTCGGCGTCGGCGCGGAGCTCGCCCGCCTGCGTCCGCGCTTCGGTCGCGCGGGCGCTGAGGATGCCTTCCTCATTGGCGAGCGACACCGCCCACACGAGGTGAAGCGCCGAGATCACCGCCAGCACGATCGCCGCGCCGATGAGCGCGAGGCCGACGAGTCGCGTGTTGTAGAACGGACGCGTCGAGAGGTTCGTCTTCAGCATCACGCGGCGACCTGAGCGCGCATTCGAAGCAGGGTGCCGACGAGCGGCGCCAGCATCGCCAGACGGTCGGAGCTGCCCGGGCCGCCGCCGACCGCGCCTGCCAGCCGCGAGATGTCGATCGGTCTCACCGCCGCCCCGAGGCGCGCTTCGAGGCTGCGGCGCGCGGAATCGAGTGCGCCGCCGGAACGACCGGCTCCACCGAGCAGCACCTGCGAGAAGCCGCGGCCCGACAGCCGATCCTGGTGATACATCGTCGTCTGGTGCACGGCGTCGGCGAGTGACTCCGGATCGCCACCGGCGACGTTGCGGAAGAAGATCATGTTGTCGCCTCGCATGATCGCCAGCGAGGTGTATTCCGGCCGCACGTGTACCACCAGCCAGTCGCCGGCAGGAAGAGCGTCGCCGGCGAGCAGCAGATTGACGAGGCCGAAGGTGGTGAGATCGATGAGGCCGGCGTGCATGCCCTGCTCCTCGCAGAGCGTTTCGTAGTCGCGTATCACGGCTCGTCGTGCCAGCACGGCGATGAACTCCGCGCCGTCGGCGCTCCTGGCGCCGGGAGCAAACGTGAGGACCGACTCCTCGACAGGAAACGGCGCGGATTTTCTCACCTGCCAGCGCACGAGCTGCTCGAGGTCACCGCTGCGGGCAGGCACCTTGTCGAAACGGACAAGAGACACGCGCGCCGTCAGATCCGGGACGAGCAGAGCCACACGCCGCGGCTGCGTACCGAGACGACCGGCCACGGCCTGAAGCGCTGCGGCCACGGCGCGACGGTCGAGCACGTTCTGGGCAGTGAGAGACGCCGTGAGTGCGCCGGCTGGAAGCGCTTCGCTGGCGTAGCCCTGCACCACGACCTCGCTGCCGCGGATCGTGACAGCGGCGGCAGAGACAGCTTCCGGCGCGATTTCGATGGCCGCGTCCGCGGGGGGCGCAGCCGCCCAGCTGGCCAGGGTACTCATTCGACGAAGGTCACCTTGTTGATCTCACGAAGTGTGGTGAGCCCGAGCAGCACTTTCTCGACGGCTGACTCGCGCAGGAAGCGCATGCCTTCTTCTGCTGCCGCTTTCTTGACTTCGGATGACGGACGCCGGGCGAGGATCATCTCACGGATGCGATCGGAGAGGTCGAGGAGCTCGCAGATCGCCGTGCGGCCCCTGAACCCGGTGCCGCCGCAGTCGATGCACCCCGCGCCCTCGTAGAAGCGGTGGCTGTCGGCGAGCGCCGGGTCGAGCCCGGACTCGACGAGCGCCTGCGGATCGACGCGCGTCGGTCGCTTGCAATGCGAGCAGATGAGCCGTACCAGCCGCTGCGCCATGACGCAGTTGAGCGCGGACACGAATTGATACGGTTCGACACCCATGTTGAGAAAGCGGCCGAGCACGTCGGACACGTTGTTCGCATGCACAGTCGTGAAGACGAGATGGCCTGTCAACGACGACTGAATCGCGATCTGGGCGGTCTCCGGGTCGCGGATCTCCCCGACCATGATCTTGTCGGGATCGTGGCGGAGGATCGATCGCAGGCCTCGCGCAAACGTCAGCCCCTTCTTCTCGTTGATCGGAATCTGCGTGATGCCGCGCAGCTGATACTCGACCGGATCCTCGATGGTCACGATCTTGTCTTCGACGGACTGAATCTCCGACAGCGCCGCGTAGAGGGTGGTCGTCTTGCCCGATCCGGTGGGACCGGTGACCAGCACCATTCCGTAGGGCTCGTGGATGAATTTGCGAAAGCGCCGCAGCTCGGCCTCGGGGAACCCGAGAATGTTGAGCGTCAGCTCCGTGAACTGCTCGCTGATCGACTCCTTGTCGAGAATGCGGACCACCGCATCCTCGCCGTGGACGCTCGGCATGATCGAGACGCGGAAGTCGATCGTCTTCCCCGGCATGCGCACTTTGAAGCGGCCGTCCTGCGGCACGCGCTTCTCGGCGATGTCGAGCTCGGCCATCACCTTGATGCGCGAGATGATCGAGCTGTGGAAGTGCTTGGCGATCGGCCGCATCGCCGGCTGCAGCGCCCCGTCTATGCGGTACTTCACGTGCACGGCGTCGTCGCCCGTCTCGATGTGAATGTCGCTCGCCCGGCGCTGGATGGCGGTGTAGATGGTCGAGTCGACCAGACGGATGATCGGGCTGATGTCGCTGGTCAGCCGCTCGACCGTCAGGCTGTCCTCGGCACTCTCGTCGTCCTTCAGCACCTGCAGCTGGAAGCCTTCGGTCGCTTCCTCGAGCACGCGCTGTGAGCTCTCGCTCTTCTTCAGGATCGACTGGATCGCCGACGGCGCGCCGACGGTCACGCGCAGCGGTGTGGCGAGCTGCACTGACAGCTCGTCGATCATCGGCAGGTCAGTGGGATCGGAGACAACGATGACGAGCCACTTGCCGTCCCGCCGGTAGGGGACGAACCCGTAGCGCAGCATGAGATCGGCCGGGATCGATCGGAACAGCTCCTGATCGATGCGGAACTCGTTCATGTCGACGAACTCGAGCCGGTACCGCTCGGCGCGGGCTCGTGCCGTCGCGACCTCCTGGGAGTAGTCCTCCGGCGCCTGGACCAGCGCCGGATCGACGATTGCCGTCGTGGGTTGCGAACTTCCGGTGCTCAACGTGTGAACCTCATCCCACTACCGAGCTCAGCTCGAAGATCGGCATGTAAAGCGCGAGGACGACGATCGCGATGATGCCGCCCATGACGACGAGCAGCGCCGGCTCGACGATCGTGATGAAGCGCGCCACTTCCGTTTCGATCTCCTCGTCGTAGAACTCCGCGATGCTGTTCAGCATCTCCTGCAGCGCGCCGGTCGACTCGCCCACTTCCACCATCTTCACTGCGACGTCGGGCAGCATGCCGCGCTTGAGCAGCGACGCGGCGAAGCCCTGCCCCTCCTGCACCCGCGCCCGTACCTCGTCGAGCTCGCGCGCGAGGAAACGGTTCGACATCGACCGCACGCTGATGTCCAACGCGTTGACCAGCGGGATGCCACCGCTCAGCAGCGTCGCCAATGTACGCGCCAGCTGCGAGGTCGCGAATTTCCGCATCGTGCCGCCGACCCACGGCAGCTGCAACAGCACCCGGTGCAGACGTTCCCGCTGCCGCGGCTGCCTGACGATCGAGCCGGACACCACGACCGCGAGCGCGACCGCTGCCAGAATCAGCCAGAGATTCGTCACGACACCGTTCGAGACGGCGATCAGGATCCGTGTGGCAATCGGCAGCTCGGCCTCGAAGCTCGCATAGAAGCCGGAAAACGCCGGCACCACCTTCACGACGATGATCCCGACGAGCACGACCATCAACGTGACGAGAATGCACGGGTAAATCAGGGCGGAGATCGTGCGCCGTCTGACGGCGCCGATCACCTTCTCATAGGCAACGTATCGGCGGATCACCGCGTCGAGGTTGCCGCTGCGCTCGCCCGCCATCAACGACGCGGCGTAAACGGTCGGAAAGAGCCCCTGGTGCTCGGCGAACGCGTCGGAGAGCGCCGAGCCCGCCTTGACCCGGTCGTACACGTCGTCGAGCGCCCCCTTGAACGTCGGGTTGGCGACGCGCTGGCGCAGGATGTCCAGCGACGGCAGGAGCGGCATCCCCGCCTTCAGCAGCGTCGCCAGCTCCTGGTTGAACACCAGGAACTCCGATCGCTTGACCTTCCGGCGGCGCGCCCGCCCGGTGGCCAGGCCGCTCAGCCCGCCGCGCTGCTGCAGGGAGAGGACGTACATGCCCTTCTCCTCGAGCTCGCGGCGGAGCCGGCCCTCGCTCTCGGCGTGGTAGACGCCCTCGATGATGTCGCCGCTCGTTGTCCCGAGCCTAGCGCGGAATTCCATCGGATCGGTGTGACCTTCGCAATAAGACGCCCGGCACGTGGTCGAAGGCGCCTGTGAAGTTAGACCGCGGGCGGCGGAGAACAGCCGGCCTGCAGAAGTGTGCAGGCCTTGGATGATAGTATTCCGGAACGCATGGCATCTGAAGCACTGGGCATGGTGGAAACCCGCGGCCTGATCGGTTCGGTCGAAGCGGCCGACGCAATGGTCAAGGCCGCGAATGTGGTGCTGGTCGCCAAAGAGTACATCGGCGCTGGATATGTAACCGTGCTGGTACGCGGCGATGTCGGAGCCGTCAAGGCGGCCACCGACGCCGGAGCGGCCGCCGCGCGGCGCGTCGGAGAGCTCATCTCCGTGCATGTCATTCCCAGACCGCATACCGAGGTCGAACGGATTCTGCCCAGGGCCTGAAGTACGGGAACTCCCCGATGGCAATTTCGGAGACGGCCGCACCCACCGACAAAGACCTGTCGTCCATCGCGGAAGCCAGGGCGCTCGCCCGCACGGCCCGCCAGGCGCAGCCGCTGCTGGCCGAACTGACGCAGGAGCAGATCGACACCATCGTCACCGCGATGGCGGAGGCTGTGACTCCACAGGCCGAGGCGCTGGCCCGGCTGGCCGTAGAGGAGACCGGATACGGCGTGGTCGCGGACAAGGTACAAAAGAACCTGTTCTCCTCGCGTCAGGTCTACGAATTCATTCGCCCGATGAAGACCGTGGGCGTGGTCAACCGCATAGAGGACAAAAAAATCGTCGAGATCGCCGAGCCGTTCGGTGTCGTCGCCGCCGTCGTGCCGTCGACCAATCCCACGTCGACGGCGATCTACAAGGTCCTCATCGCCCTGAAGGCCCGCTGTCCGATCGTGATCAGCCCGCATCCGTCGGCGGCGCGCTGCATCACACGATCGGTCGAAGTCATGGCGGATGCCGCCGCGTCAGCCGGGGCTCCCGCCGGCAGCATCGGCTGGATGCGCACGGTCACCCTCGAAGGTACCCAGGAGCTGATGAAGCATCGTGACGTCGCCGTAATCCTGGCAACCGGGGGGATGGGCCTGGTGCGGGCAGCGTACAGCGCGGGCAAACCAGCTTACGGCGTCGGGCCCGGCAATGCGCCATGTTACATCGAGCGCAGCGCCGACCTTCCGAAGGCCGCTCGTGACATTGTAATCGGGAAGACCTTCGACAACGGAGTGCTCTGCTCATCGCCAAACTCCGTGGTCATCGACGAATCGATCTCCGAAGACGGGCGGCGCGCGTTCGAGGCCGAAGGCGCCTACTTCCTGAATGCCGACGAGGCACGCGCGCTGGCGGGTGTGCTGGTCAGCCCGCAGCGGCTCCCCAATCCAGCGCTCGTAGGAAAGCCGGCCACGTTCCTCGCGGAAAAAGCCGGCCTGTCGATTCCGCCGCAGACGCGGACGCTCATCGCGCCGCTCGCCGGCGTAGGACGCGACTACCCGCTCTCCATCGAGAAGCTGTGCCCGGTGTTGTCCTGGTATGTCGTGAAAGACTGGCGCGAGGGCTGCGAACGTTGCATCCAGATTCTCCGCTACGGGGGCATGGGGCACACGATGTCCATCCACTCCCGGAACGACGACATCATTCTCGAGTTCGGGCTCAAGAAGCCGGCCTTCCGGATCTGCGTCAATACACCGACGACACACGGCTCAATCGGCCTGACGACTGGCCTCGATCCGGCAATGACGCTCGGCTGCGGTGGCTGGGGCGGCAACATCACCTCCGACAACATCTCACCCAGGCATCTGCTGAACATCAAACGTCTGGCGTATGAAGTGCGGCCCGCCGTTACCACGTCGAAAGCCGCCGCCACAACTCCGGCGGCCACCGCGACGCCGCGCGGCGATCGACCGGCTCCGCTCCCACGGGCGCCCGCGCGCCCGGTATCGAACGCAATCCCTGCCGCAGCGTTGGCGGCGCGCATCGACGCGTTCCTCGCCTCACGCGGCTACACCGCCGCCGACAGCGGGAAGACATCGTCGTCGCCGGCGGCAGACCCGGTCTCCACCTCGGCGCGCCGGACCGAGGATGAAGCGCCAGTCGATTTCGTCTGCGAAGACGATGTGAGGACGGCGATCAAGACCGGCCGCAAGCTTGTCATCGACGAGAAGACGATCGTGACGCCATCGGCTCGCGACCTTGGCGAGGCCGCACGGATTTTCATCCAGGCCGGATGGCCACGCTGATTCCGACTGCGCGACGCTGCACGCCAAATCACCGCTGAGCTAACGTCACAGCCTCGTCGTGCCGACCTGTTGGGAGGGGGGTTGTGTCCTCGAAGCGGCTTCGATGGCCCGCAACCGTTTGAGGCATGTTCGATATCTGCTTTGACCGATCGATCGACCGGATGGTAGATTACGCCGCCATGCTGAGACCGCGCTTTGGCGCGGCGGGGGCGATCTGTGCTCTCGCCCTCATCACAGCGAGCTGCTCGTCAAAAAAGCCGATCGCGCCGGCCAAACCCGCCGTGGCGGCACCGACCGTGGCGCCGGTTGTCGTTCCGCCACCGCAACCCGCGCCCTATAAAATCGAGCAGCAGGGATTCCCGATCAAAGACCCGGCTCTCGATTTGATCGCGCAGTCCAACCAGCTCTTCGAGGCCGGTCAGCGGCAGCTGGAGCAGGGCCATCTCCAGGCGGCGCGCGATCAGTTCAATCGCGCGCTGGACGTGCTCTTCGAATCGCCCGGTGGCGCGCGAACGAACCCCCAGATTCGTGAGCACTTCGATCGGATGGTCGAGCGCATCAGCGCTGCCGAGCTGACCTCGCTCGCACAAGGTGATGGTTTCGCGGAAGGCCGCGCCGAGCCGGCATCGATCGACGAGTTGCTGGCGATTTCGACGTTCGCCGAGGAACAGCCGACGCAGGCCACGACCGATGCGGTGACCGAAGATCTGGAAGTCACGGCCCACGACATCGACATCCCGCTCAACGCCAAGGTGCTGTCGTTCGTCGAGATGTTCAGCGGCCGTGCCAAGAACTACCTGGAGGACGGACTGAACCGCGGCAGGCACTATCTGCCGATGATTCAGGAGGTCTTCAGGGCCGAAGGCCTTCCGCTCGATCTCGCCTACGTGCCGCTCATCGAGAGCGCGTTCAAGCCGTCCGCTGTATCACGCGCAAAGGCCAAGGGCATCTGGCAATTCATGCGCGGCACGGCCATCGAGAACGGACTGAAGCACGATTGGTACATCGACGAGCGGGCCGACCCCGAGAAGGCGACGCGCGCGGCGGCAAAGTATCTGAAGACGCTTTACGGAATGTTCGGCGACTGGCACCTGGCGCTGGCCTCGTACAACGGCGGGCCTGGCCGGGTGCAGAAGGCGATGCGGCAATCGGGGAAGGACGACTTCTGGTCGCTGACCGCGCGCGGCCGCTACCTGCCCCGTGAAACGCGTGACTACGTGCCGCTCATTCTCGCCGCGGTGGTCGTCGCCAAGAACCCGGGCCAGTACGGCATGACCGTGCAATCACTCGAGGAGGACGAACGGGGGATCGAACGGGTCACGCTGACGACCGCCGTCGATCTGCGGGTGCTCGCGGAGTGGATCGGCACGCCGGTTCAGACCATCCAGGAGCTCAACCCGGAGCTTCGCCGGTGGACCACTCCCGTGCGCGCGACCGACTACGAGCTGAAGGTGCCGGCTGGCACCGCCGACGTCGTGCGCGCGCGGTTGCTCGAATCCGAACCGGCGGAGCTGGCGCCGCTCAACCGCCACATGGTCAAGAAGGGCGAGACGCTGTTGTCGATCGCGCGGCAGCTCAAAGTCACGCGGTCGGACCTGGCGGAAGCCAACTACCTGTCGTCGAAGGCGACGCTGAAAGTCGGTCAGCAGCTGATCATCCCGCGCGCGCCGACACTGCTGCTTGCGGCTCGCCCCGACACCCCCTCATCGGAATCGCGTGACTCCGAGGCCGCACCCGCGCCGGCGGCCGTGGCAGCGGCGACGCGGACTGCCGACAGCACCGTCATTCATCGCGTGAAGTCGGGAGAGACGCTGTTTTCGATTGCCCGCCTGTACCGGACGACGGTCGGCTCGCTCAAAGAGTGGAACCGGCTGAGAAGCAATTCCATCAGGGCCGGTCAGCGCCTGACCATTCACGCCACCAGAACCGTCGCGACCAACTAGGGAACGCCGTCAAGCCGTTACCGCCGGCGTTCCATCGCCCGGTCCCGTCCGGCCGCGCAGCTGCGTGATCTGCTGCTCGATTCGCTGCGCGAGCTCACGCTCGTGCTGCAGCGTGCGGATCGTATTCTGCGCTTCCTGCATGATGAACTCGAGCCGGGCCAGTTTGACCGCCATGTGCTCGACCGTCGCCTTCCGTTCACCGAGCGTGTCGAGCGTCACGCGAAGGTCCTCGAGCAGGTTGGCAACGAGATTGGCCTTGGCCTGCACAGCGTCGATGAGGCTGTTGCGCGACTCGAGCGCGGCAATCTTGCCCTCGGCGTCGGCCGCCGTGGCCAGCAGTGCCTCGATGCGATAGCGAACAGCGGCCACCTCTTCACGGTGTTCGCGCACGTACTCCAGATCGGCCCGGCTCTTCATGCCGGCCTGATGGACGAGATCGACTTCGGCCTTGGTCGCCTGCACGATCGCTGCGCGCTCGCTGAGGCGCTGGATGGCGGCATCGAGCTCCCGCGACTTCACGGTCAGGCCGGCAAAGCGCGATTCGATTGCCGTCAACGACCGTTCTGCCAACGCCAACTGCGCCTGCCGCTCGTCGAGCGAGCGGACCATCGCCTCGAGGCGCCGGACCTGATCCTCGGTGGCCGACGACGTCGCCAGCGCTTCGCGCTGACGCTCCTCGACTGCCGACAACGACGTCAGGATCTCGTTCTTGGCAGAAACCGACTGATCGAGCGTGCTGCTCAGCGCCTGCATCTGCCGGGTTCGCTCGGCGGTCTCGTCGGCGAGCGCCCGCGTGTGCTCGAAAAGCAGATCCAGACGGAAACGGCGCTCCGCCAGCGCCTCCTCGTCGCGCTGGGTATCTTCGACGCTGGCGGCGGTCCTCTGCACCTGCTCGGAGAGCACCCGGATCTGTTCCTCGAGCGGCGACACCCGCGCCTGGAGGGCCTGAACGGTCTCGACGGTGTGCTGGGCATCCCGCATCCGGGCGGAGAGGCCATCGAGAGAGGCGCGAGCGGCGTCGAGCTCGGCGCGCCGCGCGAGCTGCTCGCCGAGTCGCCGGTCGACGTCGGCGCTGACGAGATGCAGCGCGTTGACGCGGGCGTCGAGCGCCTCGACGAACTCCGACCGCCCCGTGAGCCGTGTCAGACGCGCGTCGAGATCGA
>DASUGH010000051.1:0-28697 GCA_036274155.1 Vicinamibacterales bacterium | reverse complement strand
GAGCTGCTGACCAGGCTCGACATCGACCCGCGCCGGGTGGCCGTCGAACACAATCTCGCCATATTGAAACGGCATACCTTTCCCGACGTGATCGTCGAAGACGGCGACAGCGTCGAGATCGTCAATTTCGTGGGTGGCGGCTAGTGAACATCGACTCCCCATTCGTCATTGCCGGCCGTACCTTCTCCTCGCGGCTGATCGTCGGCACCGGAAAATACTCGTCGCTCGCCGTCATGGCGCAGGCACACGCGGCGTCGGGCGCCGACATGGTGACGGTGGCGGTCCGCCGGGTGAACCTGTCCGATCGATCGCAGGAATCGCTCCTCGACTACATCGATCAGGAGCGCATGTTCATCCTGCCGAACACCGCCGGCTGCTACACCGCAGACGAGGCGGTTCGCACGGCACGCCTCGGGCGCGAAGCGGGGCTCTCCAACTGGGTGAAGCTCGAGGTCATCGGCGACGAGCGGACGCTTTTTCCCGACAACGAGGCGCTGATTCAGGCGACTCGGATCCTCGCCGGTGAAGGATTCGTCGTGCTTCCGTACACGAGCGACGATCCGATCGTCTGCCGGAAGCTGGCGGACGCCGGCGCGGCTGCGGTGATGCCGTTGGGCGCGCTGATCGGCTCGGGTCTGGGCATTCAAAACGTCAACAACATCCGCATCATCCGCGAGTTCGTGAAGATCCCCATGATCGTCGACGCCGGCGTCGGCACGGCGTCGGATGCCTCGCTCGCCATGGAGCTCGGCGCGGATGGGGTGCTGATGAACACGGCGATCGCCGGAGCACAGCATCCCGTCGCCATGGCGGAGGCGATGAAGCACGCCGTCGTGGCCGGACGCCTGGCGTGGCTCTCGGGACGGATCCCGAGAAAGATGTATGCGACCGCGAGCAGCCCGGTGGAGGGACTGGTCGGGCGATAGCGGATCAGCCCCGGTTCAGGGCGCGCATCATTGGTGGATCTCGATCGGGCGCGCCGACCGCGACAGACGGGCCAGGTCGGCGTCGACCATCATCCTGACCAGCTGCTCGAACGTGACCGTCGGTGCCCAGCCGAGCACTCGGCGGGCCTTCGCCGCCTCACCAACCAGGTGATCGACTTCTGCCGGCCTGAGGAACGCTGGATCGATCCGCACGTACTTCTGCCAGTCGAGGCCGACGTGCGCAAACGCGATTTCCACGAGCTGGCGAACGGTGTGGCTGATGCCGGTGGCAATGACGTAGTCGTCGGCCGACGGCTGCTGCAGCATCATCCACATCGCCCGCACGTAGTCGCCGGCGAAGCCCCAGTCGCGTGAGGCATCGAGGTTGCCGAGGCCGAGATGATCGGTCAGGCCCAGCTTGATGCGCGCCACGCCGTCGCTGACTTTCCGCGTGACGAACTCGAGGCCACGCCGCGGCGACTCATGGTTGAAGAGGATCCCCGACACGGCGAAGAGGCCGTAGCTCTCACGATAGTTGACCGTGATGTAGTGCCCGAACACCTTCGATACGCCGTAGGGGCTGCGCGGATAGAACGGTGTGAGCTCGGTCTGCGGCACTTCGCGGACGCGGCCGTACATCTCGCTCGATGACGCCTGGTAGAGGCGGATGCCAGGGTCGACCTGGCGCACCGCTTCGAGGATGCGCGTCACCCCCTGCGAGTTGTATTCGCCTGTCAGCAGCGGCTGGTCCCACGAGGCCGGGACGAACGACATCGCCGCCAGGTTGTAGAGCTCGTGCGGCCTCAGCTCCTGAATCAACCGAATCAGAGACAGCTGGTCGAGGAGGTCGGCTGGACGCAGCGAGATCCGATCGAGCAGGTGCCCGATCCGCCAGAGGTTGGGCGAGCTCGATCTCCTCACGACCCCGGTCACCTCGTAACCCTGCTCGAGCAGGAACTCGGCGAGGTACGAGCCGTCCTGGCCCGTGATTCCGGTGATCAGCGCACGTCGGGTCATAGTGGGCATTATGGTTGATCGCCACTGAGCGCGGCCGCCTGGCTCGGCACATCGCGCGATGCGAGCCACCGGCGCAGCGCGTCCTGCCACGCCGGCATCGGAAATCCCGCCGCTGCGAGCTTCGTGGTGTCGAGAGCACTGTACTGCGGTCGCGAGGCCCTCAGCGTGACGCCCGCGCTGGACACCGGGTTGAGCCGCGGCTCGACGCGGAGCAGTCGCGCCGCCTCCTCCGCGATCGCCAGCCACGTCGCCTGGCCGCTGTTCACGCAGTGATAGAGACCGGCCGTTGCCCCGGCGTCGACGAGGTGTCTCGTGGCCGCCGCGATGTCGCGTACGTACCCCGGTGAGACGATGCGGTCGGAGAACACCCGTACCTCGCGCCCCTCCTCGAGGCCGGCGACGATGGCCTCGAGCGAACCGCGGCGGCCGCTCCATACCCGCGGCGTTCCGAAGAGGCTCTCGACGCGCAGCACGAAGGCCCTCGGGGCATCGAGGGCAAACCACTCGCCGGCGAGCTTCGAAGACGCATAGGTGCTTCGCGGCGCCGGCGCGGAATCCTCACGGTATGGCTCGCGAGCCGTGCCGTCGAAGACGAAATCGGTGCTGAAGTGCACGAGCGTCGCGCCCACCTGCTCCGCGGCGCGGGCGAGACTGCGGACCGCGAATGCGTTCAGGGCAAACGCTTCGAGCGGCCGATCCTCGGCGCCGTCGACGTCGTTGAACGCGGCGCAGTTCACGATCACCTCGGGGCGGGCATCAGCGATGGCGGCCGCCACCTGTTCGTGCCGGCCGAGGTCGAGCGCCCGGTGCGACGGCGCGATCAGGGCGGCGTCGGCGAACGCGTCGAGAATGGCGCTGCCGAGCTGGCCCGATCCACCGGTCACGAACACACGCCGGCCGGTCACTCGAACCGCCCGGCGATGCTGTTCACCACGTGGGTCTGCTGCTCCTCGGTCAGTTCAGGAAACACCGGGAGTGCGAGCACTTCTGCCGACGCGGCGTCGGCGTTCGGAAAGACGCGATCCGGCGGCGTCAGCCCGGCGAAGCAGGCCTGCCGGTGGAATGGCACCGGGTAGTAGATATCGGTGCCGATGCCGCGTGCCGCCAGGTGCGACTTCAGGCCGTCGCGGTCGCCGACGCGAATCACGTACTGATGGAAGACGTGCCGCCGGTCGGGAGGCTCGACGGGAATGCGGACCCGGTCGAGCAGTCCCGAGCGCTCGAACAAATCGCGATACGTCGCGGCACGCGCCCGGCGCTGCTCGTTCCACCGTGTCAGATGCGGCAGCTTGACGCGGAGGATCGCCGCCTGCAGCGCGTCGAGACGGAAGTTGCCGCCAATCTCGTGATGGTAGTATTTGGGCTCGGCCCCGTGGTTGCGCAGACGCCGCACGCGCGCGGCGAGTCGATCGTCATCCGTGGTGACCAGACCTGCGTCGCCGAATGCGCCGAGATTCTTGCTGGGAAAGAACGAGAAGCAACCGAGCAACCCGAACGTGCCTGCCTGGCGGCCTCGATACGTGGCGCCGATGGCCTGTGCCGCATCCTCCACGATGGGAACGCCAGCTTCGGACGCGACGGCGGTCAACGCGCCCATGTCGGCGCACAGCCCATACAGGTGAACCGGAATGATGGCGCGGGTCCGCGGCGTGATCGCGGCGCGCACCGAGTCTGCGGTCATCATGAGCGTGTCGGCGTCGACGTCGACGAATACGGGACGGGCCCCGAGACGGGCGACTGATCCGGCGGTCGCGAAGAACGAGAAGGTCGGTGTGATGACCTCGTCGCCGGGCTGGACGCCGAGCGCCATCAAGGCGATGAGCAGTGCATCCGTGCCCGACGAGACGCCGACCGCGAAGCGGACCCCGATTGCGGCCGCCAGCTCACGCTCGAACTGCTCGACCTCAGGACCGAGGATGAACTGCTGCGAGTCGCAGACACGCTCGATGGCGGCCTGAATGTCGCGCCGTATCGAGGCGTACTGCAGTCGAAGGTCGAGCAGCGGTACGCGGACCATCGAATCGATGCTCAAGGCGAATCATGGGTCCGGTCAGCCGGACGCGAGTACGAATGAACGAAGTCCGGCCACAGCCGGGCAGGCCGGGTGAAATCGTATCGGCCTGCGAGGCACAGAGAAGTCCGCCACAGAGGCACAGAGACACAGAGAAAACCATAGGATCTCTGTGGTCTTGGTGCCTCTGTGGTTGTCTCGGCGCCTCAGCAGCCCGTCACAGCCGTTCACCAGGGCTGCTACGCATTGTGCATTGAGCCACACGGATTGATCCAGTCGCATGGAACACATTGATACGGCAGTCGTCGGTGCAGGCGTGGTCGGCCTTGCGGCCGCCCTGGCCATCGCGCGGCGCGGGCACACCGTGTGTGTGCTCGAGCGGGAGCCGCGCCCGGGCATGGGGACGAGCACTCACAACAGCCAGGTGATTCACGCCGGCATCTACTATCCCGCCGGCACCTTGAAGACGCGGCACTGCGTCGAGGGTGCACGCCTGCTCTACGAGTTCTGTGAACGCTACGCCGTGCCCTACCGCCGCGCCGGCAAGCTCATCGTCGCCGCCAGCGACGACGAGATCGGCACCCTCGAGCGTCTGTCGGCCATCGGCCGGGCGAACGGCGTCGAAGGGCTGGAAATGGTCGATGCCGCGTTCATTCGCCGCCGGGAACCGAACATCAGCGCCGTGGCGGCGCTGCTCTCGCCGAACACCGGCATCATCGAGGCCGAAGCGCTCGTGCGGACCCTCGCCCGGCTGTGCGTCGAGCACGACGCCATCCTGCTGCCTGGAACGATGCCCACTGCGGCCGACAACCGCAACGGCGCCATCGAAGTGGCGACCAACGCCGAAGTGTTCCAGGCACGCGTGGTGGTCAACGCCGCCGGGCTCTATGCCGACGACGTGTCGGCGCTCTTCGGCGGCGAACCGTTCACCATTTATCCCTGCCGCGGCGAGTACGCCGAGCTCGTGCCTGCCAGGCGCTCGCTCGTCAACGGCCTCGTGTACCCGGTGCCGCACTCAAAGGGCCACGGCCTGGGCGTGCACCTCACGAAGACGACCCACGGGAACGTGTCGCTTGGTCCGACGGTGTGCTTTCAGGAACGCAAGGACGACTACGAGGGGCACAGGATTCCAGTCGAAGACTTCCTCGAGGCGGCGCGCCGGCTGCTCCCCGAGCTCCGGCTCGAAGATCTGCGCCTCGGCGGCACCGGGATCCGTCCGAAGCTGCATCCGCCGAGCGAATCATTCGCCGATTTCCGCATCGCTCGCGACCGGCAGAACCCTCGACTCGTGCACGCCGCGGGAATCGAGTCCCCGGGACTGACCGCGTGCCTGTCCATCGGCGAGCACCTGGCGGCTCTCGTCGAGGAGGCACTCGAGGCTTAGAGGCACCGAGATAACCACACAGAGGCACAGAGGCACAGAGGCTGCGCTGTCGGCCGCAGTCGTCTTGTGGTCAACACTCACTGAGGTGGGGCGCCGGCCCGGGGGCCGGCGCATGGCGCGGGCCCACCTCTAACTGCAGTCCATCGCAGCAGGAAGCCTCCGTTCGTCTGTGTTTCCGATCCTCCGTGTGAGCTGCGCTTCAGTCGTCGCGAAACGAGTGGGTTGCACCGTTCCTCCGCCCGTCATCGTCCCAAGGCCTCCGCACCAACTACGTGGACGCCGGGGCCATTCCGACCGGATAATCTGCTCTCTTGTATAGAGGGGACAATGAAGACAACCTTCTTGCTCGGGGCGATTGCCTTCGCGTTGTCAGTTGTGAATCTCGGGCATGCGCAAGTCCTGCCACAGCCAGCCTCGGTCCGGCAGCGCCAGCGGTGCTCATGCTCCGACCTCAGCCCGCACCAAGAACAGTCGTGATGTCGAAGAATGGCGTCGTTCTCGCGTCATTCGCTGTCCCACCTCAAACGTCTCTACGAGTCTCATACGAAACCGAACGGAGTCCTCTCGCAACGAGCGGTGGGAAGAGATTCGAGTTCCATGGAACAATCGAGATCCGACTGGATACGGTGACGTGGGAAGAGCGCGGCAGCAATCCGGAGTACGGTCAGGTGAGCTCACCAATGACTCTCCGGCCGTGGCGTGGACGTAGTCATTACCGAGTAACGACGGCTCCTGAAAAAACGCAGCTCGCCTGGCGTGATCCTCTGTGCCTCTGTGCCTCTGTGGCTGAATTCCTCGGCGCCTCGGGCCAAACTCTGTGCCTCACCCCCCGATCAGCCTCCCGAACTCGCTCACCCCCGGCAGCTGTACGAACACGCGCCAGGGCCGATGCGCCTCGAGCTCAGCGCTCGTGAAGCCGCCGGTGGCGACGGCGATGGTGCGGGCGGCAATGGCGTTGGCCGCGTGAATATCGTGCGGCGTGTCGCCGATGACGTACAGGCGCTCTTCGTCGAGCGGGCCGGCGCGGCGAGCCAGATCGAGCGCGCGTGCGGCGATCGACGGCCGATCTCCCGTGTCCTCCGCGAACGCACCGTCGGGAAAGTACTCGAGCAGGTCGTAGTGCGTCAGCTTCGCAGCGGCGCCAGCGCGGGTGTTGCCGGTCAGGAGATAGGAGCGCACGCCGGGGTCATCCCGGTAGTGCTCCAGGATTTCGCGGACGTTCGGCAGTACCCGTCCCTTCTTCAGCGGGAGCGTGAGCGCCAGCATCTCTTCATAGCGGTGGACGAGGGTCTGGATCGGTCCCAGCCCCGGATCGATCCCGAGCATCTCGAAAACGCGCACCGCGATGAGGTAGTCCGACAGGCCGTCGATCCGGATCGACGTCAGCTCGAACTCGCGGCCGGTGACCTCCTTGATAGCCCGCTCCCAGGCTGGAACTCCCGCCTTGCCGGTGGTAAGGAGGGTGCCATCGATGTCCCAGAACAGAATGATCATCCCGCGTGTCAGCGCTGCCGTGCCTTCACGGCGGCCCGTGTCTCACGCTCGACCTCGCGCCGCCGGATCGTCTCGCGCTTGTCGTGCGCCTGCTTCCCTTTGACAAGGGCCAGCGTCACCTTCACCCGGCCGTTCTTGAAATACATCTGCAACGGCACGAGCGTGAGGCCGCGCTCGGCAACGCGTCCCGTGAGTTTCCTGATCTCGTGGGCGTGGAGCAGCAGCTTCCGCTGCCGGCGATCCTCGTGGGTGGCGTAGCCCGCGTGACTGTAGGGCCCGATGTGGACGTTCAGCAGCCAGACCTCGCCACGGTCGATCCGCGCGAAGCTGTCGCGCAGGTTCGCGCCACCGGCGCGAATCGACTTCACTTCCGTTCCAAGCAGCGCCACCCCCGCCTCGTAGGTCTCGAGCACCGCGTAGTCGTGCAGCGCCTTCCGGTTGTCCGCGATGACGCGTTGCGCCTTCTCGCGCTCGGTCTTGTCAGCAGTCATCTGTCTTCGGACTATACCTGACCCGTACGGTTCCAGGTTCCAGGTTCCAGGTTCCGAGTTCGATCGGGTTCAGGTTCGGAGTTCTAGGTTCCAGGTTCGCTTTCTAAGTTCTGGAGTTCACGGTTCTGGAGTTCACGGTTCTTGAGTTCATGGTTCTTGAGTTCATGGTTCTTGAGTTCATGGTTCTGGAGTTCAGGGTTCCAGGTTCGGGTTCTTCGTGACACCACCGCGCCAAAGTTTGTTTTTTGCGCATCTCGGTAGGCACGGAGCCCGAAGCTCGGATTCGGATGGTTGCGCCTGCAGCCGACTCCTGGATCGGATCGCATTCTCCGGCTGGATCCAGTCGAATGCGCCGGTGCAATTCCCTGAAGGATTGGCGCGGAGCAAGCGGCCGATTGCATGCGCCGCCGCCTGCGGCTGATCTGGCAGACGATGTCCATAAACAGGATAATTCAGCGGACCGTCAGGTCAGCGCCTGGGCAGGAGAGCATCGTGCGCCGTGACTGCTCACGAATCATGCTTGCACTCTGCGCTGCTGGAGGCTTTGGCTGTTCAGCCCGTTTGGACAGCCCGTCGATCAGACCGGGCTTCCGGGCCTCTACGACGTCTCATTCTCGATCTCGCAGGAAACGTTCAGGCTCAAGGCACCGGTCGAGGTAATCGTGAGCGAACTCGAAGCGCAGCTCGGTCTGACGCTGAAAGCGACCAGTCTGGTGCTTCGCACGCTCATCATCGAGAGCGCCAGGAGGCCACGGGAAGAATGATGTCGCGGGTCGGAGACCACCTCGGTTTCCGATTCAATTATCCTAGGGACAGGACTCCTCGCACCCGCATTGACGCTTACCATCGCTCTCGCCCAACTGAATCCCAAGGTCGGTGACCTTCCAGGCAACCTTGCGCTGATCAAACACGCACGTGATCGCGCGGCGGCGCTGGGCGCCGACCTGGTCGTGTGCCCGGAGCTCTCGCTCGTGGGTTATCCACCGGAGGATCTCGTCCTCCGGCCTGCCTTCGTCCGCGCCGCGGCGGACGCGCTCGATGAGCTCATTCGCGAGAGTCCCGGCCGTCCCGGCCTGATCGTCGGTCTGCCGTGGGCAGATGCGGGTTGCCTCTACAACGGCGTCGCCCTGGTGGCGGACGGCCGCGTGGAGGTGAGGCGGAAGCACGAGCTGCCCAACTACGGCGTCTTCGACGAGAAGCGGGTCTTCGCAGCCGGCCCTCTGCCGGAACCGGTCGGATTCCGCGACTACCGGCTGGGGCTGCCGATCTGCGAGGACGTCTGGTTCCCAACCGTCACCAGGCACCTCGCCGCTCGCGGGGCCGAGCTGCTGCTCGTACCGAACGGTTCGCCGTTCGAGGTGGAAAAGTTCCATCAGCGCCTCGAGCTCGCGCGGCAGCGGGCGGCGGAGTCGGGGCTGGCGATGGCGTATCTCAACCAGGTTGGCGGGCAGGACGAGCTCGTGTTCGACGGCGGCTCGTTCGTCACCAACGGCGACGGCTCGCTGGCTCACGTGCTTCCCTTCTGGCAGGAGGCGCTGACGTTGACGCGCTGGAGCAAAGCCGGCGGCGTCTGCGTCTGCGCCGAGCGCGCCGAGTGGACGCCGGAACCTCGTCTCTCCACGATCTACAACGCGATGGTGCTCGGCTTGCGCGACTACGCGCAGAAGAATGGCTTCCGCGGCGTCGTGCTCGGCCTCTCCGGAGGCATCGACTCGGCGCTGACCGCGGTGGTGGCCGTGGATGCGCTCGGCGCCGAGCGTGTACGCGGCGTGCGCCTGCCGTCGAAGTTCACGAGCGGCTCGAGCATGGACGACGCGGCGGAGACGGCGACGCGGCTTGGAATGCGGCTCGAGACCGTCTCGATCGCCGGCGCCGTCGAGCAGCTGGAGTCTGTTCTGGCTCCGGTCTTCGCCGGCCGGCCGCGCGACGTCACCGAGGAGAACATCCAGGCGCGCGCCCGCGGCGTCCTGCTGATGGCGATTTCCAACAAGTTCGGCGAGCTGCTCGTGACCACCGGCAACAAGTCCGAGATGTCGGTTGGCTATGCCACCTTGTACGGCGACATGTGCGGCGGTTATTCAGTGCTGAAAGACGTCTACAAGACCGAGGTCTACGCGCTCTCCCGGTGGCGCAACCAGCACCACCCCGAGGGTGCGCTCGGTCCCGCCGGCCGCGTCGTGCCCGAATCGTCCATCACGAAGGCGCCCACGGCGGAGCTGCGACCCAATCAGACCGACCAGGATTCTCTTCCGCCATACGAGGAGCTCGACGCCATCCTCGAGGGGCTGGTCGAAGAAGAGTTGAGCGTTGGACAGATCGTCGCGCGCGGGTTCGCCGCCGAGACGGTCACACGCGTACAGCGTCTGCTCTACTCGGCGGAATACAAGCGGCGCCAGGCGCCGCCCGGCGTGAAGATTACGCGCAAGAACTTCGGCCGCGATCGCCGCTATCCGTTGACCAACGGATTCAGAGAGGCGTGAGGAGCTCCGCCGGCTGAGATCGGCGCCGCGAAGCGTCAGGACCGTCTGAACATCGGCGAGCACAGCTCATCGCTGCACTGTCCGTGACGTTTCCGGCGGGCGGCGATGAAGCGGTACACGTGAATGCCGATCTGGCGGATGCCGGGCAACCATCCGACGAGCGCAAACGGCCAGAGCAACGGGATCTCGCGAGCGATGCGCAGCTGCGCATCGTAGCCGCCGTCATGCCGCCCCTGTCGATCGACCACGTACATCTGCTGCATCACGTCGGATTCCGTGAGTCCGGGCGCGACCCGTTCGCGGTTGTTCGCCACCGTCGCGTCGGCGAACTGCAACCGCTCGAACCAGTCGAGCCGGCGCAGCGTCCGCACCGTGCGCCGGCAGATTGGGCACCCGCCATCGAAGAGGACGATCAGAGAGGCAGGCGGCTCGGGCAGCAGTGGCATGACGCTAACGGGCCCCACGGCGTGCGGCCAGTCGGGCCGCCAGAAGGGTTGCCTCGATCATGCTGGACGGATCGGCCGTACCCTTGCCGGCGATGTCGAACGCCGTGCCATGGTCAACCGACGTGCGCACGATTGGCAACCCCAGCGTGACGTTGACAGCCCGGCCGAACGCCAGCAGCTTGACCGGGATCAAACCCTGATCGTGATAGCAGGCGATCACCGCGTCGAACGATCCTCGCGCGGCGCGCACGAACACGGTGTCGCCGGGGAACGGCCCCTCGACATTTACGCCCCGGCTCCTCGCGCGCTCGACGGCCGGCCGGATCACGTCGCGATCCTCGGATCCCAACAGCCCCTCTTCACCCGCGTGCGGGTTGAGGCCGGCCACGGCAAGCCGCGGCCGCAGCACGCCGAAACGCGGCAGCTCGCGGGCGGTGAGGTCGATCACCTGGTCGACCACGTCCGCAGTGAGCGTCCTCGGCACGTCGGCGAGCGGAATGTGCACCGTCGCCAGCACGACCTTGAGCGGCTCCGACCAGAACATCATCGCCACTCGCGTACTGCCGGTGAGGTGGCCGAGCAGATCGGTGTGCCCTTTCCAGGGAAGTCCGGCGCGCGCAAATGCCAGCTTGTTGACCGGGGCCGTCGCAATGCCGTCGACGACGCCAGCCTGCGCGTCGCGCACAGCCGCGCAGATCGCCTCGTATGCGGCACGTCCGGCTTCGGCCGACAGCTCGCCGGCAATGAATCGTTCCGTCAACAGCGGACCGTAGAGCACCGGCTCGCACGCATCGACGACGCGGCTGTCGTCGCAGGCCTTACGTGCGATCTCCGGACCGATGCCAGCGGGGTCGCCGATCGTCAGCGCGATGCGGGGTCTCATAAGCGGGGCTCGAGATCCGGGGCTCGGGATCCGGGACTCGGGGCTCGGGGCTCGGGATCCGGGGCTCGGGACCCGGGATCCGGGGCTCGGGGCCCGGGGCTCGGGATCCGGGGCTCGGGGCTCGGGACTCGGGACTCGGGGCCCGGGATTGAACGGATGATCCTCTGTGCCTCTGTGCCTCTGTGTGTTCCCTCTCGGTGCCTCGATAAGAACCTCTGTGCCTCAAATCTGGAGTGCCACCCAGTCGGCCACGATCTTCGGGCTTGCGTTCCGTTCGAGTGCGATGAGCGCCTGATCGACCGCGGCGTACGCCTGGGCACAGCGCTCGCGATCGTACGAGCGCGACAGCGCGTCGAGCTGCGATCTCAGATCAGTGTTGGCGAGCAGACCGACGTCGGCCCCCTCGGCGAGCAGTCCGAGATCGCGCAGCAGCGATGCGGCAGTCCTGAAGCACACCGCCAGACGATCGCGATCCTCCGGGGTGGTCGAGCCGCTCTTCGCGCCGGCCAATTCCCTGGCCGCATCGAGCCGCCTGACCGGATCGGTTGTGCCAGCGGCACGCTCCAGCAGTCGCTGAGCGGCCGCCCGCGCCTCGGCCACGCTCGATGACTGTGCCCCGATGGCGCGGCCCACGCTTCCGCCGGCGTCGATGGCGGCGGCGCGCGCGTCCGGCTCGGAAAACTCGTGATCGCGTACGAGGACCGTGGCGATTTCCGCTGGCGACAACGTCCCGAAGCGAAGCCTCGGACAGCGCGACTGGACCGTCGGCAGCAGCGCGTCCGGCAACGACGAGACGAGCAGGAAGATCGAGGACGCAGGCGGCTCCTCGAGTGTCTTGAGCAGCGCGCTCTGCGCCGGCGGCTGCATCGCGTCGGCCTCGTCGATGATGACCACCCGCCGGCGCGCCTCGAAGGGCCGGAACCCGGTGCGATCGATCGCGTCTCTGACGACCTCGATCTTGATCGTCCCCATGGTGTCGGGAGCGATCACGATGATGTCCGGGTGTACACCGCGATCGATCCGCCGGCACGACGCACACGTGCCGCAGGCATCCCGCTCGATCACGTCGCCGGCGTCGTCTGGCGCGCCGGCAACCGGTGAAAGACAGTTGAGCGCTTTGGCTAAGGCGAGCGCCATCCGCCGCTTGCCGACGCCGGCCGGCCCGGCCAGCAGCAACGTCGGCGGCAAGGTGTCCCGCGCCACGGCCCGTGACAAGAGGGACACGAGCCGGCGGTGACCGATGATCGAGTGAAACATGGTTAAAGCTTACAGGTTCCAGGTTCCTGGTTCCGGGTTCCAGGTTCGGGTGAGTTCAGGTTCTGGGTTCCAGGTTCCTGGTTCCGGGTTCCAGGTTCGGGTGGGTTCAGGTTCTGGGTTCGAGGTTCTGGGTTCTCGGGTTCGAGGTTCTGGGTTCGGGGTTCTGGGTTCTAGGTTCTGGGTTCCACGTTCAGGCGTTCAGGTGCATCCACGAACCTGAACCGCCGAACCTGAACACGTTCGAACCCGGAACTAGGAACCTGGAACCTGAACCTGAACCCGTTCGAACCCGGAACTAGGAACGTGGAACCTGAACCTGAACCCTTCGAACCTGGAACCCGGAACCTGGAACCTGGAACCCGGGCGCTTAGTCGCGTTTTCCGAAGATCTTGCTCCAGAACCCCTTCTTCTTCTCCGGCTGCTTCGCAGGCTCCGGCTGTCCCGGCTTTGTCGAGGACTCGACGATTGTGATGCTCGGCGGTTGTTGCGTCCCGAAGGTGACAGGCGTCGAGGGATGGATCGGGACCACCGCGGGGGCCCCTGGTGGCCGGTCGCCTTCACCAGCGGGCGCACTGGTCGCCAGCTGTCCATGGACCTTGCCGTGGATCGGGCAGTAGTCGGTCGGCTCCGTGCCGCGGACGAAGAACTCCGTGTACTCCAGGGAGCCGCGCGTCAGGTTGCCGTCGCGATCGGTGATGACCGCGTCGCGGCACCCTTCGCCGGCCAGCCGGCCGCTCAACCGGCAGATGTTGGCGGTCACGATGGTCGCCGGCTGTTCGAACCAGTCTGGAGGATCGCCCTTCGTCGCCGTCCGCATGAAGCGGCTCCACATCGGAACGGCAAGCTCCGCGGCGTAGCCGTTGCTGATGATCGTCTTCGGCTGGTCGTAGCCGACCCAGACGCCGGTCACGAGCTTCGGCGTGTATCCGACGAACCAGGCGTCGCGGTACTCGTTCGTCGTGCCGGTCTTGCCGGCGGCCGGCAGCGTGAACCCCTCTCGACGCGCCGTCCACGCCGTTCCCGCGTTGATGACGTCGGCCATCATCGTCGTGATCAGGTACGCCGTTGTTTCACTGACAGCGCGCTGAGGCGTCTGCTTCGCCTCGTACAGCACCTTCCCTTCTTCGTCTTCCACACGCCGAATCAGCACCGGCTCCAGGAGCATGCCGCCGTTCGCGAACGCGCCGTACGCTGCCGTCATGGACATCAGCGTCACCTCGCCGGAGCCGAGCGCCAGCGACGGCACGCTCGGAACCGAGCCGACGCCGAGACGCTTCGCGTACTCGACGGTCTTCGGAATGCCTACTTCCTCGAGCATCCGCACCGCCGCACGGTTGCTCGACGTGCGCAGCGCGGTCCGCATCGTCATTTCGGGCGTTTCGAGGTGTTCGTCCTCGGGCACCCACTCGCCCTGAACCGTCATCACCGGCTCGTCCAGGTTGCTGATGAGCGCCGCCGGCGAATAGCCCGCCTCGAGCGCGGCGGCGTAGACGAACGGCTTGAAGGCAGAACCCGGCTGACGACGGGCCTGCACGGCGCGATTGAAGGAGCTGGCGTTGAAGTCGCGGCCGCCGACGAGCGCGCGGACTTCGCCGGTCTGCGGGTCCATCGAGACGAGCGCCGCCTGAAGCGGCACCTCGACTTCCTTGGAGGAAGCCTTGCGGCGCCGCTTCTGCTGCTTCTCGATGTCGGCGATCTCACGTGCCACTTCCGATTCGGCGGCCTTCTGCGCGGCGGGCTCGATGGTGGTGTAGACCTTCAGGCCTCCCTGGTACACGCGCTCCCATCCGAACCGTTCGACGAGCTGCTTGCGGACTTCCTCCTTGAAGTAGAGCCCGAAGCCCTCTTCGCGGCGGAGCGCGTCGGTCAGCTGCACCGGCCGTTTCACGGCCTCCTGATACGTGTCGCGATCGATGGCGCCCGACCCGCGCATCTGCTCGAGCACGAGATTGCGGCGAGCCAGCGCGCGTTCCCGGCTGACGGTCGGCGCGTAGGTGGAAGGACTCTTGACCAGGCCGGCAAGGAGCGCCGCTTCAGCGATATCGAGGTCGGCGGCTGGTTTCGCGAAGTAGCCGAGCGACGCCGCCTCCGCGCCATAGAGGCCGTCGCCGAAATAGACCTTGTTGAGATACAGCTCGAGGATCTCTTCCTTGGAGAACTCGCGCTCGAGGCGGGCGGCGACGATCATCTCCTTGATCTTGCGCCGCAGCGTCTTGTCCGGCGTCAGAAAGCTCTGACGGGCAAGCTGCTGGGTCAGCGTGCTCCCTCCCTGCGCCCGCCGTCCTTCGCGCAGGTTGTTGAGGGCGGCTCCCGCCACGCGGATCAAGTCGATGCCGCTGTGATCGTAGAAGCGCTGATCCTCGACGGCGACGATCGCCTTCACGAGGTGCGGCGAGATGCGCGACAGCGGCACTTCGATCCGCTGCTCGCGGAAAATCGCGAACGCCGGCTTGTCGTGAACGTCGAGCAGCAGCGTCGCCTGCGCCATCGCGCCGACGCCGCGGATCGAGGTCTTGTCCGGGAGACCCGTGACCACGCTCCCGAGGAACCACGCTGAAGCAGCGGTAGCCGTCCAGAGACACACCGTGAGCACGACGACGGCGGTAATGAAGAGCCGCCGGTGTTTGCGGATGGCCGGGCCGATCGCGGAGAGGAGCGATGTCGGCACCCGGATGCGGAGCTTTGTGGTCACGAGCTCAGCGTTCGCAACAGACGTGCCAGCAGAACTCCGCCCGCCGGCACGCCGAAACCACGCTCTGGCGCGCAAAACAGGAATCGCCGTGACATCCCGCGTGTCAAAGTTGCAGCGTCCGTGTCCGATCGGCCACGCCCCCGGACGCCGGCCGGACACGTCGCCGGATAGCAAGTCCGGATGGGATGAACGGCGGGTCGCAGGCGACCCGCCGTCGTGGCGTCGAGGTGTCAGCTCTCGGCAAGCGCCTTCGCGATGGCGGCGCGGAGCGCCGGATCCTCCGGGGTGACCTTGCTCTCGAAGAACGCGACGACCTTGCCCTGCTTGTTGACTACGTATTTGCTGAAGTTCCAGGCGGGCAGATTGCCGGACTCGCCGAGGAACGCGTAGACGGCAGACTGACCGGCGCCCTTCTTCGTCACCACCTTCTCGAACATCGGGAAGGTCACGTCATACGTCAGCTTGCAGAAGGTGGCGATCTCCTGAGCGGTGCCCGGCTCCTGATTGCCGAAGTCGTTGCTCGGGAAGCCCAGCACGTTGAAGGCCTTCCCCTTCATCTCCCGCTGCAGCTTCTCGAGCCCTTCGTACTGCGGGGTGAAGCCGCACTTGCTGGCCACGTTCACGACGAGGCTGACCTTGCCGCGGTACTGCGTCAGGTTCCCCGGTTTGCCTTCGAGCGTCATCGTCTTCAAGTCGTAGAACGAGGTCACGGACCCTCCAGACCCGGCGCGCGACTGTTGCGCGGCGAGCGGCGAACCCCACCCAGCGGTCATCGTTACCACGGCTGCAGTGAGAGCACACGCGCAGATCGCCTTCACGGAAGCTCCTTTTCTGCCGGAGCCGTCTGACTGGCCCAGGCGGTGATGCGTCCCTCGCGAAATTCTATCCGACCCGCGGAGCGGCGTCGCCGCTACAATTCGCCCATGGCCTCAGCACGGCACCTCCGAACGGCACACGACAATCTCGACGCCGGAACGATGGGCTTCCTCGACCACCTCGACGAGCTGCGGACGCGATTGATTCGCTCGTTGATCGCGGTCGGTGTCGGGATGGGCGTCGCGTTCTTCTTCAACGACGAGATCTCCGATTTCGTCCTCCGCCCGGTCGCCGACGCGCTCCCGCCGCACACGAATCTGGTCGCCGGCCTCACCGAGGGGTTCGGCTTCTATGTCGACCTGTCCTTGATCGGAGGCGTGCTGCTCGCCGCGCCGTTCGTGACCTATCAGGTGTGGCGATTCGTCGCGCCGGGTCTCTACGCGACGGAGAAGCGGCTCGTCCTGCCGCTGATGATCATGGCCACTCTCGGGACCGTGGCAGGAGCCGCGTTCAGTCACTACGTGCTGTTTCCGTCTTCAGTCTGGTTCCTCTCACGATGGCTGCCCAGGGGAGTCACATCGCTGCCCAGCCTTCACGACGCGTTCTCGCTCTACAAGGGAGCGCTGCTCGCCATGGTGACCGTCTTCCAGCTGCCGGCGCTGATCTTCCTGCTGGCCCGGTTGAACGCCGTCAGCGCCGGTTTCCTGTGGCGGAACTTCGGGTACGCAGTCCTCATCGTGGCCATCGCCGCGTCGGCGTTCACCCCAACCGGCGATCCCGGGAACTGGGCGCTCATGGCGGCGCCCATGCTGGCGATGTACCTGCTCAGCATCGGCATCGCATGGCTGGTCCGTCCGCGCCACGCTGACAACGCAGCGATGACTGACGACGACGCGAAGGCTATGGGGCTCGTGATCAGCGCAACCGTGTTCGAACAGGCGCGCAGACGACGGGGCCGTCGTAGAGGCGGACCTTCAGGTCCGCCTTCAGACCGCATCCATCTCTCGTGAGGACCTCATGGCACTCGTGAAGTTTCGTTCCCTGGTTGGCCTCGGATGGACTACCGGACTGCTGTGCGCTGCCGCGTTGACGGTCGACGGCTGCGCGCGCGCGTCTTCACCAGCGGCGCCACCCTCGTCTTCGGAGTCTTCGCCGGCGCGACTGCCGTCGGGGGAGATCGTCGATCTCTCGCACGCCTATGACGCTCAGGCAATCTTCTGGCCGACGGCGGAAACGTTCCGTCTCGAAAAGGTGGCAGACGGCGTCACTGCCGGCGGCTACTACTACGCCGCCAACAATTTCTCGACGTCCGAGCATGGCGGCACCCACATCGACGCGCCCATTCATTTCGCCAAGGGTCACCAGACCGTGGATCAGATTCCGCTCGATCGGCTGATGGGGGAAGCGATCGTGGTGGACGTCACGCAATCGGCGAGCCGCGACGCCGACTATCAAATCAGCGTGGACGACTTCACGCGCACGGAGCGGGAGCAGGGCGCCATCCCGGCCGGCGCAATCGTCCTCATTCGAACCGGATTCTCCGCGCGGTGGCCAAACGCCGAGGCGTACCTGGGCACCGGGCGCCGGGGCGAAGCCGCGGTCAAGGAGCTGCACTTCCCCGGGCTTCATCCAGATGCGGCGACCTGGCTGATCGCCAATCGCTCGATCAAGGCCGTCGGCATCGATACGGCCAGCATCGACTACGGGCAATCGACGCTCTTCGAGTCGCATCGCCGTTTGTACGAGCGCGACATTCCGGCGTTCGAGAACCTCACGTCGCTCGAACGCCTTCCGGCGCGCGGCGCCTTCGTCGTGGCACTGCCGATGAAGATCGCGGGCGGCAGCGGCGCCCCGCTTCGAGCGGTGGCGATGCTGCCGGAAGCAGGAAAGTAACGCCGAGCCGTGCAGCCGGCCGCGTCAGCGCGGCGTAAACCCGTCGGGAATGAACTCGATCGCCACCGCCGTGCCGTAGATTTCGGCTGACGGCGCGGCTGCGGCCTCGGCCGCACCGTCGGCGCCCGGCCGGTAGGTCACGCGAACACGCTGCGCCTGCATCGGTCCACACCCTATCGATCGCGGGCCGTCGCTGCGGAAGACGACGAACTGCACGCCGCCGAAGGGCGCGCTCAGCTTGAGAATCCCGCGATCGGTCTGGATGTGATAGACCGAGAGCGCGGGCTCGCAGTCAACCGACACGAACGCTCCAATCGCGTCCCGCTCGCCCTCGCGCAGCGGCCGGAGCGCCGGTATGCCGGGACCACCAGCGCGCGCCGGCGGTCCCGGCGGCAGCGACTGCGCCGCCGCCTGACTGCCGGTCGTGATCGTCTCGATGAGCGCGCGTGCCGCACGGCGGACTTCCGGCGTCGCGCGCTCCGCAAGCGGACGCAGCTCCTGCTCCGCCAGCCCCCGCTCGCGCTGCTGTACGAGGATCTGGGCGCGCGACAGGCGATAGTCCTTCCGGGCCGGCGCCAACGCAATCGCCCGCCCGATCGACTGCAGCGCGAGATCGAAATGACCGGTGGCCCACTCGGAGTACCCGAGCGTCAGGTGCACCGGCGCGACACCGGGGTCGAGCGCGATCGAGCGGGCCAGCACCGACCGGGCGCGCTCGAACGTCGCCGGCGACGCGATCGGGTCCCACTGCCGGCGCGCCTGCTCGTAGAGCGCGACTCCGAGCGCCGCCAGAATCGCGCTGTCCGCCGGCGCGAGATCGGCAGCGCGCTCGAGGAGCGGGAGGCCCGCATCGAACTGCGCCCGGCGCACTTCCATCGCTCCAAGCGCCGCGGCTGCGCGAGCGTGCCGGTTGTCGGCGTCGAGCAGCGCCGTCAACACACGTCGCGCCTCTTCCGGTTGCCCGGTGCGGGAAAGCAGGTCCCCGAGATACGCCTGCACCACGGCGGTCTCGATCGGCTGCGCCGTCGGCACCGTCACGGTCGTCTTGCGAGCTCCCAGGTCGAATTGCCGCCTGGGAATCGAGAGGCGGCGGACGTATCGCGACAGCTCCTCCTCGAGCCCGGCCGGGCTGGTCTTGAACGCGGCGGCAAACGCCTGCTCCCACGAGTCGCCGCTCTGATACCGCGCGAGGTATGCGTTCACCTGTCCTGCGCGTGTCGCGTTGCCGAGCACCAGGTAGTGCATCAGCGCCCACGATTGCGCGTAGAACATCCCCCGGCTCACGAAGTCGTGATACGCGGTCCACGGCTCATCCACCTGCATCAGCTCGGCGAGAGGAATCAACGGCGTCCGCTTGAGCAGCGGCAGGTACTGCGCCGGCGCCGATCCGATCGTGACCCTGCCGCGGGTCTCGTCGATGCTGAGCGTCTGGTAGAGCTGGGAAATCCCTTCCCCATACCACGACGGCGTCGCACCCTCGGTGTTGTCGATCAGGAAGTGCAGGTATTCGTGGAAGACGACCTCGAACGCGGCGGCCGAATCGGCGGTCATCGCGATGTAGTTGATGTCGTCACCCGGCTGGAAGTACCCGGTGACGTTCTTGATCTCACCAAAGTAGCGGGGCTGATACTGGCGCATCTCCCGCAGGTCGGCGAAGACCACCACCACGGTCGGCACCGGCGATCGGATCGCCAGGTCCGGAGCGACGCGCTCGATGGCTTCGCGGAACTGTTCGAGCTTCTGGACGGTTGCACGAAGCTTGCGCTGCGGCGCGTCGCTGATGAACAGGAAGTTCGAAAGACGGATCTGCGTCCACGAGGCCGGCTCGGCCATGCCGGACGTCGCCGGTCCCAGTGCCAGGACGATGCAGACGCAGCAAAGGAGCCGCATGCCAAGGGAATCGTATCCCACGGGTTCCATGTTCCGGGTTCCATGTTCCGGGTTCGGTTAGTTCAGGTTCCCAGGTTCGTGGTTCGAGGTTCCACGTTCGGTGTTCTGGGTTCAGGTTCGGCGTTCCGGGTTCAGGTTCGGCGTTCTGGGTTCAGGTTCGGCGTTCCGGGTTCAGGTTCGGCGTTCCGGGTTCAGGTTCGGCGTTCCGGGTTCTAAGTTCTGGTCTCGGGGATCCGCGGCTCGGGGCTCGCGCTCGGAAGCCACGAAGAAACGAAGACCACGAAGGGACACGAAGAACCGGATTGGGCCAGCAGGACCCAGAACCCCGAACCGGAACCCGGAACTCCGGCACAGAACCCAGAACCAGAACCAGAACCCAGAACTCTGAACTCTGAACACCGAACGTGGAACCTCGAACCACGAACATCGGAACCTGAACCACCCCGAACCCGGAACGAGGAACCCGGAACCTGGAACCCGGGCTGTATACCCATTCAGCCCGGGTGGGGTAGCATTTCGGTCCTATCACCCACTACTGCCGGACATTTCCGACGCCGGCGGGCGCACAACGAGGCGGTATGAAGCACTCTACGCGGGTCGCGGTCGTCTCTCTGCTGACGCTGTCCGGGGTCGTCTCAGTCGTTCCGGCGTCGCGTACCGAGGCGAGGCAACGCGGCGCTGACTCGTCACTCCTGGGGATCCTCCAGTCCGAGCTGCAGCGGAACTTCGACACGCTCCGCAAGGAAACCTCCCCGGCCTACTTCATCTCCTACACGGTCAACGACGAGCGCTCGTCACAGATCATTGCGTCCTTCGGCGCGCTCGATCGCAGCGACGACAGCCGTGGCCGGTTCGGCGCGGTCGAGGTCCGCGTCGGCGACTACACCGTCGACAACACGCACCCGATTCGCGGCGAAGCCGGCGGCGGACAGCGCGGCGGCAGGATCTCGCTGCCGATCACCGACGACGAGAGGCCCATCCAGCTCGCGCTCTGGCGCGCCACCGACCGGGCGTTCAAATCGGCGACCGAATCGCTCACGCGCGTGCGCACCAACATGGCCGCCAAGGTGCAGGAGGAGGATCCAGCGCCCGACTTCTCGCGCGAGGAGCCGCAGGTCTACTCGGGAACACCGGTCGATTACTCGCTCGACGCGCGCACGTGGGAAGGCCGTCTGCGGCGAGTGTCGGCGCCGTTTTCCGAGGATCCGTTGATCTTCGACGCGACCGTCTCGCTCACGGCGAGCGCGAACAACCGCTATTACGTCAACAGCGAAGGCTCGCGGATCGCGACCGGCGACACGCGCTTCCGCCTCTTCATCTCGGCATCGACGAAAGCCGCCGACGGGATGGAGCTACCGCTCTACACCAGCTATTTCTCGCGCACCGTCGACGGACTGCCCGACGAGAAGCAGCTGATCAAGGATGCGCGCGACATGATGGCGTTGCTGGCAAACCTCCGCCGCGCGCCGCTCGTCGATCCGTACTCAGGCCCGGCGATTCTCTCGGGGCGCGCCTCCGGCGTCTTCTTCCACGAGATCTTCGGCCATCGCGTCGAAGGCTCCCGCCATCGGCTCTCCGATGACGGTCAGACGTTTGCTGGAAAGATCAACGAGCCGGTGCTTCCGTCCTTCCTCAGCGTCGTGTTCGACCCGACGATCAGGACACGCGTCAACACCGAGCTGATCGGCTCGTACCAGTACGACGACGAGGGAGTGCCGGGACGCAAGGTCACCGTCGTCGAAAACGGTCTGCTGCGGACCTTCCTGCTCGGCCGTTCGCCGGTGCGGTCGTTTTTGAAGTCCAACGGTCATGGCCGCGGCGAGCCCGGCGCGGTGCCGATGTCGCGGCAGTCGAACCTGGTCGTCGAGGCGAGCCGATCGGTGTCGTCCGAGATGCTCGTCAACATGCTCAAGGACGAAGCACGGAAGCAGGGCAAGCCGTTCGGGCTGCTGTTCGACAACATCGAAGGCGGCTTCACCACCACCGGCCGTAACAATCCGAACGCGTTCAACGTCATGCCGAACATCGTCTACCGCATCTACACCGACAACCGGCCGCCGGAGCTCGTGCGCGGCGTCGACCTGATCGGTACGCCGCTCGCCGCATTCAGCAAGTTCATTGCGGCGAGCAACAAGATCGAAGTCTTCAACGGCGTGTGCGGCGCCGAGAGCGGCAACGTGCCCGTGTCGGCTTCTTCGCCCGAGCTGCTGGTCAGCGAGGTCGAGGTGCAGAAGAAGGCGGTGTCGCAGGAAACCCATCCGATTCTTCCCGCACCGCCGAGGACGAACCGGACCGGAAGGACGTTCTAGCCATGGCCAGCAAGGCTCTGCCCCACAAGACGTCCGGGAGGGTCAGCATCGTCGTGGCGATCGTGATCGGCGTGTCTGTCGCCGTGTGGGAAGCGCCGTCTCCGCACGCCCAGGACACACCGGTGCTCGCAGCGATGGCCGACGAGCTCGCCCGATCGATGAAGGAGTTGCGGCTGAGAGACCAGCCGGCGCCGTACTTCATCGAGTACGAGGTCGAGGACCGCGCGGCGACGAGGGTGACGTCGCGGTTCGGCGCGCTGGTCGAGGACCTCACAGGGCGCAGCCGCGTGTTGCGGGTCGGTGTGCGCGTCGGCACGTACGACTTCGACAGCTCGCTCTTCAACGCCCCCGGCGGCGGCGGCGGCGGAGTGGTATCGCTCACGGCCGACGGCAGCACCAACGCGCCGCTCGACGACGACTACGATGCGATGCGCCGGCAGATCTGGCTGGCGACGGACGCCGCATACAAACGCGCGGTCAGCGTGTTCGCGCGCAAGAAGGCGGCTTTCCAGAACCGCGCCAGCGCCGAGACAGTGCCGGACTTCTCGCGTGAGACACCGGCCGAGACCGTGCTGAAAGGGTTGCCGCTGGCCTTCGTCAACCGCGACTGGCCCGAGCGCACGAAGCAGATCTCGGCAGCGTTCAACGGCTTCCCGATGATCGAGAACGGCGAGGCGTCGGCTGCCGACACCCGCGGCACCCGCTACTATCTGAACAGCGAAGGATCCAAGGTCGTCGCGCCGATTCAGATTGCGTCGCTGCGCGTGGCGGCCGAGGCCCGCGCCGACGACGGGTCGACCGTGCGCGACGTGTTCACGCTCGTCGAGCAGAACCTGCAGGACATGCCGCCCGTGGCGGAGCTGGTCACCCGCGCGCGGCAGATGGCCGAACGCGTGAAGGCGGTACGCACCGCCCCAATCGGCGAGGAGTACACGGGACCGCTGCTGCTCGAAGGGCAGGCGAGCGCCGAGCTGGTCGCGCAGGCGCTCATCCCGCCGATGCTCGCGCGTCGTCCTCCCGAAACAGCGGGGCGTGGCGGCCGCGGCGGCGGCCCCGCGCAGGTCACGCCGTTCCACCGCAGGCTCGGTCTGCGCGTGCTGACCGAGCCATTCTCGGTGAGCGACACGCCGTCGCTGCGCGAGTTCGGCGGCCGGCCGGTCGCCGGCGCGTACGTCGTCGATGACTACGGCGTCAAAGCCAAGGACGTCGTGCTCGTCGAGAAGGGACGGCTCGTCACTCTGCTGACAGGACGCGCGCCGCTGCGCGGTCTCCTGCAGTCCAGCGGCCACACGCGAGGCGGCGATGTGCAGGCCGGTGTATTCCAGGTGCAGAGCAGCGACGCCGTTTCCGCGGGCGACCTGCGCAAGAAGTACCTCGCGGTCCTCAAGACTCAGGATCGATCGTTTGGCTACATCGTGCGTGGAATCGCCAATCCGAACGACGCGGGCGGGGGCGGCCCGGGTGCAGGCCCGCTCATCCTCGATGCCGTGAAGGTGACGCCCGATGGCAAGGAGCACGTCGTCCGCGGCGTACGCCTGGGAAGCGTTGCCTCATCGGCGTTCCGCGATCTCCTCGACGCGTCACGCGAGCGCACCTTGTACAACTACAGGGGGACAACGACGGATCCGGTGTCGGTCATCGTCCCGAGCCTGATCTTCGAAGAGCTGGAAGTGCAGCAGACGCGAGAGATCACGCAGAAGCCGCCGGTCGTCTCGTCGCCCTCCACGAATTGACGTGCAGGCGGACCTGACGGTCCGCCTCTACAGGTTTTCTCGAACGCCGCCTCGCGCCGCGTCTTCCACTCTCAATACCTGCCTTATTCCTGAGCTCAGGGCTGTCCGGTGATCGGCTCGCTATACTTCTCTGAGGAGCCCGGAGGAAGCCCATGAATCGTCCAGTCGCCATGCCGGCCGTCGTCCTTTCAGCTCTCATGGCCGCGCTCGGCGCTGCGTCGATTGCCGCCCAGGGCAGCCAGCCCGCAGGCGCGGACCGCTACACGCCGCCGCGGACTGCATGGGGCGATCCCGATCTGCAGGGAATCTGGCCGAGCACGCACATGGTCGGCGTCCCGTTCGAGCGCGACGCGAAGTACGGCAATCGCCTCTTTCTCACCGACGCCGAGTTCAAGGAGCGTGAGGCGGCGGCGACGAAGCAACAGCAGCTCGACGTGCTGGATTTCGACATCAACAACCCGCCGCCGGAGATCGTCGCGCTCGGCGACGTCGGCGACGGCACCTCTCCGCCGCCGCACTGGCTCGAGCGCGGCGAGCCGTCGCGTCAGTCGTCGCTCATCGTCAAGCCAGCCAGCGGCAAGGCGCCGCCGATGACCGCTGAAGGGCAGGCGCGGCAGAAGCTGGTGAAGACCACCTATGTGCAGCGCACCGGCTTCAAGAGCCCCGACGAGCTCGGACCGTACGATCGCTGCATCTCCAGAGGCGTGGTCGGCTCCATGATCCCCGTCGTCTACAACAACGGCAACGAGATCGTGCAGGCACCCGGCTACGTGGTGCTGCGCAACGAGATGATCCACGAGACCCGGATCATCCCGCTCGACGGCCGTCCTGCACTGCCGGCAACGTTCAAGAGCTACATGGGCGACTCGCGCGGCCGCTGGGACGGCAATTCGCTGGTCGTGCGAACGACGAATCTCAACGGCCGCAACGGCCTGCAGGCCAATGGTCAGGTGATGCTGACGAGCGATGCCGTGGAGCTGGTGGAGCGCTTCACGCGGACCGGCCCGGACACGTTGCAGTACGAGGTGACGATCAACGATCCGAAGACGTGGACCAGTCCGTGGACAATTGCCTTCCCTCTTCGCCGCGACCCGAACTATCAGCTGCTCGAGTACGCCTGCCACGAGGGGAACTACTCGATGAGGAATACGCTGTCGGGATCGCGCGCCGACGAAGGGGCGCCTTCGGGTCAGGGACGTAAGTAGGTGCTCAATGTTGGGTCCGCCTTCGGACCTGGTCCGGCTAAAGCCGGACTCTGCCGCGCAGGAGCTGAAGCCGGACCCTACAGCGGTCAGCGCAGGAGCGCGTTCGGCCGCGTCAGCGACGCCGAAAGCCGAGCAGCTTGAATATGACCACGCCGGCCACCATGATGAGGAAGTATTCCTTCATGCCGAGGCCGAGGACGAACCCCTGGGCCTGATTCAAGCCGGATTGAAACGTGCTCACAAGGGTAGCCATCGCCCCGTATTCGCCGAGCGCCTGCGCTATCAGCATGTGAAAAGATTACATCGCAGAACCGAGCTTTAGCTCGGTCGATTTCCGCCGCGCGACGGTAGAATCCCGCCCGTGGCGAACCGCCCGGACGACGAGCTCACAATCGGCGTAACCCGCGACGTGACCCGCGCCGGGTCCGGGTCGTCACCGAGCGACAGCAGCGACACCCGCCGTCCACCGAGCAGCCAATCGGTCAGCGGCTCGATCATTGCCGGGCGGTATCGTCTGGTCTCCCTCCTCGGGCGCGGCGGGATGGGCGAGGTGTACCGCGCCGACGATCTCACGCTCGACCAGCCGGTCGCGCTGAAGTTCCTCCCCGAAGATGCAGCGCTCGACTCGTCACGCCTCGCGCAGTTCCACAATGAGCTGCGCGTGGCACGTCAGGTGTCGCACAAGAACGTGTGCCGGCTGTACGACGTCGGCGAATCCGAGGGACGACGGTTTCTGACGATGCAGTATGTGGACGGCGAGGATCTGGCCTCGCTGCTTCGCCGCATCGGGCGCGTGCCTCACGACAAGGCGATCCAGATTGCGCGGCAATTGTGCGCCGGCCTGGCGGCGGCACACGAGCGCGGCGTGGTCCATCGCGATCTGAAACCGGCCAACGTGATGATCGACGGCGAAGGCAACGCCCTCATCACCGATTTCGGGCTGGCGGTCGCGACGGGCGACGCGACACGAGGTCTTGCCGGCACTCCGCGGTACATGGCGCCCGAACAGCTTCGCGGAGAGCCCGCCACCCTCAAGAGCGACATCTATGCGCTCGGCCTCGTGCTCTACGAGCTCTTCACCGGGCATCGTGCGCGCGACGATTACAGCATCGAAGCGCTCAGGCATGGAGACACGAGCACCGAGACGATCGCTCCGTCGTCGCGGATGCGCGACATCGATCCCGGCGTCGAGCGGGTCATCATGCGCTGCCTCGAGGCCGATGCGGCCAGGCGTCCGGGGTCGGCATTGTCGGTGGCAGCGGCCTTACCGGGCGGCGACCCACTGGCTGCCGCGCTCGCTGCTGGTGAAACGCCGTCGCCGGAAATGCTCGCCGCGGCAGGAGAGGCGGAGGCGCTGCCGGTGGCTCGCGGGCTGGCCTGGTTGGCGTGTATCGGGGCAGGGCTCGTCGTTGCCGCAATCGCGGCGCCGGCGGCAACGGAAGCGCGCCTCGTCCCGCTGGACAGACCGCCGCTTCTGCTCGCTGATCGCGCCCAGCAGGTGCTGGCTTCGCTTGGATACGACTCCACAGGCGGCGATGCTGCGTACGGCTTTCGACTGGCGGGCGGTTATCGTTCCTGGGTCGCGCGGCGCAAGGTTCGCGACACGTGGAGCATCCTGCGCAGCGAGCATCCGCCTGGAGTGCAGTTCTGGTATCGGGCGAGCCCGAGCCTGATGACCCCGACCGGTGTCCAGCGGTCTTACGTCGATCCCCCGTTCACCCGCCCTGACGCGCAGCGGCTGATTCTCGACACGCGCGGACAGCTCGTCGAGTTCCAGGCGGTGCCGCCAGTCGTCGACCCCATCCACACGCCCGCTGCGGACATCCGCTGGGATCAGCTCTTCGAGCTGGCAGGGCTGCGACAGGCGAGCTTCAGAGCGGTGTCCCCGCAGTGGACGCCGCCGAGCTATGCAGATACGCGGGCGGCGTGGGAAGGCACGATGCCCGACCAGCAGGACGTCTCTGTGCGCATCGAGGCCGCCGCATACCGCGGCCTGCCGGTCGCGTTCACGATCGTGTGGCCCTGGACCCAGACCGGCCGCGAAGGGCCGTTTGTCCGCTCGCGTACGGATCGCATCGCCGGCGCCATCTTCATCGTCCTCGGCGTGGCGCTGCTCGCCGTCGCAGGCATCGTTGCACGCCGCCACCTGAGCGCCGGGCGAGGCGACGTCCGCGGCGCGACGCGACTGGCGCTTTTCGTCGTGGGTGGGTTCGCCCTTGCGTGGCTCGTTGCCACCGATCACGTGGCCGACGTGGCGGTCGAAAGAGCGTCATTACGGCGGGCACTGGAATATGCCACGCTGCTGGCGGCGCTGATGTGGATCATCTACATCGCGCTCGAGCCGTTCGCGCGCAAGTTCTGGCCCGACCTGATGCTCGGCTGGAGCCGACTGCTCTCCGGACGCCTGTACGATGCGCGAATCGGACGCGACGTTCTGGCTGGCCTTGGACTCGGCGTGATCTGGCTGCTGCTGAACCTCGCGAGGTACGTGCTGCCGCCAGTGTTCGGCTACCCGGCGCCATCGCCACGCCTGGGGGGCGCCGTCAGCACGCTCCTCGGGGTGCGCGAGACCGTTCAGCTCTGGCTGGTGTCGACGCTGAACGAGCTGGTCCCGGTGCTGCTGCTGGCGTTCCTGTTCGTCGCGCTGAGGTGGATTACCCGGCGGACGGCCCTGACCATCGCCATCGCGACGCCGATCCTGTTCGTGTATTGGTCCGCGTTCGGCGACGCCAGTGCGTTCTGGCTCGAGTTCACGCTCGAACTGGCCATCGTCGCGCTGTTTGCGTTCGCGCTGATCCGGTTCGGTTTGCTGACGGCGCTGATTGCGACGGTCGTCTTTCGCATCGGCGCCGCGATTCCACTGACGACTGACGTCGGTCACTGGTCTGCTACCCCGTCCACCTGGACGATTGCGGCGGCGATCGCGATCGCCTGCTTCGGGTACTACGCCTCGAGAGCAGGTCAGCCGCTCTTCGGTCGGCTGCTTCCAGGCGACTGAATCCGATATCCTTCTGTTCATGGCTGAAACCGTAGAGTTCCGCAGCAATGGCAGCACCGCCTCCGGTTACCTGGCGAAGCCGGCGAGTGGCACCGGTCCCGGCGTACTCGTCATCCAGGAATGGTGGGGTCTCGACTCGGGCATCAAGCAGATGAGCGATCGCCTTGCGGCGGACGGCTTCGTGGCGCTCGCCCCAGACCTCTATCACGGCGAGCTCGCGGCGCACGACGAGATGGACAAGGCTTCGCATCTGATGCAGTCGATGCCGCCGGATCGCGCCGCTCGCGACATGAGCGGCGCCGTCGACTACCTCGCCGGTCACCCCGCGGTCACGAGTAACGGCATCGGCGTGGTCGGCTTCTGCATGGGCGGGATGCTGTCGTTCATCATCGCCGCCAACCGGCCGGATGCCGTGAAAGCGGTGGCGCCGTTCTACGGTTTCCCGCAAGGCGCCGCCGAACCGGATTGGTCGAAGCTGGCGGCAACCGTCCGCGGCCACATGGCGGAACGCGACGACTACTTCTCGCCGGCGGCAGCGCGCGCCCTCGAAGCCAAACTGAGCAAGATGGGCAAGGACGTCACGCTCACCGTCCATCCTGGAACCGGACACGCGTTCATGGCTCCGCACAACGCGCTCGGCACCTACGACGCAGCCGCCGCCGCGAAGATCTGGCCCGAGCTGATTGCGTTCCTGCGCGACACGCTGGTTGGGGTCAGGTCTTGAATCCGTAGTTTTTTCACGCTCTGGCCCCGGCACTCTTAATTAACGGCC
>DASUGH010000050.1:0-14582 GCA_036274155.1 Vicinamibacterales bacterium | reverse complement strand
ATCGGCGTTCCACTCGATCCCTGGCGCCGGCCGGAGGCCGGCGGCCCGCCCGCAGAACGTTTCGACAACAGGTTGTCTCTGTGCCTCTGTGCCTCTGTGTGTTTTGTTCGTGATCTGAAGATCGGCACTGCGACGAAACGACTCGGTGCCTCCGCTGGCGCCTCCCCACCTCGATCACGCAGAATTAGCGCTGCATCAGGAGGCAGGACATGATCCGTCGTGAGCAGGCCATCGTGCTTGCCGCGTTGCTGAGCGCGGCACCCTTTGCCGCAATTGGTCTCGGCGGCGAAGCACCCGCGCCGCAGGCGGCCAAGCCGGTGCGGCCCGACGAGCTGCCGGACCGCAAGACGCCGACCGCCCCGAAGATCTCGCGGTCGTATGTCCCGCCGCGTACGCCCTGGGGCGACCCCGATATCGCCGGCGCGTACACCAACAGCGACGAGAGCGGCATCCCCTTCGAGCGTCCGGATGAATTCAAGAACCGCTCGCTGAGCGACATCACGCCGCAGGAGCTGGCCGGCATTGTCGCGAAGCGGCAGCAGCAGACGATCGACCGGGCGCCAACGCTCAGCGAATTCCCCGGCGCCACCAGCCCGCTGCACTGGTTCGAAAACTACAACGCGGCGAACAGCCGGGCGTGGCTCGTCTCCGATCCCCCCGACGGGAAGGTGCCCGCCCAGACCGCCGAGGCCACCGCGCGCGCGCAGGCGCGCACGCAGGCCCGCCGCGGCCGCGGACCGGCCGACTCGTGGGAAGACCGCAGCCTTTATGACCGCTGCATCACGCGCGGCATTCCCGGCTCGATGATGCCGGCCATCTACGGCAACTCCTACGACATCAACCAGGGCCCCGGCTACGTCGTCATCCGCTACGAGATGGTGCACGAGGCACGCGTCATTCCGCTCGACGGGCGGCCGCATGCGAGCCAGAGCCTGCGCTTCTACATGGGCGACGCAATCGGCCGCTGGGAGGGCAAGACGCTCGTCGTCGAAACCACGAACTTCACGGACAAGACGCCGTACCGTGGATCGAGCGAGCATTTGAAGCTCACCGAGCGCTTCACGCCAATCGGGCCCGACACCGTGGAATGGTCGGTGACCTTCGACGATTCGCACACCTGGGTGCGGCCGTGGACGTTTGCGATGAACCTCACGAAGGTGGACGCCACCCAGGAGCCGTTCGAGTACGCATGCCACGAGGGCAACTACGGGCTGCGCAACATCCTGGCCGCGGCCAGGGCCGAGGAGAAGGCGCAGGCCGCGGGCCGTTGAATCAGGAACGACGACTGCTGCGGAAATCGGCCATCGCGCGATAGATCTCGCGGCGCGCCAGGTTCATGCCGCCGAGCGGCCGATGGTCGGTCAGACAGTGCCACGGATTGAACGCGGTCTGCTCGCCTTGCGCGATCCGCGCCCCATCGTCGATCGGCTGACTCGGGATGCGAACGGTTGCCACGCGGTGATACGGCGCGTCTCCTTCTTTCCACTCCACCGTTGCGTCTTCGATCGGCGTCTTCCGTTCGTCGGCGTGGAACTGGATCAGGAAATCGAAGGTCGCCTCGTCTTTCGCGAGATGCGCGCGCATGGCGTCGGTGAGGTAGGCATCCGTCATGACGACCGGTTTCGTGCTCCTCCGCCGGGAGGTCGGGCGCACCGCGTACTTCACGATACGGTCCTGACCGAACGCGTACGGGGTCGTGCTCCAGTACGGGATGTCGAGATGGCACGTCGGGTTCTGTCTGGCGGCGGCGCCGATTCGTGCCGACGTCGGATGGGTCAGGAAATAGAGAACCCGCCGAAACCCGCCAGCTTCGTTCGCCTTCAGCAGCTCCAGGAAGTCGCGGGCGTTGGCCGCCACCATTACCGGGTGGCTGTTCAGCACGAAGTCCTGCGTGGTGTTCCCGGATGTCAGGTTCACGCCTTCGACACCGCACACCTGGATCGACATGCCCCGGATGTCGCGATCGCGGTCGGAGTCTGAGGCGGCGTTGGCAAATCGGATCCACGCCGCGTACGTCTTCGGGGCCGCAAAGAGCCCGACGCGGTGCGCGTCGGGCAGGCCGCCGGGGACGACGAACTCCGCCTGCACGAAGGCGGTCTGGCGCCCCTGATTGAAGCGCTTCATCGTCCCCGACGGATACCGCTTCGAGCTGGCGGCCTTCAGGAACTCGATGAACTCGGAGACGAGCGCGGCGTCATCCGGCGAGCCGGCCGCGCCCGGCCTGTCGAGCGTCCCCGTCATCGCCGGGCCGCCGGTCGCGCCGGCGCGGGATTCCACGGATGAAACGCGCTCTTCCTGCCGTCGAGTGCGCGCTTCAGGTCCGGGAAGTGACGCTTCAGGACATCGATCATCGTGCTCTTCTGCACCCAGTCGATACCCTGCTTCGTGTAAACCTCCGGACGGAAGTCCTTCGAGAGGAAACGGTCGCTCTTCAGACGGCGCGAGGCCATGAGCAGGAAGATGCGAAACGCCGTGTCACTGAAGCCGAATCCCTCCGGCAGCGGCTCTGCCATCAGGCCGACCATGAGGTCCACTTTCTCGATGTCGTGGTCGTAGACGTGCTTGATCTCCTCCGCCCACAGCGGGTTGTCGGTGAGCTCCTCGAACGACTCGACTGGCCGCTTGTGAATGAGGCGGCGGAACTGGTTGTAGCGCGGGACTCCGCGTTCACGATCGCGCAGGATGTCGATGGTGGCGACGTCGAAGCGCTCGCCTTTGTCGTTGACCAGATTCTGCAGATGCCGCGGATAGTTGTGCAGCCGGATTGCGCCGGGATGGCTGACGCCGAGAGAGTAGAGGAGATCGGTCGGGCTGAACCGCTCCAGCACCTGGCGGCCGCGCCGGCCCGAGAGATCGGGAAGCTCGAGCCGCGCCAGCTCGGAGCCGTCGGCCGCGGAGCGGAACACGAAATCGTCCGGCATCAGCGGGTGCATGCGGTACACCGCCGCGAACTCCTCGGTGAGCGAGTACGGTGCCGAATGGTGATCGGTGGGTGAGCCAGGAATCCCGGCGAGCAGATCGTTGTCGTTGAGCCCGGGGAAGATCTTCTGCGTGTCGCCAAGCACTCCCTCCCAGTTGGCCCTCAGCCCCTTCTGGACGACCGGGTGCGACAGGATCGCGGTGGACCAGTCGACGGTGTGGATCTTGGCGATGAGCGCGCCGTTCACGAGCCGCGCCCGCTGGAACAGCTGCTCGTCGTTCCAGGATGGGTTGTGCCGCTTGAGCAGATCGCAGATGGCGTTGTGCTCGAGCGCGAAGAGGCCATGGAGCAGGCTCAATCCCACCCAGCCGTTGTCGGTGACTCCGGTGATCTCGAGCGATGATTCGGGATCGACGAGCAATCGACCGTCAGTGCCAATCCGCAGCTTCCCGTCCGCACCGGTCCGGACCGCCTTCTGCACGGCGGCATTCGACCCGTACACCTGCGATCCATCCCACCAGTGCGAGTTCTCGTTGATGTAGGCGGGCGGACGCGTCGAGCCCGAAACTTTCGGCGGGTCGACGGGCGTCTTGGGCACGCGCATCGGACGTTCGTGCCACGTATCGTCCCCGTTCAGCGGAATGTCATGGGTGTCGGACCAGCTGCCTTTCTGGTGCACGAACCAGTCGTGAACCTGAAACTGAATCCACGCCGCCGCCAGCACGTTGAGGCCGGTGGCCGGCTGGAAGGCGGTGCGCGTGAACAGCTCACGGCTCACGGTCCGTGGATTCGGCGTGAGCAGGTTCGCGGTGTCGGGGAAGGTCTCGCTGAGTGGGACGTTCCGTCCGAAGCGGGTGCCGGCGCTGCCCATGAGCGGGCACGACAGATCGTTGAAGGTGCCGTCGACGGTGCGGCTGGCAACCGCCTCGGGCGGCGTCTGGCCAGCCGCCTGCCCGAGCGGTGGCTCTTCGGTGTCGTGCAGATTCTTCTCACGGAGCTCGTCGCGGAGCTGCACCAGCTTGATCCCGGCGACGCCGCGGGGCTGATCGAACCACTCGCGGTCGCGAACTTTGTCGAAGACCATGGCCACACTCCTGCTGAGATGGATCGACAGTCCGACGTTTCGTTCGGATCTGTGAGGTGACGCGAAGGGCGCCGGGCGACTCTATACGCGCAGGTGCGAACGACTGTCAAACTCGTGCGTAGCGTGCGCACCGCTTCTCACCGAGCAGCGGCGCAAGTGTCCAACCGAGCTGAAGCTCGGTTCTGCGACGGCTCAGCGCCAACCGAGCTAAAGCTCGGTTCTGCGACCGCTCGGTTCTGCGACCGCTCGGTTCTGCGACGGTTCAATTCTGCGACGGCTCAGCGGGAGACGACTGTGATTGGGACTTGTCGTGTGACGCTGTTGCCACGGGCAGTCGCGCGGGCGAGGAGGACGTAATTGCCCGGTGCGAGAACAGTCAGCGGCAGACGACCGCTGTAAGCGGCTCGCCGTGGGTCGGCGGGAGCGCCGTCGTCAACCGTGCGGCCCGGCGCGGTGACGAGGACGGCCCCGGATTCCGACGTGATCGTATAGCTGACTTCCACGTTCTCAGGAGAACCGGATCCGTTGACGTATGCCTCGGCAAACGCGGTGAGCTCGTCATCACGCGTGAAGCGGCGCACGGCAGTGGGGTCGACGCGCAGCGTCTTGCTGACACGCGGCTCGCTCAGGAGCAGCTGCTGCGGCACGCCGGCGTTCCGCGAAGCGATCACGACGCCGCTCAACATCAGCGGCTCCTTCGTGAAATCCGGAACTTCGATCTGCGCGACGACCGAGCCTGTCGACCCCGTTGGCTGGCTGGCGGCGAGGCGCAGCTCGTGGCGGCCAGGCGGAAGCTCGAGCCGATCCACGAAGCGCAGCCCGGACTGCTCTGCAATCGTTCGCGAGTCGGGCTTCAGGTTGAGCGTGAACACTTTCCTGAACCCTTTGCCCAGCTTGCCCTGCCGATCGATCGGCTGATAGGAGACCTCGACCTGATCGTTCGCTCCCAGCCGCAGGGCGCGGCCGCCGAACTGTGCCGAGACCAGGACTGACGCGGCGTTCTTCGTGCCCCTGAACGCGGCGGCAAACAGCTGGACGTCAAGCCCGCGCACCGGCGCCGGGCTCCGCAGCGCCTCGCGTCCGCCGGCCGAGAGGCCGTCGGCCAGTGACCGCGGCGCGCCGCTGACGGCAGAGCCTCCAGCCGTCGCGTAGTAGCCCTTCTTGGCGCGCACGGAGAGGCCCGGGCGGCTCACTCTCACGCTTACGTTGTGGAACTTGCCGTCGCGGTGATCCATCGACGGGTAGTAACCGAGCAGGTAGTAGGTGCTGCTGCGCGCCACGATGCGTTCGATCCCCGGTCGCGGGTTGTTGGTGCCGACGATCGCCTCGCCGCCGGTCTCCTCGGCAAGGGCGCGCAGCGCGCCGGCCCGCTGCAGCTCGCCGAGGCCCTGGCTGGTGGTGAGCCCGGCGGGATCGATCGCGTAGAGGGCAACGTTGTTGCGGGTGGCGGCGCGGACGGCGTCCCGCTGCATGAATGCCACGCTGCCCTGCCTGGCCGCGTCCCCCGAGATTTCGGATGGATCGAACGGCACACTGCCGTTGATCCACAGGATGGCCTTCCGGCGTCCGGTGACGGCGCCAAGACGCTCCGAGATGTCCTGGATCGCTTGAAAGCTATGACGAATCGCCTGGATGCGCTCGTCCGGGGTCTCCCCGGCCACTGCGGATCCGGCGAACGTGAGCCGTTCGACGGACGCCTCGAGCAGTCGCCTGTTGCTCGTGAACGGCTGGCCGTCGCTGACGTTGCCCTGCACGTGCACGACGGCCGCAATGTCGTTCGGGCGCAGGGAGCCGTCGATGAACTGGCGTGCCCAGTTGCGCGCGTTGAGCGCGTCGTTGCCGATATTGCTGGCGCCATTGGGCTTGTCGAGCAGGAATACGTACATCCGCCCTTCGCCGGTGTTGGTCGTCACGTCTGGCTCGAGGGGAGTGCGGGCCGAGTCCAGCGGCGGCAGCGGCGCCTCGATCGGCAGATCGACGAGGCGGAACGAGACGAGGTCCTGACGGACGCCGTCTTCGAAGAGCTGGAAGTCGTTCCTGGTCAGGCCGCGGACGAAGCGGCCCTGCGGATCGGTGACATCGGCGTCGATCTCGACGTAGCGGACCTCGGCGCGGAAGGTTGGAGGTCGCGGCTGGCCGCGGGAGGGTGCCTGTCCCGCCACCGCAGCCACTGCTGCGAGGACCACGATTGCTGTAGCCGCCCCCCGAGCGCTGATGTTCATAATCCTCGGTCAGGTTTGCCGAACGCGCCTTCGACTCGCGACGGCTGCCCGCGCGAGCTCGGGGCAGCGCCAACCTATAAGGTACAACGCATCAATCGCTCATTTCGAACAGTACCGGCCAGCCTTCCAGCCGGCCGGACAACGGCTGGTCCGGCAAGGCTCCGTCGCCGCTACCCGGAGGACAGCCCGGTTCATCGGCAATGGTGTCTGACGAAAATGGACGGGGACTGACCGATTGGTTACGGATTTCGAATCGCTTCGACGAGCCGGACGGACAGCCTGGCGGGTTTCGCCAGTCCGTCCATCCGTCGATTCGTAGCTTCCTCAGTTCGGTATTACGTACTTCTCCACCAGGGCGAGGAGCTGGTCGCCCCTGAATGGCTTCTCCAGCCACGCTGCTGGTTGGAGCTCGGCGCGCGACTGCGGGTCCGGTTCGCACGCCGTGACGACGACCGTGGGGACGATCGCCAACTGAGGATCCGCGAGCTGACGGGCCCGGAGCTCGGTCCCGCTGACGCCAGGCAGCCGCAGATCGAGAAGTATCAGCGCGAGGTGACTGGCGGCGTGTTCGAGATAGGCGAGCGCGCGCTCGGCGGTACCGACACCGGTCACCGTGTATCCGTAGAGAGCGAGGAGCTGGACGATGCCGCCTCGCACATCGTCGCGGTCCTCGACGACGAGAATCGCACCCTTGCGAGGTGCCGTGACCGCAAGGTCGAGCGGGGCAGGGGCGCTCGGCTCCGCGGCAACAGTCGTAACCTGAGCCATAACGCGTTCCCCGGGGAGGGCACAGGACCTACTCCATGAACTGTGCCACCTTCAAGGAAGCGTTCAGCTCTCGTCGAATGCGGCTCTGGCGGTGACCGGTTCGATGAGGGAAGACGCCACGGCCGCGCCGATTCCGATGCCCATCAGGACGACTGCCAGAAGCAAAACCGGCTGATTCGCCGCGCGGTTCGAGGCGTCCTGTGCCGACAGGACGAGTAATCCGGCTGACACCAGCGACGCCACCAGCACCCAGTCTCCGGCGCGGATCCACCAGCGCATTTGTGTACGAACGCGAGACAGCTGTGTGGGAAAGAAGCGCGAGGTGAACCAGAGGTTGAGCCGGAGGTTGGCCGACACCACGACGGAGATCAGGATCACCACGAAAAGCAGTCCGGCGTGCTCGACTCCGGCGCTCCTGACCCGGTGCCACGTGTCCCAGGCGACGACGACTGTGATCCAGTAGATGACCGCGGTCGCCACCTGGTGAAACTCCCACCACCAGATCGCCGAGGCGCGATCGTGCCGTTCGACGGGAACGCTGGCGCGCGAAGCCTGCTCGAGATCGCGCAACAGCTCGCGCGCCGAGCCGTAGCGTTCCGCCGGCAGCAGCTGCAGGCATCGCTTGACGATGACGGCGAGCGGTCCGGGGAGCGGGGCGGGAGCCGTGTCGGCCGTCACAGGGTCGGACGAGCGCGCACTGAACGGCGTGGTGCGCGTCCTGAGGGGATGGCGTCCGGTGAGCATCTCGGACAGCACGATGCCCAGGGAATACAGGTCGGCGCGGCCGTCGACGCCGCCGCCGTCGATCTGCTCGGGAGCCATGTACGCCGGTGTGCCGAGGAGAGTGCCGACCTTGGTCAACGCCGGTGCGGAATCCTGCGCCAGCTGCGCAATGCCGAAGTCGACCACCTTGACGCTGCCGCTGTCGGTGATCAGCACGTTCTCGGGCTTGAGATCGCGGTGCACGACATCCTGCTCGTGCGCTGCCGACAGCGCACCGGCGATCGCGATGGCGATCCCGATCGCGCGGTCGGGTGCGAGCGGCCCGCGCTCGATTTCACTGCGCAGCGTCCGGCCCCGCACGTACTCGGACACGATGAACGGCTGATCGCCGAGCTCCTCGAACGCGTAGACGGTTGCAACGGCGGGGTGACTGATTCTGGCGGCGGCCCAGGCCTCGCGGCGCAGCCGTTCGAGACGAACCGGATCGCGGCGGGCCGCTTCGGGAAGCGACTTCAACGCCACCCGCCGCGGCAGGCGCAGGTCCTGAGCGACGTAGACGACGCCCATGCCACCGCGTCCGAGCTCGCCGATGATCTGATACTGACCGTCGCCGAGGATCGTGCCTGGAGCGAGCGTGCCCGATGCGGCTGGAACGCCGAGCGCGTCAGCCAGGTCTGCGGGATCGAATTCTGCGGACCCTTCGAGGAAGTCAGGATCGGCGTCGTAGGCATCGAGGAGCGCCTCGGCCTGGCTGCCGACGTCGTAGTCGCCGGCACACATGCGCGCCAGCCATGCGCGCCGGCTCGCCGGCGGCTGCTCGAGCGCCTGGCCGAACAGCTCCTTCACGCGGTCCCAGCGCTCACCTTTCACGGACATCCTGCGCAGCGGGCGTGGCGCCCATGAGCGAGCGTTTGAGCCACGCGCGCGCCACCGCCCACTGGCGCTTGACGGTGGCGGGTGATACGCCGACCGCTTCGGCGGTCTCTTCGACCGTGAGGCCGCCGAAGTAGCGGAGCTCGACGATCCGCACGAGATCGGGATCCATTTCGGACAGGCGCGTGAGCGCTTCGTCAAGGGCAATGAGCTCGATATCGCGCGCGGCCCCAAAGGCGTTGGCGTCGTGGAAGACGGCTTCGACGGCCTGGTGAGGAAGATTGTCGTCGAGCGTCACGCGCTCCGGGGCTCCGCCACGCTTGATCGCGTGCCGGGCGCGGGCCCGCTGCACCAGGATCTGCCGCATCGAAAGCGCCGCGATCGCGACGAAGTGCGTGCGATTCTGGAACTCGCGTGGACGCTCGGCGGCGAGCCGCAGGAACGCCTCGTTGACGAGCGCCGTGGCCTGCAGCGTCTGTCCCGGGCGCTCGCCGCGGATATATCTGCCGGCGATGCGCCGGAGCTCGTCGTAGACGAGCGGCATGAGCGATGCGACCTTGCGCTCGTCCGATGCGGCTGAGGCCGGAGGCGATGAGTGTTCTGTCACGGTGGTCGCGCCGTGATGATTCTAGCTACGAACGGGTGATGCGGGGCCAGGCCGCGTCGGCGCAGGGTCCGGTCCGCCTGAAGGCGGACCCTGCCGCTCGCAGGGTCCGGCTTCAGCCGGACCACCGGTGCCCGGCTATTTTCTGACGATCTTGACCGACTGGATGACGACGTCCCTGACCGGACGGTCGCGATCGCCGGTCTTCGTACCGCCGATCTTCCGGACGACATCCATCCCGGCCGAGACCTCGCCGAACACCGAGTGGCGATCGTCGAGGTGTGGAGTCGGTCCGAGTGTGATGAAGAACTGCCCGCCGTTGGTGTTCGGGCCGCGGTTCGCCATGGAGAGGATTCCGGCCTTGTCGTGCCGCAGCGACGGGTGGAACTCGTCGGCAAAGGTATAGCCGGGGCCGCCGATTCCCTGGCCCAGCGGATCGCCGCCCTGGATCATGAAGCCGTCGATGACCCGGTGAAAGATCACGCCGTCGTAATACGGCTGGGTGACTTTCTTGTTGGTGCGCGGGTCGGTCCACTCCTTCGTGCCCTCGGCCAGGCCCACGAAGTTCTCGACCGTACGCGGCGCCTCCTGATCGTAGAGGCGGACCGTGAAATTGCCCTCGCTGGTGTTGAATTCGGCGTAGACAGCCAACGTTGGCTCCTTGTGTGCGCCATTGCCTGGTCTCGTGCGGAGCGGGCCGCGGGAACCGGCATCGCGCAGAGTCGATGTCTCAGCTGCGCGCGCCGCCTGGCCCTGGCGTCGTGCGCCCTTCGAGGCCCGCGTGCTGCGCGACGTGCTGTCGGGAAGAGGTGATGACCAGAGCATACCATCCGGAAGCGGTAGAATCGCGGTCATGGGCGGCGCAGTGCACACGAATGACGATCCGAGTGTGAAAGCCGTGGCCGCCGGAACGAGCAGCGACCCGTTCGCCGTGCTCGGGCGGCACGTCACCACGCTCGAGGGCCGCCCGGCCGTCGTGATTCGAACCGTTCAGCCGGCGGCAACCGCCGTCGATCTCCTGACGCCGGATGCACCGGCCCGTCCGATGCGCGCACGGGCGAACGGATTGTTCGAGGTGACGGTTCCGCTGGGCGAAGCCGAGCTGCACGACTTCGCCTACCGGCTGCGTGTGCGCGAGGGGAGCAGCCTGCGCGATCTGATCGACCCGTACCAGTTCGGGCAGGTACTGGCCGATTTCGATTTGCACCTCTTCAGCGAAGGAACCCACTACCGTGCGTGGGAGAAGCTCGGCTCGCACCGGATCACGATCGGGTCGGTCACCGGTGTGCACTTCGCCGTCTGGGCGCCCAACGCGCAGCGCGTCAGCGTCATCGGCGACTTCAACGGCTGGGACGGGCGCGTGCATCCGATGCGCAAGCTCGTGCCGTCGGGCGTGTGGGAGCTGTTCATCCCCGATCTGCCGGACGGCGCCTGCTACAAGTACGAGGTCCGCACGGCGGCCGGAGCGCTCGTCAACAAGGCCGACCCCTACGCACAGCGCTTCGAGGTGCCGCCGAACACCGCCTCGGTGATCTGGTCGGGCGGAGCCTATCGCTGGGACGACGAAGCGTGGATGAGCGATCGTCCATCGCTCGGCGGCTGGCACCACCGGCCGATGGCGATCTACGAGGTCCACCTCGAGTCGTGGCGGCGTGTTCCCGAGGAGGGCGGCCGCTATCTCACCTACCGCGAGCTGGCCGACACGCTCGTGCCGTATGTGGTGGAGATGGGCTTCACGCACCTGGAGCTGCTGCCGGTGATGGAGCACCCCTTCTCCGGATCGTGGGGCTATCAGGTCATCGGCTTCTTCGCGCCGACGAGCCGCTTCGGCTCGCCCGACGATTTCCGCTACTTCGTCGACGCCTGCCATCGCCAGGGGATTGGGCTCATCCTCGACTGGGTTCCGGGACACTTTCCAAAGGATCAGCACGGGCTGGCGTGGTTCGACGGGACGGCCCTCTACGAGCACGCCGACCCGCGCAAGGGCGAGCATCTCGACTGGGGCACGCTGATCTTCAACTACGGGCGCAACGAGGTGCGGACGTTCCTCTTCAGCAGCGCGCTCTACTGGCTGGAGGAGTTTCACGTCGACGGCCTGCGCGTGGACGCAGTGGCCTCGATGCTGTACCTCGACTACTCGCGGCCGCACGGGCAGTGGATTCCGAACGAGTACGGCGGGCGCGAGAACCTGGAGGCCGTGTCGTTCATCCAGCAGCTCAACACGCTCACGCACGGGCGCGCACCGGGCACGATTACCGTGGCCGAGGAGTCGACATCGTGGCCGGCGGTCAGCAGACCGACCTACGTGGGCGGGCTCGGGTTCACCTTCAAGTGGAACATGGGCTGGATGCACGACATGCTCGAGTACGTGCGCCAGGATCCGGTCCACCGGCGCTGGCATCACAACGAGATCACCTTCTCGATGCTCTATGCCTTCACCGAGAACTTCGTGCTGCCGTTCTCACACGACGAGGTTGTGCACGGCAAGCGCGCGATGCTCGACAAGATGCCGGGCGACCTCTGGCAGAAGCACGCGAACCTGCGCGCCCTCTATGGCTACATGTACGGCCATCCAGGAAAGAAGCTGCTGTTCATGGGGTGCGAGCTTGGCCAGTGGCGCGAGTGGAACTACGACGCGAGCCTCGACTGGCATCTCCTCGACGAGCCGCTGCACCGCGGACTGCAGCGCTGGGTGCGCGATCTGAACGAGGTGTACCAGCGGGAGCCGTCGCTGCACGATCTCGACTTCGAAGGTGCCGGCTTCTCCTGGATCGACTGCAACGACAACGAGAACAGCGTCATCTCGTTCATCCGCCGCTCGCGCAACGCCGGCGACGTCACGGTCATGATCGCCAACTTCACCCCGGTGCCGCGGCCGTCGTACAGGGTCGGCGTGCCGGAAGCCGGCTGGTACCATGAGCTCCTCAACAGCGACGCCGCCGTCTATGGCGGCAGCAACATGGGGAACGGTGGTGGCGTGGCGTCGGCCGGCGTGCCCGCACATGGCCACGGACATTCCCTCACGCTGATCGTGCCGCCGCTCGGTTTCGTGATGCTGAAGAAGGCTTAGACCCAGAGCTCACGTGTGTTGAGGATGCGAATCCCTGTGGAGACGACCGACCAGACTCGCCTGACCGCGCGAGAAGGCTGTGGGGATCAGCGAGCTCACGGAGCTTGCGTCCAGCGGCCCTCGACGCCCTCGCAGCGCGGTCCGGTCGCCGGAACCGGGATTCGCATCCTCAACACAAGTGAGCTCTGGGTTTAGAGCCGGTTTAGAGCGGCCACTCCAGTGTGGAGACCACGAAGGCCTCCGGCACACGCGAAGCACACGAAGATCACCATTCCAGGTCCAGGCAGGTAGCCGCTACGACAAAGGCCCGGAGCCTGGAGCCGCAGGCCCGGAGCCCGACAACAAGGCCTCCACCTCCTCCCTCGTCGGCACGCCAGCGATCGCGCCAAGACGCGTGCAGCTGACGGCGGCGGCTGCGTTCGCGAACCGCAGGACGTTGGCCGGCGCCTCGCCGCGCAGCATCGCGACGATGAACGCGCCGCGGAACACGTCGCCGGCGCCGGTCGTGTCAACGGCTGCCACCTGATGGCCGGCGACCTCGTGCAGCGTCTGGCCGGCCAGCAGCACCGCGCCCCGCGCCCCGCGGGTGGCGCACAGCCAGCCGGGGTGATGCTGGCGAAGAGCTCTGAGCGCGCGTTCGAGATCCGGCTCGCCCGTCAGCGCCTCGGGAACCCCCTCGGCGAAGATTGGCACGGTCACGGCCGCGATCAGCTCTCGCGTGCGGCCGGCGATCCGGTCGACGTCGCTCGTGACCGCAATGCCCAGGCTGCGAGCGATCGACGCGGCGGCGATGGCCACGTCCTCGTCGACGCCATCGACGTGCAGCAGCCGCGCCCTCGAGATCACGTCACGCCGCAGCTCGTCCGGCCGCAGCGCGAGCGATGAATCGCGATGCCAGAGCACCGCTCGGTCGCCGGTGCCTTCCTCCACGAGGATCACCGCGTAACGGCTCGTTGCCGGCCGGGTGGCCGCATAGCGCAGATCGACGCCACGCTGGCGCAGCGCCTCCCGGATCGTCACGCCCTTGTCGTCGTTCCCGAAGGCGCCGACGTAGCAGCAGCGAAGTCCGAGCGCGGCACAGGTACACAACGCCGTGGCGACCTGTCCGCCCGGCGACACGACGTGCTCGGCGATCTCCACCTTCGACGATCGATCACGGCCCGGGAACTCCGCGACGCGGTAGACATAGTCGATTGAGTTTTCGCCGGTGCCGATGACGTCGAACTGGTCGTTCGGATCCGGATCGTTCGGATCGTTCGGATCGTTCGGATCGTTCGGATCGTTCGGATCGTTCGGATCGTTCGGGTCGTTCGGGTCGTTCGGGTCGTTCGGGTCGTTCTGAGAGGCTTGCGGCTTCACCGTTCGGTTCCTCGCGTGAGCTCGTAGAGGGCGATAGCGGCTGCCGTGGCCACGTTGACCGAGTCGACGCCGGCGGCCATCGGGATACGGACGCGAGTCGTGCTGTGTGCGAGCGCCTCCGGCGTCAGCCCATCGCCTTCGTGTCCGAGGAGCACCGCGACGCGTTGCATGTGGAGCTGTTGCGCGGCATCCGCGAGGACGGCCGCCGACCGGTGAGGAGTCAGGGCGAGGACGGTGAACCCGAGTGCGCGCAACGAGCCGAGCACGTCGGGCCACGGGTGCGCGCTGGCGAACGGAACAGAGAGGGCGGCCCCCATGGACGTGCGGATGGCCTTGCGATAGAGCGGGTCCGCCGACGCCGGTCCAAGGAGGACGGCATCGGCAGCGAACGCCGCCGCATGACGAAAGATCGAGCCGATGTTGTCAGCGTTCCCCACGCGCTCGAGGACGACGACGAGGCGCGCTCGTTCCGTGATGCTGGTCCACGGCGTGTCCGGCAGTCGTACGCCAATCGCCAGACAGCCCCGATGGATATTGAACCCGGTCACCTCGTTCATCAGCGCCTGCGGCACCACGTAGGCGGGCACATCACAGCGCGCTTCGAGCACGTCCCGAATCGACGCGAGCGCTGCACTGGTCACCATCACCGAGCGCGTCCGGAAACGGCTGCCGGTCAGCAGGCGCCGGACGACGAGACGGCCTTCGGCGATGAAGACGCCGCTGCGCTCCACGAGCTCGGGATCGGGGACGTTCCTGTAGTCGGCCACTCGAGGATCGGTCGCGTCGTGGATGGGTTCGAGGGGCATGGATTCGAACGATCTAAACCCAGAGCTCACTTGTGTTGAGGATGCGAATCCCGGTTCCGGCGACCGGACCGCGCTGCGAGGGCGTCGAGGGCCGCTGGACGCGAGCTCCGTGAGCTCGCTGATCCCCACAGCCTTCTCGCGCGGTCAGGCGAG
>DASUGH010000049.1:0-2824 GCA_036274155.1 Vicinamibacterales bacterium | reverse complement strand
CAACATCGACGTCCGCCGCTTCAAGTCGCCGGAAGTCGGCCGCCGCGGCCCGGGTGGAATGCCGGTTGACGACATGCGGGAGCAGGTCAGCGCGTCCTAGCGGAATGAGAGATCCCAAATCCCAAATTCCAAATCCCAAGTCCCAAGCAGTAGAACCCGGGTACTTTGGGTTTTGGGTTTTGGGGTTTGGGATGTGGGGTTTATCCCGCACGCTCCTCGTCGCAATCCTCCTCCTTGCGACGATCGCGTGCGGCAAAAAGGGCCCGCCGCTTCTCCCGTTCGTCCGCATTCCAGCCGCAGCGGAAGTCACAGAAGCCCGCCGTGTCGGCGACGGCGTCTATGTCACCGTCTCGGTGCCGACCGCTGACGTTGACGGCGCAACGCCCGCGTCAGTTGCCACGATCGAGATCTATGCGGTGACGGCGGACGCCGCTCCTTCTCCGGGCCTGGGGTTTCCGCTCGTTGCCGAAACGCTGGTCGCTACGATTCCGGTTGCGCCAGCCGCCGATCCCCCGGATCGGAGCGGCACCGTTGTTCCAGATCCAAAGACCGGCGCGTTGCAGGGCCAGTCCGTCACGATCCTGGACCCGCTGACGCCCGAGAAGCTCGCGCCCACGGTGTTGCCGGCGCCCAAAACGCCACGCGGCGGCCGTCAGCCCGCTGCGATTCCGGAACCGGAGACATCTCAGGCACCTCAGCTGCTCCGCCGCTATTACATCGCGGTGCCGTTCAGCCGCGATCGACGACGGTCCGGGCCGCCGAGCACCGTCATCGAGGTTCCGCTGATGTTCGTCCCCGGCAAGGTGCCTGCGCCGAGGGCGGAGATGAAGGGCCACGCGATCGAGCTGACGTGGGAGCCGTCGGGAGGACTCATCGGCTGGTTTCTCGATCGGCCGCTTCCTCCGGAGGTTCCGCTCAGCAAGCCGCAGGTCGCCGTGGCACCGCAGGCGACAGCGAAGCCTTCGACTTCGACCTCACCGGCCACCGGACCGACGCTTTACAACGTCTACCGCGAGGTGGCTCCCGATCCGCTCGCGCTGCAGCGCCGGCCGCCGGAGGCATCGTCGTGGGAGGCAAGGCCCGAGACGCCGATCAACCCGAAGCCGATCCCAGAGCTGAGCTTCCTGGATGATGTGCCATTCGATGATCGTCTCAGGTGCTATCAGGTACGTGCGGTACGCGGCACCGGCGCTCAGCAGGTGGAGAGCGAACCGTCCGAGACCGTGTGCAAGGTGCCGGTCGACCTTGACCCGCCCGCGGCCGTCACCGGTCTGAGCGCAACGGAGGAAGGCGGCGCGATTACGCTGCGATGGGAGCCCAACGGCGAGGAGGATCTCGGCGGCTACATCGTCTTGCGCAGGGAGCTGGGCGGTGACACACTGCTGAGGCTCACGCCCGAGCCGATCACGAAGACCTCGTTCACCGATTCCAGCAAAGAACTTGTGTCCGGACGGATGTATATATACGTGGTACACGCGGTCGACACGCGGATTCCGCTTCCGAACATGAGCGATCCGGCAGACACGACTATTACAGCCAGGTGAACCCCATGAAACTGTTCGTCGACACCGGCAACCTGAAAGAGATCGAGGCGCTGGCCGCGCTCGGCATTCTCGACGGCGTCACCACGAATCCGTCGCTGATGGCCAAGGAGGGCGGCGACTACCGGCAGATCCTCAAGCAGATCTGCCAGACCGTGAAGGGGCCGGTGAGCGCCGAGGTGGTGGCCACCGATACCGCGGGCATGATCAAGGAAGGCCGTGACCTGGCCGCGATCGACGAACACATCGTGGTCAAGGTGCCCTTCACGAAAGATGGCGTCAAGGCGTGCCGCGCGCTGTCGTCTGAAGGCAAGCATGTCAACGTCACGCTCATCTTCTCGGCCGCGCAGGCCTGGCTGGCGGCGAAGGCGGGTGCCAGCTACGTGAGTCCGTTCGTGGGGCGGCTCGACGACATCGGCGCCACGGGGATGAATCTGGTTCGCGAGATCGTGGACATTTTCGACAACACCGAGTACGCGACGGAAGTTCTGGTGGCCAGCGTCCGCAACCCCATTCACATCATCGAAGCCGCCCGCATGGGCGCGGACGTCGTGACCGTGCCGCCGGCGGTCATCGAGCAGAGCTTCAAGCATCCGCTCACCGATATCGGGCTCGAGAAGTTCCTGAAGGACTGGGAGAAGGCGCAGGCGACCGCGGCTCGCTGAGCCGCCCTGCAGACGACGCGCGCGCTGAATGGATCCGAAAGCCACTCTCGCCGACCTGCGCCGGCGCGCCGAGCTCGGCGGCGGCGAGGATCGGCTGCGCCGCCAGCGCGAGGCAGGCAAGCTCACCGCGCGTGAGCGCATCGATCTGCTGTTCGACGCCGGCACCTTCGAGGAGCTCGACGAGTTCGTCACCCACCGCTGCCGTGATTTCGGCATGGCCGATCAGGTGATTCCCGGCGACGGTGTCGTCTGCGGCTTCGGCCGGGTCAACGGCCGCCTCACCTTCGCGTTCGCGCAGGATTTCACCGTCTTCGGCGGGTCGCTCTCGGAGACGAACGCCGCCAAGATCGTCAAGGTCATGGACCTGGCGGTGAAGATGGGCGCACCGATCATCGGGCTCAATGACTCGGGCGGCGCGCGCATTCAGGAGGGCGTCGTCTCCCTCGGCGGGTACGCCGACATCTTTCTCCGCAACACTCTGGCCTCGGGAGTGGTTCCGCAGATCTCCGCCATCATGGGCCCGTGCGCCGGCGGCGCCGTGTACTCGCCGGCCATTACCGATTTCACGGTGATGGTGCGCGACACCAGCTACATGTTCGTGACCGGTCCCGACGTCAT
>DASUGH010000048.1:0-23133 GCA_036274155.1 Vicinamibacterales bacterium | reverse complement strand
TCGCCTGACCGCGCGAGAAGGCTGTGGGGATCAGCGAGCTCACGGAGCTCGCGTCCAGCGGCCCTCGACGCCCTCGCAGCGCGGTCCGGTCGCCGGAACCGGGATTCGCATCCTCAACACAAGTGAGCTCTGGGTTTAGCGTGGAAGACGCTCGGGCATCTCGGCGATCACGTAGCTCATCACGGCGATCGTTGCGGCCGCCTTCGAGACTTCCTCAGGAGCGATGCGCTCGATCGTATCGGCCGCAGTGTGGTGGATGACGAAGTACCTGCTGGCGTCTCCCAGATAGGCCATCGTCGGCACCCTCCCGGCCTCGGCGATCGGACCGATGTCGGCGCCGCCGCCGCTCGGACCCACACCGCCTACGCCGAGAGGCGCCAGCAGCGTCGCAATCTGCGTGACCGTCGCCCGTGCCGCCGCGTCGCCGGAGAACCCGATCGTCGCCGGCGCGAACACACCCGAGTCGGACTCGAGCGCGAACACATGACGGTCGGCGGTCGACGCATAGCGCGTCAGGTAGGCGTTGGCGCCGCTGAAGCCGTTCTCCTCATTCGTCCAGAGGACGAGCCGCAGCGTCCGCCGTGGCCGGATGCCCAGCGACTTCATGAGCCGCAACGCCTCCCACGTCACGATGCAACCGACGCCATCGTCGGAGGCGCCGGTGCCGACGTCCCACGAATCGATGTGCCCGCCGAGCAGGACGATCTCGTCGGGCCTCTCCCGCCCGCGAAGCTCGGCGACGACGTTGGCAGACTCGACGTCCGGCTCGAACCGCCCCTCCATCAGGATCCGTAGACGAACACGCCTGCCGCCGGCGCCGAGCCGCGCGATCCGGTTCGCGTCTTCGGCGGCAATCGAGGCGGCCGGTATCCCGGTCGTCCCTGGAGCGTATTGCACGCTGCCCGTGTGGGCCGTACGCAGGCCGATTGGTCCCACTGCGCGGACCAATGCGGCAACAGCACCGTACTGGGCGGCTGCGCGGGCGCCGCCGGTACGGTATGTGACCGTGTCGGAATAGTTGGTAAACGGGACGTTGAAGAGCACGATGCGACCGCGCGCCTCGGCGCTCCTCGTAGCGAGCTCGTCGAAGCTGCCCACTGACAGCACTTCCGCCTCGAGGCCTCCCGGCGGTGTTGCCACCGTTCCGCCGAGACCGAGAATGGCAACCGGGTGTCTCAGCGTGTCGACGATTTCAGCGCTCTCCCGTCCCCGTATCCAACGGGGCACCATGACCGGCTCCGTCCGGACGTTCTCGAGACCGTCCGCTTTCATCTGCGCCGCCGCCCAGCCAATCGCACCGGCGAGATGCTCCGAACCGCTCAGTCGTGCTCCGAACGTGTCAGTGAGCTCCGCCAGCCGGCGCCAGGCAAAATCGTCGGACGTCGCCGCCTTGATCAAACGGGTCGCGTCCCGGCGATACGGGTTGAGCCAGGGGTGCTGAACCTGCGCGTCGATGGCGGGTGGGGCGAGCGACGCGAGCCAACCGGCGGCCACGAGCACCAGGCACAGCCGCGCGAGCGGGTGCCCGTTCTCAGGAAGCGTGGACCGGCGGTGTGCCATGCAGCAGGGTAACTTTAGCAGGAGGCGCGGCGCGCACGGAAGGAGCAAGGTTCAGAGCGAGACAAACCCGGCTGGCAGCCCCTTCTTGGTCTCACGGAGGATTTCAATCACGGCGCGGCGATCGGCCTGGGAGAGCACCTTGTAGCGGGGAGCTGTGTCGCGACCGGCGAGCACGTGAATCAAACGCGCGTACACAGCGTCGCGGGCGTTCTGCGGCAGCGCGTCGAACGCCTCGGTGTAAATCATGTAGCTGCACGGGTATCGAAACAGCCGCCGCTGGAGATCCAGGTCACGCAACGACCTCCCTTTGCTGTCGCGCGGACCGGTTCTGGCGAACTGCTCGGCGAACCCGGACGTGCCGCTGACGGGGCGAGCCAGCGGCGCCTCGTCCACGAAGAGCATGTAGTCGACCAGGTCTGCGGCAGCCTCCTGCACACGTGCCGACGCGTCTGCACTTGGAACGGCGGTTGCCAGGCGCGCTTCCCAACCCACCCGGGTAATCAGGTTGGTCATTCGCGTCTGATGCGCGAGCACGAGCTGGGCGACGACATCGCTGTACGGTGTTGGATACCCCGTCAGATCGAAGATGCCATCGAGCGACTTCAAGTCCCCCGCCGGCACGTTCGGCTTCTTCCGCGCGTCGGCCGGCATCACCGGTACGTTCCCCATGTGCCGCGCGCCGCCTGTGGCACCGGTCACCCACCAGCCGCCCCATCGCTGCTCGAGCGGACTGCCCTGCACGGTCGTGAAGCCGTTCGCGTAGGCATTCGGATCGTCAGGCAGCGGATACATGCTGGTGGTCATCAAGCCGGGCACGCCGAGGGTGTCCCACGACAGGTGACAGGCGAGGCACTGGTCGTTGCGGGTGAACTGTGGGGTGGACGCGTTCTTCTGGTCGAGCCCGTAGAAGATCACACCCTGACGCGGGTCGAGCGCCGCGACTTCCAGCACCGACCCACCTCGAACCCAGCCGACGGCAACCGTGTCGGTGAAGAACACCGCGCGCGGGTTGCGCATGTTGATGAGATCGGATTGGAAACTCGTGGGCGAAAACACGAGCGCCTGCGACTCGATTGGGATGTTGAGGCGCTGCAGAACCGAGGTCAGATAGCCGGCCCTGGAGTCATAGGCAAGCGTGGCTTTCCCGTCGCGAAGGCTGGCGTTCAGGCGGGCGACCGGATCCGAGACCGCCGCTGTGGGGTATTGGATCGCCGGGTGGTCCCGCCTCTCGACAAAGGCGTCGCGACGCTGGCTGCCGTCGCGACGTTGCGCGCCGAGCGTCGCACACAGCATCACCGCCACGGCCCCCGCCAACAGCGCTGCCATCGGCGTGAACCGCAGGGATGATCGGGCCGTGGACAGCTCAGGCACGAGTGAACGCTTCAAGGCACTTACTAGCGTAGCACTCGTGCCGCGTCCGCCGGCCGGTTCGAAGCGGCTGGGGCTCGGTTATTTGGCCTTCTTCACGACGAACTCGAACGGCATGCCCATGAAATCGGCGGTCAGCTTGATTTCCGCCGGGGACACCACCCCTTTGTACGAGAGGTCGAACGGCATACCGCCAAAGTCGAGCGAGACTACGAACGAGATATTGCTGCCATCCACCTTTCCGTCCTTGATCGGGACATCCATCCCGTCGATCCCGGTCGTGGTGCCGGTCAACGAGGCTCCGTCGGACTTGAACGTGAAGCCGACCTGAACGTCGCCGTTCGGCGTGGAAATGTTTCCGGACCATTTGCCATCGACATCCGCGGCCACAGCCGGCATAGCCGCGAACAGCAACAGCCCGACGACGAGCGCTCCAAGCCTCATCTGGACTCTCCTTGTGAACGTGGGGGGGACACCAGCCTATACGTGGATCGAGAGGATTTGTTCGTCAGCGGCCCTTGATTTCGATTTTGTCCACGACCTTGGTCACGCCATCGGTTTCCCGCGCCAGCTGCAGGGCGCGCTGGCGGTGCGCGCCGGTGGTCGCGAATCCACTGAGCGTCACGACCGTTCCGGAGGTGTCCACGTTGATTCGGCTGGCGTCAATCGTGTCGTCGAGAGCCATCTTCGACTTGATTTTTCCCGTCAGCTTGGCTTCCTGCAGCGCCTTTTCCGCGAGATTGGCGCCCTTGGCGACTCTTCCGGCTATCTCCGCCCCGGCCTTCCGGGCCTCGGCGTCGAAGGACGGCCCGCTGGCCTCGGTGTCAGCTCCTCGGCCCGAGTTGCCGCCACCCCAGCGGTATCCGTAATACCAGGCTGCGACGACGCCGAGGATGACGACGAGCAGCACGAGGCGGAAGAACAGTCGGAACATTCAAGCCTCCTTCGTCGGCCGGATGCGTGAGATACCGACGAAAAGCGTTCCCCCATGGTTCCCACTGGCGTCCGGAACCAACGGGTTGGATCCAAAGGCGAACAAAGTTCGCATTTGGGCGCGACCGTAACTGGGAACGCGCCTCAACTCTTCGCCAGGAGCAGGCCGTCCGATGGAACACGAGTTGCGAGAGGAACCCGCAGTCAGCGCTGATCGCCATATCGCGGTAGCTCCTGACTCGCCACCTGCCTGGGCAGCGGATGGCTCTCCCCCAGCGCCCGACTGCTTCGCGCCGGTATGCGGCGCGAAGCAGTTTTTTCCACGAGTCCCGCCTCCGCGGCCGTGTGTTATCGTGGCATTACCGTCGCGCGTGAAGCGACGCCAAAAAAAGGCTTCTAGCGATCACGTCCTCCTGAGCTTCGGAGGGCACCAGCACGCCGAGCCTCGCCAGCGAGGCAAAGCGGTAAACGGTCGCGGCCGGGAGGTGCATCTTATGGCAAACACCCCGGGGAGTCGTCGCTGACGCTCCCGTAAGACACGAAAGGCCGGCAGCAGCCGGCCTTTCGTTTTTCGGAACCCTGAACCGAGAACTTGGAACCGAGAACTTGGAACCGAGAACCTGGAACCAAGAACCTGGAACCGAGAACTGGAACCGAGAACCTGGAACCAAGAACCAAGAACCTGGAACCGAGAACCTGGAACCGAGAACCCTGAACCAGGAACCTGAACCGGCGAACCTGGAACCTGGAACTCGGAACCCGGAACTCAAGTTATTTTGGCTGCGGCACATACCGCAGATACGGCTTCGGCGCCTTCCATCCCTGCGGATATTTCTCCTTCGCCTCGGCGTCCGATACGGCCGGCAGGATGATGACCTGATCGCCGTCCTTCCAGTTCGCCGGTGTCGCGACCTTGTGCTTCGCGGTCAGCTGGAGCGAGTCGATCACTCGCAGGACCTCGTCGAAGTTGCGGCCGGTGCTCATCGGGTAAGAGATGAGCAGCTTGATCTTCTTGTCGGGCCCGATGACGTAGACGTTTCTGACCGTCTGGTTGTCGGCGGCGGTCCGGCCCGAAGACGTCTCGCCGGCATCGGCCGGGAGCATCCCGTACAGCTTCGAAATCCGCAGCTCCGAATCGGCGATCATCGGATAGTTCGGCGCCGTGCCGGTGGCTTCCTCGATGTCCTTCGACCAGCCTTTGTGGCTGTCGAGCGGATCGACGCTGATGGCCAGGATCTTGACGTTCCGGCGATCGAAGTCCGACTTGATGCTCGCCATGTGCCCGAGCTCCGTCGTGCAGACCGGCGTGAAGTCTTTCGGATGTGAGAACAGGACGCCCCATGAGTCGCCCAGCCACTCGTGAAACTTGATTGGGCCTTCAGTGCTCGTCGCCTCGAAGTCGGGCGCGGTCGCGCCAATCGGAAGCGGCCCACTCGTCAATGTCACATTCATCGTCTTCCTCGTCGTAGATAAGAGGCGTCGCCCTTCTTCGGACGGACGCACACGCAATACCGGCGCCGCGGCTGGTGGTTTGTGCTGGACAGGCCGTGTGAGAGCGGCGAAAGAGCGAATTATACTGCTCCGCCCTCAAAGCTTTGAGACGCGCGTCCCACCCGGCGCGATCCCATCCGGGCACCGTAGTACCATTCTCGAGGACGCCCGTCGCCGAGCCCCGATTTCCGATGAGCTGACCGCAACGTCCCGGCTCGCCGCGCGGGCCGTCCCTGGGTGATGTCCTACGACCGCTCGGCAACGCAGGCGCTGATCCGTGGTGCCGCGATCGCTCTCCTGCTCGCCTGTAGCACTGCCGGTTGCGAGCGGGAGCCGTCCGACGTGACCGTCGCGGCGTCCTGGCACCTCGATCCGACCTCGCCGGAGAGTCACGAGCAGGCTCGTCTGCAACTCATTCTGCGCGACGCCGCCGGCCACGCGGTTCGCGGCGCGCGTCTGCGCGTCGAAGCTCACATGTCCCATCCCGGGATGGCGCCGGTACTGGTCGAGACACGCGAGCAGCCCGACGGCGTCTACACGGCAAGCCTCGAGCTTACGATGGCCGGAAACTGGACACTCGTCGCGTCGGGAACGCTCGCCGACGGCACCGTCATCACGCGCACGTCAGCCGGGGTCGTCGTCCGGTGACGCAATGACCGACCTGCTGCGTTGGCCTGTGATCGGCCCACTCGCGCGGCACCAGCGGGCACGGCTGTTCCTGCAGCTGCCACTTCTGGGCGCCGCTGTCGTACTGGTGGCGCATGGGCTCTTCGGACCGCAGATCGCGCCGCGAAACCTGGCGACGGTTCTGACGTGGGTGCACTATCGAGGCCTGCTCGTGATCGCGCTCCTCGCGATCGGCAACCTGTTCTGCGCCGCCTGCCCGATGATGCTCGTGCGCGATGCCGCTCGCCGCGTCGCCCACCCTGGATGGCGATGGCCGCGTGCGCTCCGCCGCAAGTGGCCGGCGATCGTGTTGTTCGCGGCAGTGCTGTTCGCCTACGAGCGCTTCGACCTCTGGAGCCTTCCGCGCGCCACGGCGTGGCTCGTGCTCGCGTACTTCGCCGCCGCCCTCGTCGTCGACGTGCTGTTCGCCGGGGCGAGCTTCTGCAAGTACATCTGCCCGATCGGCCAGTTCAACTTTCTCTCCGCAACGCTCTCACCGACCGAGCTGCGCATTCGCAACGCCGACACCTGCCGCAGCTGCCGGACCGTCGACTGCATCAGAGGGCGCCTCGCACCGCCGCCGCTGACGATCCCGCTCGCGAGCGTGCGAGGGCGCGCCGGCCGCGCCGTTCTCCAGCGCGGCTGCGAGCTCAATCTCTTTCTGCCTGCCAAGATCGGCAACCTCGATTGCACCCTCTGCCTGGACTGCGTGCGTGCCTGTCCGCACGACAACATCGCGTTGGCCACCCGGGTTCCCGGTGAGGAGCTGGTGGAAACCGCCCGGCGGTCTGGCATTGGTCGATTGAGTCAGCGACCGGATTTCGCGCTCCTCTGTCTGCTTTTCGTCTTCGGCGCCGTGATCAACGCGTTCGCCATGACGGCGCCAGCGCACCTCGTCGAGACCTGGATCGCCAGCGCGCTCGGCACTCGCTCGGAAACGGCAGTCCTCGCGGCGGTCTTCGCCGCCGGTCTGGTCGTGCTGCCACTCGCAATGCTCGGCGCTGCTGGAGTGGTGTCGGGCCTGACCGGAACGCTCGGCAGCGAGACGGTGCGCACCGTCGCACTGCGATATGCCTTTGCGCTCGTGCCGCTTGGGCTCGGCATCTGGACGGCGCACTACGGCTTTCACCTCCTGACCGGTGTCATGACCGTCATTCCGGTCGGGCAGAGCGCCGCGATCGACCTTACAGGGCGCCAGATCCTCGGCGAACCGCTGTGGATGCTGACCGGGATGCGGCCGGGCGCCGTCTATGTCATCCAGTTGGGCTGCGTGCTGATCGGCATGCTCGGGAGCCTGGCGGTGGCCTTCCAGCTCTCGGCGCGCATGCATCCTGCCAGACCGCTCCTGGCGTCAGTTCCATGGACGCTCGTCATCGTCCTGTTGGCAGCCGCGGCGACCTGGGTGCTGTCGCAGCCGATGGAGATGCGCGCGGTCGGGCTGCTCGGATGATTGGCCGGATGGCGGCCGCGCTTCTTCGCTGTCTCGCACTGGCGGCTCTGCCGCTTCCGGTGTACGCGCACAGCGGTCCGCCGTATCCGGTCGTGTCAGACCGCGCCGCCGGCCCCTACTCGATCTCGCTCTGGACCGACCCCGACACAACGGATAACGGCGCGGCGGGTGGGCAGTTCTGGGTCATGATCGCGCCACTGAATCGCGAGGCGACGCTTGCAGGCACCCACGCCACCGTTCGGGCGACACCACTCGACCGCGCCGGCGACGCCCGGTCGGCGGCGGCAGCTCCCGTCCGCGGAGATCCGTCGACGCAGTTCGCCGCAGTCGTCCTCGATCACGAAGGGCGCTTCCGAATCGACGTCACCGTCGACGGCCCTCTGGGCCGTGCGGCGGTCGACGCGGCAGTCGATGCCACGTACGATCTGAGGCCGCCGCCGCTCATGATCCTGGTGTACCTGATGCCCTTCCTCCTCGTCGGACTGCTCTGGACGACCGTGCTCGTCCGGCGCCGCCGGGCGGCCAGGCCCGAGATCCCTTCAAGAGGTCGGCCAGCGACTGGCGAGCCGTGAGCGATCCCGCCGCCCGCCATCGATCGCCGACGCCGGCGCTGCTCGTTGGCCTCATCATCACGCTGGCCACGGTGGTCGGCTATTCCTGGTACATCTCTGGCCAGATCTCCCGGCTGCGCGCGCTGCAGACCGACCTCACGGATCGGAACCGCCGCGACTCGCTGCAGCTGCTTCGGATTCAGAACGATCTCAATCAGCTCGGGCTGGCGATGCGAGACATGCTCGACGCCGACCAGCCGTATCCACTCACGGCATGGTCGGCGCAATTCGAGCGCATCCGGGACGATCTCACGGACGCCCTGCTGCAGCAGGAGCGCGTGGCGGCCACACGCCGGACACCGGAACAGACCCGGGCGCTGACGAGCGCCCTCTCGCAGTTCTGGGACGCCGTCGACCGGATGTTCGCCGTCGCGCAGGCAGGGCGTGATGCCGAGGCGCGTGCGCAGGTGCGGGTTTCGCTGCAGGCCAGGCAGGCGGCGCTCAACACGGCGGTGGCGCGACTGCTCGTTCAGAACAATGCCAGCGAAGCGGAAACCGCGTCGCGCGTGCAGGCGATCTACGACCAGGTACAAGGGCAGGTCTACTGGTTCCTCGCCGCGACGCTGGCCGCGATCGTCGCCACGAGCCTCTACCTGATCCGCGCGAACCGGCGGCTGTTCGCGCGCCTGACCTCACTTTCTGACGAACGGCGCGAGCTGGCCCGCACGCTCATCACGACACGCGAGTCGACGCTGCGCGAGATCGCACGCGAGCTGCACGACGAGTTCGGCCAGCTGCTGACCGCCATGGGATCGATGCTCGGCCGCGCCGCCAGGCAGACCCCGGCCGATTCGCCACTGCGCTCCGACCTGCACGAAATCGGCGAAGTGGCACAGGCCGCGCTCGAGAACGTCCGTGGCCTTTCGCAGACGCTGCACCCGTCGATACTCGAGGAGCTTGGCCTCGACAGCGCAATCGTCTCGTATCTCTCCACCGTGGAGCGGCAGCTCGGCGTCAAAGTGGCCTACGAGCGCCACGGCGAGGCGGTACCCGTGGACGACAACACCGCCATCCACGTCTACCGCGTGCTGCAGGAGGCGCTCAGCAACGTCGCGCGCCACTCGGGCGCCGCCGAGGCCCGGGTGCATCTGCGCTTCGAAGCCGATACACTGACGCTCGAGGTCGAGGATCGCGGCCGCGGATTCACGCCGGGCGACGATCGCCGCGCCTCCGGGCTGGGCCTGGTGGCCATGCGCGAGCGCGCGGACCTGCTGGGCGGCACCCTTGACATCCTTCGACCGGCTGGCGGCGGCACGCTGGTGCGGCTGCGTGTTCCCGTCAAGGCGGTTGCCTCGACATGACCGAGACGACGTCTGTTCTGCTCGTGGACGATCACGCGCTGGTGCGGCGCGGCTTCCGCCGTCTGCTCGAAGACGATCCCTCCATCCGGGTGGTCGGCGAGGCCAGCGACGTCGAAGAAGCGGTTCGGCTGACGCTGGAGCTGAAACCGAAGGTGGTCGTGATGGACTGCGCGATGCCCGGCGGCAACGGGCTGGTCGCGACCCGGACCATCGTCGCCTGCGTGCCCGACACCGCCGTGCTGATGCTCAGCATGCACTCGGAAGACACGCTCGTGCGCCAGGCGATGGATGCCGGCGCGCGCGGATACGTGCTCAAGAACGCCCTTGAGCTCGATCTCGCCGCGGCGGTGAAGAAGGTCGCGGCCGGGGAAACCGTGCTCGATCCCGCGCTTCGACGAGCGGCAGGACCAGCGGCCGCGGGCACGCGCGGGCTCACCCCGCGCGAGCTCGAGGTGCTGCAGCTGATCTGCAAGGGGCTCTCGAACCGCGCGATTGCCACGAAGCTCGACCTGAGCATCAACACGGTCGCGGTGCACCGGGCCAACATCATGAACGCGCTCGGCGTGCATAAGACGGCGGAGCTGGTTGTGTACGCTCTTCAACACGGCCTGGTCAATCCGCTCCCTTAGCCAGCTCGAGGACCCGACCTCAGAGCAGGGTGCGGGGGTGCGAAGGTGCGGGGGTGCGGGGTGCGGGGTGCGGGGTGCGGGGTGCGGGGGTGCGGGGTGCGGGGGTGCGGGGTGCGGGGGTGCGGGGTGCGGGGGTGCGGGGGTGCGGGGTGCGGGTGCGGGGGTGCGGGGTGCGGGGTGCGGGGGTGCGGGGTGCGGGGGTGCGGGGTGCGGTGCGGGGGTGCGAGGGTGTGGGGGGCCTGCCGCGCCGTAGCTGCGAAGCAGCGAAGGCTGGTGCGATGGGCTTGCCGCGCCGTAGCTGCGAAGCAGCGAAGGCGGGTGCAGCATTGAGCATGGAGTCTCCCCCCTCGACCGTGCAGAGTCGTCGGCAGCACCTCAAATCGCTCGCCAGTCTGGCGCTGGTGCCGGCAGTGCAGTCCGCGTCGAGCGCACAGCGACGACCGCCCTCGCCAGGCTTTCGCCTGGTCGACGTCACCGCCGCCGCCGGACTCATGTTCACGCACAACAGCGGGGCCTACGGAGGAAAGCTCCTGCCCGAGACGCTCGGCTCCGGCTGCGCGTTCCTCGACTACGACGCCGACGGCTGGCAGGACATCGTCCTGATCAACGGGATGGACTGGCCAGGGCACAAGCGTCAGCGATCCACCCTGCGTCTGTTCCGGAACAACAGGAACGGCACCTTCACCGACGTCACCAGGGCCGCCGGCCTCGACCTGGAGCTGTACGGAATGGGCGTGGCGGTGGGCGACTTCAACAACGACGGCTTTCCCGACCTGCTCGTGACCTGCGTCGGACAGAATCGTCTCTTTCGGAACACCGGCAACGGGACGTTCGTCGATGCCACCCGCGGCAGCGGGCTCGACAAGCATCAGGCGTTCAGCACGTCGGCGCTGTGGTTCGACTTCGATCGCGACGGTCTGCTCGACCTCTTCGTGTGCAACTACGTCCGCTGGTCGGCGGCCGACGATGTCTATTGCAGCCTGGACGGCAAGCAGAAGTCGTATTGCACGCCCGAAGCCTATCGCGGTGAGACCTGCTGGCTGTACCGCAACCTGGGAAAAGGGCGCTTCGAGGACGTGACCGCGAGCTGCGGCATTTTCGATTCGAGCTCCAAGGCCCTTGGCGTCGCCATGCTCGACGTGGACCAGGACGGCTGGCCGGACCTGTTCGTCGCCAACGACACTCAGCCGAACAAGCTCTATCGCAACCTGCGGAACGGCCGCTTCCGCGACGTGGCGCTCGCGGCTGGCGTGGCGCTGAGCGAAGACGGCAAGTCGCGCGCCGGAATGGGGGTCGACGCCGGCGACTTCGACGGCAGCGGCAGCGCCGGGCTGGCGGTCACCAACTTCGACAACGAGATGATTGGCCTCTATCGTCCATCGGGACCGTCGCTTTTTCGCGACACGGCAATTCGCTCCGGCATCGGCTATGCCTCGCTCAACAGTCTCGGGTTCGGGTGCGTGTTTGCCGACTTCGATCTCGACGGCGCGCTCGACCTGGCGGTCGCCAACGGCCATATCGACGAGACCGTCCGGAATATCCGCGGCAACGTCGGCCATGCGCAGGCGCCACACCTGTTTCTCAACCAGGGCGGCGGCACGTTCCGCGACGTGGCCACGGAGCTCGGCGCCGGCTTCGCGAGGCCGCGCGTAGGACGCGGTCTCGCCTGCGGCGACTTCGACGGCGACGGCGACCTCGACCTGCTGATGACCACGAACAACGGACCGGCGGTGCTGTTTCGCAACGATGTCACATCGCGCAACCGCAGCCTTCGCCTGCGACTCATCGGCAGCAAGTCGAATCGAGATGCGATTGGCGCGTCGGTGCGGATCGTTCACGGCGGCACGACGCAATCACGGATGGTGAAGAGCGGCTCGAGCTACCTCTCGCAGTCGGAGCTGCCTGTCACCTTCGGCGTCGGCCAACGCGATCGAGTCGATCGCGTCCTCATCATCTGGCCGAGTGGCAGGACAGACGAGTTCAAGAGCGTCGAAACGGGCAAAGCCTACAGCTGCACTGAAGGCAAAGGGCTGCAGCCCGGGTAGGATGCGGTTGTGCGCACCCGTTCGATACCGGACCGTATCAGGAACATCGAGCTTCCGCCGTTCGATCCACTCAACCTTCGCGCTGCCGAGCTGCGCCAGGGTGGTCACCACGTCATCTCGCTCGGCCAGGCGCTGCCCTTCTTCGCGCCGCCTGCGTCGGCGATGGAAGGGGCCAGGGCGGCCCTCGATCGCCCCGATGTTCATCGCTACTCGACCGATCCGGGGCTCCCGAGCCTTCGCGGCGTTCTTGCCGAACGGTTGGCAGAGGCCACCGGCAGCCACATCACGCCGAACGACCTGATCATCACGGCCGGCGCCAACCACGCCTTTACCCTGGCACTGACCACGCTGGTCGACCCGGGCGACGACGTGCTGCTCCCCTCGCCGTATTTCACCAACCATCAGATGGCCGTGTGCGCGCTTGGTGCCACACCGGTCGAAGCGCCGGTCGCCGACCGCGACACGTTCGCCGTTCGCTGGAGCGACATCGAGCCGCGCCTCACGACCCGCACCCGCGCGGTCGTTCTGTGCACGCCGAGCAACCCGACTGGCGCCACCATCGATGCCGACGAAGGTAACCGGATCGTCGGCGAGCTCGCCGCCCGCGGCGTCGTCGTGATCAGCGACGAGACGTACATGAACTTCGTCTTCGAGGGCGAAGGCTGGAGCGCCGCCTCAGCCCCGGCCTGGCGCGAGAACGTCGTCACCATCGGCACGTTCTCGAAGGCGTTCGGGATGATGGGCTGGCGGGTCGGCTACATGCTCGCCGACGCCGGCGTGTGCGCACAGGCCGTGAAGATCCAGGACGCGATGATCATCTGCGCGCCGGTGATCTCGCAGATGGCGGTCGAGGGCAGCGTGCGCCACGACTGGTCGTACGCGCGCTGTTTCCACGACAGCTTCCGCGAACGGCGGCGGATCATGGGCGAAGGGCTGGCGTCGATAGCACGGCTGCAGTGGACGCCGACGCGGGGCGGTCTGTTTGCGTTCACTAGAGTGACCGGCTGCAGTGATTCGACGGCACTTTCACACGACCTGCTCGAACGTGCGCATGTCGTGAGCATTCCAGGCGCGGCGTTCGGGTCGGCCGGCGAAGGGTTTCTGCGGCTGTCGTATGGATTCGCAAGCCTCGAAGACCTTCGCGAGGCGGTGCGCCGGCTCAGCGCCTATTTCAGCCGCTTCACGAGCTGAGCTCGTCGCGCACGGTGGCTCCTAGAGCAGGCCGTGGTGAATCGTATCGGCCTGTGAGGCACCGAGATTTTCGCCACCGAGGCACCGAGACACAGAGAACCCCCCATGGATCTCTGTGCTCTCGGCGCCTCTGTGGTTTGACTCGGTGCCCTCACAGCCCGGCAAGTGGCTTTCACCACGGGCTGCGAGCCGGGGCTGGCACCTCAGTAGATTTCCCAGTCGGCTGACCGCAGTTGAGTTGTTCTCTCTTCCAGAGACTATTTGCCGCGCCCGAACGGGCAGGCGTACGGCATGTCCACGATTCCAGATCAATCCACGCGGAGCCGACGCGGATTTCGCGCGAAAAGCCCGGGCCGTCACTGGAATGCCTATTGCCTCAACAATCGCAAACGCATTTACAACCGGAGTCCACGCGGTAGACGGCAATGGCAACCCATCTCTCGTTTCCTTCCCCCGATCCTGCTTCTCAGCCCCCGGCGCCGGAACGAAAGGCCAACAACGTCGGCGAACTGCTGCGGGCCGCCCGCGAACGGCGGCGGCTGACGCTGCAGCAGGTGTCGAACGAGACGAAGGTTCCGCTCCGCTACCTGGAAGCCATCGAGCGCAACGACCTGGAGGCGCTTCCAAATGGCCTGTACCGTCGGGCGCAGATTCGCGCTTACGCCCGTGCCATCCGGATGGACCCGAGGCTGGCAATCGAGCGACTGGAGCGCGACATCAAGGCCGCCGCCCCGCCGCCGCCCGCCCCGCAGCGGCCGCCACGACGGGACGCGGTCGTCATGCCGCGCAACCGGGTCGTCATCGGCATTGCCATCCTGCTGACGGCTGCCGTCGTGGGGCACGTGCTGGGCCGGAAGGGCCCTGCACATCCAACGTCTCCGGCGCGGAACGTGACCACGATGTCGCAGCGGCGCCCGGCGCCCGTAGCGCCACCGGCGACCGACGCCGTGGTGGCGACGTCTCTGCGCACTTCAGCACCCGCTCAGGCGCTGCCGGACGTAGCGCCCGCAGTAACACTCGAAACCGCCCGGGCGACGTCGTCCGCAACGACTCCGGCGGCACCGGCAGTCCCAACGGCGGCGGCAGCGACAGCGACGATCTCGACCTCGCCAACGCCCGTTATGACCCCGGCCAGCCCGGCTCGCCCGGTCGGCGTGGTTGCGAATCAGCTGCCGCAGGCATCTGCGGCGCAGCCGGCAACGATTCCGCTGCCGCGGGAATCAGGAACCCAGCTCATCATCACCTCGCAGCCAGCGGGGGCAAGGGTCACCGTGGACGGCATCGGGTGGGGAACGACGCCGCTCACCATCCGCTACATTCCGCCCGGCGACAAGAAGGTGCGGGTCAGCCAGGACGGCTACACGGCCGCTGAGCGGGTCGTCCACGTCGAGGACCTTCAGCAGAAGAAGGTCTCTTTCCAGCTGACGCCGGCCCGCTGATTCAGGCGGTCTCGCAAGCGGAATCCTTCCGGCCGCCCGGCCGTGACGAATCACGGTGAGCGGTTGTAGACTCTCTCGCGTGCGCCAGACCTTCTGCCTGGCCCGCCAGAGAGGCATCATGATCAGCTCACGACGAGATTTCCTGAAGATTGGCGGCGTTGCCGGTGCGGTGGCCGCCCTCGGTGTTCCAGCGCCTGCTGCCGCTGCCGAGCCTGTGCTGGGGCTGATCTTTCCGCCGCTGAACTACCCGATCCCGCCCGACGCGGCGCGGCTCTATCCACGCGGTGTCCGCTTCGTCAGTAACGGCGTCGGACTGCCTGGCGGGATGACTCTGCAGGGCTACGACGAGGCCGTGCCCCGCATCCTGCCGGCGGCGGAAGCGCTGGCCAGGGAAGGCGCCAACGTGATCTCCGTGTTCGGGTCGTCGCTGACCTTCTACAAGGGCGCGAAGTTCAACGAGGAGCTGACGCAGAAGGTGACGAAGGCCACCGGCCGCCCGGCCACGACCCAGAGCAACGGCCTCGTCGACGGGCTTCGCACCGCCAACGCGAAGCGGGTCGCAGTGGCCACCGCGTATACGGACGTGGTGACTGAACGGCTCAAGCTGTTCCTCGAGGAGCACGGCTTCCAGGTGACCGCCGCCAAAGGCCTCGGCTACGAGCAGATCCCCGAAGGCGCTGCCACGCAGGAGATCCTCTTCAAGCTCGGCTCCGACGTGTACGCCAGCTCGAAAAAGGCGGACGCGCTCGTGGTGTCCTGCGGCGCCCTGCGGACGCTCGACCTGATCGTCCCGCTCGAGAACCAGATCAAGGTGCCGGTTGTGTCGTCAACGCCGCACGGCCTGATGAACGGCGTCCGCCTGCTCGGTGTCAGCCCGCGGGTGCAGGGCTTCGGGATGGTCTTCGCGAAAGCCTAGCGCTCTAGAACGAGACACCAAGGAACGGGAGCATGTGGCCGCAGAAGAGCACGCCGAGCCACACCACGATTGCGCTGGCGGCGATGCTCTTTGCCATCGGCGGCGCGTCGTCGCCGGACCCCACCGCCCACACCTCGTCGAGCATCGTGAAGTAGAGGACGTTGACACCGCCGAGGACGACGAGCGCGATCTTCCAGTAGAAGACGTACGTGTCGTACATGGCCGGCTTGGCCAGGAAGAAGCCGATTCCGGTGACCAGATTCATTCCGAATCCGATCATCCCGAGTGGCAGCAGCTGGTACAGCGACACGAACGACAGCGACTTCGCCATCCCGAGGAGCCGCAGGTTCACGAAGAGCACGACGGTGAACAGCAGGCAAAGACCGACGAAGTGTACGGTCTCGGACGCCGCCCACAACCAGGGGACGCCGGTCGTACCGCTCATGACTTCCCCGAGCCACCTCGCGGTGCCTTCCCCATCCCCGGAGCTCGCGGTCGCGTCCGGCTCCTCGGCTGGTTGACTCCCCGACTCCGTCTGGTCGGCCGCGACCACTTCTCCAGTGGCGTGAATCTCCGAGTGGCGGATCGAGCCTCCTTTGGTGGCGGCGTTGGCCATGGCTCCAAACGTCACCAGCGACAGCAGCAGCACGGTCGCTGCGTTCCACCCTGGGACGCGCTGCCAGGCGCGCCACTGCCAGAGCGCGAGCCAGGCCATGAAGCCGGTGATCTCCATCACGCAAAACGCCAGCAGCGCCGCGTCCTCGTGCGCCCGGATGAGCGTGCGCGAGACACCGGGCAGGCACTGCCCGTCCGGACAGAGCCGCAACTCGGCGAAATTGCCGCTGATGTAGGTCGGAATCGCCAGCACCGCCGCCAGGAACAGCAGCACCAGGCCGGTGCGCTTGAGCGTCTCGTTCTTGCCGAAGAAGGCAACGGCGTAGAGACAGATGGCGACGCCGAAGCCGATCGTCGGCGTGTGGTTCAACAGCAGATGGACATGGGCGAGATTCATAACGCCTCTGGCCGCGTGATGCGCGTCATTGCGGCCTTCCCGTCAGGCGAACGACGGGATATACGCGAGCAGGCGGCCCGCCGTGATCGCCCCGAGCCAGAAGACCAGCGACAGGGCGGCCAGCACCTTGGCGTCGCTCGAGAGCGGGCCGTCGTCGACGCGGGGATTGGTGAAGACGCGTTTCCGGATCAGACGAACGGTGACGACAGCCAGGGCGATGAACACCATCTTCACGTAGAAATCGACGTTCAAGAGCTTTGACGTCGCATCCTGCATGACGAGGATGGTGCCGGTCAGGGCGTTGACGAAGAACCCGCCCCACAACACTGGAAAGAACTTCTCGAGCGGCGAGAGACGGACGCTCGGCGCGAGTCCGAGAATGCGCAGGTCGATGCCGGCCGCCACGCCGACACAGAGTGCCATACCGGCCGTGTGCAGGAGCAGCACCGTCGGGTACGCCCACGCGGTCGGCGCCTCGCGGACCCAGACCGAGAACGGGATCTGCTCGAGCCATTGAAGGAATTCCATTACCGGACTACCTCACAACCCGACGGGCGGAACTTCGAGCCGTCCGGTTCCTTCTTGAACGTCGAGCTGGTGATCCGATCATTGCCGCCGTCCGAGATGATCGCGGTTACCGTGAAGTAGTCGGCGCCGAAATCCGAGTGGCGCGTGAAGTGCTCGGTGAGCGTGGCATTTTCGCTGTAGGTATTGCGGCTCGAGAGCAGGTAGCCGCCAGTCATCGAGGTCGTCACCACACGCAGACTTCCCCACCGCGGCGCTGCTGGCGCACCGCCCCCGCGGCCGCCACCCCCGAACCCGCCGCCGCCGCGTCCCGTATCCCACGTCGCCACGGAATGGCCCTGCAGCGTGCGCTGCGCCGGCGCGGGCTGGTTCGAATTGAAGTGCAGCAAACGCGTCTGCGTGCCGGAGTCCATGTCGATCTTCAGCGTGTTGTCGTCGGCCCAGGTGATGTTCAACCGCCCTGGTACCCGAAGGCTGCCGCCCGCCGCATACGCCCGGCAGCGCTCGCCAGCCGGGGGAGGACTGACGGCCTGCGGCCCGCCACCTCCCCGACCGCCACCGCCACGGCCGCCGCCGCCCCCGGCGCCACCCCCGCGCGGTACACCAGACGGCGGTGAATCCGGAGACATCCGCTCGATCCAGTCCTCGGTCACGATGGACACCCAATAGCCGGTCAGATCGACCGGAGCGGCAGCTCTGGCCGACGCTGCGGCGCCGCCCGGGCCGCCAGGACGCTGCCCGCCACGACCCTGACCGGGCGCTTGCGGCGCCTGCGCAGCACCCGCAGGCGGCGCGGCGCCACCGGCGCCGCCGTCACGCTGCCCCTGGCCACCCTGCGCCAGCAAGCCGAGAGGAACCGCGAGGACGAGCGCGACCGCGGGCCATCGTGCGCCCTTGATCCGCCGCCAGTCCGCCTTGGGCATCGTTTTCTCCATGGCACCTACTGGACGTTCCCTTGCCACTCCCACGCCGCTTTCTTGTCGGTCGCCGGCCGCGACACGCGGCGCACCAGAACCCGCTTGTCGGACGAGTCGCGTGGCGGAGCGCCGTCGATGACGAGGTAGTCTCCGACTTCCAGCGTGAACTTCGTGACACCGCCCTGCGAGAGCTGAGTCACTCCACCCCATTCACCGCTCCACTTGGACGTGCTGCCATCCTTGTCCTTGACTTCAATCAGGATGGTGGAGTGCGGATTTCTGATGTTGAACTCGAGGATCTTGCCCTCTATCCGCATGACCTTGCCTTCGACATAGGTCCCGGCAAACGAGTGGTGTGCGTACGCCGCCGCGCCCGACACCAACGCCACCGCCGTCACCAATACAGGCAACCTGAATTTCATACCCGCCCCTCCCAATAGAATCGCTGCATGGTCCCGACGCACGATCTCGATCGCTATTTCGCGCTGCTGAGATTCCTGTAAATCGCTTCGACGAACATCTCCGCCGTCCATGCCGGGTCCCGGTTGAATCGCGGCTCGTATTCGTACGTCGGGCTCGGCTTGAGCGCTTTCACCTGCTGCAACGTCAGCTTCTTGCCGATGGCGGCCTTCACCCGGTCGCGGATGATGGTGACCATGTCGCGGTACTCGAGCACGTCGTGCTCGTCGGCGATGCGGCCGTAGCCCGGAATCACCATGGTGCCGCCCTCCTGGTTGAACCTGGGCACGATGGTCTCGAGCAGCGTGTTCAGTCCGTCGAGGATCCCGGTGATCGATCCGCCGTGTGCGACGTCGATGTAAGGGAAGCTGGCCTCGTTGAACAATTCGCCGGCCACGATGACGTCGGACTTGCGGAACCACACCATGCTGTCGCCTTCGGTCACGGCGTTCGGCACGTGCATGACGATGACAGGCTCGTCGTTGGAGGAGAAATCGATCTGCTTTCCGCTGAACTGCCGTTCCGGCCAGCGTTCGACTGCGATCTTGTCGCGGCCGATTTCCGTCATCAGGCCAAGCAGATTGGAATGGCCGATGAGAAGCGCCACGTTCGGCCTGCCGCCCACGCCCGGGCCGGCCTGATTGCGCCGCCCGAGCTTGGCGAACACACCATTGGCTCCCGTATGGGAATCCATCAACGTCGTGCTGATGATGGTGCGAATCGGCTTGTCGCTGATTTTTTGCAGCGCCGCGAGCGTCTTCGCGCTCATCTGCTCGTAGCCGGTGTCGACCATCAGCACGCCGTCGTTGCCGGCCTGCACGGCAATGTTGCCACCCGCGCCGGCGATGAGGTGAACCTGCCCCTGGACGTGCAGCGTCTCGACGTCGAGCTTCGCCCAATCGGGTTTCTGCGGGAACGGTGTCTGGCGCGCCGTGCGGATCTGCTGCTGCTGGGCGGTGATGGCAGGCACGAGGCCGACAGCAAGAAACAGAGCGACAGCGAGAACCGGCCTGTACAACGACAGCTTCATTCGACGCACCCTACTGACCACGGCCCGGATTGTTGCCGCCACGTCCCGCGCCCGCTCCGCCGCGTCCTCCTCCCCCGGGTGCCGCTGGTGGGGGCGCTCCTCGTCCCGAGGCGGGTGGGGCCGGTGCCGGCGCCGGAGCCGCCGCGTCCGGGTCGTTGAACACCGCAACCGGAAGCGTCTTCATGCGGTCCCGATACTCCGGATACATCTGCTGAGGACCGCCCAGCGTGACCTCCTGAGGCAGCTTGTGCTGCGCCGCATACTCCGCCACCCAGGGATTCTCGCCGGGCAGATAGTTCGGCACCTCGCCGCGCGCCCGCTCTCCCTCGTCGACCGACTCGCATTCCCAGAACGGATTGAAGGTGTTGGGGTTGGGATTGAGCGTGAAGTCCTCGCTCTTGATCAGCGGCTCCGCGAGGTAGTTCGGGTCCTCGGTCACGCTGATATGCGTCCAGACGTTCCCGTTGCGGACCCAGTGCTCGATCGTCGTCGCTTCGTCGCTCGATGGAACGTTCGAGCGGCGGAACCACCCCTGCTTGATGTGGGTGGTGGTGATCGTCAGCATGTTCCCTTCCCAGACTCCGGTCGAGAAACCCATCCAGGTGTGCGGGGCGTTCTTGGATGGGTGCGGGCGGCCGTCCATCCAGATCGTGCGATTCTGCTGGTAGGTGTTGATCGCCTCGTGTATGGCGATGAGCTGGTGGGTGACCGGATCGCGCTCTTCCCAGATTCGTGCCGCGAACGGACCACGATGGATGTAGTGCACCACGTGCACCTGGCAAATGTGCTCGGGAAGCGCCAGGCGTCCGGAGCGAAACGACAGACCCCACTGTCTCGCCTGATCGTTGATCGGCAGCCCGAGGAACTCGACGAGCGACGGGCCCGCCGCCCGTTCCGGACCGTCTTCGGCGTTGGTATTGCCGTTCCAGACACCGGTGAAATCGACCTGGGCCGAGGCGGGCACGCTGTAGAACAGGCCCGCACACAGGAAAAGTGCGACGAAAGCGCCCCTCTGCGCAATGGACATGAACGGGATGGTAATGAAATTCCCCTTCCGATGTCGATGCACTGGTTGTAAAACTTGTCCTGCCTTGAACACCGTGGCTTCCGCCTTCAGGGGCTCCAAATGAACACCGTGGCTTCCGCCTTCAGGGGCTCCAAGTGAACACTGTGGCTTCCGCCTTCAGGGGCTCCAAATGAACACTGTGGCTTCCGCCTTCAGGCGGAAGATGTGCGTCACTCTCGCCATTACCCTGACGTTTGTCGGCGCGGAAATATCCGCGGCTCAATGGCTGAAGCTGCCGACGCCGGGCATTCCACGCACCGCCGACGGCCGCCCCGATCTCAGCGCCCCGACGCCGAGAGGCCAGAACCGACGTCCCGTCCTCGCCGGACTGTGGCGTCCGAGCGGAAAGCTGATCTTCAACATCATGGGAGGTCTGAAGCCCGGCGACACGATTCCGTATCAGCCGTGGGCCGAGGCGCTCTTCAAGACGCGCGAAGCCAATAACGCCAAAGACGATCCGACCTCCAACTGCATCGTCGGCGGCGTCCCCCGATCGGACTTCGTTCCATACCCGTTCAAGATCCTCGAGCAGCCGGACCAGGTGACGATCCTCTACGAGGCCGTCCACTCGTTCCGTCAGATCTTCACTGACGGCCGCACGCTGCCGAAGGATCCCAACCCGCAGTGGTTCGGCTACTCGGTCGGCCGGTGGGACGGCGACGTCTTCGTCGTCGACAGCGCGGGATTCAACGACAACGTGTGGCTGGACAACGCAGGCCGCCCGGCCGGGGAAGCGCTGCGCGTCACGGAGCGTTTCATCCGCCGCGACTTCGGCCACATGGACATTGAGATTCTCATCGACGACCCGAAGACCTACACGCGTCCATGGACGGTCACGGAAAAGCTCACGCTGATGCCCGACACGGACATCCTCGAGTACATGTGCACCGAGAACAATCGCTACTTCAAGATCGTTCCCGATGCCGCGCCACCCGGCGCGCCAGTCGGTAAGTCAGGACGCTAGCCCGAGACGAGACCCGCGGGATCGAAGGACCGGACGCATCCAGGGAGAAAGAGGCAATCAACATGGCGCACGATCGACGAGTGTTTCTCGCCGCCGGCCTCGGGGTGCTGGCATCTGCACGGCTCGCCGGTGCGGCTGAGTGGTCCGACACAGAGCGAGCCAACGTGCAGCTCGTGCGCGACTTCTGTGCCTCGTGGTCGACGCGCGATCTCGCGCAGATCCTGCCTCGCCTCGCCGACGACTGCATCTACCGCATGAGCGAGACGACGCCTGCCGTGACCGGTCACACCGGCGTGACCGAGCGGCTTGGCTCGTGGATGCCGAGCTCGAACCTCGGCATCGAGTTCAAGGTTCTCGACACGTTCGCCGTGGGCCCGATCGTGATCAACCACCGTATCGACAGCTTCAAGTCGACAACCCGCCCGCTCACGTGGGAGGGTGTGGGCGTGTTCTTCATCAAGGACGGGAAGATCAAAGAGTGGTCGGATTACACAATACGAGTGGCTCGATAGCTCGGTCTTCAATGACGCCGCGCCTCGTTCGAGTCCGCACGGCAGCGCGCTGGCTCGTGTGTGCCGCGGCGTTGCTGCCGCCCGCGATGCTGCTGGCGCAGTGGCCGGAGGTCAAGTCGACGTCTGCTCCGCGCACATCCGACGGCCGGGTGGACATGCTCGCGCCCGCGCCACGCACGGCTGACGGCAAACCGGACCTGTCCGGTGTCTGGGACAAAGGACTGCTGCCAGGCGAAGTGCCTCCGCCGGGTTCGTTTTCCGGCATTGGTCCCTCGCAGGCGTTCCGCAATCTCCAGGCCGCGGTGAAAGATCTCGCGCTGCTGCCGTGGGCGGCGGACTTGAAGGCGACACGATTCAAGCAGAACAGCAAGGACCATCCCGATGCCCACTGTCTGCCGCTGCATCCGATCCAGCTGCACATGCACCCGCAGCCGCGAAAGATCGTTCAGGCGTCGAACCTCGTGCTCATCCTCTACGAGGCCAATGACGGGCGGCGCGAGATCTTCATGGACGGCCGGAAGCTTCCGACCGGCGATGTGCAGCCATGGTGGTACGGGTACTCCGCCGGTCATTGGGAGAGCGACACGCTCGTCGTGGAGTCCACCGGATTCAGGGACCAGACGTGGATCGACGAGAACGGCACGCCGGCGAGCGACAAGCTCCGACTGACCGAGCGCTTCCGGCGCGTCAATTTCGGCACGCTGGAGATTCAGGTGACGGTCGACGATCCCGGCGCGTTCCTGCGGCCGTTCACCTTCACGCTGCAGCAGCGCCTGATGCCCGACACCGAACTCATCGAGTTCGTGTGTGGCGAGAACAACCGCAGCGTCTCGCACCTGGTGGGGAACTGACGGGCCGTGCGACGCGCAGAAATTGCGATCGAGCGCGCCGGCCGCGTACGCAGGATCTGCACCCCGCGAGTGCAGCCGGGAGCCGCTACGGTCTCTCGTAGGCGACCCGTCCGTTGACGAGGGTCATGACGGACGTGATGTCTTTGATCTGATCGTCGGGCACGGTGAGGTAATCGCGGTCGAGCACGACGAGGTCC
>DASUGH010000047.1:0-3359 GCA_036274155.1 Vicinamibacterales bacterium | reverse complement strand
GCCTGGAAGCGTGCTTCGCTTTCGCGCGCTCTTGCTTCGTTCTCGCTCGCCGCGCTCGTTGCCAGATCGACCGCCCTGCGAGCCAGATCGGCGCGCCGCCGCTCGCTGCTCGCTGTCCTGTTCTGCTGCCACGCAATCCATCCGGCGGCGATGCTCACGGCGAGCAGCGCCACTACGACGACGAGAAGGCGGCGCAGCTTGGCGGCGGCCCGGGCCTCGCGCTCAGCCTTGAGCCGCTCTTCCTGTGCGACGCGTTCCGCCGCGCGCTGCTCGGCGGCGGCAACGTAGCGCCTGCGCCACCCCAGCACCTTCTCGGCGAGCACGTCGTGAAAGATCTGGTAGCGCTCGCGCGTCGGCTGGTCGGGCGCCGGCGCGACCGGCGTGAGGATGCGCCGATCGCCAGCCGAGAGCTTCACGAGCAGCGCACGCAAGTCGGCTGGCGAGAGGTCGGCGTTCGGAGCGAGGTCCTCGACGCCCAGTGCGATCTTCGTTCCGGCCGGCGTGACCAGGTACTGGAAGATGCGTGCGGCGGCATCGCGCTCGTCCACCGTGAGCGCGTCGAGCGCGGCGTCCACGTGCCTCTTGACGATCTCACCGGGCCCTCCGAGACGCTGGAGGGTGGCGAGCCGCAAGACGTGTGAGCCTGCCTGGCGCTCTTCGCGCCAGAGGCGCGTCATCACGAGCTGAAGGTGCGGCGTCTCGATGCCGGGATCGTCTTTGTCCGACACGCCGCCGCGGCCGGCTTCGTCCTGGCCCAGTCGATTCGCTCGCACCTGGTCGAGCACCGCCGCGACAAGTGCCGGCTCGATCGTGTACTCGCCTTCGGTCGCGCCGAACATGCGATTGAACTGCTCGAGCGGCCGGACGATCGCCTCTTCGGCCTGCTGACGACGAAGACGGTCGATCCGCAGGTAGTTGTCGAAGAGGTTGGGGATGCGGCCCTTGAAGAAATCGAGCTTGGCGATGGAGTCCTCGCGCATGGAGAGCAGAAAACTCACGCGCAGGTTCTGCCGGTTGACGGCCCGCGAGAATTCCGCCGCGAACGACGTCTCGGCCTCCTCGCCCGGGTGGTACATGAAGTACTCCTCGAACTGGTCGAGGATCAGCAGGAGGTCGCCGTCGATCTGCTCGGTGACACCGTCGAGGCGATCGGCAAAGGTGGCTCCCGGTGCCTTCACCGTGGTCGCACCCTCGATCGTTCGCTCCAGCGCAGCGAGCGGCTCATCGCGCCAGTTGCGGAACGACACCACGATGTGAGCCGGACTGCCGTTCGTCTCGTCCAGGCTCTCGCGACGCAGTTGATGAACGACGCCGGCGTCGAGGACCGAGCTCTTGCCGACGCCGCTCGGACCATAGAGCAGCGTCAGCTTCGCCGCCAGCAGATTGGCGACGATGATCTCGCGTTCGTGGTCGCGGCCGAAGAAGAACGGGGCCTGCGCCTCCGTGAAGGGCATCAGGCCGGCGTAGGGGCTGTCAAGCACGGATGGCCGCCGATGCCGGCGGAAGCTCTTCCACCGAGGTGCGCAGACGGGAGATGTACTCGTCGAGGTCGATGTCGAGGATGTCTACCGCCCGACGATCCCAGAACTTCTGGTCCAGATCGGTGGGACTGCGCTGGATCGCCCACGACTGGTAGTTCAACTTCTGCTCGCCGGCGATGCGGTGCAGGATCACGCGCATGTTCCAGTCGCGCAGGCCATAGCCGAGGAACAGGAAGTGGCTCTTCCGCAGCTTCGCCGCCAGCGTCGCCGGAACGAGATTGGTCAGCTCGGTGCGGGTCAGGTAGTCGATGTAGTGATCTTCGGTGATCACGTAGCTGTCGTTCTCGCCGTCGGGATGGTGCCGCGTCACGGCGCCGTGGATCTTCAGCACGACGCAGCGGCGGTCGATCGGCAGGAAGTAGCTGTTCGGGATTTCGATCCGGCGAGGCTGCCCGCCCGGCTCGGTGTGAAAGAACTTGCCGCGATCTTCGCCGTCCGACATGTAGGTGACGAGGTCGAACGGCTGCCCGGCATCGTTCAGCGCACGCTCGAGCAGGTCGTCATAGTTGGTCGTGACGATCAGGGGATGGCGGGGCCGATAGTTCCGGGCCGCCAGCAGCGCCGGCAGCTGCGCGAGGAACACGTGCAGGCGCGTCGGCGGGTAGTCGCGGTCGAACACGTCGTGCAGGGCGTTGAACAGCTCGCCCGACCCGCCCATCTCCAGGACCCACTGGGCGACACGGGTCAGCTCCGTCTCGTCGCATCCGAGCCAGTTGCTCCTCAGGTAAGCGGAAAGCTCGCTCGCGTTCGGCAGGAACGTCGTGGCATCCGGCCACGTCTGGCTCGGCGGCCGGCCGCACAGGTTTGCGCCGGCGCCGAGGAACGGGACGATCCGGCCTTCGACCAACAGGCGCCCCAGATGTCTGAAATGGCGAGCTAGTGCTTCGTCATCGATCACGGCTGCCCGGCCTCCGGGGAGCCTCGCGACCGCAGAGACGTGGTGTCAGTGACAGTTCGTGGAGAATTCCAGCTGCGCCCGGCTCCCGGCGCGGCAGCGACAGATTAGCCGAAACTCCGCGAGCTCGACCATCCGGTGCCCAACTCAACCGTAGCGGAACTCGCCAACATCAGAATCTGAACACGGTTGACGTCGTCACGTAGACGGTGCTCGATGAGAAGTCGACGGCGCCATTCAGCTCGATGCGATGGGGGAGCACGGCACCGGCGCCGAACGTGTAGTGCATCAGATTCCTGCCGCCTGGCAGCGTCGCCGAAAGAAGCGTGTCTATCAGATCGTTGTTGGACGTTGGCTCGTAGCGCACCGCGTGATCCGGATCGAACCACGCCCCGCCTCGCAGGAAGATCGGATGGGAAAGGGGACGCTGGCGCCATCGAAGCAGTATCACCTCCACGCCGCCGTGCAGCTCGTTGCCGTCGTCGACACGGAGCTGCTCAGGACGGCCCGACGCGAGCGCCTGGATATCGACGAAGTCCTCCTTGAGCTGTGAATACTGCACACGCGTGTAGTCGGCGAGCACGCGTAAGGCGTACGAAGGCTCGGGCTGCTGATCGTCTCGCCCCTTGAGGCGGAGCTCCACCCCGGCTCCCATCACATCTGGCACCTTGAAGCGTCCGGTGCGCGGGAGATGGACGTCGTTGAGTGGAATGTCGTCTGTCTGGGTAAACGTGAAACCGGGACCGCGCCGGAAGTGGCCACCGACCTTGAGCCCCGTCAACGGAGACCAGACGACGCCCACGTTCGGCGCCCACGACACGTCGTCGCCACGCTGTGTGGCGGTGGCGGTGATGGAGGAAGACGAGCGGTCCGATGGCCCGAACGCGTTCGTGTTCGCGGCGAATCGCGCGAAATCGGACTCG
>DASUGH010000046.1:0-25313 GCA_036274155.1 Vicinamibacterales bacterium | reverse complement strand
GCTACCACGGGGGATAAATGCGTCGGGGCGGGGGTGCGGGGTGCGGGGGTGCGAGGGTGCGCGAGGGTGCGAGGGTGCGAGGGTGCGCGTGGGTGCGAGGGTGCGAGGGTGCGGGGTGCGGGTGCGGGGTGCGATGGTGCGAAGAGAGATGATGCTGACGTGCGGAGGTCACCACGGATTCTTGCGCCGATACGGCGGACGTGCACCGCACCCCGCACCTTCGCACCCCGTACCTCCGCACCCGCACCTTCGCACCCCGCACCTTCGCACCCCGCACCCCGCACCTCGCACCTTCGCACCCCGCACCTTCGCACCTCGGGCCTTCGCACCCTCGCACCTCGCCCGCTCTTCATCTCGTCACAATTGCGGACGCGGCGAAGCGATCGCCGAACCGCATGTCGTGTACCGTCACCCGCGTGCCGGACGGCGCTGGTTGCACCTGCCAGTAAGGAAATCGCGACCACACGAGGAAGCCGTGGACATTCGCTGCCTCCATGGCCCGGGCAACCTCGGGCTCGTTGCGGCGCTTCGGGATCGTGGCCCCGAATCGCACGGCCGCCGGCGGCCAGGAGAACCGGCCGGTGACGTAGTGGTCGCCGGCGTCGACGATCACCTCGCGGGCGAACGGAATCACCGGCACCGGTCCCACCATCAGCGAGGCTGGCGCTGTTCCATGCGTCTGCCGCCACGCGTCGATCACGAAGTGGCGAGCCGCCTGTGCGGACGCCACCATGATGGCGACGTATGACGCGGCAACCATCAGAGCCACTCGCGCCGGCATTGGCCTCAGGCGGCGCCGGGCGAGCCACACGCCGGCGCCGAGCGTCGCCCATAACCACGGATCGACGATGAACAGGGCATCGCCATAGAACCAGCGCCAGTCGAGCGGCGAGAGCAGGCGCACGCCGTAGTTGTTCAGGTAGTCGAGGGCGACGTGCGAATAAAGACCGACATAGGCGAGCGCCAGCAGCCAGGAAAAGCGGATTCGGGATTCGGGACTCGCGATTCGCGACTCGAGAGTGCCGGGCTGTGGAGACGATGACTTTCGTGCCGTGCGCAGACGTTCGATCAGCACCATCGTCGCCGTCAGCGCCAGCGGAAGCAGTGCCTGCGCCAGGATGCCGTGCGTCCATCCGCGTCGGAACGATACGGACGGTGTGTCGGTGGCGAAGACGAGGACGTCGATGTCCGGGAGATTGGCGGCGATCATCAGCGTCGCGTTGCCGAGACGGGTGCGGTGCTTCAGCCCCGCCTCGCCAAGTGCGGCGCCCACGAGCGTATGACAGATGTTGTCCAGGCTGTTGATTATGCCCCGACGCGAGGCGTCAGCGGCCAGGCCGCTCGCCGAAGATCTCTGCTTCGAACATGAAGAGCCGCGCGCCCTGCCGCCATGCCGTGCCTGGGAGGCCCGCTTTCAGACAGGTGTGCTCGAGGAACGCTTCGCGCGTCCAGCCATGTTCGACGGCGACCTGCGGCAGCAGCAGGCCGCGTCGGTGGCCACGCTCGACAATCAGGCCGTGGCGCCCGACCTCGATGTCCGATACTGCCGAGACCTCGCGCTCTGGCGTGAGGACCGAGATTTCAATCTCGAGCTCCGGCAGCTCGTGTGGCGCGACCGGTTGAAACCGCGGGTCCGAGTCGCTCACCGCCTGCGCAAGGTGCCGGACGACCTCCCCGAGCGGCACATCTCCTTCGATTCGGCCCAGACAGCCCCGGAGCTCTCCACGGAGATGAATCGTGACGAACGCCCCGAAGAGATCGTCCATCACGCCGCCGCGCTCGACGTCCGGCTCAGGCTCACTCCGAACCCGCGCTTCGAGCGAGCGCCGTGCCAGCCGCAGGAGCCGTTCACGTTCGGCCTCCAAAAGCATCGTCGACGAGCTCCTCACCAGATGGCGGCGGCCATGTACCCGACGACCGACGACTTGTCCCCGGATACGTCGCCCGAGTCGCGATAGCACAGCACACTGGCGTGCGTGGACCCCAGGGCGCGCGCTGCGTGTAACACGGCCACCATCGGTCCGCCGCCACAGGCATGCTGCGGCTCGCGCTCGAGGGCGCGCATGAGGCCGTCGGGGTCGAGGGCGGACACGTGTTCGAGTACCACCGTATCGAGCGCCTGCGCGTCGCGGGCGTCGAAATAGTGCGAGAGGTCGCTGCTGGCGACGAGGAGCACACTGCCGCCGTCCCGTGCACCGATCGCGGGGTCCGATTCAGCGTCGACCACCGCACGCGCCAGCGCGCGGCCCAGATCCTCTGCCGTCTCCCGGTTCTGGTGTCCCATGACGAGCGGCACGATTGGCCGTCCGGGCAGACACCTGGCCAGGAAGGGCAGCTGCATTTCCAGAGAATGCTCTCGCGCGTGCGCCGTCGGTCGTTCGACAACGAGAGGGGAATGTTCTTTGATGCTTGCCGCGAGCCGGGAATCGACGGCGATTGCCCCGAGCGGCGTGTCCCACGCGCCGTCCGGCCAGACGGATACGCCCCGGAACGGGACGAAGTGGGACGGTCCGACAAGGACGATGCTGCGGTAAGCCGTGCTGTCGAGCGCTGCGAACGCGAACGCCCCGACCGGCCCGGAATAGACGAGGCCGGCGTGAGGCACGATGATGGCCCGAAGGCGCGGCGGGAGATCCGTGTCGCGCTCGACTGCCGCCAGCAGCCGGTCCACGGCCGTCGTCAGTTCGGTCGGCGTTCCCGGATACCAGGTGCCGGCAACTGCAGTACGCCTGACTGCCGACATGAGGATGATTCTAGATCTGGCTCGGGGCTCGGGGGTCGGGACTCGGGACTCGGGATTCGGGACTCGGGGCTCGGGACTCGGGATTCGGGATTCGGGTTCACTGTCATCGCTCGCGCAGTTGCCTGAGCGTTTCGAGGTTCCTGACGTCATACGGATCCGCTACGATGGCGGTCGGCCGCGTAGCGCGGGCCGACTTCTCGGTTTCGATCAGCATCGCCAGTCGAGCAAAGCGCGAGTCGTGCAGCAGCCGGCGAAACGGTTCCAGGCCGAGGCAGCCCTGGCCGATGTGTTCGTGACGGTCGACCCGGCTTCCACACGGCTTCTTCGAGTCGTTGCCGTGAAAGACTTCGAGCCGGTCGAGGCCGACGAGACGTTCGAAGGCGGCAAAGGTCTCCTGGTATCCCGACTCGCTGACGATGTCGTAACCGGAGGCGACGAGGTGACAGGTGTCGAGGCAGACACCGACGCGGGGCGATCCGTCGAGATGCCTGATGATGGTGGCAATCTGTTCGAAGCGGTGACCGAGCGTTCTCCCCTGGCCGGCGGTGTGTTCCAGCAACACCATCGTGCGGCTGCGGCGACGCATGCGGAACGCCTCGCGGACGCCTTCGGCGATCAGGCGCAGCGCGTCGTCTTCGGTGCCGGCGGTGCAGGTGCCCGGATGGATCACGACGCCGAGCAGGCCGAGCGCTTCGGCACGTTCCAGCTCGTCGGCGAAAGCGGCGAGCGATTGCGCTCGAAGCGCGGGATCGGTCGTCGCGAGGTTGATGAGATAGCTGGCGTGCGACACGATCGGCGTGATGCCGCTGGCATCGGCCAGTTGGCGGAACGCGCGGATCTCGGCCGCATCGAGCGGCGCCGCCCGCCACTGGTTGGCGTTCTTGGTGAAGATCTGAAGCGACTCGCAGCCGTGGAGCCGCGCGCGCTCGACGGCGCGTGACACGCCGCCGGCGACCGACATGTGAGCGCCGATGCGCATTGATGTTCACAATATCAATGCACGATGCTCAATGCTCAAAGCTCAATGCTCAAAGCGGAAGGCACAACGACGATGCCCGACACTCGACACGTGACACTGAATGATCCTCGACGGCCAGTGACCGACGCTGAAGGCGGCACACGCGGCATCCGTTGGGCATTGGGCATTGTGCATCTGGCATTGAGCGTCGTTCTCGTGCTTCCATCGCCAGCGTCGGCCTGGGGGTTCGAGGCGCACAAGTTCATCATGGACCGGGCGATTGCCCTTCTGCCTGCGGACCTCCGTCCGATCTTCGAGCGGCACCGGGCCGTGGTCGTCGAACGCTCGATCGACCCGGATACCTGGATCATCGTGGGCAAGTTCGACGAGGAGGCGCCGCACCACTTTCTCGACATCGACGCGTACGGGCAGTACCCGTTTCGCGAGCTGCCTCGCGACTACGCTGCAGCGGTCGCCAAGTTTGGCGAGCGGCGGGTGCAGCGCGACGGCACGCTGCCGTGGCGGGCCCAGGAATACTTCGACCGTCTGCGGATGGCGTTCGAGACAATGCGCCAGCGCGGCGGCGTGAGCGCCGAGCTCGACGCCATTCGCATTGCCGCTGCCCTCTGCCACTACGTGTCAGACGCCGGCCAGCCGTTCCACGGTGTCGTCAACTACGACGGCCAGCTGACGCAGCAGCAGGGGATTCACGCTCGCTTCGAGACCGCGTTGTTCCAGCGCTACAGCGCCCAGCTGGCCATCTCGCCAACGTCGATCGCGCCTGTACGCGACATGACCGGCGCCATCTTCGATACCCTCATCGAAGGCACCCGACTCGTGCCCGCCATCCTCCAGGCCGATCGCACCGCGGCCGGCGGACGCCAGGTCTACGACGATGCGTACTTCACGGCGTTCTTCCGCAACGCGAGGCCCGTGCTGGAACGGCGGCTGAACGAGTCCATAGCCCTCGTGGCCGCCAGCATCAGCGGCGCCTGGAGGTAAATCCCTCCGCACCTTCGCACCCTCGCACCCCGCACCTTCGCACCCCGCACCATCGCACCTCGCACCCTCGCACCTCGCACCCTCGCACCCCTCGCATCCCTGCTCTGTGAGCCCCGTTTTTGATATCGTCGTTTCGATGGATGTGTTCGTCATCCCCCTGGCGCCCGATCGCTACGAGCTCTACTGCGAAACGGCCACCGATGCGATTCCGGCGTCGTCCGCCGAATCGGGCCGGACGATCACGGCGAGCTGGACCGCCTGGATGTCGTGGGACGCCTGGCGCCGCCTGTTCGAGAAGTGGCGCGGCCGGTTCACGACTGCCTTGAAGTCGGCGGAGCAGCGTCAATATCGCAACACGGAGGACGAGCAGGCGCCGGCGGGCTGGCTTGGACGCATGCAGGAGCGCATGCTGGCCTGGGTAGCCGAGCGCATCGCGGAACAGCGTCTGCTGTGGAACCTCCGGAACCAGTCGGCCGCCGTCGCCGTCCATCCCCAGGACATGACCTTCGAGCAGGTGATGACGCTCATCACCCGTAAGCTGCAGCGCGACTACGAGCGCCACCGCCTCTGGCTGATCATCGACACCGTCGGCATGGTATTGTCCTGGCCGCTCGTCCTCATACCCGGTCCGAACGTGCTGCTGTATTACTTCATGATCCGCGTGGGCGGACACTGGTTCTCGATGCGCGGCGCGAGACATGGGATGCAGCACGTCGCCTGGAGCGGACGCCCCTGTCCACCGCTGACCGAGCTCCGCGAGGCGGCCACGCTCGATCCAGCGGCACGCGAGCGGCGGGTGCACGACGTGGCCGTGCGACTGAGGCTGCAGCATCTCTCCAGGTTCTTCGAGCGGGTGGCGATCAGGCATGCATAATCCACAGGTTCCGGGTTCCAGGTTCCAGGTTCCAGGTTCGCGCGGTTCAGGTTCCCGGTTCGAGGTTCAGGGTTCTACGTTCAGCGTTCGACGTTCGACGTTCGGCGTTCCGCGAGACGAGTTCGTCTTCGTGCCCTTCGTGACCTGCCCGAAGGGCCGTCGTGGTTCCAGGTTCCAGGTTCCAGGTTCGCGTGGTTCAGGCTCCCGGTTCGAGGTTCAGGGTTCAACGTTCAGCGTTCTCCGTTCGAAGTTCGACGTTCCGCGTGACGAGTTCGTCTTCGTGCCTTTCGTGACCTGCCCGAAGGGCCTTCGTGGTTCAGGCTCCCGGTTCGAGGTTCAGGGTTCTACGTTCAGCGTTCTCCGTTCGAAGTTCGGCGTTCCGCGTGACGAGTTCGTCTTCGTGCCCTTCGTGACCTGCCCGAAGGGCCTTCGTGGTTCCAGGTTCTCGTGAAGCTCAGTGAGCTTGCCGCCCGGCTCGGTTGCCAGCTCGAGGGCGATGGCAATGTCGACATCACGCGTGTCACCGGCATTCAGGACGCCGGCCCTGGCGACCTGACGTTCATCGCGAACTCGAAATACGAGAAGCTGCTGCCGACGACACGTGCCTCGGCGGTGATTCTGCGGGAAGACGGGCTTGCCGCCCCGATCGCGGTTCTGCGGGCGCGCGATCCGTACCTCGCGTTCGCGAGAGCCGTCGGGTTGTTCGCCCCCGAGTGGCGGCCGGCACCCGGTGTCCATACGCTCACGTCAATCGCACCGAGCGCCAGCCTGGGCGAGGGTGTTTCGGTTGGGCCGTTCGTCACGATCGGCGAGGGTGCGTCGATCGGGGCTCGCACGGTCATCTTTCCCAACGTGACGATCGGCCCCGGCGCCACGCTCGGAGAGGACTGCGTCGTGCACTCGAACGCCTCGATTCGCGAACGTGTCACGCTCGGCAATCGCGTCATCATGCAGAACGGCGCCGTCGTCGGGAGCGACGGCTTCGGATTTGCCCGGCGCGGCGACGGCACGCACGAGAAGATCCCCCAGGTCGCCAGCGTCATCATCGAAGATGATGTGGAGCTTGGCGCGAATGCGACGGTCGATCGTCCGGCCGTGGGGGAGACGCGAATCCGGCGAGGTACCAAGATCGACAACCTGGTCCACATCGCGCACGGCGTGTCGGTAGGCACGAACGTCCTCATGGCGGCACAGGTCGGCGTCGCCGGCAGCAGCGTGGTTCAGGACGATGCCGTACTCGGGGGGCAGGCGGGAATCACGGGGCACATCACCATCGAGCGGGGTGCGGTCGTCGCCGCACACGCCGGCGTCACCAATACCGTCGAGGCTGGCCTCATGGTCGCCGGATATCCGGCAATCGACAGCCGCGAGTGGCGGCGGTCCTCAGCGGTGTTCCGCAGGCTGCCTGAAATCAAGCGCCGCCTCGAAGCCCTCGAGGCGGCGGTTCGTGCGCTGACCGCGCCAGCGGGGGCGGACAAGGTCGAGGACCCCGAGTGAGGGCGCTCGCGCTGGCGAGCGCACTGTTCGCTCTCGTTCCGGGTCGTGCGACCGCTCAGTCCACACCACCTGCGCCACCGGCTGCTGGCAGGGTCGACTACCTTACGCGGTTCGCGTTTCATTTCGGTGCAGAGCACCTGTCGAGCGACGATCCGCTGTACGTGTGGGACGCCAACTACGGCGGCGAAGTCGATCTGGTCGACTACCGTGCCGGCCGGGCGATCTTCTACGCCAACTACCAGGTGATTCTCGGCGAGGAGTTGCACGCGTTCGATCCCAACCAGGGCAACTACATCCTTGGGGCGAGGGTGTCGGCGCGACTGCACGCGCTCGAAGCCGCGCTCGTCTTTCACCATGAGTCGCGTCATCTGAGCGACCGTGAGAAACAGCAACCGGTGGACTGGAACATGCTCGGTGCGCGTCTGAGCCGGTCGTTCGTCTGGCCTCGGCTGTTCCTCGACGCGCGCGCCGACCTGCGCGGAGTGGTGCAGCGATCGTTCGTGGACTATGAATGGGAGATCGACCTCCGGGCGCATGGCACGATTCCGGTGTCGCCACGGGTCGCCGTCGTGTCCGACGTATCGCTGCGTCACCTGGGCGTGGACGGCAGCGCCGGCAGGGAGGGGCAGACCGGCGCGCGCGGAGAGGGCGGTGTGCGTCTCAGTGGAGGCGCCGGCGCCGTGGAACTCTTTCTGGCCGCGGAACGCCGCATCGACCCCTACCCACTCCAATTCGGCACGATTCGCTGGTTCAGCGCCGGTTTCAGGTTCGTTTACCCGTGACGCCCGGGCGGGGAGCCGACCGGTGACGTACACGATGTCTCGTGCCGTTCCATGAAGTCCCGTCCCGAATTCACAGTTTCGCCATTGTGCCGCGCCGGCGGGCATTGTCTAATCAACAAAGGGCCTTGAAATCGATCATTCAGAGAGCCCTTCGCTGGTTGCCGGTATCTATGCCGTTCTCGTTTACCCGTGCTCACGCCGTCCGCTCCGGCGCCCTGCTGGTGGTGCTCGCCGTTGGCGCCGGCGCGGCCGCACTCCTGCACGCGGCGGTTCGTCCACCGAAGCTCCAGTATCAGCAGTTCGCGCTGCCGAACGGGCTGCGGGTGATCCTGTCCGAGGATCACTCCACGCCGATCGTGCACGTGGCGGTCTGGTATCACGTCGGCTCGAAGAACGAGCGGCCGGGACGCACCGGGTTCGCACATCTCTTCGAGCACATGATGTTCAAGGGCTCGAAGAACGTCGAGCCCGAGCTGCATACGTCGCTCATCGCCAGCTGGGGAGGCCGCAGCAACGCCTACACCACCGAGGACGAGACGGTCTTCTGGGAGACGTTCCCGCAGCAGTATCTGCCGGTCGTTCTCTGGCTCGAGGCCGACCGGATGGCGACGCTGCGCGTCGAAGACACCGCGTTCAAGCGCGAACGCGAGGTGGTCAAGGAAGAGCGCCGGATGCGGGTGGAGAACCAGCCGTACGGACGTCTGAACGAGATCATCTACGACCACGCCTTCGTCACTCATCCGTACAAGCACCCGACGATCGGCAGCATGGCTGATCTCGAGGCGGCGTCGATCCAGGACGTCCGCGAGTTCCACAACACCTACTACGTGCCCGAGAACGCGACCCTGACCATCGTCGGCGACTTCGATTCCACGCAGGCGAAGGAGATGGTCACGCGCTACTTCGATCGGATCGCCAAGGCTCCTAACCGCGTGCCGCGCGATATTCCGAAGGAGCCGCCGCAGACGAAAGAAAAGCGCGTCGTTGTGGAGGAGGCGTGGCCGCTGCCGGCGGTGATCGTGGCGTATCACGTGACCTACGACGGGCACCCCGACGCCTATCCGCTCCACATGACGTCGAAGATCCTCTCCGACGGCCAGAGCGCTCGCATCACACGCGAGCTCGTCTACAGCAAGCGGCTGGCATTGAGCGCGTTCGGCAGCGGCAACATCACCGAGGATCCGAACCTGTTCTATGCCGTGGCGATCGTGCAGCCAGGCCAGACACCGCAGGCAGCGGAGCAGGCGCTCATCGAGGAGTTCGAAAAGCTCAAGCGCGAGCCGATGACGGCGAACGAGCTGCAGCGAGCGAAGAACCAGTTCGCCCGCGATTACATCATCGGCCGCGAGTCGAACCAGGACAAGGCGATGCACCTGGCACATGCGGCGGTGATTCATAACGACATCACGACGGCCGACGGCGAGTTCGACATCTTCATGAACGTGTCGGCATCCGATATCCAGCGGGTGGCGCGAACCTACTTCAACGAGAGCAACCGGCTGGTGTTGCACGTGCTGCCGAAGGGGGCGGGAACGCGATGAGAGTCCGGTTTGGCGCGGCCTGCCTCGTCCTGCTCTGCGTGCTCGGGCTCCTGTTCGCATCGGTGGTCCGGGCGCAGAATCCGTTCTGGCCCTACGAGGATCCGCCGCGGCCCCTGCCGGCGCGCGAGGTGAAGTTTCCGCCGTACGAGGTGCGGACGCTCGCGAACGGCATGCAGGTGCTGACCGTGCTGCATCACGAGCAGCCGGCAGTCACGATGCATCTGCTCGTGCGGGCGGGCGCCGCGCAGGACCCGGCGAAGAAGGAGGGGGTCGCCTTCCTTGCCGCACAGCTGCTCGATCAAGGCACCACCACGAGAACTGCCAATCAGATTGCCGACCAGATCGACTCCATCGGGGGATCGCTCGGCGTCTCGTCTCAGCAGGACCGCACCATCGCCAGTGCGGTCGTCATGAAAGACTCGTTCGACTTTGGGATGAACCTCATTGCCGACGTCGCGCACAACCCGTCGTTCGATCCGGGAGAAATCGAGCGCCAGAAGGAGCAGATCATCTCGCTGCTTCGGGTGAACGCCGAGGATCCCGACTACATCGCCAACATCGTGTTCGATCGGCTCGTATACGGCTTTCACCCGTACGGCCTGCCCGGGAGCGGGACGCCGGACACGATTGCCAGCATCACCCGCGACGATCTGCGCGCCTTCCATCGCCGCTACTTCGTGCCGAACAACATGATCCTGGCGATCGTCGGCGACGTCACCGGTGACGAGGCCTTCTCGGCCGCGCAGCGCGTGTTCGGCTCGTGGACGCGCGCCGAGGTTCCGCCGATGACGGTGTCCGATCCGCCGCGGCCGACACGTCGGGTGGTCGTCATCGACAAGCCAGACGCCGTGCAGACCGAGATCCGGGCCGGGCAGCTCGCGATCGCGCGCAAGCACCCCGACCATCTCGCCTGGGATCTGGCCGTCCGGATTCTCGGCGGCGAGGGCGCCAACCGGCTGCATCGTGTGCTGCGCTCAGAGCGCGGACTGACCTACGGCGCCTCGGCGGAGATGGAGGCCCGGAAACAGGCGGGTGACTTCGTCGCCGAGACCGACACGCGCACCGAGACTACCGGAGAAGCGCTGCGGCTCATGAAGGCGGAGATGGTCAAGCTGCAGGACGTGCTGGTCTCACCGCGCGAACTGGGCGACGCGCAGGCCTATCTCGCGGGCAGTTTCCCGCTGACGATCGAGACGCCGAACGACATTGCGGTACAGGTGCTCAACGCCGTCTTCTACGAGCTGCCTCTCGACGAAATCGGCACCTTCCACACGCGCGTCGTGTCCGTGACGCCAGCCGACGTGCAGAGGGTCGCCAGGCAGTACATCCAACCCGACAACCTGTCGATCGTGCTCGTCGGCAACGCCAAGGCGTTCGTGTCGCAGCTTCGCGATGCCGGGTTCCGTGAATTCGAAGTGATCCCGCTGTCCGACCTCGATCTCAGCTCTGCCACGCTGAAACGCGAACGGAGAGGGTCGTCGAACACGCCGCCGGTCTTCGGCCCCGCACGACCCGCTCAAGCGCGGCTCGTGCCGATCGCCTTCCAGGCGACGAGGCTGCAGGCCCAGAACCAGCCGGCGCCGCGTCCGGCGGCTCCGGCAAGTCCGGCAGGAAAACCGCAGCAACCGCGGCCGCCCGCGGCGGGCGAGGGCGCCGCGTCAGAGTTGCTGCGCCGTGTCATCGACGCCCGCGGCGGTCTCACGGCGCTGCGAGGCGTCCGTTCCGTGGTAGCCGAGACCGAAACCACCTTCATGGACGAGCAGGGCAAGGTCGCCGCCACGACACGGACCAGGACCTATGTCGTCTACCCGGACAAGTTCCGGGTCGACGCGTCGATCCAGGGGGACCTCGTCTCGCAGATCTACAACGCCGGGCGCGCGTGGGAGCGGAGTCCGGCCGGCGTTCGTGATCTGCCGCCGCAGATCCAGGAGGACGCGTCGGCCAGCGTGAAGCGAGACACCATCCCGCTGCTCGTAGCGGCCGCCGACGGACGTGTGCCGATTCGCGCCGCCTCCGAGGGCGGGCTGCGAGTACTCGAGATTGGTACGGCCGGCCCCGATCAGGTTCGCCTGTTCGTCGACGATCAGATGCTGATCGTGAAGCAACAGTTCAATTCGCCCGTTGCCGGCCCACGGCAGGAGGAGTCGTTCTCCGACTATCGCCAGGTTGGCGGGTTGCGCGTGCCGTTTCAGGCGTTCGTGTCGCGTGACGGGCGGGTGATCGTGAAGCGGACGCTGACCAAGATCTCGTTCAACGAGACGATCGACCCGGCGATGTTCGAGCGTCCGGCGGACACGGGATCGAGCCCTGGTCCGGCGAACCAGAATCAGAAAGACCCTCCCGCAAACCGGTAGCCGGGGCTACCGGACGACGAGGCGCTCTTCCTTGAGGAGGGTCCCGTCTGCAGCGCGCAGTTCCACTCTCCAATTGCCTGCCCGATCGGGAGAGATTGTGGCGCGGCTGTATGTCCGGTAGCCGCTGCCCGCATTCGCGCGTATGGCCAGCCTGACGTTCTGGTGCAGGCGGCCGTCCCGATACCACCGATGCTCGACGGTCGTGTCGGCTGCCGTCTGGATACGCGTATAGAAGGTGAAGACGCCCGGTTGCGAGGATCCGTTCGCCGGCGTGCACTGCCAGTCTGGCGATCCCCGGTTCTCGAAGGCGCGGCATACCGAAGCGGTGAGCACCGTCAGCGTTGCAGCCCGCGCGGCATTGGTGCGGCGTCGATCGGGTTCGCTCGTCGCCGGTTCCACGCGGCGTGCCGGGGCAGGTGCCGGAGTGGTGACGCGAGCGGGAGTGGCCGGCGCGACAGTACGTGAGGTGGCCGGCGGCGCCGGTTTCCCGGCCGATGTGGTCGCCGGCGCACGTCCGGGTGCGGGTGCTGTTGCGGTCGCCGGTGCCGGTGTCGGCGCAGGCGCCGTTGATGCGCTCGCTGCGCGGGGTGGCGCAGATTCGCCCGAGCCGTCCGCGGGTCGGCCCGGTGTCCTCCACGCAAAGAGGACGAGCGTGAGCACGGCGGCGACGCCGACGGCAACCAGGGCTACGCGCCGGGTCCCCTGGCCGCCCGTCAATGCCGGCGACCCTTCGATCGCCTCCGACGACATCGGAAGAGGATTCGGCGTAAGCGCCACCGGCTGGGCTTGGGCTGGCGCGCTCTCGGCACCAGGACCGGCAGCCGGCGGCATCCAGATGGGAATCCCGCGCGACACGCAGAAGTCGACGAGATTCTTGAGGCTCGTCGCGACCTTCGGATCGCCCGGCTTGAGGGCCGCAATGGCGATGGCGTGGGCGCGCCGGTAGTTCTGCTCGGCGTCACCGAACTTCTGCTGGCGCTCGCAGACGACGGCCAGGTTGTTGAGCGTCTCCGCGAGGTCGGCGTGTTTGGGGCCGAGATTGGCCTCCTGCAGCGCCAGCGCCTCGCGCAACAGCCGCTCAGCGGTTGCGAGATCGCCGTTTTCCGCCGCTTCTTCAGCGGCGGCGAGCACCGTCCCGGGTTCGGTCACATGGGTCATGTAAGTGACGCGGGGGTCAGAGGGGTCGGCCCACATTGTATGGCCTGCGTGCGCCGTCTGATCCGCGGTCGTCCCGTCGAGGCTGAATCTCACGTTCCTTGTATCGGATCACGGGCAACAGTCAGCCAGTGGCGGCGCTGATCGCGGGTGATTCCGGGGCCGCGCTCCGCCGGCCCGGCGTCGGATCTGCCGATCGGCTTCGGTCCGCTCAGTCGGGCCGCCCGGCCACTTTCGGTATGATTGAACTGTCACCGCGTCTTCCGAGCACATGCACACCTACGACAGCTTCCACACACGAACCACCCTTCACGTCGACGGCACCCCGTTCCAGATCGCCAGCCTGCCAGCGCTCGAAAAGGCCGGCTTCACCGGTGTATCCCGGCTGCCGTACTCGATGAAGATCCTGCTCGAAAACCTGCTGCGCCGCGAAGACAACGCCTTCGTGAAGGCCGACGACATCAAGGCGCTCGCCGACTGGAATGCCACGTCGAGCGTGGAGAAGGAGATTTCCTTCATGCCGGCGCGGGTGCTCCTGCAGGACTTCACCGGCGTACCCTGCGTGGTCGATCTCGCGGCGATGCGCGACGCCATCGTCGCGCTCGGCGGCAACCCCGATCGCGTGAACCCGCTGCAACCGGTGGAGCTCGTGATCGATCACTCGGTGCAGGTGGATTACTTCGGCCGCCCGGACGCGTTCACGCTCAACGCCGAGCTCGAGTTCTCACGCAACCGTGAACGCTACGCGTTCCTGCGCTGGGGACAGGGCGCGTTCAACAACTTCAAGGTGGTTCCGCCCGATACCGGCATCGTCCATCAGGTCAACATCGAGTACCTGGCGCGCGTGGTGTTCTCGAGCACCGTCGGCGGCGTCGCGCACGCCTATCCAGACACGCTCGTGGGCACAGACTCTCACACGACGATGGTCAACGGCCTCGGCGTGGTTGGCTGGGGTGTCGGCGGCATCGAGGCGGAGGCTGCCATGCTCGGGCAGCCGATCTCCATGCTGATCCCGCACGTGCTCGGCTTCCGGCTCACCGGTGCGATGCCGAAGGGCGCCACGGCGACCGATCTCGTGCTCACGATCACCGAGGCGCTGCGCCGGCGCGGCGTCGTCGGCAAGTTCGTCGAGTTCTTCGGCGAAGGGCTGGGCGCGCTCACGATCGCCGATCGCGCGACGCTCGGCAACATGTGCCCGGAGTACGGCGCCACGGTGGCCATCTTCCCGGTCGACGAGATGACCCTCGACTACCTGCGGCTGACCAGCCGCGACGAGTCGCAGGTGCGTCTCGTCGAGCGGTATGCGAAGGAGCAGGGGCTGTTTCGAACCGACGGCGCCGCCGAGGCGATCTACTCGGAGACCCTCGAGCTCGATCTCTCGACGATCGAGCCGAGCCTCGCCGGCCCGAAGCGGCCCCAGGATCGCGTCTCGCTCAAGAAGGCAAAGGCGGCATTTCACACGGCGCTCCCGACGATGCAGGCGGTGGCGAAACCGTCGAAGTCGACGGCCGTCGCGGTCGCCGATCCGGATCTCGACGCGCTCGATCACGGCGCCATCGTGATTGCGGCGATTACGAGCTGTACCAACACGTCGAATCCGAGCGTGATGCTCGGCGCCGGTCTGCTCGCGAAGAAAGCGGTGGAGAAGGGGCTGACCCGGAAGCCGTGGGTGAAGAGCAGTCTCGCGCCCGGGTCGAAGGTCGTGACCGAGTATCTCAATGCCGCCGGTCTGACGCCGTATCTCGATCAGCTCGGGTTCAACCTCGTCGGCTACGGATGCACGACCTGCATCGGCAACAGCGGACCGCTGCCCGACGACGTTTCGGCGGTCGTCCGCGAGAAGAACCTCGTGGTGTGCTCGGTGTTGAGCGGCAACCGCAACTTCGAGGGCCGCATCCAGCAGGAGGTACGTGCGAATTACCTCGCGTCACCGCCGCTCGTCGTCGCCTACTCGCTTGCGGGTTGGATCACGAAGGATCTGACGACGGAGCCGCTCGGGGAGGATCGTTCAGGCAATCCTGTGTACCTCAAGGACATCTGGCCCACCGAGCACGAGCTCCAGGAGACGATGCTGCGCGCGGTCAACGCCGACATGTTCCGCAGCAGCTACGCGGAGGTGTTTGCCGGCGACGAGCGCTGGCAGCATCTCGAGGTTCCGGGCGGCAGCCGGTTCGCATGGGACGACGCATCCACCTACATCCGGAAGCCGACGTTCCTCGAGGGCATGAGCATGACGCCGCCGGCGCCGGCGGAGATCAGCGGCGCCCGCGTGCTGGCGCTGCTCGGCGACAGCGTGACGACGGATCACATTTCACCCGCCGGCTCGATCAAAGCCGACAGCCCGGCGGGAAAGTATCTGATCTCGCGGGGCGTGAAGCCTGCCGACTTCAACTCCTATGGCGCGCGCCGCGGCAACCACGAGGTCATGGTGCGCGGGACCTTCGCCAACGTGCGGCTGCGCAATCAGATGGCGCCCGGGACCGAGGGCGGCTGGACGTTGTATCAGCCGGGCGGCGAGCTGATGACCATCTACGACGCCTCGGTGAAGTACCGCGAGGCGGGTGTGCCGCTGCTCGTGTTCGCAGGCAAGGAGTACGGGTCGGGATCGTCGCGCGACTGGGCTGCCAAGGGAACGTTCCTGCTTGGTGTCAAGGCCGTGATCGCTGAGTCGTTCGAGCGCATTCACCGCAGCAACCTGGTCAACATGGGCGTGCTGCCGCTTCAGTTCCGGGAGGGCGAGACAGCAGCGTCGCTGAAGATCAGCGGCACCGAGGAGTTCAGCCTGCGGGGCGTGGCTGAGGGTCTCAAGGCGCGCGGCAACGTCGAGGTGGTGGCGAAGGCGTCCGACGGCACTTCCAGGACCTTCAACGTGACGGCGCGCATCGACACGCCGGAAGAACTGCTCGCCTTCCGCCACGGCGGCATCCTGCCGTACGTGGCGAGGCAGCTGGTGGGCAGAAAATAGGACGGTCGGTTAGTTCCTTACGGTGTCGGTGCGAAGGTGCGAAGGTGCGAAGGAGCCCCGGACCCCGAGTCCCGGACCCCGAGCCCCGAGTCCCATGCTCTCCTCATCCACTATCAAGTCCAAGGCCCTCGAGCTCGGGTTCGACCTGTGCGGCATCGCGCCCGTCGACAGCTTTCCCGAGTTGGCGGTCCTGCGCGACTGGCTCGATCGCGGTTATGCCGGCGACATGCACTGGATGGCGCGGACCGCGGAACGGCGGGCCGACGTGCGGCAGGTCATTCCCGACGCCCGCAGCGTCATCGTCACCGGAACCCTCTACAACAGCGATCGCCCCTACTCGGATGCTCGCGCTGAAGACACGGCGATTCTTTCGCGCTACGCCTGGGGCGACGACTACCACATCGTCATCGAAAAGCGGCTCGAGGCGCTGCTCGCGTGGATGCGGGAGGAGGCGCCAGGTGAATTCGAGGCGCGCGCGTACGTGGATACCGGGCCGGTCCAGGAGCGGGTCTACGCGCAGTATGCAGGACTGGGGTGGATCGGCAAGAACACGTGCCTCATCAACCCGGAGCTCGGATCGTGGCTGTTCCTCAGCGAGATCATCACCACGCTCCCGCTCGACTGCGACACACAGGGACTGGAGCAGTGCGGCACCTGCACCCGGTGTCTCGACGCCTGTCCGACCGGCGCGCTGGTCGATGCCGGCGTGCTCGACTCCAACCGCTGCATTTCGTACCTGACGATCGAGCGGCGCTCAGAGATCCCTGAAGCCTATCGAGCCGGAATCGGACGCCACGTGTACGGCTGCGATATCTGCCAGGAAGTCTGTCCATACAATCGGCCGGCGCCGGCCTCCGCAGATGCGGCCTGGCAACCGCGTCGGGGCCTCGACCTGCCGCGGCTCGTCGACTTGTGGCGGCAGCCCGACCACGAACTGCAGCGCCTGACCAGAGGCAGCGCGATGAAGCGCGCGAAACTCACCGGTCTTCGGAGGAACCTGGCGGTCGCGATTGGAAACAGTGGCGACCGCGAGGCTGTTGCTGCGCTCGCGGAAACAGACGACGAGAGACCGTCCGCCCAGGACCCGATGGTACTGGAGCACGTCCGGTGGGCGCGGGATCTGATCGGCGCGTCCGTAGACGTCACGCGCTCAGGCGACGTCGGCTTCTCCGGCGACTAACGGACCCTGCGCCCCTCGGCGTCCCAGTCTTCGACGGTTCCGAATTCGGCCAGCACGCTCCGGATCTTGGCGGCGTCGCCGACGGCGACGATGGCGATGTTGTCGAGCGGAATGTACTTGCGCGCGACGCGCTGCACGTCGGCGGCCGTGACGGCGGCGATCTTTTCGGGGTAGGTGTCCCAGTAGTCCGCCGGCAATCCGTACTCCTTGATCTGTGTGGCATTGGAGAGCGCCGTTTGGGGCCGAGAGCTCTCGCCGCCGCCGAAGATCTGGGCGAGCGCCGACAGCGCGGGCGAGTCGGGGTTCGTCGCCGCCGGCGTCTTGTAACCCATGTTGATCTGCGCCAGGCGCGCCAGCTTGTCCTCCATGCTGTCACGGCGCTCGCCCTTCATCTCCGGCTCGGAGAGGTCGACGGGCTTTGGACTCGGTTGACGGGGAATGCTGCCGAAGTACTTCTCGACCTTCGCGAGCGTCGTCTTGGTATCGAGATCGCCCACGAGCGCCACGACGGCGTTGTTGGGACTGTAGTAGGTGCGGAAGAAGCTGGCGACGTCGTCGACAGTGGCGGCGTTCAGATCTTCCATGGAGCCGATGACCGAGTGTTTGTAGGCGAAGTTGTCGTACGCCATCTCGTTGAACCGCTCCTGGCTCCGGCCATAGGGCTGATTGTCGCGCCCCAGGCGGCGCTCCTCCTGAACCGCCTGGCGGCTGGTTGTCGAGGTTCTCCTTGGTGATCGCCAGCGAACGCATGCGATCCGACTCGAGGAAGAGGCCGAGGTCGAGCTGGTTCTTGGGCAGGATCTCGAAATACAGCGTCCGATCGGTGTTCGTCGTCCCGTTCATCGAGCCGCCGTAGTTGAAGACCAGGAAGAAATGTTCGCCGGGACCGACGTTCTCCGACCCCTTGAACATCATGTGCTCGAAGAGATGCGCGAAGCCGGTTCGGCCCGGACGTTCGTCCTTGGAGCCGACGGCGTAGCTGACGGCGATGGCAAATACCGGGGCGTAGTGGTCTTCTGAAATGATCACGCGCAGCCCGTAGCCGAGACGTGTGTCGCTGAACTGAATCGGCTGGATTTTCGACTGGGCTGACGGCACCGCGCCCAGCAGGGCCAGACCGAGGAAGGCCGCGGAGAAACGGGCAACACCCATGACGCCCTCCCGAAAAGAGATGTCGGAGCTTGCCGCACTCGATGCCCGCACGCCACGTGTGCAGGAGATTCCCCGGCGCGGCCGTATGATGTCGCGGCGAGCCTTCGGGGAGCCATGTTACGGACGCACTCCGGCTGAAGCCGGTCCCTTGCCCACGCGACGTTGGGGATCCACGTGAAAAGACATCGAGTTTGCGTCGCCGGTCTCTTGTATGCGTGATCGTGAATTCAGCCGGCGGGATGCGCTGCGGGCGGGAGGCGCGCTGCTGCTCGCTCCCATACTGGCGGCCGCCAACGAGGCACAGTCCGACGTTCCCAGGCTGCGTGTCACCGCCTTCGAGCTCCTGTCGATTCGCGCCACATCGCGAACGGTCTGGCTCGTCGTCCGGCTTCGAACCGATGCCGGCTTGACCGGACTTGGCGAGGCGTCGGACGCATTCGGCTTCGCCAACACCACGGACGCCGACGCCTCTGTCATGCAGCGTCAGCTGCAGGCGTTCTTCACGCTGATTGAAGGCCGCTCGCCGTTCGACATCGAAGCCTTCCGGCAACGCGGTCAGGCGCTGGCCAGGCAGGGGCTCGTGCAGGCCACGGCCTTCTCTGCGATCGAGCAGGCGCTGTGGGACCTTGCCGGCAAGGCGCTGAACATTCCGACGTACGTATTCTTCGGCGGCAAGGTGCGTGAAACGCTCCCGGTGTACGCCAACATCAATCGCGCCACCGAGCCGCGGACTCCCGCCGGATTCGGCGCGGCGGCCGCGCGTGCGGTGCGCGACGGCTTTCGCGCGATCAAGGCGGCGCCGTTCGACGGGTTCCCACAGCCCGGTTCTCCATCGAGTCAGGTGGAGGCGGCCGTGCAGACCGGCATCGCGTGCGTGGCCGCCATGCGCGAAGCGGTCGGCCCTGGCGTCCGCATCATGGTCGATTGCCACAGCTTCTTCGACGTGCCACTCGCGGTGCGGGTGGCCCGTGAGCTGGAGCCACACGACCTGACCTGGTACGAAGAGCCGGTCGCGCCGGATCGCGTAGAGGAGACTGTCGAGATCAGATCGCGAATCCGTCAGTCCATGGCCGGCGGAGAGCTGCTGTTCGGGGTCTCGGGGTTTGCACCGCTCGTTCGGCGCCGCGCGTGCCACGTCATCATGCCGGACGTCAAACACTGCGGCGGTCTGCTCGAGCTGACCCACATCGCTGCCATGGCCGCCAGCGAAGATGTCATGGTGGCGCCACACAATCCGAGCGGACCGATCTCTACTGCAGCCAGCGTGCAGGTCTGCGCGGGACTGAACAACTTCAACTTCCTCGAGCTGCAGTATGCCGAAGCCGCGTGGCGTTCCGAGGTCGTCACTCCCGCCGAGCGGTTCGTGAACGGCACGATTGCGGTACCCGATCGACCTGGCTTCGGCGTTGAGCTCACTGACGCGGTGATTCGCCAGCGCGCGACACTGGTGCGCTGAGCGCTCCCCGATACATTCCGGCGCCGTTCACGTCTACACGCCCCTCGCTCTTTGGCACTATCATGGATTCATGACCGAACCGGCTCCAATCCTGCTGCTCTCGATGCCGCAGATGAACGATCCGAACTTCGCGAAAACCGTGGTGCTCCTCTGCGAATATACGGAAAAGGGAGCGTTCGGACTGGTCGTGAACCGTCAGATGGACGAACCGGCCTGGACGATGGTGAAGACCGAGCCGCCGGTGACGGTGGATCCCGAGCTGCGGCTCTGGATAGGTGGTCCCGTGCAGCCACATCGCACCTGGGTGCTGATGAGCGATGCCGAAGAGTCGGGCGACGAGCAGAAGGAAATCTCGCCCGGCGTCATCATCTCGGCCTCGAAGTCGTTGGTGCTGAAAGTGCTGCAGTCGCCGCCGTGCAGCCGGTCGCGCCTCGTCATCGGTTATGCCGGATGGGGTCCAGGTCAGCTCGACCAGGAAATCGCCGCATCGGCCTGGCTGACCATGCCGGTCGATCCCGCGCTGATCTTCAACGTTCCGCCAGAGCAGATGTGGGAGGCAGCGATCCGACGCTTCGGCACCGACCCGTCGGCGTTTCAAACGAGTAGTGGAGTGCACTAGAGGTTCCGGGTTCCAGGTTCCAGGTTCCGGGTTCCAGGTTCCACGAACCTTGAACGCTGAACCTGAACCCAACCGAACCAGGAGCCTTGAACGCTGAACCTGAACCTGAACCTAACCGAACCCGGAACCCGGAACCCGGAACCGGGAACACCACGGTCACGAATCAAGATTCCCCCATCCTTATCGTCGGTGCCGGCATTGGCGGTCTGGCTGCGGCGTTGTCGATTCAGCGCGCGGGCTGGTCAGTACGGGTGTTCGAGCGGTCGCGCAATCCGCGCGAGCTTGGGTTTGCGCTGCTGCTCGCCCCGAATGCGACCTGGGCGCTGAGGCAGCTCGGCGTCGCCGATGCCGTCATCGCCGGCGGGCAGATCGCGACAGGCGGCGAGATGTGCCGCGCCAACGGTGAAGTCCTGCGCCGATTCGACCTCTCGCGCGTTCGCGACCTTCTTCCGGAGCCAACGGTCACGGTTCTTCGTCAGGTGCTTCATGGGACGTTGTTGACGGCGGCAGGGGACGACGTACTGACACTTGGCAGCGAGGTGGTGGGATTCTCGAGCACGGCGGAAGGCGTGTCGGTCACGCTGACGGACGGACGACGGGTTTCAGGTCGCCTCCTCATCGGCGCCGATGGCGTGGGCTCGGTCGTTCGCCGGCAGCTGCATCCCCGCGAGGGGCCGCCACGGCGCAGCGGCCTGTTCGGACTCCGCGGCGTGGCGCACGGCGTCGCGCATCACCTGGGCGCGTCGAGCGGCGCCCAGTACTTCGGTCGTGGGATCGAGGGCGGCCTCGGCAAAGCCAACGACACGACGGTGTACTGGTATCTGTCCATCCCGGATCGGGTGGCCACTGCAGGGTCGATGGATCCGGCGAAGGTACTGGAGCGTGCCGTGGCCGGCTTCGACGATCGATTCAGGTCGATCGCCTTTGCGACGGCTCCCGGCGACATGCGGCTCGACGAGCTGTTCGATCGAGAGCCGATCGAGCGCTGGGGCCACGGAAACGTCACGCTGCTCGGCGATGCCGCCCATCCGATGCTGCCGCACGCCGGCCAGGGTGCGGCTCAGGCATTGGAAGACGCGGTGGCCCTTGGACGACTTCTCGGTCAGAGCGACGAGCCGCAGATCGCTCTGCGCGAGTACGAGCGGCTGCGTTCCGCCAGAACCGGCGCGATCGTCCGTCTGGCGCGACGCAATGCCCGTCTTGGTTCGTTCGAGAATGTCGTCGCCCGGACGCTGCGCGACTGGATGATTCGACTGATTCCCGAGCGCACGATTTTGAGGTCGCTCGTGGCGATGGGGCGTCCTGCCCGGTAGCGGGATCCTTCCTTGACACGGCTTTCACGCCGACGCTACGCTCAGCCGCTGCCTCCTGTCGTGAAGCCCCACGCGTCCCCTTGGCTGATTCCTCCCGGTTCGCACGCACTTCACCGTTTTCCAGAGCCTTCGCAGCCGTGTGCCGCCGCACCGAGGCGGCCAGCTCCGCCTCTACAGCCGGCGAGCGCCACGCGCAGGCTCGCGGCGAGGTAATCGTGTGAGGCTGCGCCGGTTTGCGCGCCCGAGCGCGCGGCTGAAAGCCTGGCTGTTCGAAGGGCTGCGCGAGCCGCAGGGACCACATACCAAATCGCCGCATCAGAGCGTCTGGTGGAAGGTGATGTGCCTCACGGGCGTGGACTACTTCTCGACGCTCGGCTATCAGCCAGGCATCGCCTTTCTTGCGGCGGGCGTCGTCTCGCCGCTCGCCACGCTCGTGCTCGTGCTCCTGACGCTGTTTGGCGCCTTGCCGATGTACCGGCGCGTTGCCGAGCTCAGCCCGCACGGCCAGGGCAGCATCTCGCTCCTCGAGGAGCTGCTGCCTCGCTGGCGCGGCAAGGCACTGGTGCTCTGTCTGCTCGGCTTTGCGGCAACCGGCTTCATCATCACGATCACGCTTTCGGCCGCCGATGCGACGGCGCACGTCATCGAGAACCCGCTCGCCCCTGCCTGGGTCCGCCACCCGGTGGGTGTGACGCTCGTGCTGCTCGCCGCTCTGGGTGCCGTGTTCCTGAAAGGATTTCGCGAGGCCATCTGGCTGGCGGTCCCGATCGTCGCCGTGTATCTGGTCCTCAACCTCGTGGTTCTCGTTTACGGGTTCGGACAGATCGGCAAGCACCCGGACCTCCTGTCCGGATGGGCGTCGGCGACTGTCACCGAGCAGGGTGGGCTGACGCCGGCAATCATTTTTGCGCTGCTGCTCTTTCCTCGTCTGGCGCTCGGCCTCTCGGGCTTCGAGACCGGCGTGGCGGTCATGCCGCTCGTGCGCGGAGACCCGGACGACGATTCGCGGCATCCGGCAGGGCGGATCAGGAATGCGAAGAAACTGCTGACAACCGCCGCAGTGATCATGAGCGGGATGCTCGTCGGCAGCAGCGTCGTGACGACGATGCTGATTCCTCCTGCGGCGTTTCAGCGTGGCGGTGAGGCTTACGGGAGGGCGCTCGCCTACCTGGCGCACGAGCATCTCGGGCCGGTCTTCGGCACCATCTACGACATCAGCACCGTCAGTATTCTCTGGTTCGCCGGGGCGTCGGCGATGGTTGGACTGCTGAACCTGGTACCGCAGTATCTGCCTCGCTACGGGATGGCGCCCGACTGGGCGCGCGCGAGCCGTCCGCTGGTGCTGATCTTCACCGGCATCACCTTCGTGGTCACGATTCTCTTCCGCGCCGACGTCAACGCCCAGGGCGGTGCGTATGCGACCGGTGTGCTCGTGTTGATGGGCTCGGCCTCGTTCGCCGTCATGCTCGCCGCCCGGCGTCACGGACGGTTGTGGGTAGGGTACCTGCTGCTGACGATGGTGTTCGCATATACGACGGTGGTCAACATCGGCGACCGACCGGAAGGTCTCAAGATCGCGTGGACGTTCATCGTCGGTATCGTGGTGAGCTCGCTGGTATCGAGGGTGCTGCGATCGACGGAGCTGCGGGTCCACGCGGTCGAGACCGACCCGGTCGCACAGCGCTTCATCGCCGAAGCGGCGGGGGCGCCTGTGCGGATCATCGCCAACCGTCCCGACTCCGGCCTTCCGGAGGAGTACGAGTACAAGCTGCGTGAGGCGATCGAGTCGCACCACCTGCCGCCGGAGGACACGGTGTTGTTCGTCGAGGTCCGTCCGGGCGATGTATCGGAGTTCAGCGGCGTGCTGCAGGTATCCGGTGCGCGGGTCGATCGCCATCGAGTGCTCCGCTGCGTGAGCCCGGCGATTCCCAACGCGATCGCCGCGCTGCTGTTGCACCTGCGTGACGCCACCGGGAAAATCCCGCACGCGTATTTCGGATGGACCGAGGGCAACCCGATCGCCTACCTGCTGAAGTTCCTCGCCTTCGGCGAAGGCGATACCGCACCGGTTACGCGTGAGGTGCTGCGTCAGGCTGAGCCCGATGCTGCGCGGCGGCCTCGGATTCACGTGGGCTGACTGGCGTCTCGTGTTGGCTCTCGCCTTGGACTCTCGGCTTGCGGCGCCGAACCGTCCCTTTGACGCTAACGAGCGCCGAAGGTCCCAGTTGCCGTTGATCTCACATCGATGCGAAGCGGCGAATAGCTGGCGTAGGCACCGGACGGCGCGCCCACCAGCACCTGCAGCGTCGTTGTCATCTCGACGGCGTAGTCACCAGGCGGAGCGTGCCTCGAGCGTTGGGACGTGATCTCCGCGACGGGCAGGCGAAGCTCGAATGACTCTCCCGGCTGAAGGGTCACGGTAGGCACCTCGTCCACCAGCTTCCACGTGAAGGTGTCTGGAGCGAGAACCGACCGCCCGATTCCCGCTGCCTCGAGGAGCACTGTCTCAGGAATTGGAAACGAGCTGCTCCACCGGTCGCCGCGCATCTTGTCCAGCTTCATCCACACTAATCCCATAGGCCCGCCGAGGTGCGGAAAGCGGATCACCTCGTTCGATCCGTTGCGGACGACGAGTGTCGCCGTCGCGTCAGGTGAATCGAGCGCCAGGGGAGACGAGTAGAGGAACTCCCCCGCGATCTGATTCAGAACCGCGAGGTCTTCGACGACGAACGATCGAGGCGCAGACGTATGACCGCCGCATTCGAAGATGATGGTATATCGCCCGAGCTGCGGTACTTCAGAGCCGAGGCCATGGCCTCCACGCCAACTGCGACCTCTGGGTCCATCGACTGGTTGACTGCTCTTGTCAACCCTTCTCGTGCCATCAGGGCGGACGATCGTCACCTGGCAGGAGTCGTAGAACGAATCAGGAATCAACATGTAGGCAGGTGCGTCGATTCCAATCCAGAAGAACACGCGCTCGTTCGTCGCAAAACGCGTCTTCTCCAGTTGGACGAACGGCGTCGGCTGTGCCGCGCTGCGTTGCTGTGCAGCTGGGCGTGCGCCGACAGCCGCCGCGGCGAGGATGAACACTGTCGCGGCGCGGCCGTTCCAGTCGCGAAGGTTTCGCATGCCGGACCGGACCTGAAGATCTGCCTCTGCGTTTGACGGCGATTCTCCGTGTTCCATGTCACGCCTCGACAGGTGATTACGCCCAATCTTGACGCGCGCGAGGCGCGAAGGGTATACCCACTCGGATGGAGGATGGCCTCCGCGCGCATAGTGCGCGAAGTATTCGTAACGCCGTGTTCGTTTTGACGCTTGTCGCCGTCGTTCAGCTGATCCCTGGCGCTGTTGTCGATCGTGCGGTGTCGCCGCTGTTCGCCCATCACTCGTTCGGCATTCGGCATTCCGCATTGAGCATTTCTCGAGAGGAGAGGAGAGCATGCGATTTCGTGGCTGGCTCGGCATGGTTCTGACCTCGGTGTCGCTGCCGTTGGGTCTCGCGGCGCAGGCTCCAGCTGCGGGCGGGGCTCAGGCGCCAGCTGCGCCGGCACGGCCGCCGTTGACACTGACGACACCGGCGTTTCCCGACGGCGGACAGATTCCTGTGAAGCATACGCAGGCCGGCGATCAGATTTCGCCGGCGCTGACGTGGACCAACGTGCCGCCCGGCACCGTCAGCTTCGTGCTCCACATGCGCGACCCCGACGTCGCCCGCA
>DASUGH010000045.1:0-44177 GCA_036274155.1 Vicinamibacterales bacterium | reverse complement strand
CTACTTCGACCGCGGACGACAGATCTTCCAGGTGACCGTGAACACGTCGGCAACGCCCTCGGCCGGCGAACCGGTGCCATTGCCGGTCAAAGACTTCGTCCAGGGTGAGCTCCGCCGGCAATTCGACCTGATGCCGGACGGCAAGCAATTCGTGATGCTGTTCCCGATTGCTGAGTGAACGACCCGAACGATCCGAACGACCCGAACGATCTGTCTACTTCGCCCTCCCCTTCGGGCCCTGCGCGATCATCGGGATCGAGTACACGTCGACGTTCTGGCGATCGTTCGCGATCGCATAGAGCGTCTTCTTTCCAGCCCCGGCGAACGCCACGGTGATGAGGCTTCGCGGCGATCCGATCTGTCCGAGAGGTTTGCCGTCGGGCGCGAACACGTGCACGCCGCCGCCACCCCCGCCACCGCCTGCCGTCACATACAGCCTCCCGGCCGCATCGACCGCCATGCCGTCGCCGCCGCCCACCGAGAGCTTCGCGAACTCGCGCTGATTGGCGAGCGAGCCGTCGGGCTTCACGTCGAACGCGGCCACCGACGTGCCATTGGTGACATACAGGGTCTTTTCGTCAGGGCTCAGAATGATCCCGTTCGTGCGGAGGTTCTCCCCGTATGAGGTCACCATGCCCTTGGCATCGGCGTAGAAGACTCCGCCCATGGTGAAGTAGACGCCGCCCTTGCTGTCGGCCGTGAGGTCGTTGACCACACCGCCGAGACACTCGAGCGGATCGCCGTTGTAGCTGCTGGCGAACACCCGCCGCTGCGGCTCGAGTTGCAGGATGGCATTGTTGATGCCGCGGGACACGACGAACAGCGCGCCCTTCCTGCTCATCGCGAGCGCTCCGCCGGTGTTCGTGTTGCGGTACACGGGCGTTGTCTGCCCCTTGGCATCGATCTTCAGCACCACGCCGTTGTCGTTCTGCGCGATCAGCAGCCCGCCATCCGCAGCGGCGATTGGCCCGTCGCCGTTGTTGCCGGTGGTGTGATACACGGTCGTCCACTTCTGTCCCGCGGCGATGACGCCCGGAATCGCGGTAACGGTGTACTCGGCCGGGCCTGCGGCCGCCGCGGGCCCGCGTCCTGCGCCCGCGCCACCCGGAGCCGCCGCACCGCGTCCCTGACCCGCCGCCCCGCCTGGAGCCGCGCCGCCGCCCGGGGCACCGCCGGGCCGCGCCGCTCCGCCCCCGCCGCCGCGGCCGGGTGGCGGCGTCTTGCACTTCGCGATAAAATCGGCGTAGCGAGGATCCGCTGTCGCCTGCAGGTTGACCGCGGGATTCGGCGGCGCCTGTCCCTGCGCCAGCGCGCTCACCGCAACCATTCCCAATCCGATTCCGAGCAGCAGTGTTGATTTCATCGTGACCTCGGCGCGCGGATCGTAGCACGCCGCGCCGGCCTGGACGGGTGCACGAGGGCAGCCGGCATTTCGGCAGTGAACGCCGCGTGGCGGAGATCGGCTGCCGCCCCTTACAATGACCACCGTTGTCCTTCCGGTCATGCCGGATCAGCTGATGGGAGACTCGGGAATGCGCGATGTTCGGCCAGCGACGAGGCTTTCGGAGAAGGTTCGACGGCCCGGGTCGGCAACGGTGTCCCTTCTGCTCGCGTCGACCCTGCTCGTCGCCGCGGCGAATCACTTACCGGTCGTTGCGCAGGGGAACCCCGCGCCGGGGCGAACGGTCTGGGAGGGCGTCTACACGGATGCGCAGGCGGACCGGGCAAACGCCGTCTTCACTCATAGTTGTGCGGGCTGCCACACGCTCGCCTCACAAGGCGAGAGTCCGCTCAGCGGCGCCTCGTTCTGGGAGAGCTACACGCAGCGGACCGTCGCCGATCTCCTCAACTACGTGCGCACCAACATGCCGAACGGGAGCGGAGGCTCGCTGCCGGCTGACGAGTACAACGATCTCGTCGCGCTCATCCTCAAGTCGAACGGGCTGCCCGCCGGGAAGACCGAGCTCGCGCCCGAGACGATTGCCGGCGTCCAGATCCTTCCGAAAGACGGCGGCACGGGCGAGCTCCCCGCCAACACGCTGGTGCGCGTGGTCGGATGTCTCGCCCGCCAGGGGAGCGAATGGATACTGACCAGCGCGACGACTCCGGAGCGGGTAGACAAGATCGGCGAGGCCTCTGGGGACGCCAGCCGTCCACTGGGCAACCGCACGATGGCGCTGAAGTTCGTCCTGACTCGCCTCGATTCGTTCGTCGGCCAGCGTATGGCGGTGAGCGGCATGCTGATGGGCGCCGGCGGCGTCGACGGCATCAACGTCACCAGCGTCAGCCGAGTGTCAGAGACCTGTCCCTGAGCAGGTGTCGCGACGCCGGCTAGTCCCCTGGAAGCGTGATGAGTTGCATAAGTCCCGGAGCGCGGCGCCCGGATCGCAAGGCGCGACGACTGAGAATATTGGGCATATTTGAGGGAGGAGCAGCGAGCCGGGATGCCCCGCCCGGGAATTATGTGACTCATCACGTTTCCAGGGGACTAGCAGGCCGTGGAAGTCGTACTAGGGTTCTGCCGTGTCGAGGCAGGGCGGAGGACCGTCGAACGGGATGGTGAACGGGCTCGACGCGCTGCCGTGCTCGACGGTGTAATTGCCGGCCGGTAGCGGCGGCGAGCTGCACCGCGCAATCAGAGAGCCGCAATCGGCGGTGCAAGCGCCTTGGGCCTTCTGCTGGTAGGAGCCATAGCTGCCGACCACCAGACGCTGCCCGTTGCCGGCCACGAGCTCCGCCGTGCAACCTGCCTTTCGATCGACGCTGCATGAGCTGCTGAGACAGGCATCGAAGCGCACCGCCACGTTTACCGGCTGGTCGGCCTCATAGGTACGGGACCGCGTGCTGTCGATGGGCGGAGCGCCCGGGGCCGGAGTGCCCTGCGTCTCGGACGCCGGATACAGGCACAACTTCCCCGTGTCGCGGAACGTCCGCTCCTCGGAGCATCCGATACCCAATGCCGAGGCCGGACACCCGGAGCATCCGGCCGTGCCTGCTGCCGCCGTCACTACCAGGAAAAGAATGGCGCGCATACCCCGGCTGGTGTGAATCACCCGCTCAAAATCGGCCATTTTATATGGTGTGAGGCAATACGTCCGCCGGAATTGCTGGGTTTAACGCGGTGGTCCCCGGTGTAAAATCCGGCTCTATGTCGGCCTGTCGCCTCGAGGCGCAGGCCACGAATATAGAGGCGACGAGGTTCAGGACTTCGCAGCACCGGGCGTCCAGCTCGGGGGGCAGGGTGGGCCAAGATGCGTAGTTTCTCGAAATGGCTGTTGATTCCGCTGCTGGCGGCGGTCACTGTGCTTCCCACGCTTCATGGACAGGTGACCGGAGACAATCTCCTGGTCACCGCAGCCCGGGACAATGACGCCCAGGCGGTTCGCGCGCTGATCGCGAAGCGCAGCAACGTCAACGCGCCGGCCCGCGACGGATCGACGGCGTTGCTCTGGGCCGTCTACAACTCCAACCTCGAGATGACGCGGGCGCTGATCGCCGCGGGCGCCGCGGTCAACACTCCGAACAAGTTCGGCATCACCCCGCTGCTGCAGGCGAGCCGCACCGGCGATGCGCCGATCATCGACGTGCTGATCAAGGCGGGCGCCGAACGAGGGCGCGGGCAGAACGAAACGGAGACGCCGCTGATGGCCGCCTCCCGCTCGGGCCGACTCGACGCCGTACGCCTGCTGCTCGAAGCCGGCGCCGGCGTCAACGACACCGACAGCTCGGAACAGCAGACGGCGCTCATGTGGGCGGCGGCTGAAGGTCACAGCGACGTCATCACCGCGCTGCTCAAGGCGGGCGCCGAACCGGACCGCAAGGCGCGTGTGACCACGCTCGCAGAACGCAAGCACGCCGACCACCCGACCGGCGGCTTCACGGCGCTGATGTTTGCCGTGCGCAACGGACACGAGGCGGCGGCGCGGGCGCTCATCGCCGGCGGCGCCGATCCCAGCATCACCAACGGCGACGGCGTCACTGCCACGATCGTCGCCATCGTCAACGACCGGTTCGATCTCGCCGCAACGCTCATCGAGCTTGGCGCCAACGCCAACGACGGCTCGTTGTACTGGGCCGTCGACATGCACGACGCCACGACCGATATGCGCGCGCACGACGGTTCGCGCCTGCGCGCCAACCACGAGAACACGCGCACGGCGCTCGATCTCGTGAAGCTGCTGCTCGAGCGCGGCGCCGATCCGAACAAGCCGTTCCAGGGACAGCTGCACTCGACCACGCTGTGCTGCGGGCCCGAAGTGAACAGCTCTGCGTTCTACCGCGCCGCGTCGGCCGCCGACGTGGAGGCGCTGAAGCTGATGCTCGCGCACGGAGCGCAGGTCGAATGGACTCCGCCCGAGATCAAGAAGGAAGGGCGTGGCGGACGAGGCGGGCGCGGCAATCCCAACGCCAACCGGACGCCGATCATGGTGGCGATGAACGGCGGCCGCGGTGCGCCGTTTGCCGCCGGCCCGGGCTTCGAGCGCCTGGGGCCGCCGCCGTTTCGTGAAGCGTCGAATCGCCAACCCGCAGACGCGGTGAAGGTGCTGCTCGACGCCGGCGCCAACCCCAACGTCGCGACTCCCGACGGATCGACGGCGCTGCATCAGGCCGTGCAGGCCCGGCAGGTGCCGATCATCCGCTCGCTCGTCGCCGCGGGCGCCAGGCTTGACGCCGTCAACAAAGAGAACCTCACGCCGCTGCTGCTGGCTGAAAAGCCCGACCCTCCTCCCCCGCCGGGCAACAACACCGACTCCAGGGCGTGGCGTCCGGCTCGCAACTCGCGCGAGGAGGTCATCGCCGCGTTGCGCGAGCTCATGAAGCTCGGTCCGAATGATCCGGCCCCGGTGCCGCCGCCCAAGCCGGTCGACCCGAAGGCGAAGGCAACCGACAAGGGCGCCGGCGCCGGCGACGAGAACGCAGGGGACGGCGACGCCGACGCAAGCGACGACGGCAAGAAGGACGAGCAGAAGCCGGCGGCCGACGAACAGAAGCCGGCGGCGAAGCCGCAGGGCGGCGACAACGCGCAGGGCGCCAAATGAGGAACGCCTCCCGGACGGCGGTTCTCGCGTCGCTCGGCGCCGCCCTGCTCCTGGCGCAGGCAACTCTCGGCCCGCGCGCGCTTTCTGCAGACATGCAGGCTGGGACGAGCAGTGTGGCGACGAGCGGTCAGACCGCGAAGCCAGCGGCCGCCAGCCCGAACCCTTCACGTCCGGCAACGGCGCCGGCAGGTCGCTCGCTCGAAGCGGAAAAGTACCGGGCCTGGGTGAAGCAGTACTGCGTCGGATGCCACAACACCCGCTCGCCGCAGCCGGCAAACGACCCGGTGAATCTCGAAACGGCCAGCCTCGACGACCTGCGGTCGAATGCGGCGACGTGGGAGCGGGTGCTCCGCAAGCTCGCCGTGCGCGCGATGCCGCCTCAGGGGATGCCGCGGCCTGCCGAAGCCGAGTTCGCCGCGTTCACGACCTGGCTCGCCGGCTCGCTCGATCGCGTGTGGGAAGGGCGCGACTATCCCGGCCGCTACGTTGCGCACCGGCTGAACCGCGTCGAGTACCGCAATGCCGTGCGCGACCTGCTCGCGCTCGACGTCGACGTATCCGCCATGCTGCCGAACGACGGCGGCGACTTCGGCTTCGACAACATCGCCTCGGCGCTCCGAACATCGCCGCTGCTGCTCGATGGCTATCTGACGGCTGCGCAGCGGATCAGCACGCTGGCGGTCGGGGACGCGCAGGCAGCCGCCAGCACGACCGAGTACTCGATCAATCGCGACTTCAGTCAGAACGGCTATATCGAGGGGCTGCCACTCGGGACCCGCGGCGGCAAGGTCGTCCGGCATGTGTTTCCGGCTGATGGAGAGTACAAGCTCTTCGGCCGGCTGGTGCGCGGTATCGAGGAGGGCTACGCCGGCGCCGAAGGCAACGACACACCGACCACGTTCGTGATCACCCTCGATGGCGCCGAGGTCTTCTCGACGCAGATCGGCGGCCTCGATGATCACAAGGTGCAGGTCAAGGACATGAACGAGGCGCGCGGGATCATCGACGCGCGGATGACCGCTCGTGTCAAGGTCACTGCCGGTCCGCACGAGGTCGGCTTCACGTTCCGCGATCGCCCGCTGCAGCTGCAGGACGTCTGGCAGCCGTCGCTGCGCGACAGCCAGGAAATCCACATGATCGGCGGTCAGCCGCGGTTGAAGACCGTCGCTGTCGAAGGGCCGTACAACCCCACCGGGGTCAGCACCACGCCGAGCCGCGAGCGAATCTTCGTCTGCCGGCCCCAGTCGGTCGTCGAGGAGCCTCGTTGCGCGAGCCGCATTCTGACAACGATCGCTCAGCGCGCCTTCCGCCGCCCCGTGGGCGCTGACGACGTCGCGGCCGCGATCAGCTTCTACACTCAGGCGCGCGAGCGTGGCGGCAGCTTCGACGCCGGCATCCGCGCCGGAGTCGCACGCATCCTGTCCAGCCCCTCGTTCCTGTACCGGATCGAGCGCGACCCGGCGACGCTGCGCGCCGGCGCTGCACACCCGATCAGCGACGTCGAGCTCGCCTCACGTTTGTCGTTCTTCCTGTGGAGCAGCATTCCCGACGATGAGCTGTTGAAGGAGGCGATTGCGGGCCGGCTGCGCCAGCCTGCCGTGCTCTCGTCGCAGGTCCGCCGGATGATCGCCGACAAGCGTGCCGACGCGCTGGTCAGCAACTTCGCCGGCCAGTGGCTGCAGCTCCGGAATCTCGAAGCGAAGGTCAAGCCCGACATCCTTGCGTTCCCCGACTTCGACGACAACGTCCGCGACGCATTCCGCCGCGAGACGGAGATGCTGTTCGCGTACATCCTGCGCGAGAACCGGAGCGTGCTGGAGCTGCTCAGCGCCGACTACACGTTCGTCAACGAGCGCCTCGCCAGGCATTACGGCATTCCGGGCGTGTACGGCCCGCGCTTCCGTCAGGTGAAGATCACCGATCCGAACCGCCGCGGCCTCCTGGGCCACGGGAGCCTGCTCTCGCTGACGTCGGTCGCGACGCGGACCTCGCCCGTGTTCCGCGGCAAGTTCATCCTGACCACGTTCCTCGACACGCCGCCGCCGCCGCCGCTGCCGAACGTTCCGACGCTCGAGGAAAGCACCAAGGGCGCGGCAGAAGCGCCGAAGACGGTTCGCGAACAGCTGGAGCTGCACCGCAAGAGTCCCAACTGCGCGTCGTGTCATCGGGTCATCGATCCGGTGGGCTTTGCGCTCGAGAACTTCAACCCGGTCGGACAGTGGCGGAATGCCGGTGAAGACGGCGCCCGGCTCGACACCGGCGGAGTGCTGGCCGACGGATCCAAGGTGGACGGACCCGCGGCCCTTCGCGAGGCGATTCTGAGCCGGCCGGCTGCCTTCGCGTCGGTCCTGACGGAGCGGCTGCTCACTTATGCGCTGGGCCGCGGTCTCGAACCGTCCGATATGCCGGTCGTGCGGAAGATCGTGAAGGCGTCGGCGCGAACCGATTACTCGTTCGGGTCGATTGTCATGGGGATCGTCAACAGCACCCCGTTCCAGATGCGGACGAAGCTGGAAACGGTGGAAAGCACGGCCCGGCTGCAGACGGCGCCGTAGCTCGGGACTCGGGGCTCGGGGCTCGGGGCTCGGGGCTCGGGACTCGGGATTCGGGGCTCGGGACTCGGGGCTCGGGACTCGGGACTCGGGATTCGGGGCTCGGGGCTCGGGACTCGGGGCTCGGGACTCGGGATTCGGGGCTCGGGACTCGGCCAGCGGGACCGTGGAATCCGGACGTTTTCGGGGGCCGGCTAAAGCCGGACGCGACGGAACCCGACCCGGTGTACACTCCGGCTTGAGACGGAACGAACTGGAGCAGCAGCGATGATCATCACGAAGAGGCACCTGTCCCGCCGCACGTTCCTGCGCGGTGCACTCGGCACAACCGTAGCGCTGCCGCTGCTCGACGCGATGGTGCCGGCGCTGACGGCGCAGTCGCGTACTGCTGCCAGCACCCCGTTCCGCTTCGGCGTCGTCTACATGCCGTGCGGTGTCTATCCCGACACCTGGCACCCGGAGCAGGCCGGTGCCGACTTCCAGTTCAAGCCGGTCATGCAGCCGCTCGAGCCGTTCCGCAACCAGCTGGTGACGGTGAGCAAGCTGAAGGCGCCGTGGGGAGAGTCGGTGCACGTCGGCGCGAGCTCCGCGTTCCTCAACGGCATCGGCCCGGTCGTGTCGCGCGACGAGACGGGAGACGCGTTCGGACAGGTACAGTCGAAGAAGACGCTCGATCAGTACATCGCCGACCACGTGGGCGGCGACACGCCGATGCACTCGATCGAGGTTGGCACGGAGGACATGGGTACGGCCGCCGGCGCGTGCGACGGCTTCCCGTGCACGATCTTCGACACGCTCGCGTGGCGGGAAGACACGCGCCCGCTGCCGGTCTCGATCAACCCGCGCGTCACCTTCGAGCGCATGTTCGGCGAGACCGGTTCGCCGGAACAGCGCGCGGCGCGCCTCAAGGAGAAGCAGAGCCTGCTCGACTCGGTCACGCAGGAGACCGCGAAGCTGCGCCGGGTGCTCGGCGCCCCCGACCGCGCGATCTTCGACGAGTATCTGAGCAACATTCGAGAGGTGGAACAGCAGCTCGATCGGCTGGAGAGCCGGCTCGGCACGATCACCGGGAATCCGCAGTCGCCGATCGGTCTGCCGGAAGCGTTCGACGATCACATGACCGTGACCTACAACCTGATGCACCTGGCACTGCAGGGCGACATCACGCGGGTGTTCACGTTCATGATCGGCCACGAGCCGACCGACCGCAGCTACGCGCACATCGGCGTCTCCGACACGCACCACAGCATCTCGCACCACGGCAACGACGCCGAGAAGCTGGCGAAGTACGCGAAGATCGGCACTTATCAGATCGTCAAGTTCTCAGAGTTCCTCGAAAAGCTGCGGGCGACAAAGGACGGCGACGGAACGCTGCTCGATCACTCGCTCCTCTACTGGGGCAGCGGAATGAGCAACGGCAACGCGCACGACCGCAGCAACCCGCCCGCCGTGCTGGTTGGCGGCGCACACGGCCGTCTCAAGGGCAACCGCCACATCGTCGCCGGCAAAGAGGAGCCGACGGCGAACCTGCTGCTGGCGATCGGCCACCTCGCCGGCGTCGAGATGGCGAGCATCGGCCCCAGCACCGGACGGCTGGACCTGTAAGCCAACACCGCACGTACCGGCCGCGAGCACGTACAGGCGAGTAGTGTCCGCCTTCAGGCAGCCTTCAGGCGGACTGTTCCCGGTCCGGCTAAAGCTGGACGCTGCCAAGCACAGCATCGGCCACCAGCGACGGCTGGTCGAGATGAATCCAATGTGCGCTGCCCTGCACCACGACATGCCGGGTAGCCAGGGCTTCGTGCGCGGCGAGATGTTCACGCGTCTGATGCGACCCTGAGAGCACGACCACGGGCATGCCGGCCGGAACAGGCTGGCGCGCCGCCTCCGCCGCGCATGAGGGCAGCGATCTGATCGACGCGGCGAGCTCGCGAAAGAACCGCGGCTCGCTCCAGCGCGCCTGGAGCGCGGGCACCAGATCGCGAGGCAGCTTCGCCACCTCGACGGCCACCCGTCTCATCGTGGGGTGCAGTCCGAGCAGCGGTCCAGGATTGCCGCCGCCGCGCCTGAGAAGTCCCCACAGGCCCAGTCGAACCAGACCGAACGCCGCGAGCACCGATGCCACGTACGAGAGGAGGGCGGCGCGCGCCAATCGCAGGCGCGTCCGAAGCGTTCCAGGCGTGAACTCTTCGGGCACGACGGGATCGACGAGCACCAGCGCCGAGACATCATCCGGAAACCTGTGGGCGTAGACGCGTACGACGAACGTCCCGAACGAGTGCCCGGTGAGAATGACCGGCGGCGCCGGATCGAGGCTGTGTATGAGCCGATGAAGGTCGTCCGTTAACTGCCGCAGCGACCGGTCGCCGTGAGCCGGCGGGCTCCAGCCGAGCCCCGCACGGTCGTAGCTGACCGTCTGCGCCCGCCCCATCATCTCGGCCTGGACGCGACTCCAGTTCAGGCAGGTCGCGGCGATCCCCGCCTCGAACACGACGACAGGGCCGCGGGTGCCGACTTGCCGGACGTGGAGACCTCCGATCATCCGCCCGGGCGGCGGAAACCGGCGGCGGTCGCGGCGAACGCAGACCGACTGCGTGACAATGCCAGCCACGCCTGCGGCAACCAGCGCGACAATCCACATCGCAAAGCCGTATTGTCACCGTGTTCGTACCCGTAGAGGCGGGTCTTCGTCGACGGCACGCAGGCCGTGGTGAAATCGTATCGGCCTGTGAGGCACCGAGATTTTCGCCACTGGGCACAGAGACACAGAGAAAACCAATGAATCGCTGTGCTCCCGGCGCCTCTGTAGTGGTCTCGGTGCCCTCGTCCTTCGACCATGCTCAGGACGACCCTGAGCGAAGTCGAAGGGTCACAGCCCGGTAAGTGGTTTTCACCACGGGCTGCTAGGCACTGTCGAGCACGTGAGGTAGCCTCGGTATACGAGATGCGGGCGACAGCGGAGGGCAGATGGCGAAATACGTGATCCGGCTGGGGGCATCGGGCGCGGACGACCCGGCGCCGAAGTACGAGGTGGACGCTCCGAGCGATCTGCACGCGGCCGCTCTTGCCGTGCGCCACTTCGTCCGTCTGGGGTGGAAGCCGGCCTCGCAAAGCGCCACGCTCGACGTCGAAGCAGAGAACCAGGGGCCGCAGACGCTCTCGGTCGCCAGCGTGCTGCGGTGGCTCAGGCGGGAAGGGGAAGGCGCCACCTTTGCCAGGGAGGAAGGACTCGACTTCCTGATGGCGGAAGGATCGGGTCAGTGACGGCGCATCTCATGACGGCGACGGTCGCGGCGCGGGAAACGAGGGCCCCGTACTCCCCATGTCAGACGTGGCTCTGGAGTGCATCGTCAATCTCAGCACCCATCCCGTGACGATCAGCGCAACGCCCAGGTGCATCGCCCGGTTGATGTCGACGAGGGCAGTGTTCATGACTTCCTCATAGAGCCGCACTGCGCCAATGACCGGGGGGAGGAGGTGCATCGCGAAGCCGTACCGAATCTCGCCAACCCGGAAGCGCGGACCGAGGACGCGGTCCAGCGAGTTGGGAGCACGGTTCACGCCCAGTCTCACGAAGAAGGCGAACGTGGGCGTCATGGCCACCAGCAATGCGAACCGGCCCCAGAAGATCGCCGACGAGTACAGCTGCATCACGCCAACGAGCACCCAGGCGATCACCACGATTCCGACGAGGACGTACACAGCGAGCTGGACCCGTCGCGGCACGAAGTCGTCGAGCGACCGGCGAGCGAGCGTGGCCGTGCGGCGGTCGGCGAGCGGCACTGTCCGCTGCAGCCATCGTTGGAACAGCAGTGCCGGCACGAAGAACAGCAGCAGGCCGGGAAGCAGCAGCACGGAGTTGAGCTCCTTCAACGCCCACCATGCCGGCTCGTTCGCCGGCACCGTCGCGAGCGCCGGCGGAAGCGCGCCCACCTGAAGCGCCAGAAGCGCCGCCAGGCAGAGGGCGCCCCAGACGGCGAGCACCCAGTGGAACCAGCCGCGAGCGAGCAGCCTCTTCGCCACCTCCGGGTGGCTGTCGATCCACTCGCGGTTGCGATCGGCCACGTATAAAGCCGTGAACTGCGAGCTCCACGCCGGCAGCACGAACCACAACGCCACGTTCAGTGCCGCATACACGGAGAAGTCGACCCATTCCGTCATGATCGCTATCCTTTGCTGCTCTTCGGGCGGAGCGCCTGCTTGAAGATGTCGGAGATCTCGTCGCGACTCAGGCCGTCGACGATGAGCCGTTCGACGACGTGTCGCATGGCACGCTGCGCGCGGTTGACCTTCACCCTGGTGACCTCGCGTGTCGCATCCTGCCGCACGAAGGTGCCCTTGCGGCCGGCAGTGAGAATGACGCCCTGATCCTCGAGCGTCTTGTAGGCGCGGGCGACGGTGTTGCGATTGAGCGAGAGGTCGCCGGCCAGCTGCCGCACCGTCGGCAGCGGCGCCCCCGGCTTCAGACGGCCGGCGTTCACCGCCTCGTGGATCTGCCGGACGATCTGTTCGTAGACGGGCTCGGGGGCGCTGATCTCGACGACGATATCGATGCCGGCCATATTGTCCTAGATTAGATTAGGACAATATGGATGTCAAACGACGAGAGCACAGAGATCCTCATGGGGGTTTTTCTCTGTGCCTCTGTGCCTCTCTGTGGTTTATTTTCTCGGTGCCTCTATGGTTTACTTCTCGGTGCCTCACAGGCCATACGATTCACCACGGCCTGTCAGCGATACAGCCGCAGGTTGTTGTAAGCCGACTCGATCGTCGGGGCGCGGCGGACGCCGTAGCCGTTCCAGTCGCGATACTTTTCGAAGAGGAGCGTCTGCTGCAGCTCGGCGAGGCTCTTGCCCTGCGCCATCCCGGCGGAGACGGTCTTCACGAGATCCTCGAAGAACTCCCGTACCGCGGTCACGTCTGCCTTCGTGGCCAGCGCACCGTGACCGCCGGCAAACACGTCGAAGTCCAGCCCCTCCACGGTGCGATACGAGCGGATCCACTCGGACAGCGGGTTGCCGTCGAACGGTCCGCAGGCGCTCGGAAAGGCACGTGGACTCGCCGTGGCGGGAAGCGCGACATCGCTGATGAACTCGGTGGCGAAGGCGACGCGCTCGGCTGGAAAGACCACGACCGTCGCGTCGTCAGAGTGGTTCTTCCCGGGGAACACGAGCTCCACGCGCCGGCCTCCGAGCGTCAGCTGCATGCGCTCGGAATAGACGATGTCGGGCTTGCGGATGTCGGCCTGCAGCTCGGCCGGCGTCAGCGAGCCGTCGCCGTTGCGATCGGCGGTCTTGAAGAAGCCGGCCGGCATGCCGCACCGTCCGCCGTTGTTCGTCAACGGATCGACGATCTCGTTCAGCTCGAAGCGGCCGTTGTTGTTGCGGTCGAGCATGTCGCCGGGCATCTGCGGGATGCGCCCGTCCATGTTCCTGGCCACGTTCTCGTGCGCCACCACGCGCGCCGTGTCGGAGAAGACTGCCGCCCCCTCGATGTGATCCCAGTGACTGTGGCTGTAGATCACGTATCGGACCGGCACCTTGAACCGCTCCGCGAACTGCTCCTTCAACCACGTGGCGAATGCGGTGTTGATCGGATCGGCGAGGATGATGCCGTCGGGAGTGACCAGGAAGATCGCGAAGTAGTTGTTACTCCGCGCCCGATAGAGATCGCCGGTGATCTGCACGATCTCGCGCGCCGGGCCGCGTGCCGGGCCCTGTGCGGCTCCGGCGCCCGCCAACACTCCGGCAATCAGTACTGCAGCGGCAACAGAACGCATCCGGTAAGAGTAGGCGGAGAGCACGCGCCACGCAACAAGCCGATGGCCTTCGAGATCTTCAACGGTCGGTGCGGCGATGGACGCCCGATTCAGGTGAAGGAGAAGGCGGGAAGCCGGGCGCGCCTCACGCGCGTGGAGAGGGCTCGAAGCGCACTGTCTGGAGTCGCACGCCTCGCGCCGTCAGATAATGGGCCCACAGGATGCGTGCCGCCACCGAGCGCCACGGTGCCCACCGGCTGGCGTGAGCCAGCTGCTCATCCATGGTCGGCAGGCTCCGAAGGCGCTTCACGTCGCGCAGCGCCACCGCCAAGGCGAGGTCGCCCTGCGGCCACACGTCCGGACGTCTGAGCGCCATCAGGTAGTAGATGTCGACGCTCCACGGACCGAGACCTGGAACGCCAAGGAGTGCGACGCGGCCCTCAGCATCTGCCGCGCGCGCAACCGATCCGAGGTGCAGCGTACCGTCGAGCAGACGTGTCGCCAGGCCGTGGCAGTACGCCGACTTCTGGCGGGTCAGGCCGATATGCCGGAGCCCATCGACACCGGCGGCTCCGATGATCTCCGGTGTGACACCGCCGAGGCGCGACTCGATGCGGCGGTACATCGTCTGCGCCGCCGCCAGCGAGACCTGCTGCTCCAGGATGATGCGGATGAGCGCCTGGAACCCGGGACGGCGTCCCCACAGGGGCGGCTGGCCGATCCGGTGGAGCAGGCGCGCCAGGTCGCGGTCGCGCGCTGCCAGGAGCCGCGCACCTTCGAGCAGCGTCTTTCGCGTGAGAGTCCGGGGAACTATTTCAAATCCTCTTCGCTGAGCTCGAACGTCTGAGGTTCGGACACCGGTTCGGCGATCGCCGGTGGCGGGGTGAGCTTGCGTGCCCCCGCTTTCGCCCGAACGGGCGCCGAACCGCGTCGCCTGGACGCCTTGCGGGCGGTGCGCTTCACCGGTGTAACCGGCGAGCCCTGCGCTGCACTCTTCTTCGCCGGCTCGCTTTTCTTCCGCGATGCTTTCTTCTCGGCTTTCCTTCTGGCTTTGGCGGCGCGAGCTTCGGCCTTCACAGTGCGCGCCGCGGCCTGCTTGAACGCCTTGCGGGCCGCATCGGCTGCCCGCCGTGCCTTGCGGGCGGTCTTGCCCGCCTTCCTGGCGTCTTTCTTCGCCTGCTTCAGCCGCTGCCGCGCAGCATCCGCCTGCTTCTCGGCCACCCTGGCCTGGTCGGAGGTCTCCTTGAAAAGACGCTCGGCCGCCTGCGCCGCGGACCTGGTGGATTCGAGATCGCTCATCGTAGTCCTCTGGAATCGAAGCGCGCGACTTTATCACAACCGAGCGCGTGCACCGGTAACGTCCAGCTCCTCGAGCAGGTCACAGGTCTCGGCGATCGCATTGCGAGCACGGATCTGACTCGCCCAGTGATCGCATCGTACCTTGGTCTGTGGATCCTGGAGCAGCCGATTCAGGGCAGCCGCAACCGGCTCGCCCTCGAACTTCGCAGGCAACACCCAGGTTCCCACACCGAGACGATGCAGCCGTGTTGCGTTGTCGGGCTGGTCGAAACCCATAGGCATCGTCAGCTGGGGAACGCCGGCCGCCAGGCCCTGCGCCAGCGTGCCGATGCCGGCGTGACTCACGAGCGCCGCGCAGCGCGGCAAAACCTGCGACAGCGGGACGAACGGTTCGTGATGGGCGGTTGGCGGCAGCGGCGGAAGATGCCGCGAGTAGCGCGTGAGCAGAAGTGCCCGCCGTCCCAGCCGCGCGCTCGCGTCGAGCGCCGCACGGAAGAAACGGTCGGCGGACTGATTGGCGGAGCCGGGAGTGAAGAGGATCGGTGGCGACCCCTTGTCGAGGAACTGCGTCAGCGGTCGAGGGAGTGCCGCCTGCTCCGACTCGTCGTAGAGCGGAAATCCTGTCAGGCGCAGCGCCGCGGGCCAGTCGGGCTGACGCGGAGCGAACCACTCGGGAAAGAGACCGATGACGCGGCGCGGCGAGTGCAGCCAGTCTCGAAAGACGTGGGTGACCGGCGGAAGCCCCAGCTCACGCCGCCACGCGTTGAGCGGCGGCACGAGATGAGGATCGATCATGAAGCGATCGACAGCCCACCACACGCCCCGCTTGAGCCAGACGGGCCAGCCGGACGGGTCGTATCCGGGCGCAAACGCCGGCTGCGCGTGGTCGGAACGGTAGATCGATGGCGCGAGATCGAGGGTCGCCGCCGGCGCGCCGTGCGTCTCCTCGAACACGCGGGTGAAGAAGCTGAGCGCATGGCCAACCAGAACGGTCCCGGGCTGGTAGAGCCGCTCGACGCCGGCATAGCCTTCCCGCAACCTGGCGGCCGCCGCGCGGAGGATGATCTGCAGCCCGCGCCGCGGATGCCAGAGATCGGGATCCTTCGAGATGCGATCGAACTCCTCGTTCGAGGCGTTTGCATGGAAGGAGAGACCGGCGCGGCGAACCACCTCGCCGAACGGCTCGGCCGTCGTCACGACGACCTCGTGACCTCGCGACTTGAGCTCACGGCCGATGCCGACGAACGGGTGGACGTCGCCGCTCGAGCCGATCGGAGTCAGGAGAAAGCGCACGGCCCGACGAAGAGGGACGCTTACTTGCCCGGCTCGATGCGCAGCATGGCGCCTGCAGTCTCGTCGGTCAGCAGGTAGATCAGCCCGTCAGGGCCGACGCGGACGTCGCGAAAGCGCTGATTGAGCGCGGTCAGCATGCGCTCCTGCCCGGTGACCTGGCCTTTGGCATCGAAGGTGGCGCGCAGCACCGACCTGGTCATCGCCGCCATCAGCATGTTGCCCTTCCATGCCGGAAACCTGTCGCCGTTGTAGAAGATCAGATTGCCCGGGTTGATCATGATGGGTAATCAGGGCTCTTCGAACGCTTCGATGAACGTTCGTGCACGCGCCTTGTTCTTCTGGGTCGCGGGTGTATCCGGTGCCCGGTTGACGTACTCGCGGAACTCCTTCGCCGACTCCTTCAGCTCGCCGATGAGCCGCAGCATCTCGCCGGCGTTGTAGTGCGCGTTGAAGTTGTTGGGATTGAGCCGCACCGCCTCCCGCCATTCCTTCGCCGACTCCTCGTCCTTTTCGAGGTCTGCCAGGGCGATGGCTGCGTTGTAGTGCGCCCGGGCGGAGGTCGGGTGAATTCGAACGGCCTCCTGGAACTCGGCAAGCGCTTCAGGGACTCGCTGCTGGCTCGCGAGGGTGATGCCGAGGTTGTGGCGGGCGACGACGTAGCTGGCATCGAGGCGGATGGCTTCGCGGTATTCGGCAATCGCGCCGGTCACGTTCTGCTGCATCTTCAGCGTATCGCCAAGGTCGGAGTGACTGATCGCGTCGCTCGGATTGAGGCGGATCGCTTCGGTGAACTGCGCGGTCGCATCCGACATCTGTCCCTGCAGGTAGAGCGCGTTCCCGAGCTTGTTGTGATTGCTCGCCGACGCCGGATCCTGGCGCAGCGCTTCGCGGAATGCCGGCTCCGCTTCTTCGGGTTTGTCTTCCGCGAGCAGTACGTCTCCCATACGGGCAATGGCGTCGCCGTTCGTTTCGTCGAGAGCCATCGCCTTTTCCGCCAGCTTGCGCGCACGCAGCAGCCCTTCCGGCGACACGATGGGGATTGACGTCGTTCCGGTTTCCTGATGGATCAGCGCCGCGCTGACCTGCGACAACAGCAGGCTGACGCGAAGGCGCGTCAACGTCTGCTGACGGACCTCTGCCGCCCTGGCTCGAGCGGCGGGCGCCGCCTCGGTCAGTGCACGGCTGTCGGCCGCCAGCTTGGACGAGAGGCTCTCCACTCGCGCCCAGGTATCGATCAGATCGCGCGAAATCTCCCCGTCCATTCGCGCGGCGCTGATGAGGCGCGCTGCCGCCTCGAGATCGATCGGCACCGACATTGACGCCCGCTGCAGGTTCTTCTCGCGTGTGGTCGCAACGGTGTCGGGCGCCTCGACGATCCCGGCCACATACGCTGCCAGTTGCGCGTCGGTGAGCTTCAATTCCTTGACCACGGCGATCTCGGTTGCGCGGCCGGCCACCAGTTTCAGCAGCTTGAGCGTCGCATCGATCGTGGCGAGCGACTGCGCGGCTTCCGGCGTGTCGGCGGCGGTCACCGTGTGCTCGCCGGTGACCCGCGCCTCCCAGGTCTGGGCGCCGGCCGCGGTGGCGAAGACGAGCGCCACAGCACACGCCCAGGTCAGGCTCCTCATGATCGCGCTCGCGCTGGTTGCGGGGTCATGCAACCTTCGCCTTCGGACCGTAGCGGATCGCGATCGGCTCCACATTGACGGAGCCTGACAACACGAGGTCCGCCGGGGCGTCGCCGCAGGCGATGACGCCGCTCTGTTTGGCATAACTGCCGCCTTCCTGATTCGTTTCGACGACGATCTTGTATGAGCCGGCCGGGACCGGAGCCCGCTGATCATCGAGACCGTCCCAAACGAGGTCGTATTTGCCGGGCGAGCGGGTCGCGCGCGCGAGCGTATGGAGCCGGTCCGGACTCCGGCCGGCGCGATTGAACAGGATCGACAGCTCGCCGTAGTACTTCGGCTCGTTGGCCCAGAACGCGAGCACCCGTACCAGCTTGTTCGACGCGTCCTCCGCCCAGACGCCGACGTACGGCCGGTGTACCGCCCCGCGGCCGCTCGTCTGCAGCAGCGTCAGCGACATCGTGAGCTGATAGCCGGCCGGCCAGCCGGCCGCGGCGGCCACACGCGCGAGCGGCGCACGTTCGCGCCGCGCAAAGCCGGTGGACCGTACGGCCAGGCCGGATGCCGTGACGAGCAGCGTTTCGGCACCGCGCGTGCGCTCGACCATTTGGAGTCCCGCATCGGGGCCGAGCACACATGCGGCAGTGGCCAGGGCGTTGGCGGTGACCGCATCGGAAGCCGTCACCGTCGCGCTCAACAACTGGCTGGCTGGACGGCCGCGACGAGGATCCAGCAGATGGCCACCACGGGCATACGTGCCGCTCGTCGCGATGGCACCGTCCTGCAGCGTGACCCGCGTCAGCGGCTCGGAATTGTCGTACGCCGCCAGCGGATCAGTGACGCTGATATCGCGATGGGGGCCACAGGCTGCGATGTCGCCGCCGATGTTGATGAGAATGCCGTCAATCCCCGGAAGGCTTCGCGCCCGCTCGAGCGCGCAGTCGATGATGTACGCCTTGCCGAGTGCGTCGACGTTGAGCGGCGAGCCAGGGCCGGCCGGCTGGATCGAGAGCGCTCCATCCGTCCGGGCTGACCAGAGCTCGTAGGCGGCGAGCACGTCGCGCAGCGGCGGCGACGGCGTGCGCCGGGAAGCTTCGAATGCACGGATCTCGCTGTCGGGATTCCGGGTGCTCAGGACGCGCGACAGCCGCGCGATCTCGCCCAGGATGCTCTGCTCCGCGGCGGCCGCGGCTTCCGGGCTGCGTGACCATACGGTCGCGTCGAGAGACGTCCCGATGACGTGGTCGTACCTGAACCGGTATTCGGCTGATCGTCCGAGCGTTACGGATGCCAGCGGTGCACACGCCGACGTGGCAAGGAACGACCTTCGGGAAATTGCGCGCGGGAAGACACCCATTCCGACCGGGTGCCTATCCTAGCAGGCCGTGGTGACATCGTATCGGCCTGTGAGGCGCCGAGATTTTCGCCTCTCGCCTGCGCCGGAAGGGGCCGACAGTGAAGCGGGCTCGATTCAGCGGCGGCCGTCTGCCATCCCAATGGTAAAGTTGCATCCATGCGTGGAACCATTGACAAGGCAGGACGGGTGGTGATCCCTGCCCCGATACGCGAGCGCGCCGGCTTCACACCCGGCGCCGTGCTCGAGATCACGGAAGACGAGTTCGGGATTCGGATCGAACGGGTTGCCGCCGGTCCCCGACTGGTGAGGGTGGGACGACGGCTGGTGGCGCGGCCTACCGTGGCCGCAGACGAAAGGCCGGTCGTCGACATCGGCTCGCTGATCGAAGACGAGCGAAACCGGTGGCCGTGAGCGTGTTCCTCGATACGAGCGTTCTGCTGGCGGGACTGATCGACTTCGGCCCTCAAAGCGCGCCAGCTCAGTCACTCCTGCATGCCGTCGCCGAGAAGCGGATTCCCGACGCGGCAACCGCGTGGCACTGCTGCCTCGAGTTCTTCTCGGTTGCCACGCGGCTTCCTCCTGAATTCCGGATTTCGCCGGCCGACGCAGCGACCCTCATTCAGGAAGAAGTGTTCGGCCGGATGGCGGTTCACGACCTGCCGTCCACCGACCGTTTGCCGGTCCTGCAGGCGGGAGCTCGCGATGTCATTGCAGGCGGCCGTGTGTACGACCTGCACATCGCGGAGATCGCGCGCGCGACCGGCGCGCCGGTGATCGTCACCGACAATCGGCGGCACTTCGTGTCGGCGCTCCGATACGAAATGCGCGTCGAGACACCCGCGGAGTTTCTTGCCGGGGTGAAAAAGAAGTAGTCTACGCGACGCTCGCGACGTCGATCTTGCGGATGTCGTCGATACCGTAACGAATCATGGCCAGGCGCTCCAGGCCATAGCCGACGCCGACCACCGCGTGCCGCGCTGGATCGCCGCCAAGGTGGCGGACGATCTTGTCGGTGAACGTGCCCCAGGCCAGCACCTCGGACCAGCTGCCTTTGTCTTCCACCTCGAGCTCCCACGCCTGGGTGCACATCGGATACTGGGTCGGCACGATCTTCACCGAGCGGCCAGGAAGAAGCCGATCCACCGACTGAAGAACGAGCCCGGTGAGGCGCCAGGCATCGGCGGCGCTGCGCTCGTCGATCCAGAGCGCCTCGGCCTGGTGGAAAGCCTCGAGATGCCTGGCGTCGGTCTGACAACGGCGATAGGCCTTCCCCGAGGTCCAGACGCGCAGCGGCGTGCCCTCGTAGCGAACCTGCAGCAGCAGCGGCAACGTCAGGTCGTAACGCAGGATGCGATCCTCGTCCACCCGGTGCAGCTCGATCGGCTCGATGTACAGCGCCTCGTCGCCGATCGTTTTTCGCGCTTCCTCGAAGTCGACGACCTCGGGCAGATCGCGTGCGGTGAAGCCGGCGTAGACAGCGCGCAGCTCCTCGAGCGTCCTGCCCACAGGGTTCTCGGGCAGGTCGGTCAGCTGCGGACGCGCCAGCAGCTCGACGACCTTGGCCGGCAGGTCGCTCTCGATCTGATCGGAACTCATGTGGCGTTGCTCGGACACTTCGATCTCCTTCCGCAGCTTGTCGCGAATCCGCTGCAGCCGCTTCCGCATCACCGGCTCATCGACGCCGGCATCGCTGGCCAGCCGTGCCGTGCTCCAGCCGCCGTGATATCGCCGGTCGCACAGTTTCCGTTCGTGCGCGTTGAGCGTGACGAGCGCTCCGGCGAGCCGTTGTCTCTGCGCTTCCGTCCACGTGGTCTCCGCTTCGTCGAGCACCGGCACATCCGGCACATCGTCCAGGCGGAGCCACGTGCGGCGTCTCGATCGGCGCAGGTTCAGCGCAACGGTGATCACGATGCGCCGGAGCCAGGCCGGAAAGGCGGCAGGCTCTTTGAGATCGCCGAGCTGCCGAAAGGCCTTGAGATACGCCTCCTGTGTGGCGTCTTCCGCCAGCCCGGCATCACGCAGCACGCTCGCGGCGGCGCCGTACGCCATCACCTGGGTGGCGTGAACCAGGCGGCCGTACGCGTCGACGTCGCCACGCTGCGCCTGGGAAACGAGGTCGGTCAGTCCTTCCATCTGGGCCCGGCTCCCGGCGTTTTCATCAAAGACACGGTTCAGTGGAATTCGTGACAGGCGACCTCTATCCCTTCACGTAAGCCAGCTTGGCGGCCACCTTCCCGTCACGAACGGTGAAGACGTCCACTCCTCTGATGTGCCAGGGCCGGCCGTCGCGCTCCTTTCGGTACACCCAGAGCACGACCGCGCGGTCTCCTGACACGATGAGGTCCTCGGCGTCGAACCGCGCGTCGGGATTGCGAGCGAACCAGCCGCGCCAGAACGCGACCACCTCGCTCTTCCCGCTGATCCGCTTGCCGTCCGGCGCGGGCGACGTGTCCTCGAAGACCGTATCCTCGGTCAGTAAGGCCGCCAGCGCGTCCGCGTCGTGACGGTTGAACGCCGCGTTGAATCGATCGATGACGTCACGGGTAGGCGGAGATGACCCGGCCGGGTCGTTTTCACGAATCATCGCGCTGGTACTCGTGGCCGGCGCCAATGACCACACCCACGTCGGGCAGCCACGTTCGCGGAGAAAAGCGTTCGGAGCAGGCCGTCTTGATCGCACGAAAAGCGCTGCGCAGACCTGCGACACGGCGTGGGGCTGGGGGTCCCCGCGCCCGTACACGTGACGATAAGTCGGAGCAGCGCTTTTCCGGCCTGCGGAGCCGCTTTTCGGAGCGAGCGTGGCTGCCCGGCGCGGGTGTTCAGGAATGCTCCCTGCAATCGTCCCCCATTACGAGACCGTCATCCGCCTGCCATCGCGCCAACCACGAGGAACGGCTCGACGCCGCGGACAACGGCATCCGGCAGCGCGGCATCCGGCGGATCGAGCGACAGGTCCTCCTCGCACGCAAAGAACCTCAGAAACGGCCGCCGCTGCAGCGTGACATGATCGCGAATCGTCCCCTGGAGCACCGGATACTGCCGTTCGAGCGCGTCGAGGACCGACCGCACCGTCGCCGGTCCGCGGACGTCAAGTGTGACCTCGTCGTCGACCCGCGCCAGCGTTCGCAGGTGTTGCGGCAGGACGACTCTGATCATGCGAGTGTCTGCACCTCGACCGAAAGCACGGCCGGCAGATCGCGGACGATTGGCGCCCAGTTGTCGCCGGCATCCGACGATGCGTAGACCTGTCCGCCGGTCGTCCCGAAGTAGATGCCACAGGAGTCGAGTGCATCGACCGACATCGCATCCCGGAGCACGTTGACGTAGCAATTCCGCTGCGGCAGGCCGTTGGTCAACGGCTCCCACTCATGACCGCCGGTGCGGCTCCGGAAGACGCGCAGGCTCCCGTCCGGCGGGTAGTGCTCCGAGTCGCTCTTGATGGGAACGACGTAAATCGTCTCGGGCTCGTGCGCGTGCACGTCGATCGGAAACCCGAAGTCGGTCGGAAGATTCCCGCCGACATCCTGCCAGGAATCGCCGGCATTGTCAGTCCGCATCACGTCCCAGTGCTTCTGCATGTAAAGCACGTTCGGACGCGATCGGTGCAGCGCGATGCGGTGCACGCAGTGCCCGACCTCGGCGGTGGGATTGGGAATGCCCTCCGATCGCAGACCCTTATTGATCGGCTTCCACGTCTCTCCGCCATCGTCGGTGCGGAACGCGCCGGCGGCGGAAATGGCGATGAACATCCTCTTCGCGTTGCTCGGATCGAGCAGGATGGTGTGCAGTCCCAGTCCACCCGCCCCAGGCGACCAGGAGGCGCCAGACCCATGACCGCGCAGACCAGGCATCTCATGCCAGTTCTGGCCGCCGTCGGTCGATCGAAAGAGTGCAGCGTCTTCCACACCCGCGTAAATGGTATCCGGATCGGTCAACGACGGTTCCAGGTGCCACACTCGCTTGAACTCCCATGGGTGCGGTGAGCCGTCGTACCACTGGTGAGTGCCCGGCACGCCGTCGTACGCGAACTTGTTGCCGACCGGCTCCCACGTCTTCCCGCCGTCGCTCGACCGCTGGATAATCTGGCCGAACCAGCCGGTCGACTGAGAGGCGTACAGACGGTTCGGGTCGGCGGGAGAGCCTTTGAGGTGATAGATCTCCCATCCGCCGAAGAAAGGACCGTTCACGTCCCACTTCTTTCGCGATCCGTCTGACGTCAGCACGAAGGCGCCCTTCCGCGTTCCGACCAGCACCCGAACAGCACTCATCCTTCACCTTCCTCCTGCCCGCCAGATGTCGGGCTCGCCGCAGCGCCGAGGATCGACTCGGCCGGCTCGGGTTTCAAGGTATTGTCGATCGAGCTGGTCCCGGATCGACATCGGCGCTGGCACGACTGCTCCGGCGGGGGCGTACAATTGCGGGCTCAGGCACTTGCAGCCGAGGTCGCAGCGAACTCGAGATACCGACGGCAGGTCCTCGGGCTGCATCATGGAAAGATGATGTTTTGACGGAACTTCCGTGCGACCGGCTGCGTCGTCGTCAAAGGACGTCGGGTGCCGAGTCAGGAGACCGCCATGTCAGCCATCTTCGGTAGGAGTCCTCGCCTGGTCCTGGTGGGCGCGGTGCTCGCGATCCCCTTCGGCCTGCAGGCACAGCAACGGGCCAGACCCACCTTCGAGGTCGCGGCGATTACGCCTTCTGCGCCGATCAACGCGGCCCAGCTCACGTCGGCCAACCTCGCCAATCTTCGCTTCGGCCTCAACGTCACCGAGGCCCGCGTCGACATCGGGTTCATGACGTTGGGCGAGCTGCTGCCGCGGGCGTTTCGGGTCGAGGCGTACCAGATCTCGGGACCCACGTGGCTGAACGATCAGCGCTTCGACATCCACGCCACGATTCCGGCGGGCGCGACACGCGAGCAGGTGCCCGAGATGCTGCAGTCATTGCTGGCCGAACGGTTCGGCATGGTGACCCACAGCGAATCGCGGACGCTCCCCGTCTACGAGCTGGTCACGGGCAAAGAGGGCGCGAAGCTGCGCGAAGCGACAGAACAACCGGCCGCGCCTTCGGAGCCGAAGCCCGACGAGCTCGTGGTGGGCGCAGGCGAGAACCAGATGCGCGTCAGCCGCGGCGCCGGACCCAACCCCGCGAGCGCCGGCCTGCGTGTCACGACCGGCCGGAGCGCCATGGACATCAAGCTCGGTGACAACGGCATGATCCAGCTCGACGTGTCGCGGATGACGCTGCCGGAGATGGTGCAGTTGCTGACCCCGTTCCTGGGGCGTCCTGTCATCGACAAGACGGGTTTGACGGGGACCTACCAGGTTCGTCTCGAGCTTCCGCTCGCCGAGGTCGCCAGCTTGATCAGGACGACCGGCCTGGGCGGACTCGCTGGCGTGGGCGGCGCGGGCGCCGGTCCGACTGTCGCCTCACCGGCAAACGGTGCGTCGGATCCGGGCGGAAGCTCGATCTTGCAAGCAGTCGAGCGTCTCGGGTTGAAGCTCGAGTCGAAGCGTGCGCCGGTCGACGTCGTCGTCGTCGACAAGATCGAGAAGAACCCGACAGCGAATTAGTCGCCGTCAGGCAACCCGTTCGGTGGGTACGTAGAGCCGGACCTTTCAGGTCCGCCTACGCTTCTCACTTGATCGGCACGTTCGGAATACCGAGCTGCCCTTGAAGCCCCGCCAGCCGGTTGAGGTCGATCGGACCGACGATGTTCACGACCGTCAGCTCGCGCGGCTCGGCGACCAGGATGGCGAGTCCGCCCATGCGCTCGCCCTCGCGCCACGAGTAGACCTCGACGATCTCACGACCGTCCTCTTTCTTCGTCTGGGTGCTGACGAGCCGCACCCAGTTGCCGGTCAGCTGGCTGCGGACTCCCTCCACGTCGGCGGGCGTATAGGCGTCGGCACGATCGAACTTGTACGTTTTCACGTAGACGCCCTTGAGTCCGCTGAGCAGCTCCTTCAGACCGGGGCCGCCGTTCGGATCCGACAGGAAATTGCCTGCCAGCTGCAACATTGCGGGGTCCAGCGTGATGTCGGTGACCTCAGACGCCTGTGCGTTGAGCCGCGCCAGCTTGTCGAGCTGAAGGCGAGCACCCTGTGCCGACGCAAGCGCTGGCATCCACAACACCACCGCACAACACAACAGTCCACGCATCCACGTGCTCATCGCGGAACCTCCCTGGTCGAAGCCTTGGTGTCGTCGTCGCGGTTGACGCGCCGCTCGACGAGGGCCAGCTTCTCGCTGGCAATCTGAAGGGCGATCCGAAGCTCGCGCGCGGCGCGCTCGCCGTCGAGCTGAACGACCTGATGACGGTAGTACGAGGCAGCTGCGGCCGTGATGACCAAGGCCGCAGCCACCGCCAGCGCGCGAACCAGCGGAGACCGCCCTTGCCGTCTTCGCGCCAGCGAGCCGGCCGCGGGCGGCAACACGACTCGAGCCACCACCCGCTCCGCAAATCCCTCGGGTGGCGCCTTGCGCCTCAGCGCTTTCCGCAGGTCGTCTTCCAGGCTCATCGCCCCTCCACGCGAAGCTGCGAGCGCAGCGAGGCGAGCGAGCGCCGCAGGTGGCTCTTCACCGTATTCACCGGGATCCCCAGAAGCACGGCGATCTCGGCCGGATCGAGGTCTTCCTGGTACCTGAGGACCACAACAATGCGCGCGCGGGCCGGAAGGCGATCGACCAGCCCTCGCACACGTGTTTCCAGCAGAAAGTCGGGGGTCACCGGCGCAATCGCCGGCTCGCGCGGGACGTCCACGGTTCGCTCGAACTGCCACGACCGCCGCCGGCGCCGGTCGATACACCGGTTGGCCGTGACGCGGCGCAGCCAGAACTTCACGTGAGCGGCCGATTGCAGGTCCGCGAGATGCTGGTGCAGCTCCAGAAACACCTCCTGGGCAAGGTCTTCGGCGGCGGAGTCGTCCCCGAGAAAGCGTCTGGCCAGGCTGAAGACCATCGCCTCGTGTTGCCGCACGAGGCACCCGAACGCCGCCGCGTCGCCTGCGGCGGCCTCAGCCAGCAGTCGGTCGTCGCCCTCGCCCGGGGACGGCTGCGCCACTTTGAGCATGCCTGACGATCAATACGAATGACCACGGAGCCAGGGTGCAAATGGGTCCGGCTGAAGCCTGGCTGAAGCCGGACATTACGACGAATACTTGTCCGGTTCAGGTGAAAGGGCCGGTCCGGCCGAAGCCGGACGGTCGGTAATGTCCGCCTATCAAGGCGGACCGGGTCCGAAGCCGGACCCTACAGACCAACCGCTACGGCGCGAGGCGAGCGGGGCGCTCGCCGAGGACAGGAAAGGGGCGCCGCGGTTTCGAGGTGACGCCGAACCGCTGCGCGACGTGGTTCCTGATGTGCTCGACACCGGCAGCGATATCGTCGGTGATCAGCATCAGGTCGAGGTCGGCAGGATCGATGGTTCCGGCCGCGGCGAGACGCTGCAGCAACTCGTGCAGCGGACGCCAGTAGGAAACGCCGATCAGCACGATCGGAAAGTTGGCGACCTTCCTGGTCTGGATCAGGGTCAGCGCCTCGAACAGCTCGTCGAGCGTGCCAAAGCCGCCGGGCAGGGCGACGAAGGCGTATGAGTACTTGAACAGCAGCACCTTTCTCACGAAGAAGTAGCGACAGGTGACCGTGCGATCCAGATACGGGTTCGGCGTCTGTTCCATCGGCAGCTCGATGTTGCAGCCCACCGAGCGGCCGCCGGCGTCGCGCGCTCCGCGGTTTGCGGCCTCCATCAGACCGGGGCCGCCTCCGGTCATCACCGTGAAACCGGTTTCCGCGATCGCCCTGCCCACCTCGCGCGCCAGCGCGTAGTATTCGTGCGACGCGTCATAGCGCGCAGATCCGAACACCGTGATGCACGGACCTGAAAAGTGCAGCACTCTGAAGCCGCTGATGAAATCGCGCACGGCGCGCAGCACGAGCCACAGCTCGCGCCGACGCGTGTGCGGGCCGGCGAGGAGCAGGCGATCACCGTAATCTGATGTCGATATCCCTGGTCCGTTCATAGGTACCCCAGGGAAATCGGCAACTCTGACGCAAGGGTCAATCCGGGAGGGCGCGACCGCGGCCCCCCGTCGACTCGCGATGGCCTGCCGTCGCTCAGGGCTGGCCCTGCGTAGCGGCAATCGCCGCCTTCCGCGCCGCCTCGAACTCGTCGCCGGCGTTCCACGTGGGCATGCTGTCGGCTTCGGCAATCGCCCATCCGGAATAGAGACCCAGCTGCGCTTCGGCGACCATCCCATCGAAGTTCCACGAGGCATCGAGCTCGTCGCCCGGCTGATGGTACCGGCGCGCCTCCCAGGCCTCCATCTGCTCGCGTCCCCAGCTCTCCGGTTTGCCGACGACGTGCAGCCCCGTGCCGAACTTCAAGGCGGGCACTCCGATCTTCGCGAAGGAGAATTGATCCGAGCGGTAGTAGAAGCCGCGGTCGGGGAACTGGTCGCCTTCGAGCGAAAGACCCTTACGCGCCGCGGCCGCGCGGGCAACGTCGTCGAGCGAAGATTTCCCGAGGCCGACAAAGGTGACGTCGGTGGTGCGGCCCCAGATGCCAGCGCCGTCGTAGTTGATGTTGGCGGCAATGCGACCGGCTGGAAACGTCGGGTGGCGCGCGTAGAACTCTGACCCGAGCAGCCCCTGCTCCTCGGCGGCGACGAACAGCATCAGGATCGAACGGCGTGGCTTCTCGGGGAGTGCCGACAATGCGCGCGCGATCGCCAGCAGCTGCGCACAGCCGGTGGCGTTGTCGCGCGCGCCGTTGTAGATCCGATCGCCATCCGAGTCCGGCTCACCGATGCCCAGATGATCGTGATGCGCCGTGAAGATGACGACCTCGCGCCGGAGCTCGCGGTCGCGGCCCTCGAGCAGTCCGGCGACGTTTGCCGTCTGCACCTTCGTCAGCGTGTTGCGGAGCGTGAGGGAGGTGCGCAGCCCGAGCGGGACAGGTGCAAAGTCGCGCGACCGGGCGGCCGCGACGAGATCGTCGAGGCTCTTTCCGGCAGCGGCGACGATCCGGCGGGCTGCGGCCTCGGTGGTCCACGCCCTGACCTGAATACGCGTCTCGCCCTCCGCGGGCAACTCGAACTGCTCGCCCGACCAGGACGACTGCACGACCTGCCACGGATAGCCGGCCGACGGGGTGGTGTGGATGATGATGGCTCCTGCTGCGCCGTGCCGGGCGGCGCTCTCGTATTTGTAGGTCCAGCGGCCGTAGTACAACCGCCGGACGCCCTCGAACAACGACGGATCCCAATCCGGATCGTTGTTCAACATCAGCAGGACCTTGCCCTTGACGTCAACGCCCTTGAAATCGTCCCATCGATACTCCGGCGCCTCGATGCCGTAGCCGACGAACACGACCTCGGCCCGATCGAGCGAGGCCGAATCGGCCTGTACGCCGCTGACGGCGATGAAGTCGTCTCGCGCGCGCAGTTCGACGGACGTGGCGCCCTGGAACCTCCACGTCGGTGGCACTTTCGGCGTGACACCAACCACGTCGAACGTCTGTTCCCACTGGCCACCGGGCCCGCCCGGGCGGAAGCCGAGCGCCTCGAGCCGGCTGGTCAGAAACGTGCGGGTGCGACGATCTCCGGCCGTGCCGGGCGCCCGACCCTCGAACTCGTCGGAGGCCAGCATCGCAACCGCGTCGCGCAGGTAGTCGCCGGTAATCTGCATCGCTGCGGTTTCCACCGCAGACGAAAGCCCGTCGCTTTCGCGACCGGCGCCTGGCTGCTGACGGCCACACGCGAAGATGAACACTGAGGTGACGCCGACGGACGCGACGAGGCGACGGCCGCGAAGAAGTTTCACGTTGGCCATTCTACGAAGTTCCTTTTGGGTTCGCGATTGAGCCAGAGCCCGCGGCAAGCCGAGTCCCGGATCCCGAGCCCCGAGTCCCGGATCCCGAGTCCCGAGCCCGAGCCCGAGCCCCGAGCCCCGAGTCCCGAGCCCCGGATCCCGAGCCCCGAGTCCCGGATCCCGAGTCCCGAGCCCGAGCCCCGAGCCCCGGATCCCGAGTCCCGGATCCCGAGTCCCGAGTCCCGAGCCCCGGATCCCCAGTCCCGAGTCCCGAGTCCCGAGCCCGAGCCCCGGATCCCGAGTCCCGGATCCCGGATCCCGAGCCCCGAGCCCCGGGTCCCGAGTCCCGAGCCCCGGATCCCGAGTCCCGAGTCCCGAGTCCCGAGCCCGAGCCCCGAGCCCCGAGCCCCGGGTCCCGAGTCCCGAGCCCCGGATCCCGAGCCCCGGATCGTGATAGCGTCGGCATCAGCCGGAGGACGAGTCAGGATGAAGGCGGTTCGCGTTCATGTGCCCGGAGGTCCCGAGTCGCTCAAGTACGAAGAGGTGGACCCGCCGCGACCCGGCAGCGGCGAAGCTCTCGTGAAGATTGCCGCCTCCGGCGTCAACTTCCTCGACGTGCAGTACCGCGCGGGACGTGTGAAGGCGCCATTGCCGTTCGTCATCGGGTCCGAGGGCGCCGGCGTCGTCGCCGCCGTCGGCCCCGATGTGAGTGACGCCAAGCCGGGCGACCGAGTGGCCTACGTCATGGTGCTCGGTTCCTATGCCGAGTACGCGGTGGTGCCGGCCGCGAGACTCGTACCGCTGCCAGAGTCGGTCGACCTCCAGTCTGCCGCCGCGATCATGCTCCAGGGGATGACGGCGCACTATTTGACGCACAGCACGTTCCCGCTGAAGGAGGGCGATACGGCGCTCGTCCACGCGGCGGCGGGCGGAGTGGGGCTGATGATCACGCAGGTGGCGCGGCTCCGCGGCGCCCGAGTGATCGCCACGACTGGCACGGACGAGAAGGCCGAGCTCGCGCGCGCGGCCGGAGCACACGAGGTCATCGTCTACACCCGGCAGGATTTCGAAGCCGAAGTGAAGCGTCTGACGAATGGACGTGGGGTCGACGTCGTCTACGACGCGGTGGGGCGCGACACGTTCGACAAGAGCCTCAACTGCCTGCGGCCGCGCGGCTATCTGGCGCTCTTCGGGTTCTCCAGCGGCCCGGTGACAGGATTCGATCCGGCAACGCTCGGCGTCAAAGGGTCGCTGTTTCTCACCAGGCCGGGACTGAACCAGTACATCGCCACCCGCGAGGAGCTGCTGATGCGCGCCAACGCCGTCCTCGGGTGGCTGGCCAACGGAACGCTGACCCTTCGCATCGGGCGCGTGTTTCCGATGGCCGACGCCGCATCGGCGCACGCCGAGCTCGAGGCGCGCCGTACGACCGGCAAGCTGATTCTGGTGTAGCGCTCGAGGTCAGATATGCCGAACCGCAAGCCGACGGCGTCGATCCTTGCAGTCGTCCTGGCGCTCGCGGCGGCGAACGCGCCAGACGCGCCGAGCGCTGTCGACGCGCAGGGCGCATCCCGGCGAACGCTGTTCGACGGCGCTCGCGTGATCGTCGGCGACGGCCAGCCAGCCATAGAGCGCGCGGCACTCCTGGTCGAGAACGGAACCATCAGCCGCGTCGGTCCTCGAGGGTTCGAGGTTCCGCCCGGTACCGAGCGTGTGGATCTGAGCGGCAAGACGGTGATTCCGGGCATCGTCACGCTCCACGGTCACGTCGGCTATCTCAAAGACGTGACCTTTTCTGCCGACAACTACACGCGCGACAACCTGGTCGATCAGCTCACCCGCTATCTCTACTACGGCGTCGCCGCCGTCATGAGCATGGGAACCGATCCTGGCGATCTCCCCTATCAGCTCCGCGACGAACCGCATCCTGGCGCGCTGTTCCGCACCGCGGGGCGCGGGCTGGCAGCGCCCAACGCGTCGACGGGCAACCTGGCGATGCGCAACGTCGCGTACGGCGTCGCCACCGAGGCCGAGGCACGCCGTGATGTCCGCGAGCTCGCCGCGAAGAAGCCGGACTTCGTCAAGATCTGGGTCGACGACCGCAACGGCGCCGTGCAGAAGCTCAGTCCGGCGCTCTATCGCGTCATCATCGACGAAGCGCACGCGCAGGGCCTGCGAGTGGCCGCACACGTCTACTACCTGGCGGATGCCCGCGATCTCGTGGAAGCGGGCGTCGATGGCTTTCTCCATCTGACCCGCGACGAGGAGATGGACGATGCGCTGGTGCGCCGGATGAGGGAGCGTCAGGTGTTCGTCACGCCGAATCTCGGCACGAGCGAGGCTGGCACCTACACCGGGAAGCCTTCCTGGCTCGACGATCCGGTGCTGGCTGAGACTGCCGGCCCGGCAGTGCTTCAGAAAGCGAGCGCGGTGTATGCGGCGCGCCAGTCGTCGGACCAGGCGCCCCGAAAGTCGGCGGCGGTGTCCTACGCGAAGCAGCAGCGCAGTCTGGCCCGGCTCAACGCGGCGGGCGTACCGATCGCGCTCGGCGGCGATACCGGCATCGAGAACACGTTCGTCGGCTACGGTGAACATCGGGAGCTGCAGCTGATGGCCGCTGCCGGCATGACACCCATGCAGGTGATCGTCGCCGCCACGCGCACGCCGTCCAGCATCCTGCGACTCGACGGTCTGGGGACCCTTGCGCCCGGCAAGGGCGCCGACTTCATCGTCCTCGACGCCAACCCGCTCGACGACATCTCGAACACCCGACGCATCTCGAAGGTTTACCAGAGAGGCGTCGAAGTGGATCGCGCCGCGCTCCGAGCACGGTGGACCGCAACGCGGTAGCCCCGCACACTTTTCCCCTTCTTCCTTCTTCCTTCTTCCTCCTTCCTCCTTCCTTCTCTCTTCTCTCTTCTTCCTCTCGCTTCCCCCGGTTATCATCGAAAGGATGCGTTCGTTCTTTCGATTCCTGCTGGTGCTCCTGGTCGTCGCCATCGTCGGGGCCGCCGGTGCATGGGTCTGGGCCGGGCAGCTGCCCGGGCCGGCGATAGAAATCACGAAGCCCGAAAAATTCGTCGGCCAGTCTGGTGCGCTCGAGATGAGAGTCGAGGCGCCCGGCGCCCGCGTCGAGGCGGTTCTCGAACAGGGCGGCCAGAGCTACCCCATCGTCACCGTGGAGCCAGCGCCGCCCCCCGCCGCGGGACAGACGGCAGCCGATCGGCTCTTCGTCAGCCGGCCGCTCGGGAAGAGCACGATTCCGCAGCTCAAGTCGGGACCGGCGCGGATCGTGGTGCGTGGCACCAAGCCAGTGCTGTTTGGCTTGCGTCAGGCGCACTCGGAGGCGACCCGCGACGTGCAGGTGCGGCTCGAGCCGCCGCGCGTGGCCGTGCTGTCGACATTCCACTACGTCAATCAGGGTGGAAGCGAGTTCGTCGTCTACCGCGCCGACCCGCCAGACGTGCAGTCGGGCGTTCGCGTCGGCGACAAGGAGTACCCCGGCTTCCCCGCGAGCGGCGCCGGGATCAAAGGCGACGCCGCGCTCCGCGTGGCGTTCTTCGCGCTGCTCTACGATCAGCCCGACGAATCGCCAATGCAGATCTTCGCGCGCGACGAGGCAGGCAACCAGGCGGTCGCGTCGCTCGATCACATGGTGTTCGCCAAGAAGTTCCAGAGCAGCCGCATCGAGATCGACGACCGGTTCCTCCAGCGCGTCGTGCCCGCCATCGCAGCGGCCTCCGCCGGCGAGCAGATCCCCACCGACGACCCGCTCGCCGGATTCCTCGAGATCAACGGCGACCTCCGCCGAAAGAACAATCAGTACCTCGCGGATCTCGCGAAGAAGAGCTCGCCGACGCTGATGTTCATGGACGCCTTTCAGCAGCTCGGCAACTCGCAGGTCGAGGCCAAGTTCGCCGACACGCGCACCTACGTGTACAAGGGCAAGGAGGTGGACAAGCAGGTGCACCTCGGCTTCGACCTGGCGGTCACGGCGAACGTGCCGATCGTGGCGGCCCAGCGGGGCGTCGTGCTACACGCCGGCGACCTCGGCATCTACGGAAACTGCGTGGTCATCGATCACGGCATGGGCGTGCAGTCGCTGTACGGTCACCTGTCGTCGATCGGCGTCAACCCGGGCGACAAGGTCGAGAAAGGTCAGCAGCTTGGAAAGAGCGGGATGACCGGGCTGGCCGGCGGCGATCACCTGCACTTCACCATGCTCGTCGGCGGTCAGCAGGTCACTCCGGTGGACTGGTGGAGCGCCCAGTGGATGCAGGACCGTGTTCGCCGAAAGATCATCGCCGCCGGCGGAGTGTGATAATTGACAGAATAGACGATGCCTGAATCATCACCGCTGTCTGACCTCCGCCGCGTTCGTCTCATCCGGGTTCTCCCGTTGCTTCTCGCAGTGCTCGCCGCCGCATGCGGCGGCGGTGGTACGCGAACAGAGCAGCCGGCAGCCAGGCCGGTGTCCAATCCAGTCGATCCGGCAACAGCCGGAACGATCTCAGGACGGATCACGCTCGTCGGCACGCCGCCCGCGCCGCAACCAGTCAAGACGGCATCCGACCCGAACTGTAAGGCTCCCGTGACGAAGGCCGACGTGGTCGTGGGCAGCAACGCCGCGCTGCAGGACGTCTTCGTCTATGTGAAGGACGGGCTGGGGACGCTCGTCTTCCCGGTGCCGTCGCAGCCGGTGATTCTTTCGCAGGAAGGATGCACCTATCGTCCGCACGTGCTCGGCATTCAGGTCGGCCAGACGCTCGAGCTGGTCAACGGCGACGACACGTTGCACAACATTCACGCCGTGCCGAAGAACAACGGCGAGTTCAACGTCGGCCAGCAGTTCAAGGGCTTCAAGAACACGCACGTCTTCAGCACGAAGGAAGTCATGGTGCCGTTCAAGTGCGACGTGCACAAGTGGATGTCCGCGTATGTTGGTGTCGTCGACCATCCATTCTTCGCCGTGACCGGCGCCGACGGCAGCTTCGAGCTCAAAGGGCTGCCGCCGGGGACGTACACCATTGAAGCCGTCCACGAGACGCTCGGCACGCAGACACAGAGCGTGACCCTTGCCGCCCAGGGCTCGCAGAGCATGTCGTTCTCCTTCAAGATCTGAGTAATGCTTCACCGCTTCGCGGCGATCGTCGCGGCATCCACGGCGCTCCTCCTCTTTGCCGGCGGGATGGTGACCAGCACCGGGTCCGGACTCGCCGTGCCCGACTGGCCGAACACCTACGGCTGGTTCATGTTCTCCTTTCCAATGAAGTACTGGGTGGGCGGCATCTTCTACGAACACACCCATCGTCTGATCGCGAGCACGGTCGGATTCCTCATCGTCGTGCTGGCGGTCTGGCTGTGGCGCGCCGAGCCGCGGGCCTGGGTGCGTCGTCTCGGCTTCGTCGCGCTCGGCGCGGTGGTGACACAGGGAATCCTCGGCGGCCTGACGGTGCGCTATCTGCTGCCCGACCCGATCTCGATCGCGCACGCGAGCCTCGCGCAACTCGTCTTCTGCCTGACGGTCACGATTGCGCTCGTGACTTCGACCGGCTGGATGCGCGCCTACTCGCACGACGGCACCGCGCCCGTCGAGGATCGCACGCTCCGACGCATCGCGCTGACCACGACCAGCATCATCTACCTGCAGATTCTGGTCGGCGCGACGATGCGCCACACCGAAGCAGGTCTTGCGATTCCGGATTTTCCGTGGGCCTTCGGCCATCTCATCCCGCCGCATTGGGACGCCAGGATCGCCGTCCACTTTGCGCATCGCGCGGGCGCGCTGCTCGTGACATCGGTGGCGCTCGCCACCGCCGGGCACGTCTTCCATCACCACCGCAAACAGTCGCCGCTCGTCAGACCGGCAGCGCTCCTTCTGGGCCTCCTGTGTGTCCAGGTCACCCTCGGCGCGCTGACAGTGCTGTCCGGGAAACAGCCGCTCATCAACTCGTTCCATGTTGTGACCGGCGCGACTGTGCTGGCGACGTCGCTGGTGTTGACGCTCCGCGCGCATCGAGCGCAGTTCACCGCTCTCGCTGAAACGCGAACGGGTCTCCCTGAGTACCTGACGTCGACGCACGCGCCCGCGGCGCCACGAACCGGGGCCGGCGCATGAAGTCCGACGCACAGGCGGCCGGCGTCGGCTCGGTCCCCGCTCCCCCCGCACGGGTAGCGCCCTCGGCCCGGTGGCTCGATTACTGGTCGCTGACCAAGCCGCGGCTCAACCTGCTCGTCCTGATGACGACGCTTGGCGGGCTGTATCTGGCGGCGCCGGAGGGACTCGCTCTCACGCTCGTCGCGCACACGATGGTGGGCACGGCACTCGTGGCCGGCGGCGCCGCCGCGCTCAATCAGGTCTGGGAGCGCGGGACCGATCGCCTGATGCGGCGAACGCGGTCACGGCCGATGGCGTCCGCGCGGCTCCACGTCACCGAAGGCACCTGGTTTGGCGTGCTGCTCGCCGCAGCAGGCCTTCTCGACCTGGCCACGGCGGTGAACATCACGTCGGCGTGGGTGGCCGCGGTCACGCTCATCAGCTACGTCTTCTTCTACACGCCGCTCAAGACACGCACGTCGTTGTCCACGCTCGTCGGCGCGGTACCTGGCGCGTTGCCTCCCGTCATCGGCTGGACTGCCGCGACCGGCCAGATCTCGCTGCCGGCGATCGTGCTCTTCGGCATCGTCTTCTTCTGGCAGATGCCGCACTTCCTCGCCATTGCCTGGATGCACCGCGAGGACTACGCGAGCGCCGGGATCCCGCTGCTGCCGGTGCTCGAACCCGACGGACGACGCACGGGTCAGCAGGCATTGCAGTATGCGCTCGCGCTCGGCCCGGTCAGCCTGATGCCGGTGCTCGTCGGCCTCGCCGGGGCTCCTTACGCCGTCGCCGCCGTTCTGCTCGGTGTGGCGATGGTCCGGGTGACGGCGTCGTTCGCGCACGACCGCTCGCTGGCCAATGCCCGGCGTCTGTTTGGTTTTTCGATTCTCTACCTGGCAATCCTGTGGACGTGTCTGGTGGTCGATCGGGTGTGGTGGACCGGGTAGGAGTGTCCATCACCGATCTGCCCCTCCTCAATGCCTCGCTCAACGCGCTGGCAACGGTCTTTCTCCTCACCGGCTACGCGTTCATCCGCCGCGGCCGCACCGAGCCGCACAAACGGTGCATGCTCGCCGCGCTCGCGACGTCCACCGCCTTTCTCGTCAGCTACGTGATCTACCACTCGCAGGCCGGGTCGAAGCCCTTTGCGGGAACCGGCGCCCTGCGCGTCGTCTACTTCGTCATCCTCGGCACGCACATCCCGCTCGCGGCGGCGATCGTGCCGCTCGCGCTCCTCACGGCTTTCCGCGGACTGCGCGGACAGTTCGACCGGCACGTCAGAATCGCGGTGTGGACATTCCCCCTCTGGCTCTATGTATCTGTGACCGGCGTGATCATCTACCTCATGCTGTATCACCTGTAGGGGCGATCGATTGATCAGTCGCCGTCGTGCCGTCAATGAAGAGCACCTCGATCGTCGGGATGCCGGCCAGTTCCTCCAGGAAAGCCTGGTTGACCGAATACAGCCAGACGTACCGCAGTTTGGTAAAGCGATGGATGCTTCGATGAGACGAACCGTCCCGTCGAAAGCGCAGTTCGGTCGCGTCGAATGGCACGTCAACGAGCGATGAGCGGTGAACAGGCAGCGAACCCCAGTCGAAACTCACGCCCGCATCGATCCGGTCCTGGTGTGAGAAGGCCATATACTCCGCAGCCTGACGCCCACGCTGAACCGCGGTCTCGTGGCGCCGCGCTATTACCGCCGTGCGTCGTCAGCTCGAGCGCATGTTGGGCCGCCTATCCTCTAAACCAACTGAACACCGGTTGCAAGAGACTGCCGATCCAGTCGCGTTCCCTGCGTGAAGGGCTCCCGCGTCAGAACGCCTGCCCGATGCTGAAGAAGACGCGGCTCTTCGCCTCGCCCGGCCGGCGATCGAACGGAATGCCGTAGTCGATGCGCACGAGGAACCAGGGCGTGCGCACGCGCGCTCCCACCCCGCCCGACTGACGCAGCCCGACGAGCGAGAAGTCCGAAACATTCAGGAACACGTTCCCGACGTCCACGAACACGACGCCGTCGATCATCTTGAACAGCGGTGCGCGAACCTCGTTGTTGATGATGAGCATCGCCTGGCCGCCGAGCGGGATGCCGGCGGGGCCAATCGGCCCCACTGCGCCCTGCGAGAAGCCGCGCAGCGTCGTGCTGCCGCCGGCGAGAAATCGCTCGCTGATCGGCAGCTCATCGCCGCCGAGCCCCGGCGCCAGGCCCACGCGTACACCGCCGGCATAGACGAAGCGCGGCCGGAGAATTTCGTTGGTGAAGCGCTCCCGCCGCGGCGGCTCGAGTGCGATATACCGGAAGAACTGCCCGAAATACTTCACGAAACCGACGTCGGAACCGAGGAACTCCGGCGAGAACGAAAACGCGTGAGACATGAAGGCGCCCCGCGTTGCATCGAGCACGTCGTCGCGGGTATCGCGCGTGAGCGTGCTCGTGAGCGGCGCCACCCTGGCGGTCGTATCGAGCAGGCCGCCGGGCCGGGGATCGTAAGTACGGGCCCGCTCGAAGCGGTAGCCGTAGTTCCACACGTAGCGGTTGCGAAGCTGACGCTCCTGCTGGAACGACACGCCAACGCGGTCGATATTGAACGGACTTGCCTCCAGCGTCTCGGGATGCCGCTCGAACTGGTAGTAGACGGTGGCGGTGGTCTCGAGTGGAAGGGACCGCAGCGACGGCTGGCTCAGATACAGGCGCGCTTCACGCAGCTGCGAGTCGTAGCGCGTCCGCAGGCCGAGCACGCGCGCGCTCCCCAGCGAGTTGTGATTCGAGATGTCGACGATGCCGCCGAGGTGCCGCTCGGTGTCGTAGAAGAGACCGTAGCGAAGCTGGAAGGGCTGCACCTCGCGGACCGCGACGTTGAGGCGGACCGGTATGTCGCCGGGCGCGGTGCCAGATGCCGCCGGCGACGCGGGCCTCTCCTGGGAGGCCTGCGATTCCCGGGGTGCCGCGACGTCCTGCAGATGGGATGCATTCTCCACACCGGGTGCGTTCGGCTGGCCGCTTCCGTTCGTGTCGGCCGGTGCGCTGTCCGTCTGCTCCCGCCTCACATCGACGGTCGCGAAAGCGCCCGTGTCGTAGAGATTCCGCCGCGAGCGGCCGAGCGCGGCCACGTCGAGCGGTGTGCCCACCTCGATGTCGACCTGGTCACGAACCAGCCGGTCGCTCGTCCTGTCATTGCCGGCAACCTGGATGTCACTGACGACCGAGCGCTGGCCCTCCGTGACGGTGAAGGTGACATCGACGGCGCCTGACGCGCGATCGAGTCCCAGTTGCTGCGCGACCACGACGTCGTTGTATCCCCGCTGCCAGTACTTCTCGCGAATCTCCTCGAGCGAGCGCTCGGCAACGGCCGGGAAATACGTGTCTCCCGGCACCAGCGCGAGGTCGGCCGTGAGCGCCTTCGTGTCGATCACGCGGTTGCCCGACGCCGTCAACTGGCGGACCGCGAACGCCTCGCCCTCGCGCACCGGTATGGTGGCACGCGCATGGGGACCGCCGAAGTCGTATTGCGGCGGGTCGATCTCTGCCGCGAGAAACCCTCGCTCGCGATAGAACTTCCGCAGGAGCTCCGTCACCGTTTCCGGCGCCGTGAAGACCTTGGGGCCGAGCCTCTGCCTCTTGATCACGCCTTCGAGCACGTCAGGCTCGATCCCGGCGGCGCCGGGAAAGGCGAGCTCCACGCGGTCGAAACGCCGGCCGGGCTCGATCCGGAAGACGATGCGGCGGGCGTCGGGGCCGGCATCGGTGATCGCGTGCTCGAGTCGGGCCTCGAGGTGGCGCTCGCCGACCAGCCACTCGCGGATGACGCCCAGCGCATCGCCGGCGCGCTGGGTGTCGAAGACGCCGCGGCTCCAGACGTCCTCGATCTTCTTCCTGACGCTGTCCGGCGGCACCGCACCCTCGAAGGCCAGATCGACCCGCGGTCCGGCCTCGACCTTCAGCACGAGATCGACGCCATCGTCACGCACGGTGCGATTGAGGCGGACGCGCGACTGGAGCCGCCGCTCTTCGCGGTAGGCGTCCTCGATGCGGCCGATGCCCTGGCGAATCTTGAAGAAGTCGAACCGGTCGCCGGCGGACAACCCGAAGCGCTTCCGCACCTCGGCCTCGCCGACCACGGTGTCGCCCTCGATCGTGATGGAGCTGATTCGCCGTTTGTCACGCCGATCGGCGCGCCTGGGCTCCGGCGCGCCGCCGAAGCGCAGGTCGTGATTGAGGTCCAACCGGTAGCTGGCATCGCTCTGCCGCACGGCGCGCGAGACGAACTGCCGCGTCACGTCGTATTCCGCCACCCAGACCTGGTCGCTGCTGTTGGCGAGATCGGTCGAGTAGATGAGGCGCACGTCGTCCGAGAGGTCCTGGCCGACCGTCAGTCGCGCCCCCGGGTCGGTCTCGCTGGCAATCAGGTTGGGCTCCAGGCGGACCGAGCTCAGTCCAGTGGCGCGTTCGAGCCCCCGGCCGATCCGCGACGTCGCCGTGCCGGCCAGCTGCGACATCATCTGCCGCTTCGCCACCTCGAGCTCTTCCCCGCGCATCTCGTCGAGCGTGCGCCCGGTCACGAGCAGCGCCATGATGTCCGGTTCCGCCAGAGACGGCTCCGACGTCATCGTAGTCTCCGTATCGCCGGGAGTGCCCATCACCTGTAGTGTGATCTCGTAGTTGCGCGTCGACGTGCGCATGACGACATCCATGGACGGTACGATGCGGCGATCGTCGATGAACCTCACGATGCCGCGATCGACCTCGTAGCGGCGCTGGTTGAGCCGCAGCTCGCTCCCCTCCGCGATCGTCAGATTGCCGGCGAGGCCCGTATCGTAGGGGGTGCCGACTACGCGGAGGTCAGCCGTGATTTCTGCCTCCGCCAGATTGTTGTCGACGATGACCGGCGATGCGGTGTCGACGTCGACGTTTAACCGGACGCGCTCGAGCAGCGGATTGCGCATTTCCGTGAGATCGAGGCTGGGAGGCGCCGTGATCAGCGCGAAGATTCCGGTCTCGAGATCGATGTCGTCGGTAAGGCTGGCCTCCTGCACCGTGACCTGGCCAGTGACAGCGAGCTGCTCCTCGCGCGTGTCGACGCGGATGTCTGCACTGCTCAGGCTGCGGAGATTCATCGGCACGTCGAGCGCGACGTCCCGGAGGCTCAGCGCGAGGTCGGTATTCGGCACCGGGCCCGCTCCAGCCTCGATCCAGCCCCTGCCCGAGAGCGAGCCGCCGTTGACCCGGCCTTCGAGGCGGGTCAGCGTTGCCCGTCGCCCCGCGAGATCGACACGGGCGTCGAGACCTTCTGACACGACTGACGGCTCGTTCACTCCGATCGAGGCATCGGTCAGCTCGACGAAGCCTTTGAGATCGGGCATGCGGGCCGTTCCAGTGGCCGCGAGATCGAGCGTCGCCGGGCCTTCGGCACGAACGCCTTGGGTGAGGGCCGAGATCGCGGCGATGTCGATGGTGCCCTTTGCCTGCGCGTCGAGCGGCTGCGGCGCGGTCAGACCGAGTCGGCCGCCGAGGCTGAGGCGGCCGACCGTCCCCGCAAGGTCGAACCGCTCGATGCGCGCCTCGGAGGCACCGATCGCAATCGTGGAGACGCCCTGTTGCTCGAGCGTCAGATCTTTGAAGCGCATCCGGAGATCCGGAAACGTGAGGCTGCCCGTGACGGCAGAGAGATCGGGTCGAGGCGCCGAGGCGTCTGCCTGCACCGACACGTTCCCGCTGAGCTCTTTCGGCGCGCCGGGGAGCGCCTGCAGCTCGAGATTCGTCAGCGAGGCCTGGAGCTCTGCGGGGCCCGACCTCCGCGGCAGCTCGATCGGCAGATCGCCCGGCAGGAGGTCGAATGGGAAGCGCCCGCGCGCCTCCAGGTGTGCCTTGCCCCAGTCACCCTGCAGCCTCGACAGGACGGCCTCGCCGTTGGCGACATCCACGCGCAGTCCGATATTCGACACGCCGGGCTCGAGACCCGACGCGCCCACGGATGCCTGGTCCACCGAGAGGACCAGGCTCGGGTCGATGGCCTTGATGGTGCCCCGTACCGTGCCGTTGATCGACGCGCGGCCCTGAGCGGTCACGGCGTACTCAGCCGGCGCGTAAGAGGCGAGCGTGGCGAGGTTCAACCGTGCGTCCAGATCGACGGCACCCTCGCCCGACTCCGCGTCGACAGGCAACGTGCCGGTGACGATCAGCGTCGAGTCCTGCGCACCTACGGCGAGCCGGTCGATGGCAAGCTGATGATTCGCATAGCGGAACGTCGCAGGTCCGTCGGTGACAATCGGCAGGCCGTTCCAACCCGCCGTGAGCTGGTCTATGGTCCCGACGGCGCTGCCATCGACAGGACGTGACAGGCTGCCGCTTCCCTCAAGGTGCGCTCGAATCCGCCCGGTCAGCCGCGGGTCCATCTCGATCGGGAGCGCGGCGAAATCCAGGTCGTTCACGGACACCTGCACGTCCGTCTGATAGGGCTCGACCGTGCTCAGCTGCGCATCGGCGTCGACGCCGAACCGGTCGGCGCGTGCCTGCACGCGTGCCTGCTGTCCGTCGACTGTGCCGTCGATCGCCAGTCGTCCCAGCGCCTTCCCGCGCAGCAGCATGTCATCTGCGACCAGGCGCGCCGTGGCAGTCGGGTTGTCGAGCGTTCCCTGTGCGCGTGCCTCGAGCTGCACCGCGCCGCGGACGGGTACATCGCCGGGCAGCGTCAAGCCCTCGAGCCTGACGTGCTCGGAGTCGAGCCGGACGTCGAGCGCACGGCGATCGAGATGGTACGAGCCGCTCGCCGTGAGTATGCCGTCGTCATCAGGCTGGGGCTTGCGCAGAAGCAGCTCTTTCAGTTGGACGTCGCGGTCGGCGAGCTCGGCCTCGGCCGATAACGTCCCGAGCGTTTCTCCGTACGCGTGCAGGTTTGCCGCCCGCACGCTTGCAGTGGCGCGCGGGTTGGTGACGGTGCCCTCCGCCCGGGCCTGAAGGGAAACAGAGCCCCCCGCCGGAATGTCTGTTCTGCCAAGCGCTGCGAGCAGCGCAGCGATGTCGGCGCCTTCCAGCCCGGCGTCGAGCGCGATCGGTCGCGGCTCTTCCAGGCCGACGCTGCCGCTGGCCTGAAGACGGGCATCCTGCCATGCCCCGTTCAGCTGTCGGAGAGTGACGGTCTCCGGCGTGTAGTGCGCCTGTGCGCCGAGCGACACGTCCGACAGGCCGCCAACAGAAAGAGCAGGCGCAGCGATGGTGGCCTCGACCGACGGGGCGCCGACGTTTCCGCCGATCATGGCGTCAACGTTGAGCGCCCCGGCGATCGGCGTCCCAACGAGTGAGTCTGGAGGTCGTCCGAGCAGCGACTCTACCTGGGGCACGACCTGCGCGAGGTCGGCAGCTGCCAGCCGAACGCTGCCGCTCAGCGCGCGCCGGTCGATGAGCGTGACGTGCGCGGCGGCGGTGGCGCCGAGCGCCCGCAGCTCCCGAACATCGAGCGTTGCCTGTCGATCGCGGGCGCTCGCCACCAGCGTGCCCCCGAGCGGAAGGACGTTCCTCGACACAGCGGTCCGCGTCGGCGTGAACGTGAGTCGTGCGTCGCCGTCGGCGCGTTCATAGTCGAGCGCCGGCCACTGCGCGGTGATTCGGCCCTTCACGCGAGTGGCCGCAACAATCGGCGCGGCCAGCGCACGCGTGACGCGATCCAGATTCAGATCCTGCAGCGTGAGGGCGAGCTGGCTGGTGCCCGCGGCGGGCTCGAGCGCGATGTCTCCCTGTCCTGCAAGATGGCCCTGAGGGCCGGTCATCTCGAGCTGCGTCACGCGCGCTCGCTGGCTGGCGCGCTCGTACGACGCGTCCGCCGTGAGCTGCACCCCATCGAGCGACCGGAACTTCAGGTCGGTCCCGATGACATGTGCGTCGGCAGCGAGCTCTTCGAGGCGACCGCGTGCCGTGAGGTTCGCCTGTACCGCTCCGCCAACCGGATCGCCAAGCCCGGCGAGCACGCCGAGGCGCTCGACGTCGAAGCGGGCGTCGAGCACGATGTCGTACCGCGGGTCTGCGAACGTCGTCAGCGTCCCCGAAACGGCTGCGGTGAGCCCGGTGGCGGCAAGCTCGAGCCGCTCCACGCTGAGCGAGTCGCGACGAATCACGAGATCCGACGCGATGCGCCCGATGTCCATCTGTCGGTCCTGCAGCCGCAGTTGCCCGCCGCCGCTCGTGATGCGTACGCGATGCCGGCTCACCTGCTCGCCGGCAACCTCGATGCTGCTTACGGGCAGGCTGGCATAGAGCGGTTGCCGGCGATCTTCCAACTGCAGGCCCGCGTCCGAGATTGAAAACTGCCAGACGAGGTAGTCGATCGGCTCGGCGGGCTCCTCGTCCGGGTCCTTCGGGAACTGCGGAAGGTTGCTTCGACCAGTCTCGTCGAAAACGACGTGGATGCTCGGCCGAATGATGCTGCCCCGCTCGACGACGTACCGTCCGCGCAGCAACGCGAGCAGACCGACGTCGACGTCGGCGTGGTCGATGTGGGCGAACGGAGGCGCGTCGGGAGCGGCGAGGGCGCGAAGCGTGACGCCCTCGACGCTGAGTGTGAGGGCGAACAGGTTGTAGTCGAGCTGTCCAACAACGAGGCCGATCCCCGAGTCGGCCAGCAGGGTCGTGACTCTCGACAGGAGGTAGCGCTTGACGGGCGAGGTGTGCAGGGCCGAAATGACGAGTACGAGCAGCAGCAGGACGCTGCCGACGACGACGCAGAGTAGACGCAACCGAGCCCGTTTCATGTGCCCCGATCCCGCGCCCGAACGGGCGAAGCGATCGGTGCAAGGACAACGCCACGGATGCCGATCGGGGCACCGGTAAGACAGACGGGTCGTTCGAAAGCGGTTCAGTTCGCCGACATGTCACTCACAGCTGTTCAGAATTCACGCCAGCGTGCCGAAGCTGAGCCAGCCGTGCTCCACGAGCACATCACGCCGATCGCGTCGAGGGCGGGTGTGAGTACGCCTCCGCACTCACGTTCGGGTGGCGGGATTGGATCCGCACGTCTTCGCCGACCTCCCGCATTCTCCTCTGCGGAGCACCAGGCGGCGGTCCGGCTCGTTCAAGCGGGACCGCCGTAATACGATCGCCCGGCGCTGATTATTTGCAGCGCCCGCGGACCGTGCCCGGCGAGCCGTCTCAGGGCTGCGGGATGCGCGTCGCCTCCGAGGTGCCCGCCCCCTCGCCAGCCGGGTTGCCATTGAGGTCAAAGAGCCTGAGGTAGTTGGTTCCGCGGTACCAACTCCCATCGGGCGCCACTTCGTTGGTTTCCGTCCAGATGAAGGAGCCGATCAGGTTGCCGTTGAAGAACCGCCAGCCGACATGGGAGCGGCTCACGTGA
>DASUGH010000044.1:0-18604 GCA_036274155.1 Vicinamibacterales bacterium | reverse complement strand
CGCAAGGTCGATGGGCACCATCAGCTGCCTGCCTTCCTCGCCAAGGAATGGCAGAAAGTCGCGTAAGAGCGTAGAGTGAGTCAACCGTTCAGCAAGCGGTTACGCCGTCAAAGCAATTTCCACAAGACTCGGGCCGCATCCGGAACTCGACCCGGAGGTCTTCAAAGAGTTGCGCGCGAAGCACGGCCGTCAGGTCGAAAAGATTGTAATCCGGGACGTCACCGACGCTGCGACGACGACCACGAGGCTCGAGGGCGTAGACGAAATCATTCGCGCACCCGTCATCACTCTCGGCCGCTCACAGTTCATATAGCGCAGCTCGTTTCGCGTCGGCGCGATCTAGACCCAGAGCTCACTTGTGTTGAGGATGCGAATCCCTGTGGAGACGACCGACCAGACTCGCCTGACCGTGCGAGAAGGCTGTGGGGATCAGCGAGCTCACGGAGCTCGCGTCCAGCGGCCCTCGACGCCCTCGCAGCGCGGTCCGGTCGCCGGAACCGGGATTCGCATCCTCAACACAAGTGAGCTCTGGGTTTAATCGAGCGTTGGCCTCTCGATCGTGTCGATGACCACGACCTCCACCGGACCGCGCCCGCTTTCCAGCTTGAGGCCGAGCTGCTCCTGCAGCGCGGTGAAGAGGCTGGGGGCATCGGGGTCGACAGCCGGTGCCGGCGTGCCCGGCGGCGGCGGTCCGAGCGGGCCTGCAACCCGCCCCTCGGGTGCGTACTTGAGCGTGAAGTCGTACAGTCCGGTCAATCCGGTCTTGTCGAGCACCGGGCGAGCGACGAGGTCCGCCAGTGTCGGAATGATCTCCGCGAGCGTTCGACCACTGCCGGCCGCGAGGCCGATTGGAATCGGTTTCGGTCTGCGCGGCTTGACCAATCTTTCTACCCTAGCATACTATGTGAAATCTATGGGCCATCAAGAGAACCCGCAGGCTGCCCTGGAGTTGTTGATCCTCAAGACGCTCGCCGTCGGGCCCAATCACGGCTTCGGAATCGCGCTGCACATCGAGGAGAGCTCGTCGGCGCTGCTGCGTGTGGAGGAAGGCTCTCTGTACCCGGCGCTGCATCGCCTGGACAAGGCGGGGTTCATCGATGCGGAATGGACGCTGACACCGAACGGCCGGCGGGCGCGCGTCTACCGGCTCACCAAACCGGGCCGGAAGCGTCTCAAAGACATCGAAGAGAGCTGGGCCACGCTCACTGAAGGTGTCCGTAGGGTGCTGCGCTGGGCATAGAGGCCGCACCGCTCCTCGCGCCCGGATTCCTCTCTCCTGCCCGGTTCTCCTCCGCTTTCTCCTCCCTTTGACATTCGAAAGGAACACTGCTAGCCTCCTTTCGTCTATCGAAGGGAGCAAGCGGTGACGAAGGAAAAAGGCGACGTCCTGCAGGGGACCCTCGACCTGGTGGTCCTGAAAGCGCTCAAGCTGGAGCCGATGCACGGCTGGGGCATCACCGAGCGCCTCGAGCAGTGGTCGGAAAGTGTGCTGCAGCTCGGCCAGGGCACCTTGTATCCGGCGCTCTATCGCCTGGAGCGGCAGGACTTCATCCGCTCCGAGTGGCGGGTGACCGACAACAACCGGCGGGCGCGCTACTACTCCTTGACCGCGCGCGGCCGACGTCATCTGCAGGAGTCGCTGGCGCAGTGGCGGCGCATGTCACGCGCGATCAATCTCGTTCTGGACGTCACGACCGTGAACTGAGAGGGGCTGATGGATGCGTTCGCTGATGTGTGGCGACGGCTTCGATCGCTCGCCGGCCGAAGGGACCTCGACGACAGGCTCGATGACGAGATTCGCTTCCACGTCGAGCAGCAGACCGAGAAGTACCGGCGTGCCGGCATCCCGCCCGACGAAGCGCGCCGGCAGGCGTTGATCCGCTTCGGTGGCGTGGAACAGAAGCGCCAGGAGACCCGCGATCAGTTCCGTGCTCCCCGGATCGAAAACCTCGCGCGCGACGTTCGCTACGGGCTCCGTTCGTTGTGGCGGCATCCGGCCTTCTCGGCCATGGCGGTGCTGTCGCTCGCGATTGGTATCGGCGCGAACGCAGTTATTTTCGGCGTGGTCCACGCGCTGCTCTACCGCCCCTTCCCGCTCGCGCAGCCCGAGACGCTGGTCAACGTCTATGAGACCGAAGGCGGACGCGGGTTCAATCTGATGTCGCATCCGAACATCGAGGACCTGCGCAGGAGTACGACGCAGGTCTTCAGCGGCATCGCGGCTTCGACGTTCTTCCCGGCGCCGGTCGGGAGCGATGGAACGGCACAGATCGTCATGGGCGAGCTCGTCAACGGCGGCGCGTTTGCCGTCCTCGGCGTGGAGCCGCTGCTCGGCAGAGCCATTCTCCCCGAGGACGACGTCGCCCGCGGCGGTCATCCGGTCGTGATGCTGAACCACGCCTACTGGCAGCGCGCCTTCGCCGCCGATCCGCAGGCCGTCGGCCGGACGCTGCAAATAGGCGGGCGCGGCTACACCATCATCGGTGTTGCTCCGGCGGGCTATCGTGGCGGCTTCCCGCTCCTCTCGCCGGCCTTTTACGTTCCAATGGCCATGGCTGACGAGCTGATGGGCGCAGCCATGCTGACCGAGCGCGACGCCCACAGCTTCTTTGTCAAGGCGCGGCTCGCACCGGGTGTGACGCGGCTGCAGGCTGAGCACACCGCGTCGCTCGTGGCAGATGGCCTGACCCGCGCACGCCCGGAAGGGTGGGTCCCCGGCGAGCGATTCTCGCTGGTGCCGACTGCCGACGTGCAGATCTACCCCGGAATCGACCCGTTGCTGCGTGCGGCCGCCTTACTCCTCGTCGCGGTTGTGGGGCTGGTGCTGCTCCTGGCGTGCACGAATCTCGCGAGCGTTCTGCTGGCTCGCGCCCTCGATCGGGGAAGAGAAGTGGCGGTGCGGCGGGCCATCGGCGCGACCAGGGTCATGATTGCGCGCCAGTTGCTCGTCGAGAGCGCGCTGCTCGGGCTCGGCGGCGCAGCGGCCGGCTTCGTCCTCGCGGTCGTGCTCCTCAAGGTTCTGGTGTCGATTGATCTTCCGCTCCCCTATACCTTGAAGCTCGATTCTCACTTTGGCATCGATTCGACGGTGCTCTTCGACTGGAGGGTCCTGGCACTCACGGCGGTTGCCGGCGCGTTGACGGGGAGCGCCCTTGGCCTGGTCCCGGCTGTGCAGGGAACACGCGGCGATGTCGGCTCGGCGCTCAAGACAGGCAGCAGGGGAGGCGACGCGCCGGGATCACTCAGATGGCGGAACGCGCTGGTGATCGCTCAGGTCGCCATGTCGCTCGTTCTGCTCGTGGGCGCAGGGCTGTTCCTGAGAAGCTGGCACAAGATGCTGGCCGTCGATCCAGGTTTCGGCCGGAATCCTGCCTCAGTCCTCACCCTGATGATACCGGTCGCGCGATCGACTCCTGACGAGACGGTGCAGCGAACGCACGCCGTGCTCGAGCGCCTTCGCATCGTCCCGGGCGTCGAAGCCGCGGGGCTCGTCTGGCCGCTTCCGCTCGAGTTCGCCTCCAGCTTCACCGACTTCACCATCGACGGACGCGTGCCGCCGCCTGACCGGGCGGCGTTCCGTGCCGACCGGGTCACCGTGGACGACGCCTTCTTCGACGCAGCCGGCATCGCAATCATCGCTGGACGCACCTTCACGGAAGCCGACCGGCGCGACACTCAGCCTGTGGCCGTAATCAGCCAGGCCATGGCGCGTCGTTACTGGCCCGACGGCGACGCGCTGGGCCGCGTCCTCCGCAGGCCAGATCCGGCCGAGCGCGATCTTATGGTGGTCGGCGTGGCAAGCGACGTCAACGTCCGATCGCTCGGGGAAACACCTCGCGACGTCGTTTACGAGAGCTATACCCAGGGTGCGGCCTTCCCCATGTTCAACTTCGTCGTCCGCGTCGCGACCGATCCATCCCGAATCTCACCGGTGCTCGTGGCCGCCGCCCGGGAGGTCGATCCGGACGTGAAGCCCGTGCAGTCGACGACGATGGCGCAGCATCTGGCGATGTCGCGTCTACCGTCGCAAATGGGCGCGTTCATGCTCTCGGCATTTGCCGCGATGGCCATGGTGCTGGCGACCATCGGGGTGTACGGCCTGGTACGCTACACGGTCGCGATGCGCACCCGGGAGGTCGGGATTCGCATGGCGCTCGGGGCCGACGCTGCCGGCGTCGCGCGCCTGCTCGCCACCGGCGGCCTGCGACTTGCCCTGATTGGCGGTGCCATCGGCGTGGTCGTATCGCTCGTTGCCGCCAGCTACCTGACGAAGCTGCTCTTCGGCGTCGGGGCGTTCGATCCATTCGCGCTGACGGGTGCTCCGCTGGTGCTGGGCCTCGTGGCATGGCTGGCGGCCTATCTACCCGCACGGCGCGCCAGCCGCGCCAACCCGCTCGCCGCCCTCCGGAGCGAATGATCGACAGGGCAGGGCCTTGTCGCTCTCGCCCGCCACTGAGCAGTAAGCGATCTGAGCCAGGGGGGAAGCCCGGACGCCGACCTCGGGTCCGAGCCCCGTGTCAGTTATGATCGCCGCATGCTGAAAGCCGTTGCTCTAGCCGCCACCCTGAGCCTAGTGGCTTGCGCCTCGTCCGCGCAGCAGTCCGCCGAGGGTGAGGTCGTCGCGAAGGTTGGCGACCGCGCAATCACGCTCAAGGAGATCGAGGATCGCTGGCGGAAGGACGACGCGGCCGAGCATGCCGAGGCGACGCAGAAGCTCTACGACGGACGGCGCGGCGCACTCGACAAGATCGTCGCAGACATCCTGATCGCCAATGCGGCCAAGGGCTCCGGCATGAGCGTCGACGGCTTCGAGGAGGCCGAGATCTCCAAGCGCGTCAGGCAGGTGAGCGACGCCGACGTCCAGTCGTTCTACAAGGCCAACATCAACGAGATGGGAGGCCGCACGTTCGAACAGGCCGCTCCGCTCATCAACCGGTTTCTCCAGGAGCAGTACCGCAACACGGCCCGCGAGTCGCTGATCAACGATCTGAAGATGAAGGGCCCGGCGGTTCGCGTAATGATGGAGGCGCCCCGCCACGAGGTGCCGCTCGCAGCCGGCGATCCGTCGCGCGGCAACGCCTCCGCGCCGGTCACGATCGTCGAGTTCTCAGATTTCCAGTGCCCCTACTGTCTCCGCGCCAGCCCGACGCTCACCCAGCTGCAGAAGAAGTACGGCGACAAGGTACGTGTGGTCTGGAAGGATTTCCCGCTGACGCAGATTCATCCCGATGCGTTCAGGGCCGCGGAAGCGGCGCACTGCGCGGGAGAGCAGGGCAAGTTCTGGGAGTATCACGATCTGCTGTTCGGCAACCAGAAGGCGCTGCAGCCATCCGATTTGACGAAGTACGCTGCCGACGCGAAGCTCGACACGAAGCGCTTCGACGCCTGCGTCATGTCGTCGACGTTTACCGATCGGGTCCAGGCCGGCTTGAAGCTCGGCAGCCAGCTCGGCGTGAACTCCACCCCGACGATGTACATCAACGGCCGGATGGTGGCCGGCGCCTATCCGCTCGAAACGCTGTCGGCGATGGTGGACGAGGAGCTCGAACGTCTGAAGAAGTAGCTGCCGCAGGAGTCAGGGGATGAGCACGATCTTGCCCATGGCTCCTGCCTGCATGACCGCTTCGTGAGCTCTCGCCGTGTCGGCGAGCGGGAACTCGCGGCCGATGACGGGCGACAGGGTGCCGTTGTCGAGTCCGGCGCGGATGCCGCTGTGGATCTCCAGGAACTCCTCCCGTGTGGCATTGAAGAGCGTCATTCCCAGAATCGCCGCGTCCTTCCCCATCGTCTTGCGAGGGTCGATCTCGACCCGGCCGCGGCTGCCGATGACGACGACCCGGCCGCGGAACGCGAGCACCTCGAGGTCCTGATCCAGGTTCACGTTCGCGAGCATCTCGAGGACGACGTTCACCCCTTGACCGCCGGTGAGCGGCATGACTTGCTGCAGGTAGCCCGGTTCGCGATGGTTGAGCGCCTCGGCTCCGAGGTTGCGCACGACTGACAGGCCGTCGTTCGTGCCGGCCGTGGCGATGACCCGCATGCCATGGGAGCGGGCGATCTGGATCGCGGCGGTGCCGACGCCGCCGCTGCCGCCGTGAATCAGGACCGTGTCGCCGGCGCGCGCGGCGGCGCGGATGAAGAGGGCCCGCCAGGCGGTGCCGTACGGGACGCCGATCGCCGCACCCTGTTGAAACGACGCGCGCGACGGCAGTGGGTGCACCTGCCACTCCTCGCACAGCGTGAGCTCGGCGCATCCGCCGTTGACCGCATGCGCGTAGACGCGATCGCCGGGCTTGAAGCGCGTCGCTCCGGCTCCGACCGACTCGATGACGCCTCCGATGTCGGTACCGGGTGTGTAGGGCAGCGTCGGCTTGCGAGCGTAGGTGCCGCTGCGGATATAGCCGTCGACCGGGTTCACGCCGATGGCGCGCACGCGAACGACGACCTGGCGCTCGCCCGCCTGCGGCGAGGGGACCTCTTCGAGCTTCATCACGTCGGGTGGACCGAACTCGCGGACGACGATCGCCTTCATGTTCCTGGACCGCTATGCGGCTCGTTGCCCGAGTATCACACCCGCTGTAACCCGCATAGCGGGCCAGGCCGCGCGCAGCGCAGCAAGAGATACTGGCATCCAGCCGAGGGCCTGTAGGATATCAAGAGCAGGCTCCTCGGCTCGATTCTATTCGAGCGCACCAGCCGATCCGCCCGGACGTGAGTGTCAACGATTGAGCTTGTAGTCGGGCGGCACTACGAACAGATCGGGCGGCGGCTCGGCGCGCGAGATGTTGGTGAGACGGTAGACCGTCTCGCCGGATCGCGGATCGCGCTGGACGATCATCACCGCCGTCTGCAGCTCCTGCGAGAACCATCGCTCGCTGACCACTTCGATCGGCGCGACGTTGCCCATGGCCCCGGCTGGAATGATCATCGTCGTGCGGGTGCCGTCGGCCGTGACGCTGTCGAACTGCCGTGTTCCGAGTGACTCGGTCTTCACGTTCGGCGGCGTGGCGGCGTCGACGAAGACTCCTCCGACGATGCCGCCGAAAACTCCGGCCACGACCTGTTTTTCGACTATGACGGGAGCGTCGGGCCGGGTCCCCGCCAGCTGGGTGTGCAGCAGCACGTCGGCCGCCCCGGCGCGGATGCCAGCCGCGTCTTCCGTCCTGCGGAAGTACTTCACTTTCGTCGTCTGACTGGTCGCAGTCTTGGTCCGCTCATCCAGCGTGTAGCTCACCCCCGCAACAGGATCCGAGATGGTCACGAGCGTCGGCGGATTGCCCTGGACGGCCAGCGGTCCGACGAGGGCAATCTGCTCCTCGCGGCGGGTGCGCCCTTGGCTGTCGCGCCACATCGACGTCGTGAAGCGCCGCTCGATGCGGTTGCCGTCGCCGAGCACCTGGGTGAACTCGTTGACCGCTTCGGCAGAGAACGGCGCGTTCTTGACGACGGTTTCATCTGCCAGCGGTTTGGAGACGACGAACTCGAACTGGTTCGACGGACCAAACGTGAAGACGTCGCGATTCTGCGCCTGAGATGGTGACGGGGCGGCCAACAACCCCGCGGCGATCACCGTGAACGCCAGATGTCGTGTCATGTTCATGTCCTCTTGGTATGAACCGAGCTGAAGCTCGGTTCTGCGAAAACGACTGCATCCGTCGCAGCACCGAGCTTCAGCTCGGTCGCATGTCGAACGTGGAATCTACATACCCACCCGCAGGCCGCGCGCGACGCCGTCCTCTCCCACCAGCATGTCGACGTCCACGGTCTCGCCGTCGCCGGTGCCGACGGCGCGAAGCCCGATGGCACTCAACGATGCTCTCGCGATACGCACTCTCACCACTCGCATCTGTTCACCAGGCGTCACCGGAGTGCCCACGAGCAGCACGTTCACCGCTTGTGGAGCCTGGGGTGGCGGTGACGAGACGCGTCTGGCTCGCCTCGCGCGCGCTGGCACGAGCGGCTCCGCCTCGTGTACGCCTGGCATCTGGTCACGCATACCCGCGAGAGCGTTCACCGGTCGCGGCGGCAATGACGGCGGCCCAAGGTCGCCGGCCGGCCGTGGCTGAGCAAACCGCGCCAGCGTGACCGCACATGCCAGCGCCACGGCGGCGGCGGCGGGAAGCGCCAGCCAGCGAGTCCGGCTTCGATTCACCGCGAGTGGGGGCGGGTGCGCCTGGTCCCACGCCCGCATGACCTGCCATTCGACGTGCGCTGGCGCCGCGGCATCCCGTTCCGCTGCAGCAAGCATGCGCAGCTGCTCACGGACTGCGGCATCGCCGCCGTCCTCACGACGCTCCGTTCTTGTCGAGCGATCCCGAAGCTTCATACGGCACACCTCAGGCGCGCGGCGGCCGGAACGCGATCGTTCCTCGATTCGGTTCCGTTCGCCGACAGCGTGTGTGACAGCATCTGGCGAGCGCGATGCAGCCTCGATCGAATCGTGCCGATGGGGCATCCAATGGTGGCGGCGGCATCGGCGTAGCTGACTTCCTCGAGATCGCACAGCACCACGACCTCGCGATACCGCGATGGGAGCGCCAGGATGGCGCGTCGCAGCTGCCGCATGGCGCCGCGGCGGAGCACGTCGGCGTCGAGATCATCGGCGGCGGGCGGCTCCGGCGCACGTTCGCCGTCGAGCGCGTCGAGCGCCACGAACCGTCGCTCGCGCAGCAGACGCCGGCGGGTCAGATGCCGCGCCACCCCGTAAAGGTACGTGGACAGCGCTGCCCGCCGGGCGTCGTAACGGGCGGCATCGCGCATGAGCGCCAGGAAGACGTCCTGGACGACGTCTTCGGCCGCGGCGTCGCAGCCGGTCATGAAGCGCGCAAACCGGAAGATCGTCGCCTGATGCCGGCGATAAAGGAGCGCAAACGCGTCCCGATCGCCGCGTGAGGTCCGGCGCACGAGGTCGGCGTCCGACACCGCGCCGGGCTGAATCGCGTCGGCCATGCGCTGCGTGATTGCAGCGGGACGGCGAAAGGTTCCAGCGTTTGCCAGCGTCGAGGTCCGAAACCTTCGACGCCCGGCTCAGGGCGTTGGCCGGAACAGACGGTCGAAATTGCCTCCGAAGATGAGCGCCTCGTCCGTGCTGCTGACGCCGAGAGACGAGACGATGCCCCGCTGCTGTTCGTGCACCGGACGCTGCCACCCTCGCGGAAAGAACGAGGAGTCGGTCCCGAACAGGAGCCGCGAGGCACCGATGGCGGCGAGTGCCGTGCGAAAGACCGCCTCCAGGGTGAGGCCTGGGGTGTAGCGGATCCAGCTGTTCGAGCTCGACGTGTCGAGGTGCAGGTTGGGCGCAACGTCTGCCGCCATGAGCGCTTCGCGGAGCAGGCCGGCGCCGAAGTGCGGGACGATGAACGGCAGCGACGGATGCCGCAACGCCAGTCGTGAGACCGCGAGTGGATCTCCAAGACGGATGTCGAAGCGGCTGGGGAGGCCGAGCTTGCGGCGGACGCCCACCGACAGCACGCCGCAGTGAACGAAGACTGCGGCGCCATCATGGCTCGCGGCTTCGGCCACCACCTGCTCCACGCGGGCATCGTCGAGCGGGACGCCGTTCATCGCGGGGAAGAGACACAGCGTCCTGAGGGCCTGCTCCGTGAACGCCCGGCGCGTGCGCGCCAGGGCGTCGGGTGACGCAGGATCCAGCATGAAGAAACCGACGAAGCGGGACGGATGCCGGCGCACCGCGGCGGCGACCGACTCCTCGTCACCGGGAACGCTGGCGATGAGCGCCGATCGCGCCACACCGTGCGTATCGAGCTCGGCGGCCCAGCGATCGGCGAGCGCCTCCGGAGCTCCGGGTTCAGTCCATTGCAGCTCGCGAAGGAGGTCGCTGGCAGCGACGCCGCCGCGTTGATCGGCGAGGCGCGCGAAGAACTGGTGTGAGAAGAAGTGGCAATGAGCGTCGTTGAGCACAGGGTCGAAGTGTACCCTCGACCCGGTGCTGCTGTCCGACGCTTAGAAGGTGATGCGGAATCCGAGCTGGGCGATGCGCTGGTCTCCCTGCCCGGCGTCGCCGGCATAGGCGGTCGGCTGCATGAAGGTGGCGAGCGAAGCCCCGGCCGACGTCAGTCGATTCGTCGACGTCGGGATGAAGGGGTTGGTCGCGTTGAACAGGTTGAACACTTCGGCGAGCGCCTCGATGCGCGAATGGCCGAACAGCTTGAAGGAGCGGCTGACGCGGAGGTCGACCTGCGAGAACGGCGCGCGGCGGCTGCAGTTGACCGTCTCGCACGTGCCCGCCTCCACGACCCGGGCGGTGCCATCGGCATTCAGCCCGTCGTAGCGATACATGACCGGCGTGTGGTCGTTGTTGCTGCCATCGAAATTCAGATCCATCCCCTCGAGCGTCGTCACCGGCAGCCCCGAGTGGTAGGAGAAGAGCGTGGCCACGCGGACGCCGTACGGCGCCTGGACGATGGCACTGGCCGTCACCCGATGGCGAGCGTCGGTGCGCGTCGACGGTCCGAACTGGAACGCCGAGAACGGGTTGTTGACGTCCTGCAGCAGGTTCTGCGTCAGTTCATCGTACGCGGTCCCGACGTCGCTCGTCGCTCTGGCCAGCGTGTACGAGGCGTCCAGGTCGATGCCGGCCGACATGCGGCGGCGCACATCGAAGATGACGGCGTCGTAGCGGCTGCGGCCGTCGCTGAGCGCGGTCTTGAACGTCGAGTTGTTCGGCGAGACGCCAACCCAGCCCAGGTACCGTGTCGTCACCGCCGGGTTCGGATTGATGTCGACGTTCGGCCGCATGCGCATGTTCAGATCGCGGCCGTCCATGCGCACGTAGTCGACCGAGAACGACATCGCCTTGCTCAGCTCGTGCTGCCAGCCGACGTTGGTCTGATACGAGTAGGGCTGCTCGAGACGGGGCGTCACGACTTCGCCGGTGGTAGGCGTGAGAAGCTGAAGCCCCAGAGAGCTGATCGGATCGTTCACCGTGAACAGCGTTCCGTCCGTCTTCACGAAGCCGTTCGGACCGCAATAGGACGTCGGTTGCGTCGGCGTGCAGGTGACCTGCAGCACGATTCCGCTGCCCTCGAGCGATGCGACGAGCAGGTTCTGATTGGTGTACGCGAGATCCGTGTAGATGCCCCAGCCGCCGCGAAGCAGGTCGCGACCGTTGCCGAACAGGTCGTAGACGGCGCCGATCCTCGGCTGCACGTTGTTGTAGTCACCGCGCGGCGTCTTGCCGAAGTCTTCGAGGAACGTTCCCTGAAAACCGCCCGTCAGCCCGGCGGCCTGCATGTTGGCGAAGTTCTGGCTGGTCTGGTTGAGCACCATGCCGGCGACGTAGTCCCATCGAACGCCGGCGTTCAGCGTCAGCCGATCGTTCACCCGCCAGTCGTCCTGCACGTAGAGGCCGTACTGCGTGGTCGGAAGATTCGAGCTGACCGAGCCGCCGATCAGCAGAATGCTCGCGACGCCGCCGTTCGGATCGTTGCCCACCATGTTGTAGATGCCGTTGACTCCGCCCTGGTTGGCGGCGTACAGCGTGGGCGTGTGCACGAGGTTCAGGCCGGTGCGGAGCTGATGGCGCGACATCGCCCATGAGAAGTCGTTGCGGAACTGGTAGCGAGTCTGCTCGGTCGACTGCGGCGTGTTGGCGTTGGAACCGGCCTTGGCGCCGCTTGCCAGCGTGATCGACGGTCCGGGCTGGTTCGTCGGGATGTCGTTGAGATAGTGCGAGAACTGGACGACCAACTCGTTCATCCGGTTGCCGCCCACCATCCAGTTGTGATTCAGGTTGACCGAGTCGAACGTGTTCTCGCTGCGCGCCCACGCCGTGTAGGCGGTGTTCCGCGTCACGCCGCTCGGCTGCGTGTTGTGGTTCCGCCCGTAGCGCACCGCCAGATACTGGCTGGGGCTCAGGATGGAGGTCACCTTGCCGCTGAAGAGCTCCTCGCGGAACGGCACATCATAGATGCCATCGCCGGGCAGGGTATTGCCGGTGTCCACCACCTGCTTCGTGTCCTGCTGGGTGCGCTCGAACGCGCCGAAGAAGTGCATCTGGTTGCGGACGATCGGACCGCCGATGCTGCCGCCGTATTGATAGCGCTCGTAGTCCTGCTTCGGTGCACCGAGCAGCTTCTCACTGAACGTCTGCGCGTTCAGGGCATCGTTGCGGAACAGGTTGAACCAGCTGCCGCGCAGGTCGTTCGTGCCGCTCTTCGTCACCACGTTCATCACGGCGCTGCCGCGTCCGAACTCGGCGTCGAACCGCTGCGTGAGCAGGTTGAACTCCTCGATGGCCTCGAGCGGGAACGCCTGCAGCTGTCCGCCGATCGTGTCGTCGTTGTTGTCGCCGCCATCGACGACGAAGTTGGTGTTGCGGCCGTTACCGCCGCCGATCTGTGCCGTGTGCTGACCGCTCTTCGATGGGTCCGAGTTGACGCCAAGGCCGACGCCAGGCGTCGTCGCGGCGATGTCGGACAGCTGCCGGCCGTTGATCGGCAGCCCGTGCACACGCTCCACGTCGACAACGCGCTCCATGGACGAGACACGCGGCGCCGGCGCCTCGACCTTCACCGTTTCGTTGAACCCATCGACCTCGAGCTTCAAATCGAGCGTCAAGTTCGTCGACACCGAGACGGTCACCGACGACTCCGTCTTCTTGAATCCGGGCAGCTGCGTCCTGACCATGTAGTGCCCGGGCGGCAGGCTGGGAATCCGATACAGCCCCTCGCCGTCGGTCGTGGCGGGACGGGTAAAGTTCGTCTCCAGCTGCACGACCTCGACGGTGACTCCCGGAACCGATCCGCCGGACCCGTCGGTGATGTGACCCGAGATGCTGCCGTAGATCACCTGCGCCCCGGCTGGAGCCGCAGAAAAGACGAAAGACGCCACGAAAATGGCCAGAAATGGCCGGGATCTGAGTAGAGGAGTCATATGCTGCGCAGCTGTTCGAGCTGTGAAAGACAGTGAGAAACCGGACACTGACGGAGCGGCGGTACGCCTGCCCCATCTATTAATCGGCTCGGCAGCTCCCAAAGTTCACAGGGCAGAGACCCTAGCAGCCGGAATTACGTGGGTGAAGCTAGGATGCTGGCATGCGGACCGCGCTGCTGATCTACCTGGCAGGGGTGCTCATCGGGTTGTGGAAGGTGGACGCGCCGGGCGTCCGAAGAGTGGCGCTGGCGATGGCGTGGCCGCTCGGCGTAGTGGCGGCGGTGATCACCGTTGCGATTCTCCTGACGGCGGCTCTCGTGCTGTTTCCTTTAGTCGCCGCCATGGCAGGGATCGGAGGTCTTCTGGCGTGGAAGTACTTCGCGTGAATCCGTCAACCGTCAATCCCTCAACCGTCAATCCCTCAATCGCCAATCACTCAATCATCAATCACTCAATCATCGATCGTTGATTCGACCCTCACTCCCCCGGGTCCGTGTAGTGGCGCAGCAGCTGGTGCTGTGCGTTGAAGCGGCCGGAGGCGTTCTGCGCGGCCGGCACGTACCGGCCCTCCGAGTCGAGCGTCATCGCCCGATCGGAGTCGAGCAGGTAGGCGTGCAGCACGGTGTCGCGGAGGTGCTCACGAATCTCCGGGTCGAGCACCGGAATGAGCGTCTCGACCCGCCGATCCAGGTTGCGCTCCATCAGGTCGGCGCTCCCGATGTACATCTCCTCCTGCCCGTCGTTTCGGAACCAGTAGATGCGGGAGTGCTCGAGAAACCGCCCGACGATCGAGCGGACGCGGACGTGCTCGCTGATGCCGGCGATGCCGGGGCGGAGACAGCAGATCCCGCGGATGATCAGGTCGATGGACGCTCCCGCCTGCGACGCGCGGTAGAGCACGCGAATCATCTGATCGTCGGTGAGCGCATTCACTTTGATGATCATGCGCGCATCGCGGCCCGCTCGGGCGTGCTCGGCCTCGCGCATGATGAGCTCGGTGAGCCGTGTGCGCAGCTGCACCGGGGCGACGAGCAGGCTCCGGAAGTCCTTCTGGCTCGAGTATCCGGTCAGGTAGTTGAACACGTCCGACACGTCCGCCACGATGTCCTCGTTCGCGGTGAACAGCCCGAGGTCGGTGTAGACCTTGGCGGTCTCGGGGTTGTAGTTGCCGGTGCCGACGTGCACGTAGCGCTGGATACCGTCCGATTCCTGCCGCACCACGAGGCACAGCTTCGCGTGGGTCTTCAGGTCGGCGAATCCGTAGACGACGTGGATGCCGTGCGATTCCAGCCGCTGGGCCCACAGGATGTTGTTGCGCTCGTCGAAGCGCGCCTTGAGCTCGACGAGGACGGCCACCTGCTTGCCACCCTCGGCCGCCTGAATCAGCAGCGGAATGAGCGGCGAGTCCTGGCCGATGCGATACAGCGTCATCTTGATGGCGATGACATGCGGATCCTTGACCGCTGCGCGCAGGAATCCCTCGACCGGGGCGAACGAGTCGAACGGGTGGTGCACCATCAGATCCTGGTAGCGGATCTGGTCGAAGATGATCTCCGGGTCGTCGTCGGACCGCCACACGCTGTGCGCCGAGAACGGCGCGTCCTTCAGCTCGGGACGATGCAGTCTGGTGAGCTGCATCCAGTCGCCGAGGCCCACGCGATCACTCGTTCGCACGACGACGTCGTCGGTGACCTCGAAGTTCTCCACCAGGATGTTGAGCACGCGCGCCGGCATGTCGGCTTCCACGTGCAGCAGCGAGATGGCGCCGTGGCGCAGCTGCTTCAGGCTGCGGTCCACTGACTCGAGAAGGTCGTCGGCCTCGTCCTGCTCGATCTCCAGATCGGTGTCGCGCACGATCCGGAAGAGGTGCGCCCCCTTGACCTGCGTGCCGGGGAACAGCTCGTGGATGTTGGCGCGGACGACGTCCTCGAGGAAGGCGAACGTCAGGCCGGGCGCCCGGCTCACGGATTCGGGAACGGCGATGAAGCGGGGCAGGACGTCGGGCACCTTGACGCGCGCGAACTTCGTCCGGTTGCCGTGCCTGACGACCACCGCGAAGTTCTTGCTCAGGTTCGAGATGAACGGGAACGGGTGCCCCGGGTCGAACGCGAGCGGCGTCAGCACCGGACTGACCTCGCGCGTGAAATAGGCGCTCAGGAACTCGCGCACTTCCGGCGTCCACTCCGCCGGATCGAGCAGCCGGATGTTCTCGGCGTCGAGGCGGGTGCGGAGGTCGTTCCAGACCTCCACCTGATCATGCAGCATGCGCCGCGCGCGCTGCCGCATCGCCTCGAGCTGCTGCTCGGTGTTGTGGCCGTCGGGCGCCACGTCTTCGATACCTTCACGCAGCTTCTTCAGCGTCGTCGAGACGCGGATCATGTAGAACTCGTCGAGATTGGCTGCGGTGATGGCAAGAAACTTCACGCGCTCGAGGAGCGGGTGCGAGACGTCGCGGGCCTGCTGGAGCACACGCTCGTTGAACTCGAGCCAGCTCAGTTCGCGATTGATGTAGAGCGCCGGGTCCTTCAGGCTGCCAGGTTCAAGGTCGCGCGGCGTGAGCACTCTGAGTGGCGCCGAGCGGGGGCGCACCGCGGAGCGGTCCGGCCGCACGCGATGGTCCGCAATCGGCGATCGTCGTGGGCTCTCCATAACGTGGCAGGTAACCTGGCGGACAGGTGCGTACCAGGAAGGTCCGTGATCATAGCAGACCGATGTGACGCGGCCGGGCTGGCTACCTCAATGCTCTGAATGTGCAGTAACGATGCCGATGCAACCGTGGGAAATCACGGGGAAAACAGCCCGAAGGCGGTCTGAGCGCCCATGAGGTGGGAGGGGCTCTCGACAACCGGAGATCGGGCGGAACGTTAAGATGGCCGATGTGCAGATCATTCGGCCAGCCGTCTGGAAGCGCCCGGCCGATGCGGCGGACGACCGCCCGCCCGGAGACACAACGGCTTCCGGTACGAGGCCAATCCGTGGGACGGCGCTGATCTTCTGGGATCCGAAGGTTCCGGGAGATCGCTATCGCAAGAAGCTGGACGCGATCGATACCGACCAGATCACGCCGGCCCGTGACTGCGTGTCGGAAAGCCTCGAGACGCTCGACGCGCGATGGAAAGCTGGTGCTTTCCGGTACCTGATGCCGGACTTCCGCAGCCGTGTCCATCGCGGCGAGACGTTCCTCGTCGCCGGTGACAGGTTTGCCATCGGCTCGTCGCGCGAGATGAGCCCGGCCGGGCTGAAAGCCATTGCAGAGGAGGCCGGGCTCGAGATGGTGATCGTGTGCGGCGACGGAATGGGTGACATTTTTCGCCGCAATGCGCTGAACCTTGGTCTGCACGTCGTGCAGAGCCGGGAAGCGGTTGCCGATGCGCGGGATGGCGACGAGTTCGAGTTCGATCCTTCGGCCCGCCGTCTGACGAACGTCACGCAAGGCCGTCAGTACGATCCCGTACCGCTCACGCCGGCGGAGGATGCGATCCGCCGCACCGGCGGGATCATCGCGGTCGGACGCCGCGAGTTTCGCCAGTCGACGATGGTCGCCCCGGCGATCGACTGGCCCGACGCTGCGACCGCCCGGGTGATGACGAGCACCGAGCAGATTCTGTGGGCGCACCGCGTCGACAAGGAACGCCGGACGCTGGCGCCGGGCGACACGGTTCGCGTCTACGCCGACCTGCTGCCGGCGTCGGACGGCACGGCGCCGTTTGCCATCCATACCTTCAACCAGATCACCGGCGGCACCGCCATCTATCCACGCCAGGCGGCGATTGCAAACGATCACTTCGTGTTCACCGGAGATGCCGACGACGAGCGCCAGACCGCTATCGGCCGCGCGTTCGCCGCTGACCAGCGGCTGCAGCCGCCGTACTATGCGACGCCGGGGGACGGCATCTTTCATTTCTATTTTCCGGAGCAGGGTCTCGTGCTGCCGGGCCAGTTCATTCCGGGGGCCGACTCGCACAGCCGCGCGTACGGCGCATATGGCGCGGTCGGCATCGGCGTGGGCTCCACGACGCTCGGCTTCGGGTGGTCGACCGGCTACGTCTATGTGACGGTCGCGAAGGCGCGCCGGGTGACGTTCACCGGCGCCCTCCAGCCGTGGGTGTCTGGCAAGGACATCGTCCTCGAGCTGCTGCGGCGCTGGGGCCCGCGTCAGTCGCAAGGGATGTCGGTGGAGCTGGTCGATGCGAACGGGCAGCTGCCGATTGCGTACCGAAACACGATCGCCAATATGATGGCGGAAGCGGAGGCGATGAACGGTATCTTCGCCGCCGACGGGATCACGGACGCCTGGTACAGCGCCAAGGGGATCGTCGAATTTCCCTATCCGCGCGTGCAGCCGGGCGCGTCGGCGCGTTACGAGATCGAGGAAGAGTTGTCTCTTTCGACCGTCGTGCCGATGATAGCCAAGCCATTCAGCCCCGGCAACGCGTTCCCGGCCGACGAGGTCGCGCGCGAGCGGCTCGTGTTCGACAAGGCGCTCATCGGCTCGTGCACCAACGGGAGCTACGACGACCTGCTGTCGGCGGCGCTCGTGATCGACGGCGCCCGCCGGCGCGGGTTGACGAAGGTGGTGAAGCCGTTCCTCGTCTTCCCGGGCTCCGGCGGTGTCGCTCGTGCGATCGAGCACCCCGATCCCCGACTGCACGGGGAGTCGATCGCCGACGTGTTTCGTGCCGTGGGTGGGGAGGTCCGCCAATCGTGGTGCGGTCCCTGTTTCGGTCAGGGACCGGACGCACTGAAAGCGGGTGAGCGTGCGATCACGTCATTCAATCGCAACTGGCAGAACCGGATGGGCGTGGGAGGAGAAGGGTATCTCGCGAGTCCGGCCGTTGTTGCTGCGTCGGCACTTGCCGGGTACATGGCGCCGCCGTCGGAGCTGGGGCTTCGGTGGGAAGCAGATGCCTTCGGGATTTGAGATCTCGAGATGAGGCGGTCCTCGGGAGGTGTCGTGGCGCGTTGGCGTCGGTTCGGCCTTTTCCTATCAGTTCTACTCCTTGAACTCGCTCCGGCGGTGGAGGCGCAGACGCCGATCGCAAACAGCACCCCGCAGGGTGCTGCCCAGCAGGCGCCGGCCGAGCCACCGACATTCGCAACGACGGTAACGGTCGTCGAGTCGGCGCCGCTCCCGGGAGTCGATCTGCCGATCGAGAAGATTCCGGCGCCGGTGCAAACGGCGACGTCGGAGGAGATTGAACGCAGCAAGGCCCTCGATCTTTCGTCCTTCCTGACCCGTCGGTTCAACGACGTGTTCGCGAACGAGATCCAGAACAATCCGTTTCAGCCGGACATCAACTATCGCGGTTACACCGCATCGCCGCTGCTGGGAACGCCGCAAGGGCTCTCTGTGTACATGGACGGCGTTCGTCTCAACCAGCCGTTTGGCGACGTCGTCAGCTGGGATCTGATTCCACGGCTCGCGATATCCACGACAACGGTCATGCCGGGATCGAACCCGCTGTTCGGCCTCAACACGCTGGGCGGCGCTCTGGCCATCCAGACGAAGAACGGAACCAACGCCGCCGGCACATCCGTGCGAGCGGTTTACGGCAGCGACGTTCGCCGCTCGATCGAGTTCGAGCACGGGGGGCACAAAGCGAGCGGCGTGAATTGGTACGTCGCGGGCAATCTGTTCAAGGAGGACGGCTGGCGCGAAGACTCCCCATCCGACGTCCGGCAGATTTTCGGGAAAGTCGGCTGGCAGCGG
>DASUGH010000043.1:0-110067 GCA_036274155.1 Vicinamibacterales bacterium | reverse complement strand
GCACCCCGCACCCTCGCACCCCGCACCCCGCACCCCGCACCCTCGCACCCTCGCACCCTCGCACCCTTCACATGGGGAGAGTCAGCGTCGCACGCGTCCCGCGATGGCCGGAACGATTCTCGAGTGTCAGTGAACCGCCATGTCCTTCGGCGATCTGCCGGCTCAGCACCAGGCCGATGCCGGATCCACCAGGCTTCGTCGTAAAGAAGGGAACGAACAGATTCCCGGTGCTCTGCAGCCCCGGGCCTTCATCCTCGATCCAGACTTCCACGTGCCCATCCTGCCGGTTCCATCCCGCTGCGACGCGGCCGCCTGTTTCGAGCGCCGCGTCGACCGCATTGCGGACGACGTTGATCAGCAGCTGCTCGAGCTGATCCGCATCGCCGGGGACGTCGAACTCGGGGCCTTCTTCGAGCGTCACGGGAAGCCGTGTCTCGAGGCTCACGACCCGTCGCATCAGCGGCGCGATCGGTGTGGGTCCGATTCGTGGCGCCGGGAGGCGGGCGAGCTGTGCGTAGGCGACGGTGAAGCGGCCGAGAGCGTCGGCCCTGCTCGCGATGATGGCCAGCCCGCGCTGCATGTCGTCGCGCCAGTCGTCGGGCAGTGATGCGCGGGCGATGAGGGCGCCGAGGCTGCCGGCGATCGACTTGATCGGTGCGAGCGAGTTGTTCAGCTCGTGCCCGATCACTCTGATCAGTCGCTGCCACGCCTGCCGCTCCTGCTCGCGCAGCGGCTGGCTCACGTCGGCCAGCACCAGCAACTCGTGGCGCTGGCCACCCTGCCAGAACTGGCGGCGCCGGATTTCCCAACGGGCGGACCGTCCCGGAAAGCTGACGTCCTGAATGCCGGAGTCGGTCCGCAGCGCCGAGTCGAACCCGAGGTCCTCGGCCTTCCGTCCGACGAGCTCGTCCTGTGCTACGCCCATCAGCCTGGCGCCGTACTGGTTGACGAGCGCGACGCGGCGCTGGCCGTCGAACGCGAAGATCGCGACGTCGATTTCAGCGATCACCGCACGGAGCAGGGCGGTGGCTTCCTGGGCACCGAGGCGCTGCGCGCGCAGCGTCTCGGCCAGCGAGTTGACTTCCTGCATCACCTGGCCGAGCGGATCGTCGCCGGCGGCCCCGCGGCCGCGAATCGAGAAGTCGTCCTCACGCAGCGCAGCCAGCAGGTTCGAGACGGTCTGCAGTGGCCGGACGATCCGGTTGCGAAGCATGACCACGATGCTGCCCCACAGACCGACGACGAGCAGCGCGAGCGTCGTCTGCAGCAGCCACGAGTACTGTCCGATCCAGAGCAGCGCCAGTGAGAGGATCAGTCCGGGCAGGCCGGCGGCGACAGCCAGCAGCACGACCCGGCGGTCGTAGGTCAGCATCGACCCTTACGAGGGGCGATAGCGCTCGAGCCGTCGGTAGAGCGCCGAGCGGCTCAGGCCGAGCGCCTTGGCGGCGTGGCTGACGTTGCCGTACCTCGCCATCGCCTTGTGGATGAAGAGCGCCTCGATGTCCTCGAGGCTCATCTCGTCGAGCCGCGAGGTGTCGGCCGGTGACGCACGCAGGCCGAGGTCGTTGGTGTGAATGACGTTGCCCTGGGCCATCAGGACGGCGCGCTCGATGGCGTGATCGAGCTCGCGCACGTTGCCAGGCCACGGGTGGTCGACGAGCGCCTGCATGGCCGACGGGTCGAACCCGGTGAGGTTCTTGCGATAGCGCTGCGCGTGGGCGCCGAGGAAATGTTTGGCCAGTCGCGGGATGTCTTCGCGACGTTCCCGGAGAGACGGCAGGTGGACCTCGATGGTGTTGAGCCGGAAGAGCAGATCCTGGCGGAAGCGGCCGGCGGTGACCTCGGCGTGCAGGTCGGCGTTGGTCGCGGAAATCAGCCGCACGTCGGCCTTGCGGGTGCGCGACGAGCCGAGCCGCTCGAACTCGCCGGTCTCGAGGACGCGCAGCAGCTTCTGCTGCTGGCTGAGCGGCACATTCGCGATCTCGTCGAGAAAAAGCGTGCCGCCATCAGCGAGCTCGAATCGCCCGACCCGATCCTGGCGCGCATCGGTGAAGGCGCCCTTGATGTGTCCGAAGAGCTCGCTTTCGAAGACACCCTCCGACACGCCTCCAGAGTTGACGGTGACCATCGGCCGATGGGCGCGCCCTGAGGCGGCGTGAAGCGCCTGGGCGATCAGTCCCTTGCCGGTGCCGTTCTCGCCGGTGATGAGGATATTGGCATCTGAAGGACCGACCCGCGCGATCACCTGCAGCACCGGCTGCATCACCGGCGATTCGGCAATGAGGGTGGGCCGGCCCTCGCCGAGCGCCGACTGCGCCTCGAGCCTGGTGGCGCGCCGCAGCGCCCGGCCAAGCTCGGTCTGTGTCCGCAGCACGCTCAACAGACGCTCGTTGTTCCATGGCTTCTCGATGAAATCGCGGGCGCCCCGCCTCATCGCTTCAACGGCGAGGTTGACCGATCCCCACGCCGTCATCACGACCACCGGCAGCGATTCATCGGCGGCGTGAATGCGGGCGAGCAGCTCGAGTCCTTCCTGCCCTGACGTGGTATCGCGCGCGTAGTTCAGATCGATGAGCACGACGTCGTAGTCGCGCTGCTCGAGAGCGCCGAGGGCGGCCGCCGGCGATTCGACGGCGTCGATGAGAAATCCTTCGCTCTTGAGGAGCAGGCGGAGCGCTTCCAGGACGTCGGCCTGATCATCGGCAATCAGGATTCGGGCGGCGGCGGGCATCTGTGCGTCATTATCGCGCCCACGTGAACGTGGACGTTACGTCCGGTGTAGGGTCCGCCTTCAGGCGGACCTGTGCTCGATCAGCTCTGATCAATGAACCCGTCGCGCAGCTTGATAATCCGGCTGCCGTAGGCGGCATTCGTCTCGGAGTGCGTCACCTGCACGATCGTCGTCCCCTGCTCGTTGAGCGTCTTGAACAGCTCCATGATCTCCTGGCCCTGCGACGAGTGCAGGTTCCCGGTGGGCTCGTCCGCCAGGATCACCGACGGGCTCGCGACGATGGCGCGCGCGACGCCCACGAGCTGCTGCTGCCCCCCCGACAGCTGGCTTGGGTAGAGATCCTTTTTCGCGACAATGCCGAAGCGGTCGAGCACGTCGGCGACGATGCTCTGGCGCTCCGATCGGCGGACGTCTCGGTAGGACAGCGGGAGCTCGATGTTCTCGTAGACCGTCAGGTTGTCGAGCAGGTGATAGCTCTGGAAGACGAAGCCGATGTACCGTTTCTGCAGCGCCGATCGCTCCTTCTGCGGAAGCGCATGGATCGGGTGTCCCATCAGCGAGTATTCGCCGCTCCAGGCGCTGTCGTGCATGCCCAGGATATGCAGCAGCGTCGACTTGCCTGCCCCGGAGGGACCCATGATGGAGATGAACTCGCCTGGCTTGATGTCGAGGGTGATGCGGCGCAGGACGTAGGACTGGCCCGCCCCGACCGGAAACGATTTCTCGATTCCGCGAAGCGCCATGAGCGGGGTATTGCCGGTTGGCTGCCACGCGGGCTCGGAGACGACGGCGGATGAGCGTTTGAACAGCATGGCCTCAAAGAGTAACGGCGTCTGGTTCTGACGTCTATCAAGGACCGTGCCTCGGCGCTACCTGTGGCGATGGCGCAATCCGGGAGCGCCGACTGTCCGCCGATGGGACGAGCCGTCCCGCAGATGAACACGATATGGCTTGGAAATCGGGCGTTTCCGGCTCAGGCGCCGCCTGGAACCGTGGGCGTGCCGGTGCGCTCCTGCGGGAGTCCCACCACGTTCTGCTCGTCGACGTCCGAGAGCGACTGGATGGAACGCAGCGAGGCGTCGTGCTGATCGATGGCGTAGAGCCGGTAGCGGGCGCCCCTGAGCATCTGCTCCAGCGCCGCCCGGCTCGATCCGCAGGTCTCCAGAGAGCGGCTGATGACTTCCACGACGAGTGCCGGGCGATCACGCGCCAGCGTCCGTTGTGCGCCGGCGAGGACATCGGCCTCAGCCCCTTCGACATCGATCTTGATTGCCGCCACCCGAACGTCCTGCGCCGCCAGAAACTCGTCGAGAGAGGTGACTGCCACCTGCTCGATGCGCGCCAGCTCGACGCCGTCGTAGGCAAACGCCTTGGCGACGGTGTTGAGCCCGGCGAATTCGTCACTGGCGACGTGGAGCGCTGCCGTACCGCTGCGCGCTCCAATGGCGACGCGAAACGGCTGGACGTTGGCGGCACGGTTACGCTCGACGGCGTCGAGCAGCCGGTCGAACTCGCGGCCACTCGGCTCGAAGGCGAAAACACGTCCGGTCGGCCCGACCCATGCCGAGGCGGCGAGCGCGATCGCACCCGCATTGGCGCCGACGTCCACGAACACATCGCCCGGTCGCAGGATGGACCGCAGGACGCACAGGGTGTTCGGCTCGTAGGTGCCCGAGAGGTAGACCACTCGCGACAACTGGTCCCTCGGCCGGATCTGCAGCGACAGTCCATCGCTCCACGCCAGTGTCGTCGGCACCGTCAGGGCGTCGAAACGTGCCGCGCGCAGCCGTTCGAGGGTGCTGCCGTCGGCTGCCCCGTAGTGGCGGTTCCAATGCGGTGTCGGCACCGGCTCGGACAGCCCGGGATGCCTCACGTTCCCTTCCTCGCCATCCACCTCGAAGGAGGAAATGTCGAGCAGCTCCACCACGCTGGCGCCAAGAGGCGACGTGTTGCGGAGAACGAGAGGACCCATGTCGCCAGGATCGGCGACGACGAGCTCTAACACCCGTGGTTCAGCGCCCGCGTCGGCGATCAGCTCGTGGATGAACCGCGTGCCCTCCACGTTGAGCACGCCGGCGCCGATGCTGCCGCTGATCACTTTCACGGTGACCCGAACGGCGATGCTGCGGTTCGAGGAGGCGTCCGTACGCATGAAGGTCACGGCGTACGCCCATCGCTCAGGCGGAGTGCGCACGGTCATCAACGGTCCCGTGCCGGCATCCACGGTCGCGTTGGCTATCCCGACGCCCTCGCCCCAGAACGGCGACGCGGCTGGCTGGACGACGACGGTTGTCGAATGCGGGGACATGATCGGGCCGCTCCTGATGCTGGCGGACGAGGGGAAGGGTGTCAATCGGGCACTCGCCGGACTCGGAACGCGACCCAAGCCCGTCGTTCGTGGCGATGGCCCTGGAATCGTATCGGCTTGACTGGGTTCGCGGCCGCCGCCGCGCGCAACTGACGACCGATCGGTCGGGATTAATCGGTGCGCAGCGCTACGGTCGGATCGACTCTGGCGCTGCGTCGCGCCGGGATGAATGCTGCGAGCAGAGAGACGGCGAAGAGGCCCGGAACCGCTATCAGGAAACCCCTGAGGTCGGCAGCCGCTCCAATACGATCAGCTGCTGCAGCAGACGGATCGTGGCGGCGCTCATCGCCAGGCCGAATCCGATCGACAGGACGGCAATCGCCACGAAGCCGGGACTCCGGGCGAAGAGACGGAGCGCGTGACGCAGGTCTCTGGCGAGTGAGCCGAAGAGAGACATCAGCCGTCGGCGGCGGAGGAGCCGGCGCTCAGTGCATCGTCGCGAGCGACTCCTCGACCACGCGGCCGTCGAAGAGATGAATGGTGCGCTTGGCGTGCGCGGCATAGCGCGCATCGTGCGTCACCATGCAGATGGTCGCGCCGCTCTGATGGAGCTCGCCGAGCAGCTCCATGACCGCTTCACCATTCTTCGAGTCGAGGTTTCCGGTCGGCTCGTCGGCCAGCAGGATCGACGGCTCTCCGCAGACGGCGCGGGCGACGGCGACGCGCTGCTGCTGACCGCCCGACAGCTGGCTCGGCAGATGCTTGGCGCGATGCGCCATGCCCACCCGCTCGAGGGCGGCGGTGACGCGCTGCTTGCGCTCGGCGCCGCGCATGCCGCGGTAGGTGAGCGGCAGTTCGACGTTCTCGAACACCGTGAGATCGCCGATCAGGTTGAAGCTCTGAAAGATGAAGCCGACCTCACGGTTGCGCACGCGGGCGCGCTCGGAGAGCGAAAGCGTCGCCACCTGCCGTGTGTTCAGCACGTAGGTGCCTTCGGACGGCGTGTCCAGCAGACCGAGGATCGACAGCAGCGTGGACTTGCCGCAGCCGGACGGCCCTGCGATCGACACGTACTCGCCGCGCTCGATCTCGATGTTGATGTTCTCGAGCGCGTGAGTCTCTACTTCGTCGGTGTAGAAGACCTTGCGGACGGCTTCGAGTTTGATCAACGGCTCCATCGCTCTCCTTTTCCTCGGCGGCCTTGATCCGCCTCTACACGAATTGCACGCGTTACCGCAGTCTCACCTTGTCGTGCGAGTCGTAGTTCGACATGTCCGAGAGCACGACCTCGTCGCCTTCGCTCAATCCGGACTTCACCTCGATCGAGCTGACCGAGCCGCGACCGAGCTTGACCTGCACCCGCTGCGCATCGCCGTAGGCGTTGATGATGCGGAAGAGGCTCACCGTGCTCTCTTCCTGTCCGAGCGCCGGGCGGCCGACGTTCAGCACGTTGGCCATCAGCTCCAGCTGGATCGTGCCGTCGACGCTCATGTCGGGGACGGCGCCGCGCGGCAGCGGATCGACGAGCGTCACATCGATCGTGACGGTGCCGTTGATGGCTGCCGGGTCCTTCCGGCTCACGCGACCCGCGATGATGCCGGTCCGCGTGTCGACCTGCGCCGGCTGGCCGAGATCCACGTCTCTGGCCTGGGTCTCGGGAACCTTCAGCTCGGCTTTCAGCCGCATCGGATCCGCCACGCGCGCAACGTTCTTCCCTGGCGCGATCATCTCGCCGACTTCGACGCCGACGACCTGCAGCACCCCGGAGAAGCCTGGTGTGACCTTCAGCGAGGCGAGGCGCTTCGCGGCCAGCGCCGCCGCGGCCGTCGCCTGCTCCACGGCTGCCTGCTGCACGCGCAGCTGCGCGTCGAGCGCCTCCTGGGCGGTCGCCTGGCGCTTGTGCTCGATCTCCAGTTTCGTGCGGGCGAGCTCGAGATTCACTTGCGACTTCTGCAGTGTGAGCTGCGAGATCAGCTTGTCCTTCGCGAGCTCGGCGTCGCTATTGGCCTGCATCTTCGCCTGCTTGTATTCCGCTTCTGCGGCGGCGATCGCTGACTCCTGGGTGAGCAGGCTGTTCTGGTTCTGCACGCGCAGGTTCGCGAGGCTGGCCTCGGCCGATTGACGCGCCAGCCGAGTCGTCAGCGCCTCCTGCTCGACGCTCGGGCTACTGAGCTCGACGATCACCGAGTCGGGCGCGACGACGGCACCCGGACGGAGCAGGATGCGCTCCACGCGACCGTCCGTGGTCGCCGAAATCCAACGCGTGTCCTCGGGCACCAGCGTGCCGACGCCGCGCACCTCACGGATGATCGTCCCGCGCTTGACCCTGTCGAGCAGCAGGGTGGCGCGCTCGACCGAGGGCGGCGCCGGCTCCATCCGCGACAGCTTGACCGATATCGCGATGATCGCCACCGCGCCCAGGATGCCGGCAGCGATCTGCCGTCGGCGGCGGCGTTTGAGAATCGCAGGATCTCGCGCGATGTCGACCATGGGCAGCATCCCTGAGGTCAAACGCTATGCCACGCCTTCGCGAGGCCGCGCCAGCCCGTTTCGGAGCATCCGACGCGCACCGGAACCGCCCCGCAGGAGCCGGTGTCCGTTCGTGGGACGACGCCGTCTCCCTTCGCTACACTTCAGATGGCACCGACGACGCCCCTACTTCTGCCTTGCCGGGCGCTTCGGCAGAGCGGAAGAACAACGCGAACAGGACGAGGACTGCCGCGGCTCCCGCGGCCGGCACTATCCAGATGCGGTCCCATGCGTGAGCGCCGGTGCCCGTCGCGTAGGCGTCCACCACGCGGCCAGACACCCACGACCCGATGAACATTCCCACGCCGAGCGTGACGAAGGCGATGAAGCCCTGCGCCGCCGCCCGGAGATCCGGCGGCGCCTTCTGATCGACGTAGATCTGACCGGTCACGAAGAAGAAGTCGTAGCAGATCCCGTGCAGGAGGATGCCTGCATAGAGCATCCACACGAGCGCGCCGTTGTTGCCGTACGCGAACAGCAGGTAGCGTGTCATCCAGGCGGCCATGCCGACGAGCAGCATGTACTTCACCCCGAGACGCCGGAAGAAGACCGGCATCACCAGCATGAAGAACACCTCGGACATCTGGCCGAGTGTCATCTTCCCGGCAGCGTTCGTCACCTCGATCTCGTTCAGGAACGGGTTGGCGAACGCGTAGTAGAACTGCAGCGGGATGCAGACGAGAAACGACCCGAGCACGAACACGGCGAACGACGGTTCACGCAGCAGCTTCAGCGCATCGAGGCCGAGAATGTCGGCAATCGTCGTGTGCTGCCGGCCGCGCGGCGGCGTATGGGGGAGCGCCAGGCAGAACAGGCCGAGCACCAGCGATGCGGCCGCGGCGATACGCATCGGGATGGCGGTCGCTTCGAGGCCCAGCGAGCCGATGGCAAGCCCCGCCACGATCCAGCCGATGGTGCCGAGCACCCGTATCGCGGGGAACTGCCGCGAGGGCTCGCGCATCTGGTGAAACGAGAGCGAGTTGCTCAACGCCAGCGTCGGCATGTAGCACAGTGCGTAGACGAGCAGCGCGACGAAGAACGGGCCGAACGCCGACTGCGTCGACGCGTAGAAGAGAATCACGCCGCCAACCAGGTGGAGTGCCGCCAGAATTTTCTCGGTTGCGAGATAGCGGTCGGCGACCATGCCGACGAAGAAGGGCGAGATCATCGCAGCGATGGCGGTTGTGCCGAAGGCGAGGCCGATCTGCTCGCCGCTGAACCCGAGTGTCTGTCCCAGCCACGTGCCGGTGGTCACCGACCAGGCGCCCCAGACGAAGTACTGGAGGAACATCAGCGTCGAGAGCTTCAGGCGGACAGTCGGCTGCATGGGTCTCTTCCCGTTGTAGGTCCGCCTTCAGGCGGACTCGAGGCGACGTGCCCTGGTCCGGCTGAAGCCGGACCCTGCGAGTGTCATGTCCACCACGCTTCGACCGGCGGCTCCGTGAGCACGACTCGAGACAGCAGATCGACCGCCGCGCGCAGCCCCTCGTCGACCGACGCGAGCGCGTCCTCGTGCTCGATGCTCATCACGTAGTCATAGCCGGTGAGCCGCAGCGCGCTGACGATGCCTTTCCACGCGGTTTCGTCGTGGCCCCAGCCGACGCTCCGGAACAGCCACGAGCGCTCGGCCATGCGGCGATAGCTCTTGGCATCGATCACGCCGTTCACCGCCACGTTCTGCCGATCGAGCGCGACGTCCTTCGCATGCACGTGAAAGATGGCATCGCCGAGCGCCCGGATGGCCGTCGGCACGTCGACGCCCTGCCAGAAGAAATGGCTGGGATCGAAATTGACACCGAGGTGCGTTCCCGCCGCTGCGCGCAGCCGGAGCGCGGTCTCCACGTTGTAGACGAGAAAGCCAGGGTGCGGCTCGAGCGCTATCTTCACGCCATGGTCGGCGGCGAACGCCGTCGCCGTCTTCCAGTAGGGGACCGCTTTCTTCTCCCACTGCCACTCGAGGATCTCAGCGAACTCGGGCGGCCACGGCGCCGTCACCCAGTTGGGGTGCTTTGCGCCCTCCGCATCGCCCGGACAGCCCGAGAACGTCACCACGACGGGAACGCCGAGCTTCTGGGCGAGACGAATCGAGCGGCGCAGCGTCTCGTCGGCCTCGCGCGCCACGTCCGGGTCCGGGTGGAGCGGATTGTTATGACAGGAAAGGGCGCTGATCGTCAGCCCCGCGTTGCCGATGGTGGCGGCAAAGGCTTTGGCCCTGCCGTCGTCCGCCAGGAGGGCGTCGGGGTCCATGTGGTCGCGGCCGGGCCAGCCGCCCGTTGCGAGCTCGATCGCCTGCAGCCGTCCGAGGCTGCGCACGCGCGCGAGCATCGTCTGCAGGTCGACCCCACCGAATACAGGAGAGAACACTCCCAGCTTCATCGCGTTTCCGCCATCGTTTCCGCACCGACCGGAGTCCACACGCCGCCGCCCCGATGGCTCTGGAGGATCGCGTCGACGATGCAGGCGCCGCGATAACCGTCCTCGAACGTGGGAAATGCCGGCTGCTGTCCTGTGGCCGCCCGACCGCCCTCGGCAATATACGTGTAGACATCGTGCAGGACGTTCCGGAAGGCGTCGGCCCACGCCTCCTGATGCCCGCCCGGCAGATGCGCGTACGCCTGCGCCGCTGGAACGAGGAGCGAGGGGTCTTTGGCCAGCATGCCGTTCGGACCGTCCCGACGGCCGATCCACAGCTCGTTCTGGCGCTCCTGGTGCCAGCGGAGAGAGGAGCGTTGGCCGTTCACCTCGAACCAGAGGTCGTTCTTGTGTCCCGCGCACACCTGCCCCACGGTGACGCAGCCGCGCGCGCCGTTGTCGAACCGCACGAGAACCGTCGCGAGATCCTCGCTGGAGATCTCGACTTCGGTGCGGCTGGTGCCGGTCTGCGCCGAGAATGCCTCGGTCGATCCAGCCGCCTTGTAGCGCGTCTTGACGACCGTTGTCAGATCGGCGAGCACGCTGGCGATGCGAAGGCCGGTGACGTGCTGGACCAGGTCGCACCAGTGCAATCCGATGTCGCCGATGGCGGAGCTCGCACCGCCCTTGTCCAGCTCGAGGCGCCAGGAGAAGTCCGTGGGATAGAGCAGCCAGTCCTGAAGGTAGCTGCCGTGGACGAAATGGAGCGGCCCGAGCTCGCCGGCGGCAATCATCGCCCGCGCCTGCTCGACGAGCGGATTGCCGCGATAGTTGAAGGTCACGGCGTGGACGACGCCGGCACTCTCCGCCGCGTGCCAGAGCGCGCGTGCCTCTGCGCCGGTGGTGGCGAGCGGCTTGTCGGACACGACGTGCTTGCCGTGCTTCAGCGCCGCCATGATCACCGGCGTGTGCAGGTGATTCGGGGTCGTGTTGTGCACGACGTCGATGTCTGGATCGGCAACGAGCGCTTCGTAGCTGCCGTACGCCTTCGCGACGCCGAGCGCCTCCGCCTTGCGCGCCGCAGATGCGTCGCTGCTGGCGGCCACCGCCACCACGTCCACGAAACCCAGACGGCGAACGGCGTCGATGTGATGCGCCCCGACGAAGCCCGGACCGACCAGGCCCATGCCGAGGCGCTTGCGCGCTGCCGTCATGCGAGCGCCTGCCGGGCGTACACGGCGCACTGCTTGACTTCGTCGACCGGCCCCGCCTGCCCCCGGTGTTCGTACTCGACATATGCCCGGATCGGCCAGCGCTCGCGCTTGAGCAGCTGCAGCACTTCACGAATCGGTGTGTCGCCCTGGCCCCAGGGCACGTTGTCGCCCTGGTTCTTCTTTCGGTCTTTGAGGTGCAGGTTGGTGATCTCGGCGTGATGCTCGCGGATGAACGCGACGGCATCGTAGTTGGCGGCGGTGAAGTGCCCGATGTCGAGGTTGATGCGGAAGTACTTCGACAGCCTGAGCGCTGCCGCGAAGCTTTCGGGTGTCGCGAACTCGTTCGGATCGTCGGTGCGCGAGTGATTGTGCATGGCCACCGCCATCTGGTGTTTGTCGGCAAACGGCACGAGCCGTTTGGCAACCGCCACCGTCGTCGAGGCGGTGATGATCTCCGCTCCGAGCGCTTTCGCCATCTCGAAGCCGCGTTTGATCTCGGCGTCGGTGAAGCTCGTGTTGAAGCTGTAGTTGAAGGCGTAGATCGACTGGCCGGCGGACGCGAACTTCGCACGAATCGCGCGGAAGTGTTCGAGCGGCGTGTCGGTGCGCCAGGCCCGCAGATCCTCACGCGCCTTCTGCTGTTGTTCCGCTGTCGGTCGCGTGCCACGCCCAGCGGGCGCGGTGGCGGGCTCGATCTGCGGCGACCACAGCTCGCATTCGCTGAGCGCACAGTCGGTCATCGCCTTGCTGATGGCGTCGGTGGCGTCGCCGCCCGGCGTGCGGGGCAGGTCGCGGAAGCTGTAGGTCTGAACGCCGAGCCTCACCCCCGCGACTGTCTGCGCGAGGCCGAGCGCCGGGAGTGCCAGGCTGCCGGCCATGATCGAGCCGAATTCTCGTCGGGTCATCATGTCGTCTTCTCCGGAAGGCGGACCTGAAAGTCCGCCTCTACGTACGGCGTACGTACGGTCTACGTGCGGCCGTCCTGCCCAGGCAGGAATCGTGCGCGGGCGAATGGTAGCACTTCGTTGGAATGAGGGCCCTACTTCACGGCCTGAAGAGCCCGTTCGAGGATCTCGTCGCGACCCTCGGCGACACCGGCGCGCGTCCGCGACACGGCGATGGTCGGCTTCGTTCCGATACCGTGATGCTGCGCACCGTTCTGCTTCAGTGCTTTCGTTCCGGTGAAGACGATGGTGAAGTCGCCTGGTACGCGGAACCGGTTGGTGACCCCGTTGGTGCCGGCTGTCGGACCGCCCACGATCTCTCCCAGCTTGTAGGCCTCGACGATGCCGAGGACCGTCTCGGCGTAGCCGATCGAATGATAGTCGGACAGGAAGGCGCGCCTGGCGGTGAGCGTCGGCTGCCGCAGCACGACCTTCCACTCGTCGCCGCGAGAGAAGGTGAGCTGTTCCCGATCCGGCCGGACCACCACCGGCACGTGCCACTGAGGACTGGCCAGCGCGTCAGTTGCCATATACGCGAACAGGGCATCCGGTCCGGTCGACAACTGCGATCCACGCGCGTCGAACACCAGCCCTTTCGCGCCCGACAGCATCGGCAGGGCCGCCATGAGATCGGCATCGGTCAACCTGGCGAGGTCGAGGTAGAGAATGCCCGGTTCCAGTTCCGCCAGCTTGTCGAGACGCGGCGGCGGCGCAAACCCCGGCATGGTACGAGGAAGCGAGACCTCGACCGGAGTCCCAGGCGCCGCGACTTTGTCAATCCGCAACCGCACCTGTGTGCCTTTGGGACCGGCGAGAATTTCCTGGACGGCGCGCCCTCTAATCCACTGCGGAGTGGCACCGGAGATCAGCGCCTCCATTCCTTCGATGGCCAGCGGGGCGGGGGTGCCATCGATGGCGATCACGACGTCGCCCGCCGCGACGCCAGTTGCTGGATCGGCAGAGGTCACCACCAGCTTGTCCTCGATCCAGTCGAGGGCGATTGAAGGCAGCGACGCCGAATCTGCTTCGTTCCCGGCGATCACGCGCGCCTGGCCGTCACGCAGCGCAGCGACCATGCGCTTCAGGGTGCCGGCGAACTCAGCGGCATCTCGATCCGTGGACGCTTCCTGCAGCGCCGTCCTGAGCGCCGCCGGCCAATCGGTCTTGACGACATCGAAGTACGGGTAGAAAAACTCCAGGGCGTTCCACGCGAGTGCCACCGATGCGAGGCGGACGCCGCGGTCGGCAGCAGAGAAGCGCAGACGGGTCGGCTGTGGCACGTCTGCAGCGGCAGGCGCGGTCCCGCGCGGCAGGGTCCCGGTCGAGTCGGCGATCACGGTCAGCGGCAGGCGAGCCGACACCCCACCACCAAGCTCGATGTCCATCGCCGCCGGCTCGGTGGCAGGCACACGCTCGCTGCGGTACGGTGCCTGCCCTGCAGCGGTACCCAGTCCGGCATGGCGCCAGGCGAGAAGCTTCACCCCGCCGTCTGCGGGCGCTTCGGCGCGCGGCAGCGTTCCCGCCGGCACGATCAGGAGCGTCGGGGCGATGGGCTTGAAGAGCACCTCGAGCTGCCGCACCAATGCCGCTGCGTCAGGACTGGCCTCGACTGCGCGCATTCCGGCGATGGCGAACGCGTCCCAGTCCGCGCGCGCCACTTCATCGCTCGGGTGGAAGTAGCGAACCGCGCCCAGGAGCCGCGTGAACGCCAGCAGGTTCAACATCCCGCGGCGCGTGACCGCTCGCGGTGCCTCCGGCGGCCGCGATTCGGCTTTGCCCACCGCCTCGAACGTGCCATCGTCGGCCCAGGCGCGGCCGGTGCCGACGACGAAGATTCCGAGCGCGATGCGGGCGGCGGTGGCGGGAACGTCTGCGACGATCTCGTAGTCTCCCCACTCCTGACGGGAGATGGGTCGATCATCCATATTGTCGAGGAAGGAGACGGCCGGCGTGCCACCGGGCGGGGTGGCTCCTTCAATCCGCAGCCACATCTGCGCGCGAGCGCTCGGGGTGTCGGTCTTGACCGCCAGGCGGAAGCGAACACGCCGGCCACGGAACGTTGTGGCGTCGAATTCCTGCCAGACGTTCACCGATGCATTCGGGGGCGCGATGGCTTCCCTGGTCAGAACGACCGACTGCATGCCGCGACGATGGTCGTCGGTGCTCAGACGCGTGCTGACACCGGGCTGCTGCGGCGGAACGTACCAGGAAAAGGCGGCCTGGCCAGGAGTGCCGTTTTCGAAGTCGAGGTTTGCAGGTGCGGTTTGGGGTTGCTGAGCGACGGCGCGGAAATCGATCGTGGCGACGAGCACGCAGATGACGAGCACCAGCCTCGACATGTTTGACAGAATACCCGGAAAGAGGCCTGTATATTGCACATGCCTTCACGGAACACCGTTCGAGGAGGGCAGCGTGGTACACCGACTCAGCCGGATTCGTGGCTTTCACGTGCACGCAACGGACGGATCGATCGGACACATCGACGACTTCCTGACCGACGAGACCGTGGCGCGCATCTGTTACATCGTCATCGACACGAGCAACTGGCTTGGCGGCAAATGGGTCGCGATCGCTCCCGCGTCGATCGACCGGATCGACTGGGCGAACCAGGTGGTGCACCTGGCGCTGACCCGTCAGGAGATCCGCAACAGTCCCAGCATGGAAGAAGCGAACGTTCCACCCTATGAGATGACGCCCGGCTTCGTGATCATGTAGGTGCTATCCTCTCTTCGAGCATGCAGCTGGGTCTTCCGTTCGCCGACGTCCAGCCTGCCGGGAGCCGTGTGCACACGAACGAGCCGGAGCCGCCGGCAGTGCGTCGGTTCGATTATCAGGGACTCTCTGCCCTGCCGGGCGTCGGTCCCTGCGTGTTCGTTCGGCATCGGCGGGCCAAGCGGTATGTCCTCCGGATCGACCAGCATGGCCGGGCGCGGGTCACGATCCCGCGCGGCGGATCGCGAAAGGAAGCGAGTGCCTTTGCCGAGCGGCATCGCGACTGGATCGCCCGCGAGCGCGTCAGACTCGCTCAAAGGTCGGCCGCACTCCCCGAGCGCAGCGCGTTCGAGCGTCGCGCCCGCATCGAGTTGCCGCAGCGGCTTCTGGAACTTGCCCGTCGCTTCGGGCTCAGCGTCACACGCGTGAGCGTAAGAAACCAGCGAACACGCTGGGGATCCTGTGGACGCGACGGTCACGTCTGCCTCAACTGGAGATTGCTGCTGATGCCCGACTGGGTCCGCGACTACGTGCTGGTGCACGAGTTGATGCACCTGCGCCGGATGGACCATTCGCCGGCCTACTGGCGGCTGGTGTCCGACGCCTGTCCGAGATACCGGGAGGCGCGCCAGTGGCTGCGCACCCATGGGGAAGCGCTGAGATAGACATGCCGGCCACACGCTGGAACAGCGCGACCGACGGTCCGTTCTCGGAGCCCGCGCTCCGGCGAAAGCTCGAGAACGCCGGTTATCGCGTGTCCCGATACACCTATCCGCCCGGCACGCACTTCCCCGAGCACACCCACGACGTGGACAAGATCGACGCGGTCGTGTCGGGGCAGTTCGAGATCGTCCTTGGCGGAGAGGCGTTCGTGCTGGGACCCGGCGACTGGATCGATGTCCCTCGCGGGGGGCGCCACTCGGCGAGCGTCGTCGGCCACGAGCCGGTCGTGAGCCTCGACGCTGTCCGATTCGCTCGCGGCTGAACTCCACGGTTCTTCTCCCTTCTTCCCCTTCCAGCGCTGATCGACTGTGCGTTTCCGCCCGTCCGTCCGTGCGGAGGCGTTACAGCGGTTCTCTCGAGACTCCGATAGGAAATCTGGTGGGCACGTGCCGGCAATCGGCTCCTGCGCCCACCTGAGAGGGCCCGTCGGGACGGGCCGCGAGTCACATGTCTGCACAGCGCCCGCACCTGCTCGTCGTCGACGACGATCGCGCGATCCTGACGCTCGTCGGAACGATCGCGCAGACCGAAGGCTTCGAGGTCAGCACGACGCTCGACGGTGTGGAAGCGCTGCAGCTGCTGCGCCGCCGACCGGCCGACCTCGTTCTGCTGGATCTCCGGATGCCTGGCGTCACCGGGCTCGAGATCCTCAGATCGATTCGCGATATCACACCGCGGACCCGCGTCGCGCTGATGTCGGGTTACGCCACGATCGACAACGCCGTCGAGGCGGTCAAGCTCGGCGCGATCGACTTCCTCACCAAGCCGTTCGATTTGCAGCGCATGCGGCAGATGCTGTCGGCAGTGCGCGACGAAGCGGCGGAGCGCCGGGCAGTGCTGGCGCTCGAGGGAGAGCTGGCGCAGCGCCTGGAGTTCTGCGGAATGATCGGCCGCGGACCGGCCATGCAGGAGGTGTTCGGTCTGATCCGGCGCCTGGCACCGCACGCGCGCACGGCGCTCATCACTGGCGAGACAGGGACCGGCAAGGAGCTGGTCGCCCGCGCCCTCCACAAGCTCGGACCGCGCGGCGCGAAGCGCTTCGTCACCGTGAACTGCTCGGCGGTGGTCGAGACGCTCTTCGAGAGCGAGCTGTTCGGGCACGTTCGCGGCGCCTTCACAGGTGCCACCGATCACAAGGCCGGCCTTTTCGAGACGGCCGACGGCGGCACCGTCTTTCTCGACGAGATCGGCGAGCTGCCGCCCAGCGTCCAGGCCAAACTGCTGCGTGTGCTCGAGAACGGCGAGCTCCAGCGGGTCGGCTCGCTGGAGCCGCGGAAGGTCGACGTGCGGCTCATCGCTGCCACCAACCGCGACCTGCCGGGCGATGTCGCCGCCGGGCGCTTCCGAAGCGACCTGTATTACCGGCTCAACGTCGCCGAGATTACATTGCCGCCCCTTCGAGAGCGGCGCGAGGACATCCCGTACCTGACGGCGTCGTTCGTGCGTGGATTTGCGCAGCGCTTCGCGAAGCCGCTGGTCGGTCTCACGTCGGCCGCCGAGCGCCGGCTCGCCGACGCCCCATGGGAAGGCAACATCCGGCAACTCAGAAACGTGCTCGAACGGGCCTGCATCCTCGCGGAAGGGGAGTTCGTCGACGAGACGGAGCTGAGCGACATCATGCTGCAGCACTCGCTGCCCGTGACGCGTTCTGCGGCGGCCCAGGGGGCTGCGGCGGTTGCACCCGCCGCCAGGACGGCTCCGCTCGTCGAGATCGAGCGCGAACACATCGTCAGGACGCTGGAACAGGTGCGCGGCAACAAGGCGGTCGCGGCGCGGCTGCTGGGAATCAGCCGGCGGGCGTTCTATCGCCAGCTGGAGCGCCACGGGCTCCACACGTCGGTTCCGGCAGTCAAGCCAGCGTCGGCGGCGCCGATTGTGCCTTTGGGGCGAGTGTCTTGAACGAAGTGAACTCTCCGGCCGCACGGCGAAGCCGGGTCCTGATCGCTGACGACACCGAGAGCATCCGGTCGCTCTTCCGGAAGCTGCTGCTCGCCGACGGCCACGACGTGGTGAGCGCCGACGACGGGGCCGCGGCGCTGGACGCCGTGCGGGAACATCACCCCGACGTGATCCTTCTCGACGTCACGATGCCGCGGGTCGACGGGCTCGAGGTCTGCCGGCGCCTCAAATCGGACCCGGCGACGCGTCTGACGCCGGTCGTCCTGGTCACCGGCCAGACGGACCTGTCGGATCGCATCCGCGGCCTCGAAGCCGGCGCCGACGAATTTCTCTCGAAGCCGGTCCATCCGCACGAGCTGCGTGCCCGCGTGCGATCGCTCACGCGAATGAAGCACCTCATCGACGCGCTCGACTCGGCCGAGGCGGCGTTCATGACGCTCGCGCTCACCATCGAGGCGCGCGATCCGATGACCAACGGCCACTGCGAACGGCTGGCGCAGTACGCCGTGCAGCTCGGCCGGGCGCTCGGACTGGGCGCGGAAGATCTCGAGGCGCTGCACCGCGGCGGCTATCTGCACGACGTGGGGAAGATTGGCGTCCCTGATTCGGTGCTGCTGAAGCCGGGGCCGCTCACACCGGAAGAATTCGAGCTGATGAAGCGTCACCCGACCATCGGCGACTCGCTCTGCGCGCCGCTGCAGTCGCTGCGGCGCGTCCGTCCGATCGTGCTCTGCCACCACGAACGGATCGACGGCAGCGGCTACCCGGCTGGATTGCGCGGCGATGACGTCCCGCTGCTCGCCCAGATCGTCGGTATCGTCGACGTCTACGACGCTCTGATGTCCGCCCGCTCCTACCGTCCTGCCTGGCCGGTGGAAGACACAGTCCGTTACCTCTGGAAGGAAGTCGAGAAGGGCCGGTTCCACACACACCACGTGGAGGCCTTCCTCGAGACACAGTCGATATCACCCACGACGCTCGTGCACTGAGCGCGCAGAACCGTCATGGCGTGTCGCCTCTGGTCTGCCTCCATCGTGCTCACCTGCCTCGATGTGAGCGTCGCGGCCGCGGCGGCCGCAAGCGCTGAAGGTTCCAGCCCGGCCGGCTTCCCTTCGATTCTCTTCATCGCGGCTGCTGCCGGCATGGGCGGGTTGCTGGTGGTCCTGATCGGCACGCGGCGGCTCCGGCGTGAGGTCACGCGCTTGACACGCCAGCTGCGGGCGGCGGTGGAACATCAGGCGATGCAGGCGAACCTCCTGGCGCAGGTCACCGATGCCATCGTCGAGGTCGATCCTGAGACCCGCGTCACGAGCTGGAATGCAGGCGCCGAGACGCTCTTCGGAATCCCCGCTGCAGGTGCCACCGGCCACGCCGTGGGCTCGTTGATTACGAACCGCATGGCCGGGACTCGTGGGGGCGACCTCCACGAGGCCATCGCATCGCGAACCGACTGGCGCGGCGATGCGGAGATCGTGAGGACATCAGGGGACACGCGATTCGTCGAGGCCACCGTTCGCAGCCTCACCGACGAGCACGGTGCCGTCTCAGGAGCGATCGTCCTGGCTCGCGACGTCGACGCACGCCGGCGCGCCGAGCACGAATCGGCGGTCCGGGCGCGGCAACAGGCGGTGATCGCATCGCTTGGTCAGCGGGCCCTTGCCGGCATCGATTTCAAACTGCTGCTCGACCAGGCAGCCAGCCTCGCCTCGAGCACGCTGCAGGTGCCGGCGGCGGCCGTGTTCGAGCTCGCGGATGACCGTGCGAGCTTTGCGCTGCGGGCCGGTGTGGGGTGGGACACCAGGTCGCCGGGTCCGGTGCGGCTGCCCGTCGACGGCGCGACGTACCCCGCCTGCGCGCTCTTTGCAGACGCGGCCGCCGCGACGCTCGATCATCGGCGGCCAGACTGTCCGCCCGTTGACGCGTTTCATCTCCGGGAGGGCATGACCGCCGGCGCCGCAGTGGCGATTCCGGGACGTGCGGGACCATACGGGCTGCTCGCGGTGGGGGATCGTCGCGAGCGTCGCTTCTCGCGGGACGACGTTCATTTTCTGCAGGCGATCGGCAACGTGATCGGCGCGGCGTTCGAACGCTCGGCGATCGATGCCGACCTGCGATCGGAGCTGGCGCTGCACGATGCGACGCTCGAGGCGGTGGCTGACGGCATCATGGTCACCGACGCTGGCGGACGTGTGCGACGCTACAACCAGCGCCTGGTGGACATCTGGGGGTACCCGCCCGAGATTCTCGCCAAGCCGAGCGCCGAAGACTGGGTTCTGTGGTGCGTGGAGAAGTGCGACGATCCGCCAGCGCGGCTGGCCGACTACCGTGCTGCTGCTCGCAGCGACGCGTCGCAGAGCGTGACCGTCACTCTCAAGGACGGCCGAATCATCGAGCGGATGTCGCAGCCGCAGCGGGTCGACGGTGATATCGGCGGACGCGTCTGGTGCTACCGCGACATCACCGAGCGTGTCCGCGCCGAGGAGGAGCGGCGCCGTCTCGAAGGCCAGATGCAGCACGTTCAGAAGCTCGAGAGCCTCGGCGTGCTGGCTGGCGGCATCGCACACGACTTCAACAACCTGCTCGTGGGAATGCTCGGACATGCCGGGCTTGCGCTGCAGGAATTGAGTCCGGGAAACCCCGCCTACGACTCCGTCGTCCAGATACAGACGACCGCGCAGCGCGCGGCCGAGCTCACGAATCAGATGCTGGCCTATTCCGGCAAGGGCCGGTTCGTGCTGCAGGCGACCGATCTCTCGGGCATTGTCGGTGAGATGACGCACCTGCTGCGCACCGCCGTGGCGAGAAACGCCGAGATCGTCCTCGAACTGCAGCCGAAACTGCCAGCGTTCGACGGCGACCCCGCCCAGATCCGCCAGGTGATCATGAACCTGATCACCAACGCCTCGGACGCGATTGGGACCGCGACCGGCCAGATTACCGTTTCCACCGGGAGCGTCCATGTGAAACGGGCCGATGTCGCCGATGCCTGGGTGGGCAGCGATGTCCCCGAGGGGGAGTACGTATTCGCTGAAGTACGCGACACCGGGTGTGGCATGGACGCCGCAACCGTGGCCCGTATCTTCGATCCGTTCTTCACGACGAAGTTCACCGGCCGGGGTCTCGGCCTGGCCGCGGTCCTCGGGATCGTGCGCGGCCATCACGGGGCGATCACGATTGCCTCGACACCAGGTCGCGGCACGACGTTTCGTGTGCTGCTCCCCGCGACCTCCACACCGGCAGCCGCCGCAGCGCCGCAGCAGAAACCATCGGCCGCCCGGGCCGACGGGACGCGGGTGCTCGTGGTCGACGACGAGGCGGGTGTGCGGACGATCGCCAGGGAGTCGCTGCGGCGTGCCGGATTCGAGGTCACGACGGCGAGCGACGGCGCGGAAGCGCTCGAAGTAATCGCCCGCGAGGCGGCCTTCGACGCGGTTCTCCTCGACATGACAATGCCGCGCATGGGTGGAGTCGAAACCTTCCGCCTGATCAAGGCACGGCAACCGGATCTCCCAATCGTGTTGACGAGCGGATACAGCGCCCAGGAAGCGGTTGGGCGCTTCGACAAGGATCCGATCGCCGGTTTCATCCAGAAGCCGTTCATGCCGGCCGCACTCGTGAAGACGATGCTGGAGGCGGCAGGGCAGCGGAAGAACGTCGCGTAGCGAGCGACAGGGCTGCGGCTGTGCGGTCCGGTCCACAGGCGCACACCTCCCGCACACAGGACCTCTTGAGCGGCCGCCGCCTTTGCCAGGATTTCCCACCGCTGTGCACGAATACCCAGCTCGTCCCGCCGCTCTGGGTGGCAGTCCACTTGCTCCGTTCAGTCCCAATCGTGGAATCGCGTGCGCCGGCCATCGCAGACAGCCGACAGTCGAGCGGGGCGGAGCAGGTGGATTCCAAAACGGTCCGTCGCCTTCTGGGAACGGCGATTGAGACCCACGCACCGAAGGGAGACCGCGACCGATGGGTCGTGGCAGATATGGCCGGCCGCGTTTCGAAACCCGTTGACCCGCGAGAGCGGGTCGAGAACGTTCCACCAGGTGCGCGGCAGGCGGCCACGGCGCCGCCGGCGTGGTCTGCCGACGTCATGCTCGAGCGGCTCGCCGGCGACGACGAACTGGCGCGCCAGCTCGTGGCGCTGTTTCTCATCGAGTACCCGAAGCTGCTCACCACGCTGCGCGCCACGATCGAGTCGGCGCAGGGCGATGATGTCCGCAGAGCGGCGCACGCCACCAAGGGCTGCCTCGCCAACTTCGTGGAGAGTGGGCCGCACGCCACGGCCTACGAAATCGAGCGGCTCGCCGCCGAGGGGCGCGTCGACGCCACGCCGCCGCTGCTGGCGCGGCTCGAGCGGGAGATCGCGGCCATCGTGATCGACATGCGGAAGTTCGAAGCGGGTGCCTCGTGCGGATCCTGATCGCCGACGACGACGTCGTGCTTCGCTATTCGCTGCGGGTCCACCTGGAGCGCTGGTCGTACAAGGTGACCGAGTGCGCGGACGGACACCAGGCATGGGCGGCGCTGCACGCCGACGAACCGCCGCTGCTCGCCATTTTCGACTGGAACATGCCGGGAATGGACGGTCCGCGCCTGTGCCGTGAGCTGCGGGAGGTTCCGGCCCTCTCGGCGATGTACGTCATCCTCATCACGAGCAACCAGGATCAGAAAGATGTGGTGCTCGGCCTGGAGAGCGGAGCCGACGACTACATCAAGAAGCCGTTCGACTGGAACGAGCTGCGCGCCCGGCTGCGCATCGGCAGCCGCATCGTCGGGCTGCAGCACGCGCTGGCGGCGAAGGTGGTGGACCTGCAGCAGGCGCTGTCAGACGTGAAGCGCCTCGGCGGCCTGCTGCCGATCTGCGCCTACTGCAAGCGGATCCGCGACGACGGCGACTACTGGAAGCAGATTGAGCAGTATCTCAGCGAGTACTCCGAGGCGCAGTTCAGCCACGGCATCTGCCCGCAGTGCCTGGAGACCCACCTCGCCCAGATCGGCCGGTAGTCCGCCTTCGCTGCTACGCAGCTTCGGCGGGACAAGTCCTCGCACCTTCGCACCTCGCACCTAGCACCTTCGCACTAGCACCTTCGCACTAGCACCTTCGCACTAGCACCTTCGCACCTAGCACCTTCGCACCTAGCACCTTCGCACCTTCGCACCTTCGCACCTTCGCACGTAGAATAGGTGCATGCCCTATCCCGAGCCTTTCATTGCCCCGATGCGCGCCGAGCTGACCAGGCTCGGTGTTCGCGAGCTGAAGACGGCCGAGCAGGTCGACCAGGCGGTCCACACGACCGGCACCGTGATGATCGTGGTGAACTCAGTGTGCGGATGCGCAGCGGGGAAGGCGCGCCCCGGCATTGCGCTCGCCCTTCAGCACGACCGGCGGCCGGACGTCGTCGCCACCGTCTTCGCGGGAGCCGACATCGAGGCGACCGACCGCGCCCGTGCGCACTTCGCGCCGTATCCACCTTCGTCGCCGTCGGTGGGACTTCTGAAGGATGGGGAGCTGGTCTTCATGCTCGAGCGGCGCGACATCGAGAATCGCGATGCCGCCGCCATCGCAGCGCGACTGACCGCGGCGTTCGACGAGCATTGCCCCGCGCTGACGAGGGCCGACTGATCGAGCACGTTGGGGTCAGGTCTTGAATCGATGGTTTTTTCACGCTTTGACCCCGCGCGGGGTGGACGATTTTCTCGAACGCGAGGGGCCAGACCGTGAAAAAACCATCGATTCAAGACCTGACCCCGGCGGCTTAACCGCCGCGCGTGTGCATCTCGAGGTGCGGCTCGCGCTTGAGACGCTCGACGGGAATCAGCGGGCTGCGATCCCGTGCGGCGAGGCGGGCTTCGGCGCCGCGATCCCGGCGTGATTCCCACGTAGCGCGAATCAGATCGGCCAGTTCCGCTGGCGACGCTCCACCGCGCAGTGCGCGGCGCAGATCCGTCCCGTGGGTCGCATAGAGGCACAAATACCACATGCCGTCGGCAGTCAGCCGGCTGCGATCGCAGGAAGCACAGAACGGCTCGGTGGTCGACGAGATGACGCCGAACACGGTGCCGTCGGGCAACCGGAAGCGGTCGGCGGGCGCGGACGTCTGCTCATCGACGGCGGTCACCTCGCCGTAGCGGGCCGCAATCCGTTCGAGGATCTCGGCTCGTGAGACGACGCGCGACATCGACCAGTGCGTGGCGCCCCCCACGTCCATGTACTCGATGAAGCGGACTTCGGCGCCGAGCGTGCGGCCGTACTCGAGGAGGTCGACGATTTCATCGTCGTTGACTCCGCGGATCAGGACAGTGTCGATCTTGAGCCCGGGAAACAGCGGCGCGGCGGCGCTGATGCCATCCAGGACCCGCGCGAGCTCGTCGTACCGCGTCAGCTGCTGAAAGCGCTCGGGCTTGAGGGTGTCGAGGCTGACAGTGAGGCGGTGGAGCCCGGCTTCGCGAAGCGTGCGCGCATGGTGCGCGAGCAGCACGCCGTTGGTCGTCATCGCGAGATCCCGAATCCGGGTTCGTTGCGCCAGTCGCGCCACGAGATCGGGCAGGCCGCGCCGCAGGAGCGGCTCGCCGCCAGTCAGCCGGACTTTCGAAACGCCCAGCTCGAGAAACACGTCGACCAGCGCCTCGACCTCCTCGAAATGCAGGATGTCCTCGCGCGGAAGCCACACGTATTCCGGCTCCGGCATGCAGTAGCTGCAGCGCAGGTTGCAGCGGTCGGTAACCGAGATCCGCAGGTTGGCGAGCGGCCGCCCGACTGTATCGTTGATCACCCTTCCGCCATTGTAGCCGGTGGCAGGCGCTTCTCCGGGCCGGCGCCGGCGATGCCCGGATTCGCGAGCACTGCGGCGCTCAGATCACCGAGAGACGCCGCCCTTCGCGAGGCAGGAACGGCGAGGCGGTCCGCTGGCCTTCGAAAGCGGTGCTCCACCGGCCGGGGATGCCTGTTCCGCAGGCCGGACAGGCGCCCGTCGGGGTGAGGCGGTACTCCTGAATGAAGTATCCGTACCGGCGAATCAGCCGTTCGGCGCACGCCGGACAGCGGGTGTCTTCGAGGCTGCCGACGCGCCCCGGGAGATTCCCGGCGTAGACGTATCGAAGTCCGGCCTCCCGACCGATGGCCGCCGCGCTGAGGAGCATCTCCGGCGTCGTGTTCTCGCAATCGGTCATGTTGTAGTCCTGGTGAAACGCCGTGACGTGCCAGGGGATGTCGGGCGAGACGCTGGCAACGAACTCGGTCAGCGCCCGGAGCTCCGCGCGGCTGTCGTTGAATCCAGGGATGAGCAGCGTGACGAGCTCGACCCAGACGCCTTCGCGGTGCAGCCAGCGGATCGTCTCGAGAATCGGCTCGAGCCGGCCGCCGAGCGAGCGGTAGTGACGATCGTCGAAGCTCTTGAGGTCGACCTTATAGAGATCGAGGTGCGGCCGGATGTACTCGAGCACGCGCTCTGTACCGTTTCCATTCGAGACGAAACCTCTGACCAGTCCGTGCTTGCGGGCCTCCTGAAACACGGCGACCGCCCATTCGGCGGTGATGAGCGGCTCGTTGTACGTGGACACGATCATCTTCGCGCCCTGGCGGAGCGCATCCTGCACGAGCCACGCGGGCGTGGTGTCGCGAGGCGGCACGATCGCCTCGGGATCACGAAGCGCCTGCGAGGTCACCCAGTTCTGGCAGTAGCTGCAGTGCAGGTCGCAGCCGAGCATTCCGAAGCTGTAGGCGAGCGCGCCGGGGTAGGCGTGGAAGAACGGCTTCTTCTCGACCGGATCGCACTGGATGCCTGCCACATAGCCCCAGGGCACTCGCAAGTGACCGCCTTCGTTGTAGCGGACCTTGCACACACCGAACGCGCCTTCCGGAATCGGGCAGCGATGACCGCAGGCGTAGCAGCGGAGGCGGCCGCGGTCGAGGACTTCGACGAGCGCCGGAGCGGCGTCGCGAGTGCGAGCGGCGAGCGCATCTCGAAGCGCAGGCATCTCATGCCAGTGTAACGCTCATGGAGTCGGAATGGCCGTTGGTTTCCCCCGAGCCGAAAGAGCGGCGCCGGGACTTCTGGCGAATGCGCGCAGAGGGCCAACCTGCGGCTGTCGAACGGCTTCAGTGCGAGATAATTCGCAGATGAGCCGTCGCCTGCTGAGCGCTGCGTGCGTCCTGGTCTCCGCAACAGTCGTTGTCGTTGCCCAGTCTCCAGGCTACGACCCCGCGTGGAACAAGCCGGCCACGCCGCACAAGGTGATCGACAACATCTACTTCGTCGGAACGACCGAGCTCGCCTCGTTCCTGATCACGACCGCAGCGGGGCACATCCTCGTCGATTCGGGCTTCGAGGAAACGGTGCCGTTGATCAGGAACTCCATCCGGGCGCTGGGGTTCAAGTACGAAGACATCCGTGTGCTGCTCAACACGCAGGCGCACTTCGATCATGCCGCGGGGTTGTCGCTCATCAAGAAGGAGACTGGAGCCCGCCTCGAGGCGATGGCCGAGGATGCGCTGCTGCTCGAATCCGGTGGCCGCAGCGACTTCCATTTTGGAGACAGCCGCCCGTTTCCTCCGGTCACAGTCGACCGCAGGCTCGAGGACGGCGACGTCGTCGAGTTCGACCGGGTGAAGCTGGTTGCACGTCACACGCCGGGACACACGAAAGGCGCAACGACATTCGTCACCGTCGGAGTCGACGCCGGCCGGGCGCTCCAGGTGGTGTTCGCCGCGAGCACGACCGTCAACCCAGGCACGTCGCTCGTCGACAACCCGAAGTATCCCGGTATCGTCGCCGACTGGCAGCGGACGTATGCGATCCTCGAATCGCTGACGGCCGACGTCTGGGTCTCGCAGCATGCCGGGGTGTTCGACATGCAGGGCAAGCTGGCGAGGCGCGGGCAGAAGCCGAATCCGTACATCGACCCGCAGGGGTATCGCCGGCAGGTCGCCAACAGCCGCGAACGGTTTGCGACGCTGCTTGCCCAGCAGTTGCGATCGCGCTGAGGGGGTCAGACCTGACCCCTCCGCGATCGATCCCGCGTCCTGTCTGGCTGCTCGGCTGGACCAGCCTCTTCACCGACGCTGCGACGGAAATCATCTATCCGCTGTTGCCGTTGTACCTGGCATGCGTACTCGGCGCGTCGGCGACATCGCTCGGAATAGTCGAGGGGGTAGCGGAAGCGATCAACAGCCTGCTCAAGGTCGGGTCGGGGTGGCTCTCGGATCGGCGCTACAGGCGGCGTCCGATCGTGATCGCGGGGTACGCGATCTCGTCGATCGCCCGGCCCTTCATCGCCGGCGCCGGCCGCTGGACCGACGTGCTCATCATCCGGGCGCTCGATCGGACGGGCAAGGGCATCCGCAGCGCGCCGCGGGATGCGATGCTTGCGACCTTCGCGACACCTGCGACCCGTGGACGCATCTTCGGCTTCCACCGCGCCATGGACCACATCGGCGCGATCCTCGGCCCGCTGACCGCGACCGTCTTCCTGTTCTTCCTGCCCGGGCAGCTCCGCTTGCTCTTCGCGTTGACCGCCATACCGGGCGCGCTTGCCGTCGCGACGCTGTTTCTCGTCAGGGAAGAGCCGCTGGTGCCGCGGACGCCGACACCGGCATCGAAACCGCCAGGTGCATTGCCAGCGCGTTTCTACGCGCTGCTCGCGGTGATCCTCGTCTTCAGTCTCGGCAACTCGGCAGACGCCTTCCTGCTGCTCCGGCTCGCTGACGCACTGGGGAGCGCCACCTACGTGCCGCTGTTGTGGGCAGCATTGCACGTGGTGAAGGCGTCGCTCTCGACATGGGGCGGAGAACTGTCCGACCGCTTTGGCCGGCGCCGGGTCATTGCCGGCGGCTGGGTCGTCTATGCCGCCGTCTATCTGGGATTTGCGACCGCATCGGGCGGGGTGGCCTTCGTGGCCTGGTTTCTCCTCTATGGTGTCTACTTCGCGCGCACCGAAGGAGCCGAGAAAGCGCTGGTGGCCGACCTGACACCTGCCAGCCAGCACGGTTCGGCCTTCGGCCTCTACAACATGGCACTCGGGGTCGGTGCGTTGATCGCGAGCGTTGCGTTCGGGATGCTCTACGACCACGCCGGCGCCGCCGTCGCCTTCTCGGCAGGCGCCGCACTCGCGACCCTCGCGGCGGTGCTGCTGATGTGTCTCCCCCTGAAAATCCGACAGATCGAATCCCGTACGTAGGGGCGGACCCTGAGGTACGCCGGTCGCAACTCCCCTGGGGTGTTAAGATCAATGGTTCCAATGCCCAGAATTCTCGTAACCAACGACGACGGCGTGCACTCCGAGGGCATCCGTGCGCTGGCGTCGGCACTGGCGCCGTTCGGAGACGTCACGATCGTTGCTCCGATTCAGGAGGCGAGCGCCATCGGTCACGCACTGACCCTGCGCCGCCCATTGCGCGTCGACATGATCGGGCCGGAGATCTTCGCCGTGGACGGCACGCCAACCGACTGCGTGAACATCTCGATCACGCACGTCATCGGCCGCAAGCCGGATCTGATCGTCTCGGGCATCAACAAAGGGTGGAACCTGGGCGATGACGTGACGTATTCCGGCACCGTTGCCGGCGCGCTCGAAGGAGCGCTGCTCGGCATTCCGAGCATCGCCGTGTCCACGGCTCGCGTGCGCGACGAATGCGACTTCGAACCGGCGGCCAGGGCAGCCGCGCAGGTCACCGAATCGGTGTTGTCTCGAGGAATGCCGAAGTTCACCCTCCTCAACATCAACCTGCCGGCCGGTCCCAACAAGGGCTTCCGCGCCACCGTTCAGGCGAAGCGGAATCACGTGACCGTCGTCACCGAGCGAATGGATCCGCGGCACCGTGCCTACTACTGGATCGAGGAAGGGGAGAACCACTGGGAGCCGCACGATCGTTCCGACTATCAGGCGGTGCACGACGGCTATATCTCGATCACACCGCTGCAGCCGGATATGACGGCGTACGATGCGATGAAGTACGTGGAGGGGCTCCCGCTGGTTGGGGTCACGGAAGTACGCTAGACTGAATCTCTTCCGCGGGGCGTGGCTCAGCCTGGTAGAGCGCTCGGTTCGGGACCGAGAGGCCGCTGGTTCGAATCCAGTCGCCCCGACCAATTTTCGATGCCGCAACGGCCCGGGTTCCGGGCCGTTTTTCTGTCCCACCCGCTTTTCGTATTCGCGCCGGGCACGTATCCTGCTACAGCGCACCCGTCTCCGCGTCTCCGTCGCATTTTCGGGAAGTTGGCCGCAGCCGTTGCTGTCAGCCGCGACATCTCGCGACCGTGAGGTTCCGCAACCGATGAAAAGCGTTCTGGCTGCTCTCATGGCATTGGTCGCCGTCGGCTGCGTGGGCGCGACCGGCGGTGGAAGCTCCCCGGCCGACGCGTCACGCACGACGGCCGGCTCGCAGTCAAACGGTCCAGCCGCAGACGCGTTGCGATCGTGGAACGACGGCGCTGCCAGGCGCGCGATCGTGGAGTTCGTCGGCCGCGTCACCAGAGAAGGGGGCTCCGACTTCGTACCGCCGTCCGAGCGGATCGCGACGTTCGACAACGACGGCACGCTCTGGGCGGAGAAGCCGGTTCCGTTTCAGCTGCTGTTCGCCTTCGATCGCGTGAGAGCACTCGCACCCCAGCATCCCGAGTGGAAGACGAAGGAGCCGTTCGCGTCGCTCCTGCGTGGAGACATGGCAGGCGTCGCTGCATCCGGCGAGCGCGGGGTGCTGCAGATCATCGCTGCCACTCATGCCGGGATGACGACGGAAGAGTTCACAGCATCGGTGCAGCAGTGGATCGCCACTGCGCGTCACCCGCAGACAGGACGCTTGTTCACCGAGATGGTGTATCAGCCGATGCTCGAGCTCCTCGGCTATCTGCGCGCCAACGGTTTCAAGACGTTCATCGTGTCCGGCGGCGGCATCGAGTTCATGCGGCCGTGGGTCGAGCGCGTTTACGGGATTCCGCCCGAGCAGGTGATCGGCAGCAGCGGCAAGCTGAAGCTCGAGACACGTGATGGCCGGCCCGTCTTGATCAAGCTGGCCGAGATCGATCTGTTCGACGACAAGGAAGGCAAGCCGGTCGGCATCCAGAGCCGCATCGGCCGCCGGCCGATCGCCGCATTCGGGAACTCCGACGGCGATCTGCAGATGCTGCAATGGGCGACCGCAGGTCCAGGTCTGCGGTTCGCCCTGTTCGTGCATCACGACGATGCGTCGCGAGAGTTTGCCTACGATCGCGCCGACAGGCTGCAGAAGTTCAGCGTCGGGTGGGACGAGGCACTGGCCAGGGGCTGGACCGTCGTCAGCATGCGGCAGGACTGGAATGCCGTCTTTCCCGAAGCGGGGAAGTAGGTTCACACCGCCAGGCCGCACGCCGCATGCTTCAGTCGACTTTCACGCGAATCCGGAACTGCTGGTTCTCGTTGCAGACGAACTCGATCGGCTCCTCGTCGGGCAGAAGACGCTGATTGATCCGGACGGTGAACGGCTTCGTGTACGACTTCGGATCTTCCACCGTCACGTCGATTTCGAGCTTGCCGTAGATCGGGCGGCGGAATCGTTCGATGAACCTGGCACCGTCCGAGTACGGGCTGCCGCGGACGTCGAGCCAGCCGTCGAAGACGCCCGATTCCGCGCCGCGAAGGTTGTTGGTCTCGACGACCAGCGTATCGCCCTCCCATCGGCCGACTGAGTAGCCGTACCACCAGGGCTGCGGTTCGCCTTGCGGCGGCAGCTTGCGGCCGTCCGTGTAGATGTAGCGCAGGCCGTAGTTCGACTCGTACAGGATGATGATCAGGTCCGGCGTCTGGACGATCTTGCGCGGCTGCGGCTGCATGTGGAATTGCGTGATGCCCATCGGCAGGCAGTTCGCGTCGGGATTGTCCTTGCTGTTGCTGGCCATGCGCTGCTTCCGCAGCTCGGCTGCCCACGGCGTAAACGGCAGACCGCCAGGGATGTTGGCGCCCAGCTCGAAGAACGTGGCCAACGGCGGCGACTTCGGATCAGGAGGGAACGGCTCGATCGCCGGTTCGACCGGAATTCCGGGAGGTGCGCCGCCGCTGCCGCGGCCGCCCTGCGCGTTGCCGTCGCCGACAATCCCGGCCACCTCGCTCGGCAGCGGATCGCGATCGGCGCGCCGCCAGTCGCCCGACAAATCGGGTTTGCCGTTGGCGGCCTTCGGCGGCGGCGCGTTCATGAGGACGGCGCCTTTCGCGTCGCGCGGTGCACCCGCCTCTTTGTAGATCGGCCACTGCGCGCCGGCCGAGACGCCGCACGCCACCACGATCCCGACTGCCGTCAAACCCGCCCTCGTCATCAGCGTCCCCCGTGGATGAACCAGTTCCGTCAACTATGCCACACGCGGCGCGCTCGCGACGACGGCGGTCGCCGCCGCCGGTCAGCCGATCCGCGGGGACATATACTGGACCGAGCTAAAGCTCGGTTCTGCGAAGTTCTGCAGAGGACACCCTCGCTCGCAGAACCGAGCTTCAGCTCGGTTCAACACGGAGCTTCGACTTCGTTCAAAACGAGTTCATGACGATGCGCCAACGATGAGCTCCGAGACCCGCCTCGCGCGATCCGTCACGTTCCCCCGTGTCATCAACATCGCCGACTTCCGCCGCCTGGCGCGGCGTCGTCTTCCGTCACTCGTGTTCGACTACATCGACGGCGGGGCTGAAGACGAGGTCACGCTGCGCGCCAACGAGCGCGCGTTCCGCGAGGTCGTGTTCCGCCCCCGGCAAGGCGTCGCCGTGCCCTCGTGCGACTTGCGCACGACGGTACTGGGGACGACGCTCGACCTGCCATTTCTTCTTGCGCCTGTCGGCTTCTGTCGAATGTTCCATCCGAACGGCGAGGTTCGCGCGGCGCATGCCGCAAACGCCGCCGGCACCGCCTACATCCTGTCGACGTTCTCGGGCACACGCCTCGAAGAGGTGAGAGCGGGTGCCGCCGGCCAGCTCTGGTATCAGCTGTATATGCCTGGCGGCCGCGCCGTAGCCGAATCGGCCATCGCTCGCGCGCGTGCGGCCGGCTATCAGGCGCTCGTCGTCACCATCGATACTCCGGTGGCCGGCATGCGCGAGCGCGACTATCGGCGCGGTGCGCTTCCGATCATGAGGGGGCGCTTCTGGGCAAGTCTGCCGCACCTTGGACAGTTCGTGACCAGGCCGCGCTGGGTGGCGAACTACGTGGCCGACGGCGCCATGCGGGTCTTTCCCAACGTCGAGCTGCCCGACGTCGGTCCGATGCCGTGCGGCGACGTCGGCGCGCTGCTCGAGAAGACGGTCGTGACCTGGGAAGACATGCGCTGGATGCGCGACGCCTGGCGTGGGAGGTTCGTCGTCAAAGGCGTGCACACCGGAGACGATGCGCGGAGGGCGATAGACGCCGGCGCCGATGCCGTGGTGGTCTCGAACCATGGCGGTCGTCAGCTCGATGGTGTCGCCGCGAGCTTGCGCGCGCTGCCCGAAGTCGTGAGCGCGGCAGGCGGTCAGGCCGAAGTCCTGATGGACGGCGGCATTCGCCGCGGCAGCGACATCGTCAAGGCGCTGTGTCTCGGCGCGCGCGCCGTGCTGATTGGCCGCGCCTACGCCTGGGCGCTCGGTGCTGCCGGCGAGCCCGGAGTGGCGCGAGCGATCGAGATCCTCAGGGCCGATCTCGTCCGGACGCTGCGGCTTCTCGGATGCCGTTCGATTGGCGAGCTCGATCGCTCCTACGTGGAAGTGCCGAGTGGATGGTCCGTCTGAAGCCGTCTGAAGCCGGACCCTGCAACAGCGCGTAGCGTCCGCAGCACGCAGGGTCCGCCTTCAGGCGGACCGGGAGCCAGGTTACGGCTCTGAGCTCTCCGACAGGCGTTGCATCACCGGCGCGACTCGGAGGAACGCGTCGACGACGGCCGGATCGAAGTGCGTGCCGCGTCCCTTTACGATGAGCGCGATGGCGTCTGCCTGGGACAGCGATGGCGCGTACAAACGCCTGGTCAGCACGGCATCGTAGACGTCCACGATGGCCATCACTCGCCCGGCAATCGGGATGTCGCTTCCCTTCAGTCCTTCCGGATAGCCGGAGCCGTCCCACTTCTCGTGGTGCGTATAGACGATGTCCTTCGCGAGATTCAGCGATTCGTCGTCTCGAATGCCGGCCTCCCGTTGCGCGTTCACGATCACGTCACGACCGTGAACGGGATGCTTGCGCATCTCGACCAGCTCCTCGGGCGTGAGAGCGCCCGGCTTGTTGAGCACGCTGTCGGGCACACCCACTTTTCCGATGTCGTGAAGCGGCGCGAGCGTTGCGAGCAGATCGATGCGCTCAGGCGTGAGGTAATCGGAGAAGTCCGGATGCCCGGCCAGTTCCTGCGCGAGCACGCGCGTGTACGCCTGCGTTCGCCGCGAATGCTTGCCGGTCTCGGCGTCCTTGATTTCCGTCAGCGACAGCAGTGTCTGCACCATGAGCCGCTTCGACGCCTCTTTCTCCTTGCGGGCACGATCGGCGCGGCGACGCTCGACGGTGAGGCCGGCGATGATGGCGGCGACCAGCGCCGCGGCGAGGCTCATGGTGGGGAAGAGCGGCGAGAGGAATTCGCCGCGCGTGGAAAGGAGCCAGATCGAGAACGTCCAGCTGCCGCTGACCCCGGCGAGCACACCCGCCGCTCCGGAGGCGTGGCCGCCGCGCGACACGAGCATCGTGGTGCCGATGCCAAACGCCAGCACCACGAGCAGTTCGATGAACACCGCGTTTTCGGGCCGGCGGACGAAATCCTGCTGCAGAAGGTTGTCCGCGATCGTGGCCTGAACCTCGACGCCGGTGAACAACGTGTCGAGCGGCGTCGAAACCACCTCGCGCGTGCCGAGCGCCGTAGTGCCGATCAGCACGAGCTTGTCGCGAAAGATATCGGGCGTGACGCGCCCGCTCAGCACATCGGTGGCGGAGAAATACGGGAAGGTACCCTTCTTGCCGCGATACCGGAGCAGCAGGTTGGACTTGCCGTCGAGTGGAATCTCGCTGTGACGCGACGGGTCGGCGCGCGAGAGCAGCAGCCTCGTCGTGTTGACGTTGCTCACGCGAAGGGCCGTCTCCTTCACGCCGGTGATGGCCGATACCGCCGCGAGGCCGAGCGACGGGTAAACGCGCCCGTCGAGCTCGAGCAGGACCGGCGCGCGGCGTAACCGTCCATCCGGGTCCGGCGCCGCATTGAGAAAACCCGACGCGCCGGCGGCGTTCACGAGCATCTCGAGGCTGCAGACGGCTCCTGCGGCCTCGTAGTACGGCTTCTCCGCCGTCGAGTCGTCGTTGCTCAGCAGGACGAGTCCGACCGGATGCAGCACGCATCCCGCGGATGCGCTGCCTCTGTCGAACTTCATCCCGTATCCAAGTACGACCCGCCCCGGCCGCAGTGCTTCTGCCAGCGCGGTGTCGGGTGCAAGCGTGTTTCCCTCGTACCGATCCGCTTCGGGAAACATGACGTCGAGCGCCACGACGGCAGCGCCGCGGCTCCGTATGCTCGACACGAGCCGCCCCATCACGTCGCGGCGCCAGGGCCACTGTCCTTCCTTCTTCAGACTGCGATCGTCCACGTCCACGATCACCACGCGATCGCTCGGTGGTCGCGTGGGAGTCGCGCGCAAAACGATGTCGTACACGGCCTGCTCGAGCATCGCCAGCGAGGCTGGCCGGTATACGGAGAGGGCGGCGATGAACACGGTCGGGACCAGCCCGAACATGGTCATCAGGCGCGGTCGCAGGTTCATCGGACGGTGATTTCGACGCGGCGGTTCCTGGCCTCGATGATGCCGTCAGCGGTGGGCACCAGCAGCTCGGTCTCTCCGTGCGAGACCACGTCGATTGCCGCCGCGTCGAGGCCGGCCTGACGGAGCAGCGCACTGACGCTGTTGGCCCTTCGCAGACCCAGATCGAAGTTCGTCACCTTCGGGCCGGCGGTGTCGGTGTGACCGACGATGAGCACATCCGGGACACGGCGCTCGCGGACGGCCCTGACGATCTCCGGCGCCAGAGAGCGACTCTCCTCCGTCAGCTCCTCCGAGTCGAAGCGAAAGAACAGAGTGAAATGCCGCTGAGGAGGTGGCAGCGCGGCCAGGACATCTCCGAACAGATCCTTGACCTCGGCCGCAGTGAGCGTCTTCACCGGCTCCGGCGCGCGTCTCGCGATTGTGACCGTCGAATCACGCGCGGCTACGAGGTCTGCCTTGCCGGCCGCGTTCGAGACGACGGCGCGGCCGACAGCACCGGTTTCGGGATCAGGCAGGAGCACGACGAGCGCCTGCCCGGGTAGTTCGGGTTGCTTCACCTTGCGTGCGCCGCAGCCTGCCAGCAGCGAGACGGCAAACATGGCCGTCAACACGATGGGCCGTCGGCGCACGGAAATCACCTCGGTGAAACGCTGAGCGCGAGGGTGGTGCCGCGAACGCCGACGATCGCCCCAGGGGTCTCGAGCTTGACGGCATCCGGCGAGAGCTTCGCAATACGACCCGATACGTACGCGGCCATACCGCGAATGACGTTCAACGCGAGCGCGACGCGACCCTGGGCCGGGACGTACGCGAAGCGGCTGAGTTCTACTTCGCTCCCCGGACCGAGCGAGAACCGCGTGTCGTCCTTGAGGGTGATGCCGAGACGTCCGTCCGAACCCGTTCTCACCCGGTCGGACTCGAACACCGGTTGGCCGAGCTCGGCGGCCATCACTTCACTTCCTCTGATGATGAACGCTGAACCGGAGACGACCTTCACACGACCAGCGGCAGACGGTTCTGCAAACGCCGGCACAGCCAGCGACACCAGCGCCACCGCCGCGACCAGATGACGGAGATTCATTGGGTGACCTCCTTCGGGTCCTCTACGTATGTCTCGGACGGTAGAGTCGGAGGGTGTGCCCGCCATTGCGCGATGTTTCGGAGGATCGTGGCAGCCACTGGAAGCCGGCGGGGGTGATCGCGTGAGCATCGGCCGGCAGAACGCGGCGGTATTTCCCACGACGCTCCGATCGGAGCGGTATTCTGAAGAGTGATGGAACGTGACGTTGTGTGCGGGATGCAGGTGGACCCGCAGAAAGCAAAAGCCACCAGCGAGTGGCAGGGGACGACGTACTACTTCTGCTGCGAAGGCTGCCGTGCGAAGTTCGATGCCAATCCGGCGTCGTTCGCGTTGAAACCGGCTGCCCAGGCCAGCCCGATTCGCCTTCAGCGGGAACGCCCCGCGACGGGCCACGGCGCGACTCATGATGTCCCGGCAGCCGTGGCTCCGCCGGCCCCCACACGAGCCGCCTCTCCGGCCGATTACACGTGCCCGATGGACCCCGAGGTCCGTCAGCAGGGCCCGGGCGCGTGCCCGAAGTGCGGGATGGCGCTCGAGCCGGTCGTCGCCGAGCCGCTGACCCGGACCGAATGGACCTGTCCGATGCATCCGGAAGTCGTCCGCGACTCCCCAGGTGCGTGTCCGATTTGCGGCATGGCCCTCGAGCCGCGCACGGTGACGCTCGAAGACCGTAATCCTGAGCTCGACGACATGACGCACCGCTTCCGGCTGTCGCTGTTCCTGACGGCGCCGCTGTTGCTGGTGATGGTCAGCGAGCTGCTGCCAGGAGACCTCGTGCACCGGAGCGTCACGCCGGACATCCTCAGGTGGACGCAGCTTGCCCTGACCTCACCTGTGGTGCTGTGGGGCGGTTGGCCGTTTTTCGTGCGCGCCTGGACCTCGGTCGTCAACCGGCACCTGAACATGTTCACGCTCATCGGGTTGGGCGTCGGAACGGCATATGTCTACAGCGTGGTCGTCACGCTCATCCCATGGGCCTTGCCGGCCTCGCTCCGCCAGCACGGTGTAGTGCCTGTCTACTTCGAGCCAGCGGCTGTCATCGTCGTGCTCGTCCTCTTCGGACAGGTACTGGAGCTGCGTGCCCGGAGCCGCACGAGTGCGGCCATTCGCTCCCTCCTTGCACTCGCTCCGACGGTTGCGAGGCGGGTAGGGGCAGGAGGCGTCGAGGAGGAGGTCCCGCTCGCAACCGTCCGGGTCGGCGACCGGCTCCGGGTCAGGCCGGGCGAACGGATTCCGGTCGACGGCATCGTGGTCGACGGCTCGAGCAGTGTCGACGAGTCGATGGTCACCGGGGAGGGGATGCCGGTGTCTGTCTCGGCTCAGAGCCTCGTGACCGGCGGCACCGTGAACGGGACAGGCGCCTTCGTGATGGAGGCGCGTCGCGTCGGCGCCGACACGCTGCTCGCGCAGATCGTCCGGCAGGTCAGCCAGGCGCAGCGATCGCGCGCGCCCATTCAGCGTCTCGCCGATCGCGTGTCGGCCTGGTTCGTGCCGGCGGTTATCGTCGTCGCGGTTCTGACGGCGGCGGCCTGGGGTCTGTTCGGCCCCGAGCCGCGGCTGGCGCACGCGCTCGTCAACGCCGTTGCGGTTTTGATCATCGCCTGTCCCTGTGCGCTCGGGCTGGCGACGCCGATGTCGATCATGGTCGGCACCGGGCGCGGCGCCGAGGCGGGCGTGCTGTTTCGTGACGCCGAAGCACTGGAAGTGACCGAGCGTGTGTCGACGCTCATTGTCGACAAGACGGGAACGCTCACCCAGGGCAAACCGCGTTTGATGACCGTGACCCCGACGTCCGGGATTCCGGAAGCCGACCTTCTGCGCTATGCCGCGAGCGTCGAGCAGGTCAGCGAGCACCCGCTCGCCGCGGCAATCGTCGCGGGAGCCGGAGAGCGAAAGCTTTCCCTCTTTCCCGTCTCGGACTTCCAATCGCACACGGGAACCGGCGTCTCAGGGGTCGTGGCCGGGCATCGAGTCGTCATCGGCAACGCCGCGCAGCTGTCAGAGCATGGCGTCGCCGTGTCGAGCGTCACGTCGGAGGGGGACAAGCTGCGAGCGCAGGGCCAGACGGTCGCGTACGTGGCCATCGACGGATCGCTGGCCGGGTTCCTGTCGGTTGCCGATCCTGTGAAAGACACGACGCCGGAGGCCATCGACTCGCTTCATCGCGAGGGGCTGCGGATTCTGATGGTCACCGGTGATACCGAGGTGACCGCGAAGGCCGTGGCCGGCCGCGTCGGCATCGACGACGTGCGGGCGGGCGTCCTGCCAGGCGAGAAAGCGGAAGTCGTCAAGTCGATTCAACGCGAGGGGCAGCGAGTCGCCATGGCCGGCGATGGCATCAACGACGCTCCGGCGCTCGCGCAGGCCGACGTCGGGATCGCCATGGGCACCGGTACCGACGTGGCAATGGAAAGCGCAGGGGTCACGCTGGTCAAAGGCGATCTGCGCGGCATCGTACGTGCCAGGCGTCTCAGCCGTGCGACCATGAGCAACGTGCGACAGAATCTGTTCTTCGCGTTCGTGTACAACACGCTCGGCGTGCCTGTTGCGGCAGGAGTGCTCTACCCGTTCACTGGTCTGCTGCTGAGTCCGATGATTGCCAGCGCCGCCATGACGTTGAGCTCCGTATCTGTGATCGGGAACGCATTGCGGCTACGCCGTGTGCAGCTTTAGCCCGTGTTGCATTCGAACCGCTGCGCCGAAACCCTAGGACAGTTGATCGCTCGGCTGAAACCCGTGGCTCTGGAGGCCGGCCTGTGAGCAGCCCTCGCCCGATTGGCGTATTCGATTCCGGCGTGGGCGGCCTGTCGGTCCTTCGCGCCATCCGGCAGGCGCTGCCGTCGGAGGACGTGATCTACGTCGCCGACTCGGGCAACGCGCCGTACGGCGATCGACCGCGCGACTTCATCGAGCGGCGATCGATTGCCATTGTCGAGTTCCTGTGCGACCACGGGGTGAAAGCGCTGGTCGTGGCGTGCAACACGGCGACGGGGGTTGCGGTGAGGACGCTGCGCAGTCGGTTCACCTTCCCGATCGTGGCGATGGAGCCGGCAGTGAAGCCGGCCGCCACGACCACCCGCAGCGGGATCGTCGGCGTGCTTGCCACGACGCAGACGCTCTCGAGCGCCAACTTCCTGAAGTTGGTCGACGAGCACGGGGCGCGGGCCCAGGTCCTGATCCAGCCGTGCCCCGGCCTGGTCGATCAGGTCGAGCAGGGCGAGCTGCAGGCGACGAAGACGCGAACGTTGCTGGAAGGTTACGTGCAGCCGCTGCTGGCCAAAGGTGCGGACACGCTCGTCCTCGGCTGCACGCACTACGCCTTCCTCAGGCCGCTCATCCAGGACATCGCCGGCCCGAACGTCACCCTCATCGATCCGGCGGCGCCGGTTGCCCGCGAGTTGAAACGGCGTCTCGAGAGCGCAGGCCTGCTGGCCGAAGGCGAACGGACTGGCCGCGAAACCTTCTGGACGAGCGGTTCGGGCGAGGCGATAGCACGAATCCGACAGCTCTGGGGAGCGGACGCCGACGTTCACGCCCTGCCGAACGGTTCGTCAAGCAGTGTGTCGGCGGCGTCCGCTACCGTGCCGAAATGAGCGTCCGGTCTATGGCCGGGCGCGGTCGGCGCTCGCCGCACATCCGCCTTTGAGATCGAGGCGCCGCGACGGCCTCAGCGTGAGCAGCGTCCTGAGGAACGTGTCGATGTCGTCCTGCGCTGCGAGATGGTAACGCGCCTGGGACGCCTGGGCGGAGCCGATCCGGATGCCGAGGATTCGATCGGCGGCGACGGCGCCGAACGCGTCCTCGTCGGTCGCATCGTCACCCACATAAATCGCGGTCGTGCAACCGAACAGCCGTAAGGCGCGCTGCAGCGCAGCGCCCTTGTGCGGGCCGTGGCGGGGCAGGAGGTTCACCGCTTCCACGCCGCCGACGACCCTCGCTCCCGGCAATTTGTCGACGACCTCGCCGATGGCTTCGATCGCGCGGCCGCGATCACGGGCCGCCCGGTAGTGAATGGTCACGGTGTGTTTCTTGTCTTCGATGACCACGCCCGGGTGATCGGGAAGCTGTTCGCGCAGCCGGCGCAGCCATTCGGCTGTGGCTGGCGCCGACGGTCCCTTCTCGTCGAGCGGTTCGAGCCCGTGATTCCCGAAGACATAGCAGAGGGGAATGCGCTTCACCCTCCGTGAAATGTCGGACAGCGTGCGTCCGGAGATGACGACGCACGGATAGACCCGCGAGACGCGCACGAGGAGCCGCCGTGTGTGGGCCCGCATGCGCGCCAGCCGCGGCGCCGCCGCGATCGGCGCCAGAGTTCCGTCGTAATCGAACGCCAGCAGCACGTTCGAAGCAGCAAATGTAGAAAGAACCGACAGGTTTCGGTTGGCCAGAATATTCCGCGTACGCGTCACACCGACATTTCCTCCCAGTGGCGGACCGAGTAGTGCAGCGGCTTCGTCCAGAGGCTCTCGAGGCCTTCCAGGATGTCAGACGCCCAGCCGAAGACGTTACGTCCGGCGACCACGCGCCGCATCGCACGCATGCGCGCCCGCCGCCCCTCGGGCGCCATGTCGATCGCGGCCATGAGTGCGTCGGCAAAGCCTTCGACGTCGTAAGGGTTGATGATGAGCGCTTCGGTCAGCTCCTGCGCCGCACCGGCCAGCGCGCTGAGGACCAGCACTCCGTCCTCGTCGTCTCGTGCGGCCACGAATTCCTTGGCAACCAGATTCATCCCGTCGTGCAGCGAGCTGACGATGCAGAAGTCGGCCATCCGGTAGAGCGCCACGAGGCTGCCAATCGTCAGCGGCACCTTGTGATATCGCACGACGGGCGGTGAGCCCGGGCCCGCCGAGTGGCGCGCGTTGAGCTCGGCGATGCGCTGATCGATCTCCGATTCGATGGCGGAGTAGCTGCCGAGCGACGAGCGCGACGGCACGCCAATCTGCACGAACGTAATGTGCCCGCGCAGCTGCGGACGGCGGCGAAGCACCTCGTCGAGCGCGGCCAGGCGCTCGGGTATGCCCTTCGTGTAATCCAGACGGTCGACGCCAATCCCAACGATGTCGGCGCGCAGATCGAACAGCTGCCGCAGCCGATCCTGTTCGACAGCCAGTGCCGGATCGGCGGCAATGGCCTGGATCCGATCGTAGTCCACGCCAATCGGAACGGAAATGACCGTGCTGTAGCGATCGCCAAATCGCACGCGGGACGACTCCGGCTCGACCTCGGCGCCGAGCTCGTCCTCCACCGCCAGGAGAAAGTGACGGCGATCGCGCTCGAGCTGAAACGCCAGCAGGTCGTTCGAGAGCAGACCGGCGAGAAGCTCGCGCGACCACGGGCAGATGCGGAGGCGATCAGGGTATGGCCACGGAATGTGCCAGAAGAGGGCGGTGCGTGCAGCAGGGCGCCGGCTGCGGAGCGCCGGCGCTACGAGCGCCAGGTGATAATCCTGAATGAAGACGGCCGGGTTCGAGGTGCCGATCTCCTCATCGACGGCCGCGGCGAAGCGATCGTTGATCTCCTTGTAGGCGGCCCAGTCCTCAGCCCGGAATTGCGGACGAATGTCGACCAGATGGCATAGCGGCCACAAGCCTTCGTTGGCAAAACCGTTGTAATACGCTGAGAAGGTTGGCTCTTCGAGCCAGAGCCGGCGCAACTCGTATGACGGATGTTCGGGTGGAACCCTGACCTTGTCGCCGGCGTCCACGACAAGACGATCCGCCGGACCGGCGCCGTGCGCCACCCATACGCCGCCACGTTCCCGCATCAGCGCGTCGAGCGCGACAGCCACCCCGCCGGGCGCCGGCGACGCCACGATCTGCCCGGTCGGGCGGCGTGTATGCAGGTACGGCTCGCGATTCGAGACCACGACGAGCGGCCGGGGTACCTTTGGGTCGAGCTCACCGCTGCGCGCCAGGCCATAGCGGAAAAGCAGTGGCCCCGTCATCTCGTGAATGGCGATCAACGCGACGAGCAGTGTCTGAAACCGTGGACCCCAGGTGACGAACTCTGCGGCGACAACCGACGCGAAGCCCAGCGTGATCCCGGCCTGCGAGATCAATCCCGTCCACAAATATCGTCCGGCATCCGGTTCGAGGCCGGAGACGCGAATCCCGAGGGCGATCCCCAGCCGGATGAGTGCCAGACGAATCGCCGACAAGACGAGGGCTGCGAAGCCGACGACTTCCAGCGCGTCGAGACGAAGGGACGTGCCGACGGCGACGAAGAAGATGACGAGGACCGGTGTTGCGCCACGCTGGACCGCGGTCTTGAGGGCGTCTCCCTGTGAGATCGAAAGATTTTCGATGACGAGCCCGGCGGCCACGGCCGCCAGCAACGGCTCGAACTCCTGCGTCGTCCCCACCTGGCTGAGGATGGCGCACACGGCGATGATCGCGACGGTGACTTCACGTCCGATGTATCGCAGATACAGAGCAAAGAGGGCGCCGACGAGGCTGCCGAATGCCACGGCTCCGCCAATCTCCCACGCGAAGCGCACCAGGGTTCCGACGCCCTCGTCGGGACCGCTGCTCAGAACGGCCCTGCTGAACTGCATCGCCAGCGAGAAGAGGAAGAGCAACGCCAGATCCGCCAGGACGACCACCGGCAGCACGAGCTCGCTGAGGCGGCCTCGCGCACTGGTCTCGGTCGTCACGGCTGCGGCCATCGTCGGCGAGAAGCTCACGGCGATGACCGCGAGCAGGACGACGATGACGAGACGCTCCCAGCCGGTCGCCTCGGGAGCCAGTGGAAGCCACGGCCAGAGAATCCAGGCGAGCACACCGAGGCCGAACATCGAGACGCCAAGGATGATTGCCGTCAACCGGGCGATCGCCTTCAGCTGCCGGCCGAGCCGCTCGATGTTGAGCGTCAACCCCGCGATCAGGGCAATGAGCGTCGTGGCGATTCCCGTAATGACCTGGAGCTGCCCTGCCATCGACTCGGTGATCACGTTGCCGAGATACGGGCCGACGAGCACGCCAAAGAGCAGGTAGCCGGTCAGACGGGGAAGCTGCAGGCGGCGCAACACGTCGCCAGCGACCCAGGCGCCGAGCAGTGTGAAGCCGATTGCCAGCGCTGTGCCAGCCGATCCGGCGCTCGTCGTCGAACCGAGGCCTTGTGCCCACAGAATCGCGATGACGGCGAGCAGCAGTGCGGCGAGCCGCCTCACGGGCCAGGCTCCTGCGGCCGCCGGAACGGAATGAGCTGCGACACGATGCTGCCGATCACGACGGCAGCCAGGAGCGGATCGGACACGGGGCCTGCGGCGCGAACGACGTTCACGCTGAACGCGATGCCGAAGACGCCGGGCGCGACGAGTGCCAGACCCAGATCGTCCGGGAGCGCTGGCTTCGTCACTCGACGGGCCAGCCAGGCGCCCGCGAGCTTGCCGAGCGTACGCAGGATCGGATACGCGGCGATGAGGCCCAGGACGGGAGTCGACACTGCGCTGCGTGCACCCGCGACGACCAGCAGGAACACGAGCAGCGGGTGCTGAACGTGCCCGCTGTCGCGCCTGATCGCGTCAGCCGCCTGACCTCCGATCAGCCGCCAGAACGTGCCCGCCACGAGGCCGCTCAGCAATGCCGACAGTGAGAGATAGTCGGCGAGGCCGCCGAGCAGGAGCAGCGCGGAGGCGCCGAAGATGCGCTGCTCGGTCTCCGAAGATGTTCGCACGAGGAGCAGCCATGCCGAGACGCCGATCACGAGCGCGAGGAGAACGGCCTGCGCCGCGAGCAACAGCGCTGGACCAATCGCCTGCTCTCGAACCCAGGCCAGCATGATTCCACCCGCGAACGCCGGCAGGACGACGTCGAGTTGCCGCACTCCGGCGGCCGCGGCGGTCACCCCGGCGGTGTCGGACGGCAGGCCGGCGGACATCGCGGCGCAGATGCCTGCGGCGATCGCGATGAGCCACACGTCCGCGCCGGGAAGCGCGACGTCCGGCGCGAGGACGAGCAGCGCTCCACCCGTGACCGTGACGCCGGTGAACACCGCCTCTACGCACGCCGCGCGTGCCAGACGCGGATCGAGCGCCGAACGCCGCAAGGGGAGCTCCAGAGCGACCTGCACGCCGAGTGTCGCGAGCGCAACAGGAAGCGCCGGGTCGATAGCCGAGAGCACGGCCGGCGACAGGATTGCGAGCGCCTGCGGACCGAGCGCCATGCCGATGAGGAGCAGCAGGACGACAGGTGGCGACCCGGACGACCAGCTGAGACCGAGCCGAACGTGCCACGGGACGGCCCGCGCCCGGGCCGTGTGCGGGCCTGACCGCCCCAGCTCGAGGCCAAGGCGATCGCTGGCGGATGCAGTGTCCTTTTCGGTGACGGAGGCGGTCATCGTTTGGTCAGCGCCACCACGTCGTGAGCGTCGCCCCGGCTGAGTCCGAGCACAATCGGCTGCCCCTCACGCGCCTCGTCGAACACCTCGCGGACGGTTGCCGGCGTCGGTGTCTTCGACGAACCGATCGAGGTGATGAAGTCGCCCCTCGCCACCCCGGCCACTGCAGCCGCCGATGAGTTTTCCACACGCACCACTTCCGAGCCGACGCCTGGCACCCATCGCAGCGTGAGCCCAAGCGCCCGTTGCTCCGACACCGGCGGTGCCGCCGCCGTCAGCTTGACGCGGCGGACCTCTCCCATCCGCCGCACCGAGAGCTCGACGACATCGCCGACGGCGAGACGGCCGCTTCGCACTTCCCAGTCTCTCAGCGTCTTCACCGGCGAATCGTTGAAGCCTTCGATCACGTCACCGACGGCGAGGTGAGCCGCGGCGCTGCTGCGCGCGTTGACCCAGGCGACGACGACTCCGGCCTCGGCACCGGTGGCCGCGGCGAGAGCGGGCGTGAGCGATCGCACCGAGACGCCGAGCTCACCGGGAACGACGTTGCGCTGCGCGACGAGCCGTTCGGCGTCCGCCAGGATCATCTCGCCCGGGACGATTCCAGCAGCGCCGGTTTCACGGACGATCAGTCCGGCGAGCTCGCCGTCCGGCGTGAACAGGAATGTCCCGCTGGGGAATTCGACGGCCGATGGCAGCTGCCAGATTGGTCCGGACCATCCGGAGGCTGTAATCGGGGGAAACCGGCTCACGAACAGCGGACTCAGCGAGACGCCGTCGTGCCAGGGCTCGGTAGCGGCAAGATATTTCGGCGTGTCGGTACGGACGGGAGACCATGGCACCGGCGCCTGATCCTGCCGCGCGCTCATGACACGCACGACCGCAAGCCCGGTCACCCTGTCGAGCGCCACGAGATCGAGCCCGATCGGATCGCCGCGACGTTCCCCCGGCTGGAGATACGTGACGGCGGCATCGGCGCTGAGTCGCACGCCGACGCGGGGCCGGCCGGTGGCATTCTCGGTATCGGTTTCCGGAAGCATCACCACCGACGGTGCAATCAACGTCCGCAGCTGTCCGATCTCGGCGGCGAGATCGTTGAATGCCGGCCGCGCGGCGAGCTGTGTGAGGAGCGGCGATATCGGATTGGGCGTGACCGGACGATCGGGGAACCGGACTCGTGCCAGCACCCACAGCGCGACCAGCGCGACCGTAGCAGCGGTCAACAGCCGGCGCGTTTCGCGGGACAGCCGTGGGTGCATCGACGTGTTGTCAGCTCCGTGCATATGGCGGACCTACCCCCGCCTTGGCTGGCGCAACCGGGGCCCGACGGACGAGGTGGCACGCGGAGACGTTCGCCGCCGGACGAGCATCACCCGACTCTTCAGGGACGTGAGGGACACATCCCGATGGACAGGATACTCCGCAGCGGATGAACTGTCGCGGGTCCCCGGCAAAAACGATGTGACGTCCGATCGTCCGCGGCTTGGCATTGCGTTCGGGCCAATGCACAATCCACGAATGACGACCGGCCGGCGCGCAATCACCTGGTGCACCTCAACAGGCTGCAGGCCGAGCGCATGAGTCTGGTCGAATTTCGGGGTGTGACCTGCGCCTACGGCGACCGCCGGGCACTCGCCGATCTCACTCTGTCAGTCGGACGGGGCGAAGCCCTGGCTCTGGTGGGACGAAGCGGGGCCGGGAAGAGCACGCTGCTCAAGCTCGTGAACCGCATGCTCATCCCGCAGCAGGGCTCGGTGCTGGTGGATGGGCGCGACACGCGGGAATGGGACCCGATTCAGCTTCGACGCCGTACGGGATACGTGCTCCAGAGCATCGGGCTCTTTCCGCACTTGACGGTCCAGGAGAACATCGGCCTCGTGCCGCGACTCGAAGGGTGGGCCGTGCCGCGCCGCGAGGCACGTGCCCGCGAGTTGCTCCAGCTCGTCGGTCTCGCACCGGACGACTACGCGCACCGCTGGCCGAGCGAACTTTCGGGCGGGCAGCAGCAGCGAGTCGGCGTGGCACGGGCGCTGGCGATCAACCCGCCCGTGCTGTTGATGGACGAGCCGTTCGGCGCCCTGGATCCGGTGACCAGACGTGAGCTGCAGCGGGCCTTCTCGCGGATCCAGCAGGAGCTTCGTCAAACCGTTCTTCTCGTCACCCACGACATCGCCGAAGCCACAGCCCTCGGCACGCGCGTCGGCATACTGGACGATGGCGCACTGATCATCTGCGATACGCCGGCGGCCGTCCTGCGCGCGACCGACGCGCGCGTGCGCCGGTTCCTCGAGCCCGTCCGCACGCCAACGACCGCAGGCTGACGATGACCTTGCTCCGCTTCTGGCAGGCGCACGCGTCCGAACTGTGGGCCATGATCGAACGGCACGTCGTGCTCGTCGTCCTTTCGAGCGGCGCGGCAATCGCGCTCGGCGTGCCAATCGGCATCCTCGCCGCGCACCGGCCGCGAATCGGAAAACCGCTCGTCGCCTTCGCGAACGTGGCGCAGACGGTTCCAAGCCTGGCGCTGCTCGGGTTTCTGCTGCCGCTCCCGTTCATCGGCGGCATCGGCTCACGAGTGGCGATCCTGGCGCTCATCCTGTACGCACTGCTGCCCATTGTCCGGGGAACGATTGCCGGCATCACCACTGTGGATGCGGGCGTCGTGACCGCCGCGACTGCGATGGGCATGACGAACCGTCAGCTGTTGTGGCTCGTCGAATTGCCGCTGGCGCTGCCGTCAATCCTCGCTGGCATCAGGGTCGCCACCGTGGTGGGCGTCGGCACGGCGACGATCGCCGCGGCGATCGGCGCCGGCGGGCTCGGGGAGTACATCTTTCGAGGGCTGTCGATGGTCGACTCCACGGTCATCCTGGCCGGAGCGGTCCCGGCGGCGCTTCTCGCCGTGGCGGCCGACCTGCTGCTCACGTGGGTCGAGCGTACGCTGCGCCCCTCGCGTCACCGCGCCTCGCGGCGCCGAGTGCTGGTCACCGCCTCTGCACTCACCGTGATCGCGGTCGCGTTCGGCGGCCTGTCGATGCGCTCGGCGCCGGACGCGATCGTCGTCGGATCGAAGAACTTCACCGAACAGATCATTCTCGGCGAGCTGTTCGCACAGAGTCTCGAAGCCAGAGGCATCGTGGTCACGCGACGGCTGAATCTCGGCGGGACGTTCATCTGCGATCGCGCCCTCCGCTCAGGCGACATCGACGTGTATCCCGAGTACACCGGCACTGCCCTTACCGCGGTCTTTCACGAGACGGTCGGACACGACCGCGGCAGTGTGCTCGAGCGAACTCGACGGCGTTACGCCGAAGGCGGTGTGACCGTCCTCGAGCCGCTCGGCTTTGACAACACGTTCGCGATTCTGGTGCGGCGCGCCGATGCCGAGTCGCTCGGCCTGAGGAGCATCGGCGATCTGAAGCAGGTGCAGCAGCGGTGGCAGCCCGGGTTCGGGTTCGAGTTCGTGGAACGGCAGGACGGGTATCGCGGTCTGGCGGCCGCCTATGGGCTCAGCTTCGCCCGCGACCCGCGGGTGATGGATCTTGCGCTCATGTACCGTGCGCTGGCATCAGGCGAGGTCGACGTCGTCGCCGGCGATGCGACCAGCGCGATGATCGCCGCGCTCGATCTGGCCGTGCTGGCCGACGATCGCGGCTACTTCCCGCCCTACGATGCGGTTGCGGTGGCGCGCACGGCGACGCTGCTGCGGCGTCCAGAAGTGCGACAGGCGCTCGAGGCGCTCGGAGGACAGGTGAGCGCCGCTGAGATGCGCACGATGAATCGCGCCGTGGATGTCGACCATCGCGACGCCGCCGAGGTGGTCCGGCAGTTTCTGAAGTCGCGATGACCATTTGGCCGTGTGTGTTACACTCGCACACCTTCCGGAAGCTGAGCCCTCCCTGCTACGCATCAGATTCGACAGCCTCGATTCTCCTGCGCGTCGGGCCGAGCAATCCGGCTCGGGCCGGTTTCCTTTGCCACCCTTCGAGGGGTGCGGCAGGAGTCGAGAGATGAATCGAAAGCTCTACGTTGGCAATCTTCCTTATGAGGCCACCGAGGACGATCTCCAGGGGCTTTTCGGCGAGGTGGGCTCCGTCGCGTCGATCAGCGTCATGCGCGACCGGGAGACAGGACGCGCGCGCGGGTTTGCGTTCGTGGAGATGGCCACCGAGGCGGATGCGCAGAACGCGATCGACAAGCTGCACGACCGTCCGTTTGGCGGCCGGAATCTGACGGTGAATGAAGCCCGGCCGCAGCCGGCTCGCAGTTTCGGCGGCGGAGGTGGCGGCGGCCGCGGGGGCGACCGGAAGCGCGAACCGCGCTGGTAGGGGCGGCGTCGAGGGCCGATGGTTCAGGCACGGATTGACGTCACCACCCAGGACGGCGTCATCGACTGTCACGTATTCAGACCGAACGGTGACGGGCCCTGGCCGCCGGTCCTCTTCTATATGGACGCCTTCGGCGTCCGCCCCGCGCTCGCCTCGATGGCTGAGCGCCTCGCCTCGCACGGCTTCGTCGTTGCCATTCCCAATCTCTACTACCGCAGCGGCTCCTATGCGCCGTTCGACAGCTCGAAGGTCTTCACGGAAGGGCCCGAGCGCGATCGGTTCAAAGGGATGATTGCGTCGATCTCCGATACGAAGGTGATGCGCGACACGGCGTCGGTGCTCGAGGCGCTCGATCGGCTGCCGTTCGTGCGGCCGGGTCCGACCGCCGCCGTCGGCTACTGCATGGGTGGCGGCTTCGCCTTGAGCGCTGCCGGTACATTTCCCGAACGTGTCGTGACGGCAGCGTCGTTTCACGGAGGAGGCCTCGCCACTGACAAGCCCGACAGTCCGCACCTTCTGGCCGCAAAGATGCGAGGGCGCATCTATGTGGGTGCGGCCGGGATCGACCCCTCGTTCACCACCGAACAGGAAGCGCGGCTCAAGCGCGCGCTCGACGATGCCGGCGTGCAGTACATGTTCGAGCGCTACGAAGGCGCCAGACATGGTTTTGCGGTGACCGGCCACCCCGTCTATGAGCACGAGGCTTCCGAGCGCCACTGGCAAGTACTGCTGCGTCAGCTGCAGGCGGAGTTGTAAATCTCGTGGGCACCCCGGTTGGTGCCCAGTTCGAGTCAGGAGGATCGTATGCACCGTGTCGTCACCATGTTCCTCGGCGTGACAGTATTGCTGGCCGCTGCACAGGGTGCGTTCGCCGCGCCCCAGGACGGCCGCGGGCAGGGCAGGTCGGGCGGCGGGGCGGGGCGCGGCCCACAAGGGCCGCCAATCACGACGCTGGCTGGTGACGTGCAGTCGGATCTCGATCGCACCAGAGAGCTGATCGTCAACCTCGTCAACGCAATGCCCGAGGACAAGTTCGGCTTCAAGCCGACGCCGGCTCAGCAGAGTTTCGGCGAGCGCGTGATGCACATCGTGACCGTGGACGGCTTCCTGTTCAACTCCCTCGGTGGGAAGACTGCCGCTCCAACGATCAATCAGAAGGCCACGACGAAGGCCGACATCCTCGCGGCGTTGAAGCAGTCGTACGACTGGCAGGCGGCGGTGCTGAAAGAGTTCAACGATCAGCAGCTGGTCGAGCGCGTCACGCCGCCGCCGTTCCTCGGGTCCTCAGCGAGCCGCGTGAAGGTGTTCTACTACGACCTGCAGCACACGGAGGATATTTACGGTCAGCTCGTCGTGTATCTGCGCCTGAACGGAGTGACGCCTCCAGCGAGCCAGCGCGGCGGCGTGTAGCGCGTTCGTTCGCGCGTCATCCTTGGGGAAGACTAAAGGCGGCGGCGCTCCCAATCGCCAGGCGCCAGTTCTGTGATCGCCGCGTGACACTTCGCGCGCGCCGTGGTAGAACGCATCTTTCCGCGTTCGCCGAATGGCACGTGCTTTGACCGTGTGATCGCTGCAGGGGAGGGCTTTCACATGCGTGGTCTGTTCATCGCGCTCGCGCTGCTCACGGCAGCGCCAGCGTTCGCCCAGGTCAACAGCCGGCCAACTGATCCGCCGATCGTCACGGCCGAAAACGAGTCGTGGTATCGACTCGCCGAACCGGTGCAGTTCGCCGGTGACTTGTACTATCCCGCCGGCGCCACCGTGTTCTTCAACGGGAACGTCATGGTCCGGACGGGGCACTACAACGGCATCCCGCTCTACGCGGACACCACGATCGAGCCGTACAGCATCGTGTACGTGCCAGTGGCGCGCGGCGTGATGCAACCGTATGAGAAACCGCGGCGCGGTGACCTTGCGGGCACGACGGGCAGCCGGACGCCGTCGTTCCCGGTGAGCACCGACTACGAAGGCAGAGGTGTACTTTCGGCCGCCGTCTCGCCGACCAACCTCCCGCAGCCGCTCGGCGCGATCAGCGCCTATTCGGCGACGGGTGCCGGTCAGCCGCTCGCGCCCGCCGCCGAACCTCAGGCTGCGACTCCCGAGGTCGTCCTGCTGCGGCCGGAAAACAACGACGGAGTCTGGGTCCGTTACAACGGGGCCAAGTGGATCAGTGCCGGAAGCGCCGTTCCGCTCCGCGCCTCCGAGTTCCAGCTGGTTGGCGAGTACTACGGGTTTCCCGTGTTCGCACGCCAGGGCGTTACTGAAGACGTCATCTACATTCCCAGCCGCGCCGGTCTGATCGCGCCCTATCGCAAGAAGCCCTGACGCTGGCGGCGGCCACGCATCATCGAGGCGGGGAACGGAGCCCCGCCTCGACATCATCCCGGACTGCGCAGAGTCGACACCGCTCGGACGCTCTCATCCCGGCGATCGCCCGGATAATAAACCCGCTCGAGAAACAATCCTGAAGCCGGCGCCGTGAGACGAGCCGGCAGGTCAGACGCCGACGAAAGAAGAGCGGTCATCTCCTCCGCCTTCAGATCTCCGCGGCCGACCGCCACCAGCACGCCGGCGATTCGTCGAACCATTTTCCAGATGAAGTGGGATCCCTCGATGTGAATCACGACCAGGTCTTCGTCCTCGTGGATGTCGAGCGCGTCGACGGCGACTGCCGTCGACTTCTCACCCGGGTCGTCGTCGGAGAACGACCTGAAGTCGTGAAACCCGACGCAGGCGCCAGCAGCCTGCCGCATCGCCTCGACCGAGATCGGCTCCTTCACCCACCACACGAACGACTTGGCAAACGCGGTCTTGCGCCTCGCGATCTGATAGAGGTAGCTGCGCGCCACGGCATCGTGGCGGGCGTGAAATCGCGCGCGGACCTTTTCCACGCGGAGGATCGCGATATCAGAAGGGAGCGCATCGTTGAGACGGCGGCGGAGCAGTTCGGGAGCGATCGCGGCGTCCAGGTCGAGGTGCGCCACCTGGGCGAGGGCATGGACACCGGCATCGGTGCGTCCCGATCCATACAGCTCGATCGGTTTCGACCCGACGGCCTGCTGAAGGGCGCGCTCGATCTCGCCCTGAACGGTCCGCGCGTTCTTTTGAATCTGCCAGCCGCTGTAACGTGTGCCGGCGTACTCGATCGTGAGCTTGAACCTCATCCGGACTCGAACATTCCTTTCCGCGCCCGCAGGAGTTCGGCATCATCTCTGCAGCGTGCGTAGCTCGGGGCGCCATCGCGTGGCGCATCCATCTTAATGATGAGCCGCGTCGAGGCAGCGAAGTCCACAGCCGATACTGCCGTCATCCGTCGATTGCCCGTCGGAGCGGAAGCCCAGCCTGACGGGTCGACGCACTTTCGAGTGTGGGCTCCTCGTCCGTCCAGCGTGTCTCTCGTGCTCGACAAGGAAGGCGCAGTCGATCGGGAGTTTCCGCTCGAAGCGGAAGGCGACGGCTATCGGTCGGTTCGAGTCGCGCAGGTCGGCGACGGTGCCCGTTATCGCTACCGCCTCGACGGCTCGTTGTTCGCCGACCCGGCATCGCGCTACCAGCCAGACGGCCCATTCGGTCCCTCGCAGGTCGTCGACCCGGCACGGTATCAGTGGTCGGACGCGGGGTGGCGCGGGGCGCAACTCCACGGCCAGGTCGTCTATGAGCTGCACATCGGAACGTTCACGCAGACCGGCACGTGGCGGTCTGCCGCAGAGCGGTTGCCGCACCTGGCGAACACCGGGATCTCGCTCGTGGAGCTGATGCCGGTGGCGGAGTTTCCCGGCCGCTTCGGCTGGGGCTACGACGGCGTCCTTTTGTACGCGCCGACCCGTCTCTACGGGACGCCAGACGACTTCCGGTTCTTCGTCGATCGCGCGCATGCGCTCGGTCTCGGCGTAATTCTCGACGTCGTCTACAACCATCTGGGGCCCGACGGGGCGGTGCACCACACGTTCTCACAGGATTACTTCACCCGTCAGGGCAAGACGGAATGGGGCGACGAGCTCAATTTCGATGGTCCGGCGTCCGGTCCGGTCCGGGAGTACTTCGCCTGCAACGCATCGTACTGGATCGCGGAGTATCACCTCGACGGCCTGCGACTCGATGCCACGCAAACCATCGCGGATCGCTCGGAGGAGCACATCGTCAGGGTGATCTCCACGAAGGCGCGTGCCGCTGCCGTCGATCGCAGCGTGTTGCTCGTCTCGGAGAACGAGCCACAGGACGTGACGATGGTGACGCCGATTGCGCTCGGAGGTCACGGCCTCGACGCGATGTGGAACGACGATTTTCATCACAGCGCGTTCGTGGCGTTGACCGGACGCCGGGAAGCCTACTACGCCGACTTCAGGGGAAGGCCGCAGGAATTCGTGTCGGCCGCCAAATACGGATTCCTCTTCCAGGGGCAGAGATACGCGTGGCAGGGAAAGGCCCGCGGCAGTCGGACCGACGGGATCACGCCGGCGGCGTTCGTCGCCTTTCTCGAGAACCACGACCAGGTGGCGAACTCCGGCGACGGCACGCGGCTCCGTTTGTTGACGGCGGAGGGACGATACCGTGCGATGACCGCGCTTCTTCTGCTGATGCCGGGAACGCCGATGCTCTTCCAGGGTCAGGAGTTCGGCGCTTCGTCACCGTTCCTGTTCTTTGCGGACCACAAGCCGGAGCTCGCCGCTGCGGTCCGAAAGGGGCGCGGCGAGTTCCTGGCGCAGTTTCCGAGCCTCGCGTCGGCGGAGATGCGAACCCGGCTGCCAGCACCCGAAAGCCCCGAGACCTTCGAACGGTGCAAGCTGCGCTGGGAGGAGATGAGCGACGACAGCCCGCACTGGAGGCTGCATCGCGAGCTCATCGCGTTGCGTCGCAGCGATGCGGCGTTTCATTCACAGCGTCGAGGCCTCGTCGACGGCGCGGTCCTCGACCCGGAAGCGCTCGTGCTGCGATTCACGGGCGAGACGCAGAGCGACGAGCGCGTGCTGATCGTCAACCTCGGGCCCGAGATCGTCGCCGCCTCGCTCGTCGAGCCGCTGATCGCTCCGCCTCGCGGTTCGAGGTGGGAGCTGCGCTGGTCGAGCGAACACCCGGACTACGGAGGCACGGGCACCGCTGATGTCGTGAGCGCCTCGGGATGGCGCATTCCCGGCCAGGCGGCCGTCGTGCTTCGGCCGGTGGAGAACGACGATGGCGGTGCTCGAGCGATCTGAGTCGGAGCTCGTTCGAGAGCTCACCTGGGAGCGCAGCGAGGAAGGGCACAGGTCGCTGGTTTCGAAGGAATGGCTGGTGACCAATGGCCTCGGAGGCTACGCGTCAGGCACCATCAGCGGTGCGATCACACGCCGCTATCACGCGCTGCTCGTGGCGGCTCTGCCAACGCCGTTCGGCCGGACCGTGGTGCTCACCCATCTCTGGGAGCGCCTGCGTCTGCCGGACGGGCGGCTCGTGTCGCTGCCCGCGATCACCGAAAACCCGCAGGGCCGCGAGTTCGACTGTTCGAAGTACCTGATGGAATGCCGGATCGAGGCAGGACTGCCGGTCTGGGTCTACGACGTCGAGGGTATCCGTTTCGAGAAGCGGGTGGTGATGCCCTTTCAGCAGAACACCACCCACATCGTCTACACACCGCTGTCGAGCACTGCCGTTCGTATCGAGCTCTCGCCGCTCGTGGCCTTCCGGCTGCACGACGCGCCGGTCAGCCAGCAGCTGGCGGCACCGTATACGCTGCGCGCCGTCGGGGATCGGTTCGAGATCGACCCGGAAGCGAATCTGCCACCGCTGCGGTTGTTCGTCTACGGGCGTGACAAGGCGTTTACCGTGGTGCCGGAAACCATTCACGATGTGTCGTACGAGCTCGAAGAGAGTAGAGGCTACGACTCGCGCGGCGATCTCTGGCTGCCGGGCTACTTCCGTCTGACCCTTACCCCCGACGCTCCCGGGACGCTCGTCGCCTCGACGGAGTCGTGGGAGACGATTGGCGCCCTCGAGCCGGACGAGCTCCTGGGCGCCGAGCGGCACCGGCGCCGGCGCCTCATCGAGTCGATGAAGGAGGCGCGGCTCACGGATTTCGGAGCCGAGCTGGTCCTCGCCGCCGACCAGTTCATCATTTCGCCGGCGGGCCGAGCCGAGGAAGCGGCGCGCGCGCGCGCCGCAGGCGACGAGGTTCGCACCGTCATCGCCGGCTACCACTGGTTCACCGACTGGGGCCGCGACACGATGATCAGCCTGGAGGGGCTGACGCTGTGCACAGGGCGGCAGCGCGAAGCGGGATACATCCTGCGGACCTTCGCGCACTACGTGCGCGACGGCCTCATTCCGAACATGTTTCCGGAAGGGACAAAGGAGGGCCTCTACCACACGGCCGACGCGACCTTGTGGTTCTTCCACGCCATCGCCCGATACCTGACTCTCAGCGGAGATCGCGTCACGCTGCGTCAGCTGCTGCCGACCCTGAAATCGATCGTCCAGCACCACCTCACCGGCACGCGCTTCGGCATCGGCGTCGATCCGGCCGACGGGTTGCTGCGCCAGGGCGCGGATGGCTACCAGCTCACCTGGATGGACGCGAAGGTCGACGACTGGGTCGTGACCCCTCGCCGCGGCAAGACCGTGGAGATCAACGCGCTCTGGTACAACGCCCTGCGGCTGATGGCGCAGTGGCTTGGCGAAGAGGGCGATCCAATGGCGACCGAAGTCGACGGTCACGCCGAGCGAACCCGGAGCTCATTCAACGCGAGGTTCTGGTACGAGGAGGGCGGATACCTGTACGACGTCATAGACGGCGAGCAGGGCGACGATTCGGCGTGCCGTCCGAACCAGGTGCTGGCGATCTCTCTTGAATACCCCATCCTCGACCGCGACCGCTGGCAGCCGGTCTTCGACGTGGTGCGCGAGCGTCTGCTGACGCCGGTAGGTCTGCGATCCCTCGCGCCAGGTCACCGTGACTACCGGCCGCAGTACTACGGCGACCTGCGGGCGCGCGACGCGGCATATCACCAGGGAACGGTCTGGGGCTGGCTGATCGGACCATTCGTGGACGCGTGGCTCAAGGTCCGGCCGGAGGATCGCGCCGCCGCACGCCAGTGCGTCGAGGGGTTCAAGGCGCATCTCGACGAGGCCGGTGTCGGCACGCTCAGTGAAATCTTCGACGCCGACTATCCGTTTACACCTCGAGGGTGCATCGCGCAGGCATGGACGGTGGCCGAGGTGCTGAGGGCGTGGCTCCTCACCGAACCCGACACACCAGGCGCAGGGTGAACGCTCGAACGACGCCGCCAATCAGCGTTTTGGCGACTGGCCGCCAGGCCGCTGCATGCGCTCGAGCGTCTGGCCGAGCAGGGTGATCTCCTCTCCGTACTTGGCCCAATCGCCGGCCCGTTGCGCCTGAACGGCTCGCTCGTAGTGGGCGCGCGCCTCGGCGGCCAGCTGGCCGAGCTCGCCGCCGGCAGGCGCTTCGATCGGCGGTGATGCCGTATCGCGCGATCGCGTCTGCTCCTCACCTGACGGCCTTGAACGCGACGGACCGCCAAAGAGACGCGCCACCGCGTCGTCCAGCGTCCGCTCCATGACGATGTCGTCCTGGTAGGCGACGACAACGCGGGTCAGCTCGGGGATGCGTCCTCCCGAGGCGCGGAGGTACAGCGGACGCACGTAGATCAGCGATTCCTCGACCGGAATCACCATCAGCGTGCCCCAGATCACCTGCGAGCCCTGCTGGTTCCAGAGGGTGATCTGCGGCGAGATCGTCTGATCCTGGCTGATACGGGCGATCATCTGCCGCGGCCCGTAGACGGTCTTCTGCTTCGGGAACTCGAACGCGCTCAGACGGCCATAGTGCTCGCCGTCGCTTCGCGCCACCAGCCACGCAGCGAGGTTCTCGCGGCTCGCGGGCGTGAAGGGGAGCATCTGGATGAACTCCGCCTCGCGTTCCCCCGGCAGCCGCATGATCGTGTAGTACGGTTCCATCGCAGCGGCGCGACCGGCCGTCGGCTGATCGGCAGCAGGGATCTGCCAGAGATCCTCGCGGTTGTAATACACCGAGGGCTCGGTCATGTGATAGGTGGCGTACCGTTCCGCCTGCACGCCGAAGATGCCCTCCGGATACCGGACGTGCGCGCGGATGGCCGGCGGCATCGATGAGAGCGGTTTGAACAAACCCGGGAACGCGCGCGCGTAGGTGCGCGCGATCGGGTCGCGTTCGTCCGCAAGATACGCCGTCATGGTGCCGTTGTAGGCGTCGATCACGAATTTGACCGCGTTGCGGATGTAGTTCACGCGGGCCGTGGGCGACGGGCTCGAGTACGGATACAGGCGGGAGGTGGTGTAGGCATCGTGGAGCCAGAAGAGCCTGCCGTCCGCCAATACCAGGTACGGATCGGGGTCGAGGCCCAGAAACGGCGCCACCGCGTTGATCCGTTGAGCGATCCGCCGATTGAACAGGATCCGGCTCTCGGGCCCGATGTCGTTGCTCAGCAGGATCTGATAGGAGCCGAACCTGGCCGCGAAGAGCAGCTTCCGCCAGAGCGAGCCGATCGGCACGCCGCCGGAACCGGCGTATTTCGTCAGCACCGGCTTGTCGCCCCTGGGGTAGTGATGTTCTTCGGTGCGCGTGCGGACGATGACGTAGTCGTTCGAGAGCTCGCCAAAGTAGATGCTCGGCTCATCGATCTTGAGGTCGGGAACCGTCTGCGGCGGAATGTCCTTGACGAAGAGCACCGGCAGACCCTGGTCGGTGACCTGATTCACCGGCCCGAGCGTCAACCCGAAGCCGTGCGTGAACGTCAGCCGCTCGTTGATCCAGGTCTTGTTCGGCAGCGCCATCGTATTGAGCTCCCGGGCCGAGAGCATCACCTGCCGCAGTGTGCCGTCGATCCGGTAGCGATCGTTGTCGACGTGCTCGAAGTCGTAGTACGTGCGGATGACCTGCAGTTGTCCGAATGTGTCGAGGAGCGGATCGTGATCCCACAGCCGTACGTTCTGCAGCGTGTCGGCGTTGCGTGCGATGTCGTCGCGCGTGAGCTGCTCGTCTCCTGATATCTGGCGTTCCTCGATTCCGTCCAGGCCGAACGCGCGCCGCGTGGCGTCGATGTTGTGCCGGATGAACGGCGTCTCGAGCGCCTGCTCGTTCGGCGACACCACCAGGCGCTGCAGCACGTTGCCGTAGATCTGACCGGCGGCGGCGACCGCCACGTAAAGCGCGAAGGCCGCCGGCAGCGGCCAGCGGCGCGCCGTCGTCGCGTGCAAGGCGGCGAGCGCGGCGCCCATCACCGCCGCCGCGGTCAGCACCAGCGCCATCGGCATCCGCGCGTGCACGTCGGCGTAGCTGGCCCCATGGATGTGGGCTGATGCCTGGACGAGGTACTCCGCCCGCCCGATCCAGGCGCCGAATGCCAGCAGCAGGAGAAACGCTGCCGCCAGCAGCGAAAGATGCTTTCGTGCCAGCGGCGACATGGAGAATGTCATCCGCAGGCCGGACGTCAGGTTGCCGGTCAACAGGTAGATCGCGCCGGAGCCCAGCGCGGCCAGGACGACGAGCGCTTGAAGCAGACCGCGGACGAACTGCAGAAAGGGAAGCGAATAGACGAAGAAGCCGACGTCGTAGCCGAGGATCGGATCCGCCTGGCCGAACGGGACGGCGTATCGCCAGAGAAGCCATGTTTCCCACTCGCGCGATGCCCACAGTCCCACCACGACGGCGAGGAGCATGGCGACGACCAGCACGAGCGATCGCAACTGCTGCGGACCAGGGAGCCTGAGCTCGATGCCATCGCGCGTCGTGATGACCAGCCTGGAGTGGCGCATCGACCGCAGGGCGACCTGAACGTTGAAGGCCAGCCAGGCGAATGCCACGACGAACGCAGTCAGGAACAGCAGTGCCTGAGCACGCAGCATCGTCGTGAAGACGGGCTGATATCCGACTTCGCCGAACCAGAGCCAGTCCGTGTAGAACCCGACGATCGTCGGCGTGACCAGCAGCAGCAGGATCACGCCGGCGAGCATGGCGAAAGGCGAGAAGATTCGAAGCATGTTCGGCTCGACTCAGGTCCGGCCTGCGCGTGCGCGGCGCGGCGCCGGCCCGTCCTCATACCGTCCCGCCGCCGACTCCAGGTCCGCACGAACGTCGGCGGCCAGAGCGGGCGGCGTCACCACCTGCGCAAACGGTCCCCAGCTCAGAATCCAGCTTCTGAGAGCCCAGTCGTGACAGACATCCATCGACAGCGTGACTCCGCCGTCGGCTTCGTCGCGCACGCGCTGGGACGCATGCCAGACCCGGGCGCGAACGTACGGCGCGACTCGCCGATCGAAGACGATCTCCACCGGCGCCGCCGGTCCGGTGTTCACGCCGAGCGAGTTGGCAAACACGTCCTCGGCGATGTGCGGCTTCGGTGTGAACGTCTCCTTTTCGAGCGACACCGATGCAATCCGATCGATGGCGAAGGTGCGCACGTTTCCGTATTCGGGAACATACGCCAGCAGGTACATCCCCCCTTGTGCGAACAGGAGGCGATACGGGTGGACCAGATAATCCTTGTCACGCCCGCTCGAGACCGAGTGGTAGCGCATGCGAGCGGATCGGAAATGGAGTGTCGCTTCGAGGAGCCGTGCCACGAGCAGCTCGGCCGACTCGCCGCCGCGGACGCGCGGTCCGGGCTTGGCGGCGAGCACCGAGGGCAGCCGGTCGAGGAACTGGCGCATGCGCGGCGACAGCATCTTCTCGAGCCGCGCGAACGCCTGCATCAGGTCGCGCTGAAAGGGAGTACCGGTCACCGACTCCAGCAGGTGCCGGCTGAGGTACAGCGCACACAGCTCCGACAGGGTGAACCCGGCTTCGAGCCCCTTGAGCGCCTGCCCCTCGAGCAGCCATCGAACGTGACCATCGTCGTCACGCTCGTCGTACAGCGGGAAGCCCGCTTCCTGAAGCGCGGCGAGATCGCGGCGGATTGTCCGTGTCGTGACGTCGAGCTCAGATGCCAGCGCGTCTATCGAAGCGCCGTGGCGTGACGACTCCAACAGGTGCAGTACCCGCCACTGACGGATGACTTCCTGATTCCGCGGCACAAGCGCATCCTACGTTGGCAACTACGTGGGCAGCCGTTACAGTCCCTTGAGACGCCGGATCTCGCGTCGCCGTCTCCGATCGGGAGTGCCGGCCGCCTGAGCCGCAGCCCGATACGTCCGCTCCATCCGGCGCATCTCGATCTCCGCTGGCGTCGGTACCGGTGTCACGTCGTCGTAGAGCGCCCTGGCCTCCGACTTCTTCACGTGCTGATCGATGAGGATGCGGACGACGACGTCCTGATAGCGCCCGAAGCCACGGCTGATTCGCAGGCGGTCGCCCTCGCGGACGAGCCGGTTGGGCCGGGCGTGCTCGCCGTTGACGTCGACCTTGCCGCCCTCGCACGCGCGCTTTGCCTCCGAGCGCGTCTTGAACAGGCAGGCGATGTCGAGCCACACGTCGACGCGCATCGCGCCGGCGGCATCGTTTCCGGCCGTCACGTCAGATGAACACCTCGATCTTCCCCTTGGCGCGCAGCGACTGAACGAAGGCCTCGGTCGCCTTCTTCCTGTTGACCCCCTGCAGGTACTTCTCGATCTGCGGACGCGCTTCGTCGAGCGTCACCGCGCGACTCGGCTGTTTGTCGGTCACCTTGATGATGTGGTACCCGAATTCGGTTTCGACAACGTCGCTGACCTCGCCCTTGCCAAGCTTGAACGCCGTGTCGTTGAAGGCACCGACCATCTGCCCCTGCTGGAAGAAGCCGAGATCGCCGCCGTTGGCGGCGCTGCCCGGGTCCTGCGAGTTCTCGCGGGCGAGCAGTGCGAAGTCGCCGCCGCCGCGCACGGTCTTGAGGATACTGCTCGCCTTGGTGAGCGCGTTCGTCTTGGTCGCCGCATCGGCGCCAGCCGGAACCGCGATGAGGATGTGGCTGGCGCGGACTCGTTCCGGGACCTCGAATTCCTTGGGATTGCGTTTGTAGAAGGAAGCGACATCGTCACCAGCGACGGCGATCTTTGAAGCGATCTCCGCTTCGATGAGACGGTTCACGACCATCTCGCTCTTCATCTCCGAGCGCACCTGCTGCACCGTGATCTTGCGTTCGGCGAGCATTTTCTGAAACGCGTCTTCGGAGGGGAACTGGCGCTTGACTTCGACCATCCGCGCGTCGATGTCGGTTTCCGGCACGCTCATCTTGCGGGCGCGGGATTCCTGCAGCAGCAGCTTGTAGCCAATCAGCTCGTCGAGGACTCCATGAAACACGCGGTCCCGTTCGCTCGCCGGCACCGGGCTGCCGGCACGCGCCTCGACGTTGCGGACGGCGACTTCGAAGTCGGACTTGCTGATGTCCTCGCCGTTCACCCGGGCGATGACTGCTGGCAGCTCCGCCGGAATCGGCTTCGCCGCCGGTCCAGTCGGGCCTCCCGGCAGCGCCGAGGCTGGCGGTGGATCGCCTGGGGCCAGGGGGGTGGCTGACGCCGCGGGGCTGGCGGCTTCGGTGCCCTCTTTGGGCGCTGGCGCCTGCTTGGAGCAGCCGGCGACGACCGCGATGAGGGCGAGAAACGGAATGACTCGGCGCACGATGACTACTCCTCGGAGCGGTGACCCGGTCAGGTTACGACGCGCGTCCGATCAGGTCAAACTCGCGCTGGCGGCTCCATTGAGCGGACCGGCCGGCAAAACCACACGCTCGGGATGAGAGCTCTGCGGGAACCGCTGCAAGGGGGCGTCAGGTGGTGGCCAGGGACGGAATCGAACCGCCGACACTACGATTTTCAGTCGTATGCTCTACCAACTGAGCTACCTGGCCTCGAACGGCGCCCAAAAAAGAGGTGAAAGGCTGGTGAGTATATCACGCGGCTTTTTTCACCCGTTTCCCGGCAGCCGGAGCGTGGAGCAGGCCAACCGGCGTCGTGGAAGTGTATTGATACGCAAGCCCGACTGTATTCAGACCAAACGCATCCGTGTGGCTGCGCAAGGAAATCACTCAGTATTTCGAGTATTTCGGGCGGCGCGGTACTGGCCGAGCTCTTGCCTCTGCTGTTGGGGGACAGCGCACCACGGGAGCGTCGATGGCTACAGTTATCCGGTTTGTGAACAGGCTGGCACAGAACAAGGCCAGAACCGAAAGGCGAGCCGATCGCAGCGGTCAGCAGAGGTTCAGATATCCGGGTCCAGACGCGCTCTCAGAGGTATCGTGCTTCCCCAAGCGCCGGCGCCGGACGCCCGACTGGGCGCCCGACACCGAGCGAAGAGCTGACTGACCGGCCTTACACCGCGGCGATTTCAGCAGCCCCCACCAGACCCAGCTCCTTGCGGACCCGCTCCTCGATCGCCCGACGCACGTCGGCGTTGTCCTTGAGGAACTGCTTCGCGTTTTCCCGGCCCTGTCCGAGACGCTCGCCGCCATAGGCGAACCAGGCCCCGCTCTTCTCGATGATCCGCTTCTCGACGGCGAGGTCGAGCAGGTCGCCTTCGCGTGAGATGCCTTCGCCGTACATCACGTCGAATTCGGCCTCGCGGAACGGTGGCGCGACCTTGTTCTTGACGACCTTGACACGCGTCCTGCCGCCTACGATCTGGTCGCCGTCCTTGATGCTGGCGATGCGGCGGATGTCGATACGTACTGACGCGTAGAACTTCAGCGCCCGCCCGCCGGTCGTCGTCTCGGGGTTCCCGAACATGACGCCGATCTTCTCGCGCAACTGGTTGATGAAGATCAGTGTCGTCTTCGACTTCGACACGATGCCGGTCAGCTTGCGGAGCGCCTGCGACATCAGCCTCGCCTGCAGCCCCATCTGCGCTTCGCCCATCTCGCCGTCGATCTCGGCCTTCGGCACGAGGGCCGCCACCGAGTCGACGACCACGACGTCGATGCTGTTGGAACGCACCAGCACCTCGACGATCTCGAGCGCCTGCTCGCCGTGATCCGGCTGTGAGACGAGCAGATTCTCCAAATCGACGCCGAGCTTCTGCGCGTACTGGGCGTCGAGCGCATGCTCGGCATCGACGAACGCGGCCATGCCGCCGGCGCGCTGCGCCTCGGCGATCACCTGCAGCGCCAGCGTGGTCTTTCCCGACGACTCGGGACCGAAGATTTCGGTGACCCGGCCGCGCGGCAGACCGCCGATGCCGAGCGCATAGTCGATACTGATGGCGCCAGTGGAGATCGCCTCGATTGGCGCAATCTGGTTGCGCTGTCCGAGGCGCATGATCGAGCCCTTGCCGAACTGTTTCTCGATCTGCCCGACGGCAATGTCGAGGGCTCTGGTGCGTTCCTTGAGATCATCGAGGGCCATGCGGTCTCCTTCGACCAGAGGCGCTGCGCCTCTGGCTCAAACCAGTATCTTCTGGGCGCGCTCCGCGCGCCTGGTCCGTTCTGCGGCTTCCGCGGCAACGAGTACAGAGTTCACGTTTCGAGCCGCATAACGGACCGAGCAGCACCGGCTGAAGCGCGAACGCGGCCGGAGCGAACGGTTGCGGCAGCCTGGTTTCCGACGCCCGTGTGCCCGACCACACCCGGCGTTCCAGGTTGTTCGTGAGTATGCGGGTGTAGAGGGACAGGGCAGGTCACAGCCGGGCTGATCCTAAGGACGTGCCGAGCGAAAGTCAAGCCGAAACGAAGCGAGAAACAGGCTCGCTCACTCTTATCAGTCAATGAGTTACTGCCCGGCGACCACTTTCGCCTCCAGGCGCGGCATGTGCAGGATCGGCGCGCCCCGCGGCCGCTCGGCGGTGCGGTTTCTGCCACGGCCGCCGGACCGGGTCCCTCAGGCGAATCAGACACGCTCGACGGCCAGCGCCACTCCGTTGCCGCCGCCCAGGCACAGCGCGGCGATTCCGCGCCGGAGACGGCGCTGCTTCAAGGCGTAGAGCAGCGTGGTGAGGATTCGTGCGCCGCTGGCGCCGATCGGGTGTCCGAGTGCAACGGCGCCGCCATTGACGTTGACCTTCGCCGGGTCGATCGCGAGCTGTTGCAGCACCGCAACGATCTGCACCGAGAAGGCTTCGTTGATCTCGAACAGGTCGACCTCGTCCAGCTTCCAGCCAGCCTTGGACGCCACACGTCGCACCGCTTCGACCGGCGTCATCAGGATCAACTTCGGCGGCAGGCCGCTCGTGGCCTGCGCGACGATTCGCGCCAACGGTTCGACTCCGAGGGCCGCAGCGCGGTGAGCGGCCATCACCACGAGTGCTGCCGCACCATCGTTGACGGGTGGAGCGTTGCCGGCCGTGACCGTGCCGTCGCTCTTGAACGCCGGGCGCAGCGCTGCGAGCGCCTCGAGGCTGGTGTCGGCGCGAATCGACTCGTCACGCTCGAACGACGTCGCAGGACGACCCTTCTGGGGAATCGCGACCGGCAGGATTTCGGCCGCCAAACGTCCCTCTGCAGTGGCCGCGGCCGCTTTCCGGTGACTCTCGACCGCGAACGTGTCCTGTGCCGTGCGCGACACACCGTATTCGCAGGCGACCACTTCACCGGCCTGTCCCATGTGCCACTGCTCGAACGAGCACCAGAGGCCGTCCTGGATCATGGAATCGATCACCTGGCCGTTTCCCATGCGCAGCCCTTCGCGTACGCGATCGAGCAGGTAGGGGGCGTTGCTCATCGACTCCATGCCGCCAGCGACGGCGATCTCGGTGTCGCCGGTCGCGATGCCTTGCGCCGCCAGCATGACCGCCTTCAGCCCCGACCCGCACACCTTGTTGATCGTCAGTGCTGCGACATGGTCGGCGAGGCCGCCGCGGAGCGCCGCCTGACGCGCCGGGGCCTGGCCGAGCCCGGCCGACACGACGTTGCCCATGATGCATTCGTCGACCGAGGCGGCTTCGATGCCGGCGCGGCGTACGGCTTCCCGCACGACCAGGGCACCGAGGTCGGTCGCGGAAAAGGCCTTCAGGGTCCCGAGGAATTTCCCGGTAGGCGTCCGGCACGCCGAGACGATCACTGCTTCCTGCATGACTTCATCTTAGCGGCAGCGGGTCATGCAGGGCGCCGTCATCGAGGTTCCACCCGGATTGTTCGAACGATGCCTTTGCCGAGCAGAGAGTCGAGCCGCGCGCGAACGACTGCTGCGGACCGCTCGACCTCGCGCCGCCACGCCTCGTCTTTTGCGCGAACGAACAGGATGCCGTTCCGGAGCTCGATTGCCGTTGCCTTGTCCACGGCCGGGCCGACCGCAGTCCGCCACGCGAACGACACTTTCTCGTCGGTGAGAGGCGCCTTGCGGAGGATGGTTGCCAGGGCATCGGGGATCGAAGTACTAACAGGGCGCATGGCGTCCGAATCGTACACGGCTGATATCGGATGTTCAATTTGGAACCGGGCTGAAGCTCGGGTCAGGCGGACTGCGTGTGAACCGAGCTGAAGCTCGGTTCTGCGAAACCCACATGCCCACTCTTGTTCTTGCGTCGGCCTCCCCTCGGCGCGCGGATCTGCTGCGCGCTGCCGGCATAGCGTTCGACGTACGCGTGTCGGAGGTCGACGAATCGCCGCACCCTGACGAGTCGCCGGAGGAATACGTCCGGCGGATCGCCGAGGTCAAGGCGCGCGCCGTCATTGCGGCAGGCGAACGGCGCGCCATCCTCTCCGCCGATACCGTCGTCGTCAACGGCGGACGGGCTCTTGGAAAGCCGCGGGATGCGGCCGATGCGCGGCATATGCTCGAGTCGCTCTCGGGTCGGACCCACATCGTCCTCACGGCGGTCTGTGTCGTCTCAGACGCAGCGGAGCCGTCGAGCCTCACACGGGCCATCGTCTGCCGGGTGGAATCGACCACCGTCGAGTTCGACGTGTTGAGACCCCACGAACTCGACTGGTACGTCGCCAGCGGTGAGCCGATGGGGAAGGCCGGCGCATACGCGATCCAGGGGCTGGCGTCCCGGTTCGTCAGGCGAATCGAAGGCTCGTACTCGAACGTGGTGGGCCTGCCGGTTGCGCTCGTTTACCGCATGTGCACGGAGGCGGGAATACTGGTATCCTGAGCGGTGTTAACACTTCCTCGAAGTCCTTATATATGAGCCACAAAGCAGCGAAGATCGGCATTACGTCGGCAGTGCTCGCGGCCGCGTTCGGTGCACTCCTGTTCACCTCGCTCAACGAGAACCTGCAGTACTACAAGTTCGTTGACGAGGTCATGGCGGAGCCGCACGCGTGGGAAGGCAAGCCGCTCAAGGTGCATGGCTACGTCAAGGCAGGATCGATTACACGGAACAGGGCGACACGTGAATATCGCTTCGAGGTGCAGCGCAACGGCAAGGTGATACAGGCCTCGTTCGTCGGGTCACCCCCGGATGCGTTCAAGGACGATTCCGAGGTCGTGCTGACGGGGGTGCTCACGGGCCAGCGGTTCATCGCCAGCGACATGTCCGCCAAATGTCCTTCGAAGTACGAGGAAAGCCCGGGGAAGGGGCCGAAGATCGTTGCCCAGGCTGATTGACGGGAACGGACTGTAGCGATGGCTTCGCTCGGCTACTACCTGCTGCTTGCCGCCTTCGTTGTCAGCGCCTACTCGGCGGCGATTGCCGTGGCGGGCGCGCGCCGGCGCTCGAACGCGCTGATCGAAAGCGGCATCGGCGCGTTCTACCTCGTGGCGGCCATCATGGCGGCAGCCTCGGGCGTGATCCTCTACGCCTTCCTTGCCGGCGAGTACAACATCAAGTACGTCCACCGCTACTCGGATGCCGCCCTTCCGCTCTTCTACAAGATCACGTCGTACTGGGGCGGGCTCGACGGCTCCATCATGTTCTGGGTGTTCCTGCTGTCGCTCTTCGGCAGCGTGGCGGTGTACGTCAACAGAGAGCGGCATCGCGAGCTGATCCCTTACGTCGTCGCGGTCATCTCCGGCGTGCAGATGTTCTTCCTGCTGCTGATGGTGGTGCACAACAATCCGTTCGCCACCTATCTGACCGAGACGAACACCGCGGGTCGCGGCCTCAACCCGGCGCTGCAGAACTTCTACATGGTGATCCACCCGCCCACCATGTACCTCGGCTTCGTCGGCCTCACCATCCCCTTTGCCTTCGGCATGTCGGCGCTCATCACCGGCTACCTGGACGACGCCTGGCTGCGAGCCGTCCGCCGCTGGACGATGGTGGCGTGGTTGTTCCTCAGCGTCGGCCTGGGCCTGGGCATGATCTGGGCTTACGAGGAGCTCGGCTGGGGCGGCTACTGGATGTGGGACCCGGTCGAGAACGCCGGACTGCTTCCGTGGTTCACGGCAACCGCATTCCTGCATTCGGTGATGGTCCAGGAGCGCCGCGGGATGCTGCGCGTCTGGAACGTGACGCTCGTGATCACGACTTTCTTCCTCACGATCTTCGGCACCTTCATGACCCGTTCCGGTGTCGTGCAGTCGGTGCACGCGTTCGGGCAGGATCCTGAGCTGGCGCGCATGTTCATCGTGTTCATGATCGCGCTGCTGACGTTCAGCTTCGGCCTCGTGATCTACCGGCTGCCGCTTCTCAAGGCCCGCAACGAGCTCGACTCGTGGGTGTCGCGCGAAGCCGCGTTCCTGGTCAACAACTGGATCCTGCTGTTTTCAGCGTTCTTCGTGCTGTTCGCCACGATGTTCCCCACGCTGAGCGAGGCGGTCACCGGGCAGCGTCTCACCGTGGCGGAGCCGTTCTTCAATCAGTGGATGCGGCCGATTGGTCTCATCCTGCTCGTTCTGACCGGCATCGGACCGCTGCTGGCATGGCGTCGCTCGACGCTCGTCAACCTGCGCGACCAGTTCCTCATTCCGGTCGGATTCGCGGTCGTCACGGCCGGACTGCTGGTGTCACTCGGCGTGCGCGTGTGGTCTTCAGGACTCTGCTTCGCGCTCTGCGCGTTCGTGGTGGGCACGGTCGGCCAGGAGTTCTGGCGCGGTGCCGGCGTCCGTGCCGGGGTGACGGGCACGGATCGCTTCACGGCGCTCGTCGGTCTCGTGGGCCGCAACAAGCGCCGCTACGGCGGCTACGTCGTCCACCTGGGCATCGTGCTCATCTTCCTCGGCTTTGCCGGCAAGGGTTTCAAGATCGAGGAGAAGGCGAGCCTTACGCCGGGCCAGCAGGTGAAAGTCGGAGAGTTCGTGCTGCGCTACGACTCGCTGAAGACGCACGACGATGCGCAGAAGCAGATGGTCACCGCGCAGGTCACGGTGCTTCGTGACGGCAAGGAACTCACCACGATGTATCCCGCGCGGTGGTACTTCCACGGCCACGAGGACAGTCCGACCACCGAGACGGCGATCTGGCGGTCGTTCGCGCAGGACGTTTACGTGTTTCTGGCCTCGTTCGAGCCAGGCACGCAGGAGGCCAGCCTGGATTTCCATATCAATCCGCTGGTCAACTGGCTGTGGCTCGGTTTCGGCGTGATGGCGATCGGAACCGGTATTGCCCTGCTGCCCGAGACGCTCTTCGCTGCCGCGCTCGTCAGGATCCCCGCCAATGCGGCAACCACGAGCCTCCTCTTCTTCATGCTGGTGTTGCTGCCGGTGACTGGAACGGCGCAGTCCACGACGACCGGCAAGATCGAACAGCGCAGCGATGTGGAGCGGAAGATCGAGGGCGAGCTGATGTGTACGTGCGGTGCCTGCCGCCGCACGCTGGCCAGCTGCGGTATGCCGAACTGCCACGGACACGCCGCGCAGAGCAAGAAGCTTCGCGCCCTGCTCGCCGAAGGCAAGAGCCGCGAGGAGATTCTGGCGATCTTCGTGCGCGACATGGGCCAGGACATCCTGGCATCGCCCATCGATCGCGGCTTCAACCGCCTGGCGTGGCTCTTCCCGTACGCCGCGGCGGGCGCCGCCCTCGTCGTCATCGTCATGACGGCGCGACGCTGGTCGCGGCCGGCCGCGCCTGCGGTCGCCGGCGATGCCGGTGTCGATTCGGCGCTCAGCGCGCGCCTGGACGATGAGCTCCGAGACCTCGACTGACGCGCAGCTCCTCGTGCGGCACCCTGAAACCCCGCGGGAACGCGCCCCCTTTCAGGCCTGGCAGCTGTTCACCCTTGCGGCGTTGATCAGCGCATCGGCCGTGGCGCTGCGCGCCGGTTACCTGCCGTCCTCCGTCCGGGTTGCGCTCATTCTCACGGTCTTCGCTGCGGGCGCCATCGGCGTCGCCGCGCTGCGAACGCTGTTGCCTTTCGCAAGTGGCAGGGGACCGAGCGCGCCGGCGATCATCGGCGGCCGCACGCGCGCCGCCCTGGAGCGTGAGAAGACACTCGTCCTCCGCTCCATCAAAGAGCTCGAATTCGATCGGGCGATGGGCAAGGTCTCCGAGAAGGATTTCTCCGAGATGAGCGCCCGGTTGAGAGCCCGCGCGATGAGGATCCTTCGTCAGCTGGACGCCGGCACCGGGTATCGTGCCGAGATCGAGAGCGAGATCACCCGTCGCCTCGCGCAGCCGGCGGCCGCGGTGGCCACAGCGGTGGAGAAGCGTGCTCCAGCTGAATCCGGCGATGAGGAGGCCTCGGCTGGCCGCCTCTCACCGGCGGCCACCATGGACCGTGATGTGGCCGCCTGCGGGAGCTGTGGCACCCGCAACGATGCTGACGCTCGCTTCTGCAAGGCGTGTGGCGCCAGGCTGGGTGCGGCATGAACGCGCGCACCTTCGTCCTTGGTGCCGCGCTGGTGCTGGTCACCGGCATCGGCGCTCTGGCGCAGAACAACATGCCGGCGCCGGAGATGATCCACGGAAAGGCGATTCCCGCCGGCGAGTTGGCGAACGGAGTCGTCACGGTTCGCGTCGTCCGTGAAGGCCTCGGCAACAACATCGCCGGGCAGCCGGTCACCGTGTCGGTCGACGGCAAGACTCGCACCGCCACGACCGACGAGGGCGGGCGCGCCGAATTTCGCGATCTGCCAGGCGGCGGGCAGGCGCGAGCGGAGGCGGTCGTCGCCGGCGAAAAGCTCATCTCGGATCCGTTCACGGTCCCGACGACCGGTGGACTGCGCGTGATTCTCGTCGCCAATCTCGCAGCCGCGGCGGAGCGCCGGAAACGGGAAGAGGCCGAGGCACTGGCGGCGGCGCCGGTGAAAGGCGTGGTCGTGCTGGGGGCAGGCACTCGAATCGTCGGCGACTTTCAGAGCGACGTCCTGCGCTTCTTCTACGACCTCGACATCGTCAACAGCGCGAGGACGCGAGTCGACACCGGTCCGTTCGTGCTCGACCTCCCGCGCGCGGCTGTCGGCGCCGAGCTTCGTGAGGGATCGCCGAAGTCGGCTCGCATCGAGGGATCCCGTCTGACGGTCGAGGGTCCCTTCAACCCGGGAACGACCAAGGTCAGCCTCATCTACGAGCTGCGCTATTCCGGTCACGAGCACACCGTCACGCAAACGTGGCCCGTTGCGGTCCAGGAGTGGATGGTTGCGGTCGAACGAGTCAACGACGTGCGCGTCTCGTCACCGCAGATGCCGCAGATGGAGGAACGCCGGACCGACGACGGCACCGTTTATACGGTCGGCAGCGGCGCCCCGATGCCTGCTGGATCCTCGCTGACGCTCCAGCTCTCCAATCTCCCGGCGCAGAGCCGTGTGGCCTCGACGATTGCCGTGCTGGGCGCGCTGGCGATCCTCGGCATCGGCGTGTGGCTGTCGCTGGCCGGACGCAAGGCCGACGCCAACGCACGCGACGCGCTCGTCCATCGGCGCGAGGCGCTGCTCGGCAAACTCGAGGACCTCGAGCGTGGGCGGCGCGCCGGCTCGATCTCCGAGGAGCGGTATGCTGCCCGTCGCGAGCGGCTGCTCAAGGACCTCGAACAGATCTACGGCGAACTGGATGTGCCAGGCACGACGCCCCGCGGAGGCGGGGAGGGCGTTGCCGCATAGCGGGCGCGGCACGCAGCGCGAGCCGTGAGCCGTGCTTGACTTCCACGAGGTCGCTGCCGAGAACGTCTCCCGCGACTTCGGCCGCCGGCGTGCCCTTTCGCGCGTCTCATTCCAGATCCAGCGCGGCCGGATCCTCGGCCTGCTCGGCCCGAACGGCGCGGGCAAGTCCACCATGCTGTCCGTTCTCGCCACGCTCATGCGCCCCTCGAGCGGACGCATTCGCTACGGCGACCTGCAACACGATTCGCACCGCTCGCAGGTCCGCGCGCGTATCGGCGTGCTCGGACATGACCTGTTCCTCTATGGCGAGCTGACAGCGCGTGAGAATCTCGCCTTCTTCGGCGGGCTCTATTCGATCCACGACCGCTACGGGGCGGCGACCGATGCGCTCGCCCGTGCGGGGTTGAGCGATCGTGCTGATGACCCGGTGAGCAGCCTGTCGCGAGGCATGCGGCAGCGGGTGGCGCTGGAGCGCGCACTGATTCAGAATCCGCGGCTGGTCCTCCTCGACGAGCCGTTCACCGGCCTCGACGACGTATCGGCCGGCGCGCTCGTCGCACGCCTCGAGCAGCTTCGCGCGGCCGGCGCCATGGTCGTGCTCGCCACCCACGATCTCGACATCGCCGACGGGCTGCTGGACGAAGCCATCTTCCTCCGCGACGGCCGCGTTGCCCAGGCAATCGCACGGCCGGAGGGGCTGCGATCGATCTACCGGCACGTCATCGGCAGGGAAGCGCAGTGAGACGCCGCGGCTGAGCATGTCCGTCCTGCAGACCATCTGGCTGATCGTCCGGAAGGACCTGACGATCGAGACGCGCAGCGGCGAGATCGCCTTCACGACGCTGTTCTTCGCGATCTCGTGCATTCTCGCATTTGCGTTTGCCCTGGTCAGGGAAGGGAAGCCGCCCGAAGACGGCGGCGCCGGCGTCCTGTGGATTGCGATCATGTTCTCCGGAAACCTCGCGCTCGGCCGCACCTTCGAGCGCGAGCGCCAGTCCGAGACGCTGCGAGCGCTGCTCCTCGCTCCCACATCCCGGCCGGCCATCTACCTCGGAAAGCTGCTCGGGCTGATGGCGCTGCTCACCGCCGCCGAACTGCTGCTCGTGCCGCTCGTCGCCTACTTCTTCCAGGCGCCGATGTTCAGACATCCGGTCTGGCTGACCGTCATCGTGGTGACCGGTACCCTCGGGTTCGCCTCCGTCGGCACGCTGTTCGCGGCGATGCTCGTGCGCGCGCGCAGCCGCGACATGCTGCTGCCGGTGCTGTTGTATCCGCTGACATTTCCGGTCATCATGGCGGGAGTTCGCGGCACGACGGCGCTGCTGCAGCCTGAGGTCGACTACGCGCTCCTGCGGTTCTGGGTGCAGCTGCTGATCTCGTTCGACGCGGTCTTCATCACGCTCGCGCTCTGGACCTTCGAACCGCTCATGACCGACGAACAGAGATAAGCGATGCCTTCCTGGTTCATGCGCACCGCCGTCGCCTGCGCCGCCCTCTTCATCGCGGCGCTGGTCTTCATCGCGCTGGCTCCGTACGAACGAGATATGGGGCTGGTTCAGAAGATCTTCTACTTCCACACGCCCTCCGCCTGGATGTTCCTGACGGCCGGCGTCGTGTGCGGTGTCGCCAGCGCGCGTTACCTGGCGAATCCTTCCCCGAGGTTCGATCGGGTGGCATGGGCGTCTGCGGAGCTCCTCGTGCTCTTCGGCGCCATCGCGCTGGTGACCGGCCCGCTGTGGGCCCGGAAGACGTGGGGTGTCTGGTGGCAGTGGGACGTCCGCCTCACGTCCAGCCTCCTCGGCTGGATGATCGGCGTGGCCTACCTGCTCGTGCGGCGGTACGCGGGGCCAGGTTCCGACAAGCTGGCTGCCGGGCTGGCGCTCTTCGGCATCGCCAACGTGCCGTTCATCTACATCTCGGTGAACTACTGGCGGACGATTCATCCGCCGACCAGCGTCGTTCCGAAGCTTCCGTTGTCGTTCGGCGTGCCCTTTTATCTGAGTGTCACGGCGTTCACGCTGCTCTTCGTGATGCTCCTTCGCCTTCGGGTCCACCTCGAGGAACAGCGGGCGCGCATGGACTCCCTCTACCTTTCCCTGGATGAATAGGACATGCCTGCGCCGTCACTAGGAGTCTCGGTCGCGCTTTTCGTGATGATGTCGACTGGATCGCCCGTGCGCGACGCGAGCGGGGCGGCGTTCCCGGCCGCTCATCAGACGCTGCCACAGCCGTCCGTCATGCGGGTGCCTGGGCAACTTCGCCTGCAGCAGACGCCGTCTGCGCAAAAACCGCCGGACGGGTTCGAGCCCATCTCCGAGATCCCGCCCGAAGATCGAATGCCGGCGGCGCCGATGGTGATTGCCGCCTATGCCTTCGTCATGCTCGCGTTCTTTGCCTACCTGCTGTCTCTGGCGCGCCGTCTGGGCGCGGTGAAGCAGGAAATCTCCCGGCTCGAATCGGAGTTGAAGCGGAGCGGCCGCACCTGATGCCCACCGCCGCGCATTTCATCTACATCCCTGGTGTCCTGCTGATCGGGATCGTGATCGGCTGGATCCTCGGATCGCGCGCGGCGGCGGATGCCTACGCCTCGGAAATGCGCAAACGGGCCCGTCAGGATCACGGCGGATCAAAAGGCGGCACGTAGAGGCGGGCAGGTCCGCCTGGCGTGCGCCTGTTCCTCTACCTCCCGACGCCCAGGCGCTGGGCGAGCACGTCGGGGAGACCCGCGGCGATGATCTTCGCCTGAGCACTCCCGACGTCGTACTCGACTCTTCGGACCGTCAGCCGCTTCCTGGCCGTGTCGAGCACGCCGAACGCGGCACGGGCGTCGCCGTCACGCGGCTGGCCCACGGCCCCGCAGTTCACCAGGTACCGCACCGCGTCATTGAGGGCGATGTCGAATTTGGCGCCTTTCGGCGGTCCGAAGGACTCGAAGTCGCCATCGAACCGGAAGGCGGCCGGCACGTGCGTGTGACCAAAGAGGCACAGCGGCCGTGTCTGTTCGGAGAGTGCCCGCCGGGCATCGAGCTCATCGAAGATGTAAAAGTCTTCGTCGAAGGGGGCGCCGTGGCAGATCTCGATCAGGTCGTCGACGACCTGCGGACCGCGAGCCAGCTCCGCCAGCCACTGCCGGTGTTCGGCCGTCAGCGCTGCCGCCGTCCATTCGATGGCCTGACGCGCCAGATGATTGAAGCTGCGCACGCTGTCGATACCGGCGCCGACCTTGTCGTGATTGCCGCGGATCATCGTCGTGCGGGGCAGCGAGCGCACCCGCTCGATCACCGCGTTGGGGTCGGCCCCGTACCCCACCAGATCGCCGAGGATGAGCACCGCATCGGCAGTCGGGCCCGCCGCGAGCGCCGCTTCGAGCGCTTCGAGGTTCGCATGGATGTCGCTCAGCACCAGATAACGCATCGTGTCGTAGTGTCCGTTTTCAGCCGGACCAACATCATGTCGTAGGGTCGCGCTTCAGCCGGACCACCCGCGGTCAGAAATCGATCCACTCGAGCAGACGCTCCACAACGTCCGCCACACGGCCCGACGCATCGATGCGCGTGTGCGCCTCGGCGTAAACGAGCTGCCGCCGTGCGAACAGCAGCTGCATCTGCGCACGATCCGCGGCCAGCGGCCGGCGGCCGTCGGCGGGAACCCGTTGAAAGACTCGCTCGAGCGGCACATCGAGCCAGGCCACCGCGCCGTCGGCGAGCATCAGGGCGCGGTTGTCGGCTTCGACGAAGGTGCCGCCGCCAGTTGCGACGATCAGCTCGCGTTGTGGCAGGAGATCGCTCAGCACCTGCCGCTCCGCCTGCCGGAAGTACGCTTCGCCCGACTGCGCGAAGATCGTCGCCACCGACCGCCGTTCGCGGGCCTCGATCCGGACATCGATGTCCTCGACACGCCATCCGATCCGGGCGCCGAGCACGCGCGCGACGGTGCTCTTTCCCGCTCCCATGAACCCTACGAGATAGAGTTTGTCAGCCTTCACGCGCGCAGCGAATCCAGGACGGTGAAGAACTCCGGATACGATACCGCCACCGCACCGGCATCGCGCACCGTCGTCGGTCCGGAGGCGCCGAGCGCGGCAATCGCAAACGACATCGCGAGCCGATGATCGTGCCGGGCGTCCACGTCGCCGCCGTGCAGCCGCTGATGGCCGCGGATCGAGAAGCCGTCGGCGGCTTCGTCGATGTCGGCGCCCATCCGGCGGAAGCCATCGGCCAGGGCGGAAATGCGGTCACTCTCCTTGACCCGCAACTCCTGCGCGCCGCTCACGTGCAGCTCGCCGCCCTGCGTCGCCAGCGCGCCCAGCACCGGCAGTTCGTCGATCACCCCGGGGACCTCGTCGGCAGTCACCTGCGCCGGCACCAGCGTGCGATGACGGACGGTGATCCGTCCGGTCGGTTCAGTTCCCGCGTCAGCTTCTCGAATCTCCACCTGTATCTCGGCGCCCATCCGGCGAAGAATGTTGACGATGCCCATGCGTGTCGGGTTGAGGCCGACGCCGGTAATCACCACCTCGGAACCGGGAAGAGCGGCAGCGGCAACCATCCAGAAGGCGGCCGACGAGATATCGCCCGGGACTTCGAGCGCCTGTGCCCGCAGCCGCTGTCCGCCGCTGACCGACACGGCCCGACCCGCCGTTCGAACCTCGATGCCGAACGCCGTCAGCGCACGCTCGGTGTGATCGCGCGTCTGGATGGCCTCGTTGACGGTCGTCACACCCTCGGCATGGAGTCCGGCGAGCAGCACGGCGCTCTTCACCTGGGCGCTCGGCACCTCGGGCGCAAAGTCGATGGGACGAAGCGCGCTCGTGCCGTGGATGGTCAACGGGGGCCGGCCTTCGAGCGAGTCGATTGCCGCGCCCATACGCTCGAGCGGCTGGATGATGCGGCGCATCGGCCGGCGTCTCAGCGAGGAGTCGCCGGTTATGGTGGAGCTGAACGGGTGAGCGGCCAGGATGCCGGCCAGCATCCGCATCGTACTGCCCGAATTACCGGCATCGAGCGTGCCGGCCGGCGGGGCCAACCCTCTGAGCCCGCGGCCCTCGATACGGATGTGAAGGCCAGCTGAGTCTGCACCGAGCTCCGTGATACCGGCGCCCAGCGCCCGCAAACATGAGAGGGTCGAAGCGCAATCGGCGCCTGTAGAATATCCGCCGATCGTGGTCACCCCGTCGGAGAGCGCCGCGAGCAGGGCGTAGCGATGCGAGATAGACTTATCGCCCGGCGGGCGAACCTCGCCGCGGACGCACCGGGCAGGCTGCACGATCACGCTTTGCGAAGAGGGCATCGCCGAAATATAACAGGTGGGCTTGCGCGCGCCTATTCGACAGGTTCCCGGGACGCTGCCCGGGCCTCGAACGAAAGAGAGGGACTTTCATGGCACGTTCATATCGGCCTAGCCGGCTTCATCGAAGGCCTATTCGCCTCGCCTCTGGAGTATTTGGCGTGGCGGTCGTTGCGGCGCTCTCGACGCTCGCCGTCGCCGCCCAGGACAATCAGTTTCAGGTCTTCCTGGCGGTCACGGAAGCCGCCAGCGGCAAACCGGTGGTCGATCTGAAGCCTGAAGACATTTCGATGTCCGAGAGCGGCATGCCGGGGAAGGTGGTGACGCTGGAGCGATATAACCTCCCGGTGAAACTGACGCTGGCCATCGACAACGGCCCCGACACCGATCGGGCAGTCGAGTTCTATCGTACGGGGCTGACAGGGCTGGTGGACGCGCTGCCACCCGACCTGGAAATCAACGTCTGGACGACTGCCCCGCAGCCGCGGCAGGTTGTCCGTCCCACGACTGATCGGGGTGAGATCAAGAAGGCGTTCGGGCGGTTGGGCCGTGAAAGCGAGTCGCCGCGCTTCACCGACGCGCTGATGGAGTTCGGCGATCGGCTCGACAAGGATGTCAAGGCGAAGAAGGTCAACTACCTGCCGTTTCTCATCATGATCGCAACTCCCGCCGATGATGCGACGACATACCAGCTGCAGGACGTGCAGAAGTCGATCGGGACGATGGCCAAGAACGGAGCGGTCGGGTCGGTGATCATGACGACCTCGAAGGTGGGCAGCAGCGAATATGTCCGCGATTTGACCGAGGGCCGGCAGGGGACGATCGCCCGCCTGCTCGTGCAGTCCACGCGCGGTCAGTTCCAGGCGATACCCGATCCAAGGAACATTCCGGGCACCCTGGCTGAGTGGGGCAAGGCGCTGGGCGACTTGCACACCAAACAGACGAATCAGTACCGGCTCGTTCTTCAGCGTCCAGCCGGCGTCAGTGGCCAGATCAACCCCCAGAATCTCGATCTGCGCGTCACGCGGGCTGGTCTCGCCGCCGCCGTGAGCGGGAACGGACGATACTAGCAGGCCGTGATGAGATGAATCTCTGTGCCCGGTGCCTCTCAGTCGAAGGGGGGCACAGCACCGTCAGTTGGTTTTCACTACGGGCTAACGAGGCTGTCCTATAATTGATGCACTGCGGCCGGCTCGGGCTGCCGTCGAATCGGCAGTCCGGGTGTGGCCGTCCGTTTTCCGCCCAGGCTCGAAGAGGGAGTATTCGCATGGCAAGGATTCAGTGGCGGCCTCGGAAAATGAGGGCTGTCGTGCTCGCGTCGCTGGTGGGTGTTGCTGCGGTGGCGACCGTAGCGATTCGCGCACAGGATCAATTTGCCCTCTACATCTTCGTGACGGATCCGAAGGGCGTGCCGGTGCTCGACATCAAGCCTTCCGATCTGACGGTCAAGGAAGACGTCGGGCAAAGCACCGTGGTGAGCGTCAACCGATTCGGCTGGCCTCTCAAAGTGACGGTCCTGGTCGATAACGGCACCAAGACCGAGTCGTTGCTCCTGCACTACCGCAACGGCCTGAAGAAATTCTTCGAAGGTCTTCCTCCCGAAGTTCCGGTCACGATGCTCACGACGGCACCCAACCCGCGCTTCCTGTTCAAGGATACGAAGGACCGCGTCCAGATCCAGAAAGGCGTCAATCTGATCACGCAGGACGATGGGCTGGGCAAGTTCAGCGACGCCCTGTACGAATACTCGAGGCGTCTCGACGAGGAGTTCCGTAAGGTCTCGCCCGAGCAGCTGCCACCCTACCTGCCCGTCCTCGTCTCGATTGCCACGACGCAGCAGGACGGCAGCCACGTGCAGCGCGACCTGAATCAGGACATGCTGAAGTCGCTGCGCAAGCACCACGTCTGGACCAACATGATCATGGTTCAGCCCTCGAAGGCCGCGGCTGAACCAGGGAACGCTCCGACGATCGATGCCGATGAGGCGCAGACGTCCGAGCTCGCCAACGCCGTCTTCCAGTTCACGAAGGGACGCTACGTTCCGATCAGCCAGACCGGTGCCAGCTCGCTCGGCACGACGATTCTCCCGGAGCTGGCGCAGAGCATCACCGCCCGCTACATCAAGCAGATGATGCAGCACCGGCTCATTCTCGAGCGCCCGGCGGGTGCGACCGGTCCGATGAAGCAGTTCTCTCTGACACTGTCGAACAACCCCGGGGCGCAGCTGGTCGTCTCGACCGACGGCCAGATCCAGTAACGGGCTTCGCAGAGCCGATGATCCAGCGCGACAGCACCGTTCGACTCGATTTTCAGAGCACGTTCGAGATGCTGGATTTCGTGCAGGTCGTGAGCGATCACATCGGCAGGCTCGTCGGTCTCGATGAAGACGCCGTGCATTGGGTCGGTGTCGCCGTGCGCGAGTCGGTCATCAACGCGATCAAGCACGGCAACGCCGGCGACGCCAGCAAGCGCGTGCACGTCGAGTTCACGCCGCTCGAAGCCGAATCGCCACGCGGCCTTGCGGTCCGCGTACGAGACGAGGGCACCGGATTCGATCCATCCCACCTGCCCGACCCGCTGGCCCCCGAGAACATCCTCAAATCGAGCGGCCGCGGCATCTTTCTGATCAGGAGCTTCATGGACCGGGTGGAGTTGCGTCCGGCCCCGGAAGGCGGGATGGAAGTGACGATGATCAAACGTGCCGACGCCGGCCACGAGCACGTGTCGACGAGCTCTCCATGATGGGATGAGTGGTCCCGATCCCATCTACCTTTCCACCGCGGTCGAGATCGTTCTCCGCGCCGGCGCCATCCAGCTGCAACGCCGCGAATCGGGCTTCGAGGTCAGCAAGAAGGGGACGATCGATCTCGTCACCGAGGTCGATCTCGAGTGCGAGCGGATGTGCCGGACGCTGCTCGCCGACCGGTTCCCCGCGCACGACATCCTCGCCGAGGAGCTGAGCGCCGGCCCCGAAGACCCGCCGCGATCGCGGTTCCGGTGGGTGTTCGATCCGCTCGACGGAACCACGAACTACGCGCACGGCCTGCCGATCTTCTGCGCATCGCTCTCGCTCGAGGTGGACGGTCGCGCCGAGGTCGCGGCCATCTTCGATCCCACGCGCCAGGAGTTGTTCACGGCCGAGCGTGGCGCCGGCGCGTTTCTCAATGGCGTGCCGATGCGGGTGTCCGCCACAGCGACTCTTCTCGATGCGCTGCTGGTGACCGGTTTCCCGTACGACGTCCACCGCCAGACCGCCGAGCTGGTCGGGCTGTTCGGCGCGTTTCTCGGCACCGCCAGGGCGGTACGGCGGCTGGGGTCGGCGGCACTCGATCTGTGCTACGTGGCCTGTGCTCGATTCGACGGCTTCTGGGAGCAGCATTTGAAGCCGTGGGACGTTTCGGCGGGAGCGCTCATCGTCGCGGAGGCTGGCGGCCGGGTGACAGGGATGGACGGTTCTCCGTTCAACCCGGTGGCGGCGCACCTGGTGGCGTCGAACGGGCGGCTCCACGACGAAATTCTCGGCGTCATCCGCGAGTACCGCACCGAACGTGCTCGAAACGGGACGGGTTGATACCTGCGAGCGACACCTGGCTGGACGGGCGGCCGTCACCATGCGGCGTGCAAGGCCATGCAAACAGGCGCTCTCGACCGGCCGCACACCCACGGCATCTGCCTTGCAGCCTGCCGGCCGGACCGCCCTCGCGATCGTTGGCGCGGCCTTAGTTTCCGGAGAGAACCTCATGATCAAGAAGATGACCTTGTGCGGACTGCTGGTGTGTGCCGTCGTCGCCGGCGCGGCGCGCCCCGCTTACGCACAGCGGCCCGCCCCGGCGGTCGGACGGAGCCAGGACGTCCAGTTTCAGACGTTCAACTTTCTGTTCGGCGGCTTCTTCCCGAAGGGTGAGGGTTCGCGTACCGAAGGCGACGTGCTCATCGCCAACCTCGATCCCGCGAGCCCCTCAGCCTTCCTGTTCGACATCAACGGCTTCAAGGGCGTGACGTTCGGCGGCGAGTGGCTGCTGCCGATCGGCAGGTTCATCGAGTTCGGTGCCGGCATCAGCTATTCGAGCAAGACGGTGCCGAGCACTTACCTGTATTTCAGCGATAGCGACGGCACCGAGATCGATTCGGATCTGCGGCTGCGCGAGGTTCCGCTGGCATTCACCGCGCGCGTGCTTCCGCTCGGCTCCCGATCCGCGATTCAGCCGTACGTTGGCGGCGGGCTCGGCGTGTTCTTCTGGAACTACAGCGAGGCCGGGGAGTTCATCGACTTCTCGCAGGACATGGCGATCTTCGAGGACACCTTCGAGGAGAGCGGCACGTCGACCGGCCCCATCTTCCTCACCGGCGCCCGTTTCGTCCACGGCGGATTCAGCGTCGGTGGCGAGTTCAGATGGCACTGGGCAGAGGGCGACTTGAGCACCGACTTCGCCGGTCCCAAGATCGACCTGGGCGGCATGACATTCCAGGCCACGGTCGGCGCCCGATTCTGAGTCCGCGAGCGCAGTACCTGGCTGCCCGGAGACAGTGATCTCCGGGCAGCCCTGTTTTCGCCCGTCACCCTCCGGTCGTCCCGACCGGGCCCTGATGGTCCGCGGCTATAATCACTGAGCGCCCTTCGGGCGATCCCAGGCGGCCGATCCCAGTCGAAGGCGAGGCCAGTTGCTGGTGCCTCCCCGGCCGCTGGTCCCGAGACCAGCCACGCGTGCAGTCGTTCATCAACTGGATCCAGGCCATCGCCGCCTCGCTCGGCGGACCGGGCATTTTCGTCATCGCGATGCTCGATTCGTCATTCGTGTCGCTCCCGCAGATCAACGATCTCCTGGTCGTGCTGATGATCACGCAGCACAAGAACTGGATGCTGTACTACGCAGCGATGGCAACACTGGGCTCGATTGCCGGCTGCTACGTGATCTATTACCTCGCCGAGAAAGGGGGTGAGGCGTTCCTGCGCCGCCGGCTGAAGGAGGGAAGCGTGAACCGCGCCCTCGCCTTGTATCGCCGGCACGGGCTGCTCGCGCTGATGGTGCCGGCGCTGCTGCCGCCGCCGGCGCCCTTCAAGCTGTTCGTCCTGGCGGCAGGTCTCGCCAATGTCCGGCCGGTGCCTTTCGTGCTGGCCATCGCCGTGGCGCGCGGTGCCCGGTATCTGGCGCTGGGACTGCTTGCCGTGTACTACGGCGACGCGGCCCTGGAGCTGATGCGAACGCAGGGGCGGGCGGTGGCGCTGTTCCTCGTCGGTCTCATCGTGCTCGCGGTGGTTGCCTGGTGGATCTGGGCGAGATGGCGACAACGTTCGGCCGGGCTACACTCATAGGGACATGTCGTACAGAAGCCCGCTCGAAGCGCGAGTCGCGAAGAAGACCACACGTGCCATCACCGACTTCAACCTGATCGAAGACGGCGATCGGGTGATGGTGGGGCTGTCCGGCGGCAAGGACAGCTGGGCGCTGATGCAGACGCTCGACAACCTGCGTCAGCGCGCACCGATTCGCTTCTCGCTCATCGCCGTGAACGTCGACTCCGGCTACAAGGACTACAAGCACGACGTGATCGCCAGGACCTGCCAGCAGCGTGGCTGGGAGTACCGGATCGAGCACACGGCGATCGGCGAGGTGATGGACGACCTGCTGGAGGCGAACGCGACGCCGTGCTCGCTCTGCGCGCGCCTGCGGCGCGGCGTCCTGTATCGCATCGCCGCCGAGGTGCAGGCCACCAAGATTGCGCTCGGGCACCATCAGGACGACTTCATCGAAACGCTCCTGCTGAACCTCTTCTTTGCCGGTGCGCTCAAGGCGATGCCGGCGCGCCTCGTGTCCGACAACGGCGAGCATGTCGTCATTCGACCGCTCGTCTACGTCGGCGAGGACGAGGCCAGGCTGTACACGAAGGAGTGCGGGCTGCCCATCATCGGCTGCTGCTGTCCCGCCTGCGGCGATCTCAGCCTGCAGCGTCAACGGGTGAAGCGGCTCATCCTGGATCTGGAACGCGAACATCCTGGCGTGAAACAGTCGATGCTCAAGGCGCTCGGCAACGTGATGCCGCGCCATCTGCTGGACACCCGCCTGAATCCGAGCGGCGAGCTCCGCGACAGCGTCGCGCTGCGCCTGGAAGACGAAGGGCGCAATCAACCGCTGATCCAGATTCAGCATTGACCGCGTGGAGACCACGAAGGCCTTACGGCACTCACGCCCTTCGTGGTCCATACCGGGCGCAACCGAGCTCCGGTGCAGGTACGCGGATGGTTAGAGACGGGCCTTCAAACCGTCATCCGACATTCATATGAACGATGGAGGAGCGTGCGAGCCGTCGTCCAGCGGGTGAAGTCGGCCCGGGTGCGCGTGGGCGACCGGATCGCCGGCGAGATCGGGCAGGGCGTGCTCGTCTTCCTCGGCATCGGCCGCGACGACACGGCGGCGGACGTGCGGTACATTGCCGGCAAGATTCGCGATGTGCGCATCTTCGACGGCGAGAACGGGCGGCCGAACGACCGCTCGGTCACCGAGATCGGCGGCGCCGTTCTGGTTGTTTCCCAGTTCACGTTGTACGGCGACGTGCGCAAGGGGAGGCGCCCGTCGTTCGACGGCGCCGCGCCGCCCGACGCCGCGCGCGGGCTCTACGAGGATCTCGTGAGAGAATTGCGTGCAGCGCTGTTGTCCGTCTCCACCGGGGAGTTCCAGGCAATGATGGACGTCGAGCTCGTGAACGACGGGCCGGTCACGATTCTCGTCGACAGCAGGCGTCAGTTCTGACGAGACTCGCTAACATTGACTCGACGGCCGATCCACTGGCCGTCAATCGTGCCCTCAGGATGACCGCGCCGGTCGATCCGGCACGCGAAATCTTCCATGACACGTGTGTTGCTGGTTGTCGTATACGCCCTGTGTGTGCCCCTGACTGTGTTTGCGCAGCAGCGTCCGCTCGTCACGGAAGATCCCGAGACGGTGGGCGCCGGCCGTGTCCTCGTGGAGGGAGGGTTCGACTACGGCCGCGGCGTCGAGTACTCCGCGTCCGGTCTGCAGGGCAACCTGCTGCGCGTGCCGCTCGTCGGCGTCAGCGTCGGGATCAGCTCGATCGCTGAAGTCCAGATTGACGGCGGCCTCTACAATCGCTTGAGTATCACGGACCGTGATCCGTCGGCGCCGCTTGCCGGGATGATCACGGCCACTGGCGATACGACGTGGAGCGTTCAGGACTTCGTCATCGGCACGAAGGTCCGGGTCGTATCCGAGGGCGCGATGTCGCCCGGTTTCGGCGTGCGGTTCGCCACCAAGCTGCCGAATGCGTCCAACGAGAGCGGCATCGGCCTCGACACGATCGATTTCTACGTGTCGGTGCTGGGCGCCAAGACGTTCGAGTCGCTTCGCGTCGTCGGGAACCTCGGGGTTGCCATCCTGTCCGATCCGACGCGGGGGGATCGGCAGGACGATGCGTTGACCTACGGGGCGTCGTTCGCGCGCGCTCTCACCACGGCGGCCGAGATCGTCGGTGAAGTGAACGGCCATGTCGATACGCGGAACGGGGATCCGCTGCCCGGCACCGAGTCGAGCAGCGTGCTCCGGGTGGGCGCGCGCTACACGGTCGGGAGCTGGCGCGCGGACGCCGCGCTGATCGTCGGTCTGGCGGACCGGGATCCGGGTTTCGGTGTGGCGGCAGGATTTACCTACGTGTTCAGTGCTTTCACGGTGCCCTGAACCATCCCGCGACCTGGCGTTCACCTCGATGCGCATAGTGAAGGCACACGCCTACGGGAACGACTTCCTTCTGGCCCCGGCCGAGGACGTACGCGGCGACCTCTCGTCTCAGGCACGGCGAATGTGCGACCGCCATCTCGGTGCGGGCGCGGACGGCCTCGTCGTGTTCCAGCTTCGCGAGCGCGCGGCGTCGATGACGCTGTTCAATGCCGATGGCAGTCCCTCGGAGCTCTCGGGAAACGGGTTGCGCTGCCTGGCGGCGCTGGTCGCGCACCGGCAGGGTCTGAGCGCCGGTGCGATCCTGACCATCGACACCGGCGCTGGCCTGAAAACGCTCGAACTGATGTCCGTGGACGGCCCCCGGCATACGCTTCGTGCGGCTCTCGGTCCGCCGACCGACCTGCGTCAGGAGCGGATACCGGTCGAGGGCGAGCTGCTGACGGCGAGTGTGCTCGGCATGGGCAACCCGCAATGTGTGGTGCTCGGACAGCTGCCCGATGCCGCCCGCTTTGCCCGACTCGGTCCGGCGCTGGCAACCCATCGCATGTTTCCGTCCGGCACCAACGTGGAGTTCGCGCAGATCCTGGCGCCCGACCGCATCCGCATCCTGATCTGGGAACGCGGTGTCGGGCCGACGTCTTCGTCGGGGACAGGGACGTCGGCGTCGGCAGTGGCGGCTGCCGCCCACGGCGGCGCAGCCCGGGAGATGGACGTGGACGCCCCCGGCGGCACGCAGCACGTGGAATGGCGCGCGGACGGCGTCTACCTGACCGGATGGGCCGAGCTCGTGTTCGAAGGGGAGTGGCTTTTGTAAGCGCCCGGGTCAGGCACCGGGTGCAGTTTCGTCGTACTGGCGCTAGGTGCGGCGTTTCGAGGACTGCGCCGGCATCACTCGCTGCACCGACGCGTTCGTCTTCTCGAGACGCTCTTTCACCCCGAGCAGCAGCGGCCTGGCACCGACGTAGTTCTTCTCGGCCATCGCTGCGCTCGCTTTTTGCACGTCTCCATTGAGTTGCGCCAGCGACTGGCGCGCCTCCCGCACCACGCGCGGCGACACGTTCGCCCGTTCCGCTTGCTCGGTCAACGCCACCGTCTGCGCGAGCAGGCCGGTCACGTCGATCATCAGGCGCTGCACTTCGTCGCGGGCGCGCACGTTGGCGTCGGCCGACTGCCTGGTGGCGTTCTGGGCGTGTTCGCGGCTCTCGAGGGCGTAGTTCAACGCCAGACGATAGTCGCCGGCGAGCACCGCCTGGTTGGCGCGCCGGTAGGCGTCCTCGGCCTCCGCATACGACTCGGGTGCGTACTGCTGGGCGCCTCCGGCCTGTGCGGCCTTCAAGGCGTTCTGCGCGTCACCGATCTCCTTGTTCGGAGGGGCCGCGCAGGCGAGAGAGAGAAGCGGCAGGGCCACGAGCAGCCAGCGAAACCGCGGCGGCCGCGGCGACCAACGGCACATGGAAATTGAGTATAGATGAAAGACCTCGCCCCGCACGATCGTCCTCGCGAGAAGTTGGAGCGTCTCGGTGCTGCCGGACTCGGCGACAACGAGCTGCTGGCCGTGGTGCTGGGCAGCGGCGCCCGCGGCTCCGGAGCACTCGACGTTGCCAACCGGCTGCTCGAGCAGGCCGGCGGGGTCCACGGCCTGGCCCGTGTCGACGCCGGCGCTCTCTGTCAGGTGTCAGGCGTGGGCCGTGCACGCGCCGCACAGGTGCTGGCCGCCGTCGAGCTCGGGCGCCGTACGCTGCTGCCGGCAGTCAGGGAGCGTCCGCGCTTTCGAACCCCATCAGAGGTGGCGGCGTATCTGCTGCCACAGTACGGGTCGCGTCCGGTCGAACAGTTCGGCATCGTGCTGCTCGACACGAAGCACCGCCTGATTCGCATCAAGATCGTGGCGGTGGGATCGCTCGACACCACGGTGGTCCATCCTCGCGAGGTCTTCCGCGAAGCCACCGCCGCCTCCGCTGCGGCGATCGTGCTGTTTCACAACCACCCGTCCGGCGATCCGACGCCGAGCGCCGACGATCTCATGCTCACGTCGCGCATGGTCAGCGCCGGATCGGTGATGGGCATCGACGTCGTCGACCATGTGATCCTCGCTGATCAGCGCTATTACTCGCTCGTCGAGTCGGGGCGCATCGGTTCGCGCGCAGGGTAAGATGGGGAGGTTGACGACGCTCTACTTCGACTGCTTTTCGGGCGCGGCCGGCGACATGATCCTCGGTGCGCTGATCGATGTCGGCGTGCCGCTCGAAGAGGTGCGAGGCGCGCTCGGCAGTCTGGCGATCACCCCCGACACGGTATGGACCGACCGTGTCAGCCGTGCGGGAATCAGCGCGACCCGGTTCTGCGTCCGTGGCGAGCACGCCCCTGCCTCAGGCCTGCCGCAGCACGTGTCGGCGCTCGTGCACGACCACTATCACGAGCACGAGCCGCACGGGGCCCGGCACCCGCATCGGCACGGCGGCGCCCATGTGCACACGCAGGGCGCGGCGCATCAGAACCGCACCCTGAATGAAATCGCGTCTCTGATCGACCGCTCGGCGCTCAGCGCCGAAGGCAAGGCACGGGCGAAGCATCTGTTTCAGCGTCTCGGCACGGCGGAGGCGGCCGTTCACGGCGTGCTGCTCGAGCAGGTACACCTGCACGAAGTGGGTGCCCTCGACTCGATCATCGATGTGGTCGGTACCGTTTTCGCGCTCGAACGGCTTCGGGTCGACCGGATTGTCGCGTCGCCACTGAACGTGGGTGGCGGCACTGTGCGGTCTGCACACGGTGTGTATCCGGTGCCGGCGCCGGCGACCCTCCGGCTGTTGCAGGGTGCGCCCGTGTATGCGAGCGCGCAGCAGGTCGAGCTGGTCACCCCTACGGGTGCGCTGCTCGTGACCGACTACGCCGCTGCGTACGGCGCCATGCCGCCGATGCGGGTGAGCCGGATCGGGTATGGCGCCGGCGCCCGCGACTTACCCGACACCCCTAACGTCGTGCGCGTCGTCCTCGGCGAACAGGATGACTCCGCGTCGTCACACAGCGTCGTCGTCATCGAAGCCGAAATCGACGACATGAACCCGCAGATCTTCGGCGTCCTGATGGACCGGCTGCTCGGGGAAGGGGCGCTCGACGTCTTCTACACACCGATCCAGATGAAGAAGAGCCGGCCGGGCACGCTGCTGACGATCGTGGCGCCGCCGACGGTCCGCGAGCGGCTCACGTCCACGGTGTTCCGTGAGACGACGACGATTGGCGTCCGCTATCAGGACGTGCGACGCGAATGTCTCGACCGCGAGACGATTGCGGTGGAGACGCCGCTCGGCACCATCCGCTTCAAGATCGCTCGCCGCAACGGCGTGGTGATGAACGTCGCGCCGGAGTTCGACGACTGCGTGCGGCTGGCGACCGAGCACCGGCTGCCGGCGAAACAGGTGCAGACCGTCGCCATGCAGGCGTACCTCGACTCACAGCATCGGACACCATGATTTCGTCCTACATCACGACCCCGATCTACTACATCAACGCTCAACCGCACATCGGGCACGCCTACACCACGATGCTGGCAGACGCGATCGCCAGGTCACGGCGTCTGCTCGGCCATGACGTGTTCTTTCTCACCGGCACCGACGAGCACGGCCAGAAGGTGGAGAGGGCGGCGCAGAAGGCGGGATTGCCGACGCCGCAGTTCGCCGATCAGGTATCGGCCGCCTTTCGCCAGATGTGTGCCGACCTGACCATCACGAACGACGATTTCATCCGCACCACCGAGCCGAGGCACCATGCGGCGGCCCAGGAGATCTGGAGGCGCGTCGAGAAGGCGGGCGACATCTACAAGGGCGATTACGAAGGGTGGTACTGCACGGTCGACGAGATCTTCGTGCCCGAGGCGCAGCTCGCCGACGGCCGGTGTCCGAATTGCGGCAGCAAGGTCGAAAGGCTCAAGGAGGAAAGCTACTACTTCCGGCTGTCGAAGTACCAGCAGCCGCTGCTCGATTTCTATCGCGATCATCCCGACTTCGTGCAGCCCGCGTTCCGGCTGAACGAGGTCCGGACCTTCGTCGAAGCGGGTCTCCAGGATTTGAGCATCAGCCGCACGTCGTTCAAGTGGGGAATACCTGTTCCAGGTGATCCCGCGCACGTGATGTACGTGTGGTTCGATGCCCTGACCAATTACCTCACTGTGCTCGGTTTCGGCTCGGGCGCGCCCGACGCTGACGAGCGCCTCGCGCGCTACTGGCCGACCGTGACGCACTTCATCGGGAAGGAAATCGTCAGGCAGCACGCTCTGTACTGGCCGGCGTTCCTGATGTCGGCCGGACTGCCGCCGCCGGCCCGGGTCGTCGCACACGGATTCTGGCTCATGGGCGGCGCCAAGATGTCGAAGTCGCTCGGCAACGTCGCCCGCTACCAGGACTACGTGCAGGTGTTTGGACTCGACGCGTTGCGATACTTCGTGATGCGCGAGATGCCGCTCGGCCAGGACGCGAACTTTGCCGACGACGCGGTGCTCACCCGGTACAACGCGGATCTGGCCAACGATCTCGGCAACCTGGCGAGCCGGACCATCACGATGATCCACCGCTATTGCGGCGGGGTCGTGCCGGCGCCGGCCGCCGCGTCGCAGCCACTCGATACGGATCTGGCGGATGCGGTTACCAGCACGATCCGTTCGGCGGTTGCGGACTTCGAGGCGTATCAGGTCAGCCAGGCGCTGCAGACGATCTGGAGTCTCATCGGGCGCGTCAACAAGTACATCGTCGAGCGTGAGCCGTGGACGCTGGCCAAAGACCCGGCTCGGCGTTCGCTGCTCGATACCACGCTCTATCACTCGGCCGATGCCCTGCGGGTGATCGCGGCGCTCGTCGAGCCGGTGATGCCCGACGCCGCCGACCGCATTCGGCGGATGCTCGGCGTCGCGAGGGAGCAGTGGACGAGCCTGTCGGAAGGAGCGCGTTTCGACGGCACCCGCCTTGGCGAGGCCGAAGCACTGTTTCCGCGAATCGAGAAGACAGTCGAGGAGTTGCGCGAGGCCGCCATGACCAACGAATCCACCCAGACCCAGCCGGCAGCGACGCCTGCGGCTCCCCAGCCGGCCGCGACGCCCGCGGATGACGCGCGGATGACGTTCGACGACTTCATGAAGGTCGACCTGCGGGTGGCGAAGGTGCTTGCCGCGGAAGCCGTCCCGAAGTCGAAGAAGCTGATCAAGCTGCGCATCGATGTCGGCACCGAAGAACGCACGATCGTGGCGGGAATCGCCGAGGCGTACTCTCCCGAGCAGCTCGTCGGCCGGGCGATCGTCGTCGTCGCGAACCTCAAGCCGGCAAAGCTGATGGGTATCGATTCGAACGGCATGGTCCTGGCCGCGACGCAGGAAGGTCTTCCCTCCCTCCTCGCGGTCGACCCTGCTGTTCCGCCGGGTACCAGGGTTCGATGATGGTCTCGCTGTGCCGCGGATCCGGGGTTGAAATCGGGTGTTCGTAGACTCCCACTGCCATATCGCCGGACCCGAGTTCGCGGCCGATCTGGCTGAGGTCGTCGAGCGCGCGCGGAGCAGCGGCCTGGCCCACGCGATGGTCATCCTGGCCGCTGACGACGAGCCGGAGATGGAGCAGGCGGCGGCGGTGACCGCCCTCTGGCCGGAGGTCCGGTATTCGGTTGGCGTGCACCCGCACAATGCCGGCAAATATGCCGGCGACGCCGAAGCAGCGGCACGACTGGTCGACCGGGTCATCGAGTCGCAGCCGCTCACACGTGCGGTCGGCGAGATCGGACTCGACTATCACTACGACTTCGCGCCGCGGCCGGTGCAGCAGTCGGTGTTCGCGGCACAGATCCGACTGGCGAAGCGCCGGCAGCTGCCGATCGTCATCCACACGCGCGAGGCCGACGACGATACATTCCGGATCCTTCAGGAGGAAGCGGCAGCCGAGAGCGGAGGCGTGTTTCACTGCTTTACTGGCGACCGCGACGCGGCGCGCCGCGCGCTCGACACCGGCTTTCACATTTCTCTCGCCGGCATCGTGACCTTTCCGCGGGCTCTCGAACTGAAGGAAGTTGCCCGAATGGTCCCGCTCGACCGGCTGCTGATCGAGACCGACAGTCCGTTTCTCGCTCCATCACCGCTCAGAGGCAAGCGGAACGAGCCGGCAAACGTCGTGCGCGTCGCCGAGGTTGTCGCGGAGTTGCGGGGCATGGCGGTGGAGGAGGTCGGCGCGGCAGCGGCCGCCAACTTCCGCCGGCTGTTTGCAGCGTAAGTGCTACTCCTTGCACGGATTAGGGGCCGCGCGACATTGACACCCCGCGCGCGGATATGGTCTAGTGGTGCGGCGCCTTCAAACTCGAGCGGTCGACCGGTCACAGTCGGCAGCTCGCTCAAACCGCGCATCGAGGCCGGCCCCAACCGTTGATGCAGCCGATCAGCAGACCAGCGTGAATCCAGCCGCGCAGAAACCCTCGGCCGTCACGCTCGCGCAGATGTTCGAGCCGATTCGGGACGACTTGCGCGAAGTCGAGCGCGAGTTCGCCCGGCACGTCCAATCGCAGGTCGGCCTGATTCCAACGATCGGCACCTACATCCAGGATGGCGGCGGCAAACGCATCCGTCCCGCGGTGCTGCTCATGGCCGCGCGGATGGCCGGCTACACCGGCGAGCGGGCGGTCCTGTACGCGACCGTCATCGAGTTCATTCATTCGGCGACGCTCGTCCACGACGACATCATCGACGAGGCGGAGCTCCGCCGCGGACGCGACGCGGTGCACACCCGTTGGGGGAACCACGTCACCGTGCTGCTCGGTGACTTCCTCTACCTGAAGTCGATGTCACTGGCGCTCACCCACGACAACCTGGATGTCATCCGGCTGTTGTGCGACGTCACGCTGCGCATTGTCGAGGGGGAGATCTACCAGCTCACGAAGAATGGCGTGGTGGAGCTCAGCGAAGAAGAGCATTTCGACATCGTCCGGCGCAAGACGGCGTACCTGTTCGCCGGCAGCGCGAAAATCGGCGGGATGCTCGGCCCCGTGTCGCGCGAGCAGCGCGACGCGCTGTGGGATTACGGGCTGAACATCGGGATCGCGTTTCAGCTCGTCGACGATCTGCTGGACTTCACGGGTGACGAGGTGGTGCTCGGCAAGCCGGTGGGCGGCGATTTGCGCGAGGGCAAGATGACGCTGCCGGTCATTCACCTGCTGTCGCGCGGAGACCCGGCCTCGCAGGCGCTCATCCGCAGGGCCGTCGTCGATCGTTCGCTCACCATCGACGAATGGCGGGAACTCCGCTCCCGGCTCGTACAAGCGCGCTCGATCGACTACGTGCAGCGCGTGGCCGCCGACTACGTCGAGAGGGCCAAGAAAGCGCTGTGTGCGTTTCCGCCGTCCGATGCGCGTGACGCGCTGATGTATCTGCCCGACTACGTCGTCTCGCGGGATCGATAGCGACCGCGGGGCGCATCCCGGCGCTGCCGGCTTCAGACGAGATCTCCTGTGCCCTCTCCAGCGGATCGCATCGACGAGCTCCGCCGACTCATTCGCCATCACGAAGAGCGGTATTACGTCCTCAACGATCCTGAGATCGCCGACGTCGAGTTCGACACGCTGATGCAGGAGCTCGAGAGCCTCGAGGCCGAGCATCCCGATCTCGTCACCGCCGATTCGCCAACTCAGCGCGTGAGCGGGCGCGTCGCCGCCGGCTTTACCAGCGTGCGGCACGCTGAGCCGATGTTGAGCCTGGACAACGCCTATTCGGTGGAGGAGCTCACCGCGTTCGACGAGCGCGTGCGGCGCGGACTCGCCGAGGCCGGCGAGCGCGGGCCAATCGAATACGTGGCCGAGCTCAAGATCGATGGGCTGAGCCTGGCCCTGACCTACGAGAACGGGTTTCTCGTGCGCGGCGCCACCAGAGGCGACGGCGTGGAGGGCGAGGACGTCACCGCGAACGTACGGACGATTCGCGCCATCCCGCTTCGACTCCGGACGCCCGACACGGAGCCACCCCCGGCCCGCGTCGAGATTCGCGGCGAGGTGTATTTGCCGCGCAAGTCGTTCGAGCGGGTCAACCGTGAGCGCGAGGAGTCGGGGGAGCCTGTCTTCCAGAACCCGCGCAATGCCGCTGCGGGCACGATGCGGAACCTCGACCCGGCTCTCGTCGCCCGGCGGGGACTCGGCGCATTCGTGTATCAGGCCGTGGGCGTGACGCAGCCGTTGCACTCGGAGACACTGGAGCGGCTTCGCGACTGGGGTTTGCCGGTGGAGCCTCACTGGCGGCGGTGCGTCGGCCTCGAGGAGCTCGTCGCCTTCTGCACCGAGTGGCAGGACAAGCGCCGCACGCTCGACTTCGATACCGACGGCGTCGTTGTCAAGGTCAACGATGTCGCCCGGCGCCGCACGCTCGGGAGCACGAGCAAGTTCCCGCGATGGGCCATCGCGTTCAAATTTCCGGCGGAGCAGAAGACCACACTGCTGCGGCGGATCGAAGTCAACGTCGGGCGGACAGGGGCGGTGACGCCGTTCGCGGTGCTCGAGCCGGTCTTCCTCGCGGGCTCGACGATTTCGATGGCGACGCTGCACAACGCCGACGATATCGCTCGGAAGGACATCCGCGAAGGCGACTTCGTCGTGATCGAAAAGGCCGGCGACGTGATTCCGAGAGTCGTCGGCCCGGTCCTGGCGCGGCGATCGCCGGATGCGCGGCCCTGGACCGCGCCGACGACCTGTCCGCGGTGCGGCAGCGCATTGGTCCGCGGGGACGGCGAGGCGGTCTGGCGATGTGAGAACACCTCGTGTCCGGCCAGGCTGCAGCGCGGGCTCGAGCACTTCGCGTCGCGTGGCGCCATGAACGTGGATGGCCTGGGCGAGTCGCTCATCGCCCAGCTGATTGCGCAGCGGCTCGTGCGCGACTACGCCGATCTCTACGCGCTCGAAGCAGGGCAGCTGGCGGCCTTGACGAGCACGTCGCTGCGTTCCGACGGCCGGGAGATCCAACGCCGCTTCGGTGAAAAGAACGCGGCCAAAGTCGTCGAGCAGATCGATCGCAGCCGTTCGAACGAGCTCTGGCGCTTGATCTACGGCCTCGGCATCAGGCACGTCGGCGAGCGCGCGGCGCAGGTGCTGGCGCGAGCCTTCGGGTCGATCGACGCACTCTGCGCCGCCACGCTCGAGCAGTTGCAGCACACACCGGAGATCGGACCGGTGCTGGCGGATTCGGTGCGTACGTGGCTCGACGAGCCGCGCAACCGGCAGCTCCTCGACCGGCTGCGCGCTGCGGGCGTGCGGATGGAGATTCCGCCAGAGGAGCGGGCGGCCATCGATGCCCCGCGGCCGCTGACCGGCCGTACGTATGTGATCACGGGAACGTTGCAGTCGATGACCCGCGAGCAGGCGACAGCCGCGCTCGAACGTCTTGGCGGCAAGGTCGCCGGATCGGTGAGCCGCAAGACGAGCGCCGTCGTCGTCGGCCACGATGCCGGCAGCAAGGCGGAGAAGGCACGGCAACTCGGTGTGCCGATTCTTGACGAGAACGCGTTTCTCGCGATACTTGCCGAGCAGGGGTCCAACGTCCAGCCGGCTGGCGGTACCGGGTCGACCGACCCGATCGAGAGCCTATAATGGACTTCATGTCACGGCGGTTTCTCGCCGCGATCGTCTGCCTGAGCGCCACGGTCGGGCTCCTGCTCGGGCTCGTGATCGCTGGCTCGCTCACGCCGGCACCAGCGATTTCCGCTCCGCGTGCGGCCCGGGCGATTCCCACGCGAAGCGTCGGCGCTGCCGCTCCGGCCCTCGCCTCGTTTGCCGACGTTGCGGAGCGACTCAATCCTGCTGTGGTGAACATCGATGCCACGTCGCGGGGCGAGTCGAGCAGCCGGCGCCGCCCTTTTGCCGAGCTCTTCGACAGACCCAACCCGTTCGAACGGCCGCCGGACCGCAGCCCTGACGATCTGCGGCGCGGTGCCGGAACCGGCTTTCTCATCGACGCCGAAGGTCACATTCTCACCAATCAGCACGTCGTCGAGCCCGCGGACCGCATCACGGTGCGACTGGCGGACGGACGGAGCCTGCGGGCGCAGCGTGTCGGCATCGACCCGGACAGCGATCTCGCCCTCCTCAAGGTCGATTCGCCGGAGCCTCTGCCGTTCGCACCGCTCGGCGACTCCGATACATTGCGTGTTGGCGAGTGGGTGGTGGCCATCGGGAATCCGCTCGCCTACGAGCACACGGTCACCGTGGGCATCGTGAGCTTCATGGGACGGAAGCTGTTCAACCGATCGCTCGACCGCTACATCCAGACGGACGCGGCCATCAATTTCGGCAACAGCGGCGGTCCGCTGATCAACACGCGCGGTGAGGTGGTGGGCATCAACTCGGCCATCAGCTCGCGCGCGGCGAACATCGGCTTTGCGGTGCCCATCAACCAGGCGACGGCCGTGCTTCCGCAGCTCATCGAGAAAGGGCGCGTCACGCGCGGCTACATCGGGGTGGGGCCGCGCGACGTCGATCCCGATCTCCAGCATTCGCTGCGGCTGCGAACGTCGCACGGCGCCCTGGTGCAGGACGTCACGGAAGGGTCTCCAGGCGCGAGGGCAGGGGTTCGCGCCTACGACCTCATCGTGGCGGTCGACGGCAAGGCGGTATCCGGCAGCGACGAGCTGATTCAGCTGATCGCATCGCGGCAGCCGGGCACGACCGCCACTCTGCACGTGCTGCGCGACGACCGCCCGCTCACGATTCCGGTGAAGCTCGCCGAGCGTCCGCGCATGGAGTCGTCCATCGGGGTGCCGGCGGGTGGCGGACAGCCGCAGCCGTCGCGCTGGACCGGGCCGGCGCTCGGACTTTCCGTTCGCGAGCTCGATCCCGAGTTCGCCTCGCGCAGCCTGCTGCCGGACGGACTCCGTGGCGTGATCGTCTCGAAGGTCGAGTCGCTCAGCCCGGCCGACGACGCGGCTCTCGAACGGAACGACGTACTCCTCGAGATCAATCGGCGGCCCGTGCGCTCGGTGAGCGACTACAAACGGATGATCGCGCAGGCCCAGCCGGGGGAAATCCTCACGTTCTACGTTTACAGCCCCGCGGCGATGCAACGGGTGCTGCGCACCGTCCGTCCTGATTGACACACCGAACGCCGTCCGACCGCTCTCGATCCGCTGACATGAAACCGCGCATCCTGATCATCGACGACGAGGCCGCCATCCGCGACTCGTTGAAGATGATCCTCGAGTACGAAGATTACGAGTTCATCGGCGCGGCCTCCGGCCCTGATGGCATCACGACCGTCAAGCGCGAATCGCCCGATCTGGTCCTGCTCGACATCAAGATGCCGGGGATGAACGGTCTCGAGACGCTGGCAGAGATCCGTCGTCTGGACGAAGCGCTGCCGGTGGCGATGATTTCCGGGCACGGCACCATCACCGACGCCATGCAGGCGACGCGGCTCGGGGCGTTCGATTTCATCGAGAAACCGTTCACGAGCGAGCGGGTCCTGGTGACGGTGGCCAAAGGGCTCGAAGTGCGCGAGCTCCGTCAGGAGAACCGCGAGCTCAGGTTGGCCACCGAGTCGAAGTACGAGATCGTCGGCCAGAGCGCTTCGCTGCGGAAAGTCCTCGAGTCGGTGAAACGGGCGGCGCCGACCAACGCCACCGTGCTGCTCCTTGGCGAGAGCGGCGTCGGCAAGGAGCTGGTCGCCCGCACGATTCACCGGAACAGCCCGCGGGCGGGGCAGCGTTTCATTCAGGTGAACTGTGCGGCCATTCCGGAGGAGCTGATCGAGTCAGAGCTCTTCGGGCACGAGAAAGGTTCGTTCACCGGCGCCACTGAAAAGCAGATCGGCAAGTTCGAGCAGGCCGATCGCGGAACGATCTTCCTGGACGAGATCGGGGACATGAGTCCGAAGACCCAGGCCAAGGTGCTCCGCGTGCTGCAGGAGCAGGAGGTCGAGCGCATCGGCTCGGCGCGCACCACCAAGGTCGATGTGCGGGTCATCGCCGCCACCAACAAGAACCTCGAGGAAGCGATTCAGCGCGGCGAGTTCCGCGAGGATCTCTACTTCCGCCTGAACGTCATCCCGATCGTCGTGCCGCCGCTGCGCGAGCGCCGTGACGATATTCCGCTGCTCGTACAGCACTTCGCCCGCCGTACGAGCGACGAGCACAACCTCAAGCCGAAGCGCTTCGAGACGGCGGCGATGGAGGCGCTTCAGCGATACCGCTGGCGCGGCAACATCCGCGAGCTGCGCAATGCCGTCGAGCGCGTGATGATCATGGCTCCAGGAGATGTCGTGCGTGTGGACGATCTGCCGGCCGAGCTCAGAGGTGGTGAATCGTCCGCACGGGTCGCGCCGCCACCCGAAGATCCCGCTGTTGCGCCGCTGCCCGTCGACAAGGCTTCCGCTGGAACCCTCCGCGAGTTCAAGGACGCAGCCGAGCGCGCCTACCTCGTTCAGAAGCTCCGCGAGACGAACTGGAACATCTCGAAGACGGCCGAGATCATCGACACGCCACGGAGCAACCTCTATAAGAAGCTCGAGCAGTACGGAATCAAGCAGGAAACGGACGGCTGAACGAAGACGAAGTCAGCCACTCCCCGATTCGACAATCGTCAATCCGTCAATCCGTCAATCCGTCAATCCGTCAATCCGTCAATGCGATAATCACCTTGTCGCAGCCGGCCAGACGACCGCTGCTTCCGGAAACCGCGGCGCTGCCGCGAAGTACTGGAGGGAGAGGAAAGTCCGAACTCCACAGGGCAGGGCGCCGGGTAACTCCCGGGCAGGGCAACCTGACGGATCAGTGGCACAGAAAATATACCGCCCTGAGCGAGGCCTCGCCGAGAGGCGAGGCCGAGTCGAAGGGTAAGGGTGAAAAGGTGCGGTAAGAGCGCACCGCGCTGGCGGCAACGTCGGCGGCAGGCAAAACCCCGCCCGGAGCAAGACCAAATAGGGTGGCAGCGGCCGCGCGCGGGCAACCGCAGACGGCCGATCGGACGGCCCGTCCGATGCCACCGGGTAGGTCGCTGGAGCTCGCGAGCGATCGTGAGCCTAGATGAATGGTCGTCCCGCCGAAGCCGGTGGAGGCCGCGAGGCCCCCACCGGCGTAGGCGGACAGAATTCGGCTTACCGGCCGGTTGCGACACTGCTTCCTCCTTCGTAAGCTCTATTACGGAAACGCACTTCGCTTGAGGCCGCCCCTTCCCCGGAGCGGCTTCCCGCGGTAAAGACTGCACCGTGTGTCACGGTCCCGCCCGCCGGCCGCCGTTGCAGCATCACGAGGTCACGCGTCACCACGGGCAGGTTTCTTGCTGAGGTCACTTTCAGATGTCTCACTACCTGGTGACAGGTGGCGCTGGATTCATCGGTTCTCACCTGGTCGAAGAACTGGCCCGAAGGGGCGAGACCGTTCGCGTTGTCGACAATCTCGTGACGGGCAGGCGCGAGAACCTCGGACATGTGAAGTCGGTCGAGTTCATCGAGGGCGATCTCGCTGATCTCGAGGTGGCCCGGCGCGCCGTCAAGGGCGTGGACTTCGTTCTCCACCAGGCCGCGATACCGTCGGTTCCGCGCTCGGTGCAGGAGCCAATCGCCTCCAACCGCGCGAACGTCGATGCGTCGCTGACCCTGCTCGTCGCCGCCCGCGACGAAGGTGTCCGACGCGTCGTGTACGCCGGCTCGTCGTCGGCGTACGGGAACGCTGCGACGTTGCCCAAGGTCGAGACCATGCCGACGGCACCGGTGTCGCCGTACGCGCTCCAGAAGCTCGTCGCCGAAAAGTATTGCCAGCTGTTCACGTCGCTCTACGGACTGGAGACGGTGACGATTCGCTACTTCAACGTCTTCGGCCCGCGGCAGGATCCCTCGTCGCCCTATTCGGGCGTCATCTCTTTGTTCATCAGCGCGCTCTGCGAAGGACGCAGGCCGACGATCTACGGTGACGGCGAACAGACGCGCGACTTCACCTACGTCGCCAACGTCGTCGACGGTGTCCTGCGCGCCTGCGAGGCGCGCGACGCCAGCGGCGAGGTCATCAACGTCGCCATGGGGAATCGCGTGTCGCTGAACCATCTCTTCAAGACCATCCGGACGCTGGTAGGGTCCACGATCGAGCCGCAGTTCGCAGCGCCGCGTGCCGGCGACGTGCGCGCCTCGCAGGCCGACATCGAAAAGGCGCAGCGGTTGCTGGGCTACCGACCGATGATCAGCTTCGACGTTGGCCTCCGGCAGACCATCGATTGGTACCGCGCGGCGCACGGCGCCGCGAAGTAACGACACCCGCCCCGCTGCCCACGGGGCGGAGCATGAACCCGCTCCCTCGACAGCCGGAAAAGCCTGGTGAAGCTGTCGTCGTTTCTGCCGCGATCGATCTCGCTGACCGCGCAGCTGCTGCTGACGTTTGCCGTGCTCGTGGCAGTGACAGCCATCCTGCTCGGTGTGTTTGCGTACACCGACTCCATTGACAAGCTGATTGACGCGGCCCGGCACGACGCCCGGGTGACCGCCACGACCCGCGACCAGCTGTTGACGCTGCTGCTCGAGTCGCGCCAGCGCCGCGCGGCCGGCTTCCTGGAACGCGCCGAATCCATCTGCGGCGAACCGGCAGGACGACGCGGCTACGGGTGGGACGAAGACTGCGTGCAGGCGATGCTCACGGAGTTCCTGACGACGGAGCGCGCCACCGGAGCGGCCCTGACGTTTCGCGACCGGACGGTTGGAGTGGCCGGCGGACCGGTCGGCGAAACGGCGGGTTCAGACGGCTGGACGGTGGCCGCGAAGGGACGGCTCGTCGACTACATCATGGCCGCGACCCGCGGCGATGCACGCCTCGTGCTCCGGTTCGACAGCACCGACGTCGTGTCGCTCTTCAGCGATTCCACAGGACTTGCCACTCCGGTCGACGAGGTCATCCTGATCGATGCGGGCGGGCGGCCGCTGACGCCGCTGCAGACGACGAAGGTCATCACGTTGACCTCGGAAGCCGATCAATGCCGGCGGTCGGACACCAGACAGAGCGTCATGACGAGTTACGCCGGCGATCCGGTCGTCCCGGCGTTCCGGCGAGCCAGGGCCCTGCCCGGAACGTGCATCGTCGTGCTGCTGTCCGAGGCCGCAGCCCGCGCGCCGGCGCGGAGCCTGCGATACGACCTCGCCGGTCAAGGTCTCACGTTCATCGTGATCGGCATCCTGCTCTCGCTCTTCGCCGCGCAGTTCGTGGCCGCGCCGGTGACACGGCTGGCGCAGACCGCCCGTGCGCTGCAGGCGGGCGACTTCGGCAAGCCAGTCCCGATTGCGGGACCCTCGGAAGTTCGCGACCTCGGGAGAGCCGTGGCAGGGATGGCGAAAGACATTGCCGAGCTCGTCACACGGGAAAAGGCCGCAAGACGCGAAGCCGAGGCCGCCAACCGTTCAAAAGACCAGTTCCTGGCCATGCTCTCGCACGAGCTCAGAACGCCGCTCACGGCCATTCGCGGTTGGGCGCACACACTGAAGACAGGCCGGATGGATCCTGAGCGGGTCCAGCGCGCGGCCGCGGCCATCGAGCGCGGCGCCGAAGCGCAGCGCCGCCTGATCGAGGACCTGCTCGACGTCACCGGCATCGCGGCGGGACGTATCCGGATGGAGCGTGTCCCGACGCGGCTCGCTGCCGTAGTCGAGGCCGCCGTCGATGCCGTGGGACCGCGCGCCGACGAAAAGGATGTCCACATCGGCGTCGATATGGACGACGCCCGTCTGACGGTGCACGCGGATCCCCAGCGGATCCAGCAAGTGATCTGGAACCTGCTCTGGAACGCCGTCAAGTTCACGCCATCAGGTGGTCGCGTGACCGTTCGTGTGCGAAACGTGGGCGGGCTCGTCGAAGTGACCGTCACCGACAACGGCATCGGCATCGATGCGGAATTCCTGCCGCACGTCTTCGGTTGGTTCAGACGGGCAGACCGCGACGCCCGCACGGCGAACCAAGGTCTCGGCCTCGGTCTGGCGCTGGTGCGTCAGCTCGTGGAGCTGCACGGAGGAAGCGTCAGAGCCGAGAGCGGCGGACGGAACGCTGGCGCCACCTTCGTGGTGACGTTGCCGCTGCACGAGGAAGCGCTCACGGCAGATCCGGACCGATCCGGCCAGGGAGGTTCGGCCGATAGCCTGGCCTCGATTCGCGTGCTCGTCGTGGATGACGACCCGGGATCGCGGGAAGCGGTGCGTGTGCTGCTGGAGCAGGCGGGGGCTGACGTCGAAACCGCGGCGTCGGCGGACGAGGCGCGTCGCTGCCTCCGCAGCGCGGCCGCGGACGTGCTCATTTCCGATATCGCGATGGACGAAGAGAACGGGTATGCGCTCATGCAGAGCCTGCGTACGGATGGGTTCACCCAGCCAGCCATCGCGCTCACCGCATACGCCAGGCGTGAGGACGCTGAAAAAGCGCAGGCCGCCGGATTCGACGTCCACCTGCCGAAACCGGTCGATCCCGAGGTGCTGATCAGCGTGCTGGTCGCACTCTGCAAGCGTGAATCGTCCGGTTCACTCCCGCCGATCCTCTGACGCTGGCGAAAACGCCCACTCGTAGACCATACTTGCTCTCGGTGAGGAACTCGACGCAGGAGCAGGGGAGGGCATGATGACTGCACAGACCACCGGCCGGACCCGGCCGTTCACCGGTGAGGAATACCTCGAGAGCCTGCGTGACGGCCGGGAAATCTGGATCTATGGCGAGCGCGTGAAGGATGTCACGACGCATCCCGCCTTCCGCAATACCGCGCGCATGATCGCCCGCCTCTACGACGCGCTGCACGACCCGGTGCACAAGGACGTGCTGACGATGCCGACCGACACCGGCAGCGGCGGCTATACGCACCGGTTCTACCGGGCCTCGCGCAGCGTCGACGAGCTCGTGGCCGCGCGCGACGCGATCGCCCAGTGGGCGCGCGTCTCGTACGGCTGGATCGGCCGCAGCCCCGATTACAAAGCCGCCTTTCTGGCGACGCTCGGCGCCAACTCCGCATTCTACGAGCCGTACGAGGAGAACGCGCGGCGCTGGTACACGCGGGTGCAGGAGGAAGTCTCGTTCGTCAACCACGCGATCGTGAATCCTCCCGTCGATCGCAATCGACCGCTCGACGACGTGAAGGACGTGTACATGCACGTCGAGGAGGAAACCGACGCAGGCCTGGTCGTGAGCGGCGCGAAGGTGGTTGCCACCACCTCGTCGCTGACCCACCTGAATTTCATCGCCAACAACGGTGCGCTGCCCATCAAGACGAAGCCGTTCGCATTCGTCTGCATCGTTCCAACCGGTGCGCCGGGCGTGAAGTTGCTGTGCCGGCCGTCCTACGAGATGGCGGCGGCGACGACAGGCACGCCTTTCGACTATCCGCTGTCGAGCCGCATGGACGAGAACGACTCCATCCTGATTTTCGACAAGGTGCTGGTGCCGTGGGAAAACGTGTTCGCTTACGGCGACATCGACAAGGTGAACAACTTCTTTCCGCGGTCGGGATTCCTGCCGCGATTCATGTTCCAGGGCTGCACCCGGCTCGCCGTGAAGATGGATTTTCTGGCGGGCCTTCTCTTGAAGGCCGTGGAAGCGACCGGCGCCAAGGAATTCCGAGGGGTACAGGCACAGGTCGGTGAAGTGCTGGCGTGGCGAAACCTCTTCTGGGGCCTCACCGACGCGATGGCACGCACGACCATGCCGTGGACCGAGGGCCACGTCCTGCCAAATCTCGATTACGGCCTCGCCTATCGCGTCATGGCGAGCACCGCGTACCCGCGCATCAAGGAGATCATCGAGAACACGCTGGCCAGCGCACTCATCTACCTGCCCTCGAGCGCCCTGGATTTCAAGGTGCCCGAGCTGCGCCCGTATCTCGATCAGTTCGTCCGCGGATCGAACGGGTACTCGGCCGAGCAGCGTGTCAAGCTCATGAAGCTGCTCTGGGATGCGATTGGCAGCGAGTTCGGTGGACGCCACGAGCTCTACGAGCGCAACTACTTCGGCAACCACGAAAGCATCCGCTTCGAGACGCTGATGGTGGCCGAGATCACCGGCGCAGCCGCCAGATACAAGGGGTTCGCCGAGCAGTGCATGTCGGAATACGATCTGGACGGCTGGACTGCGCCGGACCTGATTCGCAACGACGACATCAGCACCCTGATGAACAAGGCCGGGCAGCGCCAGAAGACGTCCTCCTGACACCGCCCGGTCGATTCGTCGGGTTCAGGTCACCGCGGCCGACGAAGGTCAGGTCGCCGGCAGATCGCGAGGCGCCTGTGGAGCGCGTCTGCGGTGGTCTGCGTCGCGGTCGCGTTCTAGTACCAGGTCGGATCGTCGTATCCGATGAAAGTCCACGAGTAGCCGCCGCCCCACACCCACCAGCTGCCGTCGGAGGCCATCACATAGATATTGCCGCCGTACCAGAGGATCTGCACGCCGCGGCCGACGGTGTCCTGGCCGCCGCGGAGGATCATCCCGTCGTAGCCGATCGTCCACGTCGACCCGGAGCTGTCGGTGATCGACGCCGCATACGGCACCCTCTCGCCATCGGGCGAAACGGCAGGGCCCGGGACGTAGCTCTGCGAGCCCGAGGCGCTGCCCCGGGACGGATCGTCGTATCCGACGAAACTCCAGGAGTAGCCGCCCCCCCACACCCACCAGCTGCCGTTGGAGGCCATCACATAGATGTTGCCGGCGTACCAGAGGATCTGCACGCCGCGGCCAATGGTGTCCTGGCCGTCTCGGAGGATCATCCCGTCGTAGCCGATCGTCCAGGTCGCGGAGGAGTTGTCGACGATGTATGCGACGGATGGGACTCTTGCACCATCCGGGGAGGGGCCGGCAGCCACAGCCTGTCCGCCGCCTGAAGCCACCGGCGCTTCCTGGATGCTGACCGGCGCCTCGTTCGGCAGGTAGTTCGACCAGCCGTTCTCGAGCTCGGACGCGAAGCCGTGCAGCCACTCCTCGAGGTTGGTGTAGCCGTCGCCATCGTCGTCACCATGAGGATTGCCTGGCGTCGACAACGACCGCACATTCGTGGGGAGGTATGGCCAGCCGCCAACCTGATCCTGGCTCGAAATGAAACCGCCGCTCCGGTTCGCGATATCGGCGATGACGCGATTGTCTACGGCATCGCGATCGAGCGGACGGGCCCCAGCCCGGGCGAGAACGTTCCCTTCCACGGAGCCGGACCAGCCAGCCGAGAAGCCGCTTGGCAGACCCACCGGGACCCACGAGACGTTCGGGTTGTAGCTGAAGCCGTTGTACTCATCCCCGACCCACATGCCGCCGGCGTCGATCGCGTTGTCGCTGCGGAAGATTTGATTACCCCATGGCGCTCCGCCGCCGGTGCCGTACACGAAGGCCCACGTGTCACCAGGGTTGACAGTCTGCGGGCCCGCCTTGAAGACGTTGCCGATCACCGCCGCGTACCACGGGCCGCCGAACGGTGAGCCGCCGGCGTCGAAGTTCGCGGCGTTGTATCCGTTCGAGCCGCTCCACTGGTAGACGAGGTTATTGGCGAAGACGAAGGTCGTGTCGCCCTCCTGATACGGATTGCGCGCAACGTTGGTCGACAGGATCGAATTGCCCATGTAGATGTTCTGCGACCCCGCGTAGACGAGCATGCCATGACCGACGTCGGCGCCACCGCCGGTGCAGCCTTCCGACCCTCGCGCAAAATACAACCCTTCGGCTTCGAGGACGTTCCAGAAAGTGACGTTGAACGCGCCGCCGACGGAGATGCTCTCGTCCTGCGACCACGACACCGACACGTGGTCGTAGACGACGTTGTACGGTCCACCGCCGTAGTTCCAGACCGCTGTGCCGGTGTTGCATTCGAGATCGCCGGGCCGGATCCGGATGTGCTGCAGCAGCACGTCGTGAGTGTTGAACTCGATGCCGTGCCGCATCACGGTGATCCCGGGGCTCGGTGCGGTCTGCCCCGCAATCGTTACACACGGATTCGAGACAATGACCTGCGACGTGAGATCAATCGTGCCGCTGACGTCGAAGATGATGACGCGCGGCGAGGGGTCCTCCAGTGCGGCACGAAACGACCCGCTGCCGCCCGAATTCACGTTCGTGACGCGGATGATCCGTGGCGTGACACCGCACGCGTAGGCGGCGCGGGTCTCCATCCCGAATCCAACGGCGCCGGGAACCACCGGCAGTTGCGCGAACGCGTTCGTGGTGCAGACGAGCACACACGTAAGTACACACAGACATCGTGTCATTCCTACGTCCTACTTTTTGGAAATGGATCGCCCAGGCGACGACACCGACACGGGTGCCGTTACGCACACGCGATTCGTTTGCTCGAAAGGCTCACGCCCGCAGGAAGACCGCCGCCAGACACTCCGAGATTGATCGGTCGTCCGACACGATTCCGACGAAGGGGGATGAAGGGGTGGCGATTGAGCCGCCGGCACTCGTGCAAACGGAACGCCACTTCGTCGAAGAACGAGCGACGACGCTCATTTTGAAGGACGATCGAGTGGGCTCACGCAGCGCGGAAACGCGAATCACATGGGAAGCGACGAGGCCTCGACGTGCGTCGAAGGGTGGTGTCGTGATTCCGTCACGGGTCTACGTACAAGGGGGAGATAACCTAAAAGAGCGGTTGTAACTCGCCATTCGAGGCGCGAGTGTGCAACTCCTGTTTCCACCTGCGTAGTCTCAGACGACACGTTGTGCGCGCGCGATTTCGCATCGCGCAGATCGCCGCTGTCAACCGCGGTGAACAGTCGGACTCGCGCCCGTGAAGGCCGCGATCGCGAAGCAGCGACAAGCGCCTGCGTGCGCGGCCACTTAGGCGAACGCTCGCGGCGCCGTTTCGCAGGCCACGCGCTTGCGATGCGCTTCGGCGTCACGGCGGGTCCACAACACGTTAAACGCGCACCCGACCCGCGCTCACGCGGGCCCGCCGTGGCGCCATCGCGCGCCGGGAACCAGGCAGCTGTCGCGCGTCTCATGTCCCGTTCGCTTCCGCATATTCCGCGTGGCTGCGAGGCTGCGCCTGCCCGGTGCGGACAGGAGAATACCCATGCTTCGAGCACTGTCCCTCGTTGTCCTGATCGCGGCGCTTGCTGCAGCCTTCCCCTCGGCACAGGAGCGAGGTGCCCGCATGCCTTCCACCGCAGCCGCCGCTGGAACTGTCGTCAACCTGAATACGGCGACCGCCGCGCAGCTCGAGGCGCTGCCCGGCATCGGCAAGGCGACGGCCGAGCGGATCATCGAGTACCGGCAGAAGAGCGGCGGGTTCAAGAAGATCGAGGATCTGATGAACGTGCGCGGCATCGGCGAAAAGAATTTCCTCAAGCTCAAACCACTCATTACTGTCTCGGCGCCGCGGACAGAGCGGGCCGCGCAGGACTAGCCGTGACGGTCCGCGAGCGCCCGGCCGCGATCGCGGGCCGCACGCCGTCACTCGCCTGCGCCGGCGGGTACACGCTCGTCGAGGTGATGTTCGTCGCCGGCTTGATCGCCGTCATCGTCGCCACGGCGGTGCCGCAGCTCACCGTGGGCATCGAGAGAGCGCGAGCCCGAGCTGCCGCGCGATACCTGGCGGGACAGATGATCGCGGCGCGAACGCAGGCTGTGGGACGTGCGGCGGCAGTGGCCCTTCGATTTCAGCGCGATGCGCTCGGAGTGACGCTGACCCTCGTGCTCGACGGCAATCGAAACGGCGTGCGCATGCGCGACATCGAGAGCGGCCTCGATCGCCAGATGCAGGCGTCCACGCGTCTCGATCAGCTGTTTCCCGGCGTGAGGATCGACGCGCCGGCAGATTCGGGAGATTCAGCGGTGCAACTCGGAGGCACGGACATCCTGTCATTCACGCCGGATGGCACGTCGACGTCCGGGACCGTTCAAATCCTCGGTCGTGACGGCTCCAGGTTCGCCGTGCGCGTGTTCGGGGTCACCGGCCGTGTTCGTGTTCTACAGTTCGACGATCGCTCCCGCGGCTGGATGGAGTTGCTATAGCAGAGCGCCGCGGTCGCGACGTCGAACGACCGGAGCGAAGGGAGAACGTTGAAATGGTCGTGCAGACAGAACGTCGCCACCACGAGCGGCGCAGACCCGAGGCCGAGGACCCGCTGGCGCGCACGCGGACCCGCGCCGGAGCGGAGTTGGCCGTCTCTGACATCTCGGCGATGGGCGTCCTGGTGGAAGGAACGGTACGGCTGGCCCCGGGCTCGCGGGTCGACATCCATCTCATGACTCGAAGCGGCAGGGTGCTCGTTCGTGGCCGTGTGGTGCGTGCCTACGTGTCCGAGCTCCGGGCCGATCTCGTGCGCTATCGCGGCGCGCTCCTCTTCGACCAGGACGTTGACACGAGTGCGTACGGGTATTCGATGCCCGCGCCCGTCGACGCGTCGCCAGCGGACCCGGGCATGCCCTACCCATGAAGTCGGCCCAATCTCCCCGCATGTCGACGAAAACCGGCGAGTTTACGTGAACAGCGCGAACGGTTCAGCCTGGCATTTCCCTTGGTTGCGCACTTTGGTCATCAGAGAGGCACGATGTCTGCCGCAAACGATCGCTTGAACGCTGCCGCTGCGGCTCCTGCGCGCGGCGAGTCCGGATCCGGATGGGGAGTCGGCCACGAGCTGCGGCAGGTGCTGGCGGCGCTCGGTGCCGGCCTCTCACGAGAAGGCGGCGAGCCCGACCTTCCCGGCATCTTCGAGCGCGAGCTGCAGCGGGCGCTTGCCGTGCGCACCGTCCGCCTGCGCGAGATCCCGCCCCGCTATCAGGCCAGGCTCGTCACGCCCACTCGAACGCCGGATTCGATCGTGCTCGGCGTGCCGAGCAGTGATCCCCGCGTCCAGGCTGTACTCGAAGCCTCGACCGGTCCGGATCGCTGCCTGGACGAGCGCGACCAGGCGCTGCTGTCGGCGGCGGCGGAGCTGGGCGGTCTGGTGCTCGAAGCGGCGCGCAGCCGTCCGAGACCACGCGCCGCCACGGTGCCGCAGACGGCGCCGCTCGTCGGGTCGACGCAGGTGATGCAGTCACTGAGGGACCGCGTCGAACGCGTCGCGGTCACCGACTTTACCGTCCTCGTCGAGGGCGAGAGCGGCACGGGCAAGGAGCTCGTTGCCCGTCAGCTCCACGACATCAGCCGGCGGCGCAACGGACCGTTCGTCGCCGTGAACTGTGCAGCCGTCGTTGAAACGCTGCTCGAAGCCGAGCTCTTCGGCATCGAAGAGCGAACGGCGACGGGGGTCCGCGGCCGTCGAGGCAAGTTCGAGCACGCCGATGGCGGCACCTTGTTCCTCGACGAGGTCTCGGATCTCTCGCTCTCAGCGCAAGCCAAGCTGCTGCGCGCGATCCAGGATCTGGCGGTCGAACGCGTGGGTGGTGTCGGATCCAGGAGAGTCAACACTCGAATCGTCGTGGCGACGAACCGGCCACTGTCGGAGATGGTGGCGCGCGCGCAGTTTCGCGCCGATCTCTACTACCGCCTGAGCGGCGTCGAGATTCACGTGCCGCCGCTGCGTCAGCGGCGCGACGACATCGCGGAGCTCGCACGTTACTTCCTGAACCGGCATCGGGGGACGCGCGAGCTCACACTCTCAGTCGCCGCCGAGGACGCGTTGCGGCTGTATGCCTGGCCCGGCAACGTGCGCGAGCTGGAGCGTCTCATGGAACGAGCGGTCGCACTGACCGGATGCGACCGCGTGGAGCTGGACGATCTGCCGCCGCACGTCAGAGGCGACTATGGGACGGTCATCGGGCCAGCACTCACGACCGGCGCGTCGATGCGGGCGTGGGGAAGCCGCTACGCGCGCCTCGTGTTCGAGCGCTGCGGTCACAACAAGCGTCAGGCATGCCGTGTGCTCGATATCAGCTACCACACGCTGCAGGCCTATCTGCGCTACGCCGACCGCAATGTCTCGATGTCTCCGACGTCGACGCCGGCGTGGTCGACATCCGGCCGCAGCGCCGATGACGACTCAGGGAACGCGCCATGAGAGCCCTCGTGCGAGCGCTGCAGTTCTTCGGAGTGGTGCCGCCGCTTCCGAGCTTGATGGTGTACAGCTTCGTGTTCGTCACCGTGGCAGCCATCGTGTCGCTGTCTGTCGACGTGCACCGCGCGCCGACGGCGATCATTCCGACTCTCGTTCTGCAGGTCTTTGCCACCTCCACCGGCTTTACCGCACACGCCCGCCGTGGGTACTACGACGTGCTGCTCACCGAAGGCGTGGGCCGGCTGCGCACCGCTCTGACACACTGGCTGATGTCTTCTGCGCCCGGACTCGTCAGCTGGCTGATCGTTGCAGCGACCGAGCGGATGATCGCCGGCACCACGACTGCCGTCGCACCCGGCTCGATCACGGCACTGGTCGCCTCGTCCACGATCCCGTGGGGAACGACAGTTGCCCTGCCACGATTTTCCGGAGCGATCGGCTGGATGCTGCTGTGCGTGATGACAATCACGCTCGCTCCCCGCGGCATGGCTTTCGGTTCGAACGAGAGCCTGACTGCCACTGGCTGGCCGGCCGCTGTCGAGGCGCTTGTGTTCCCGGTGCGCCTCGTGGGAGGCGATGTCGGGCATGTTGCCGTGCTGGCGCTGCCGCTGCTCGCTTCGGCTGCCTCGATGATGAGTGCACTTCTCTGGATCGCACGCACTCCGCTGCCGCTCGAAGCCGCCCAATGAGCGCGGTGATGCTGTCGGTCAGGGCTCTCGCCGCTCACTACGGACGGCGGCTGGTCTTCGAGGACGTCTCCTTCGACGTGGGGACGGGTCAGTGCCTTGGCGTGGTGGGCGCAAACGGCGCGGGCAAGACAACCTTGCTCAGGACGCTGGTGGGGTGCATCACGCCGCTGCGTGGCGAAGTGCGTATCAACGGGTTGCTGCCGCGGGACGCACTGGCACGAACCGGCGTGGCCTACTTCGCGGGCGAAGCGACACTGCCTGGATTCGTACGAGCGGCTGCATGGGGCAGTCTCGGGAACGGCGACGCCGTGACTGACGACCGCCGCCGGCTTCGGGCTCTGTCGAGGGGCACTCGCCAGCTGCTCGGACTTCGAACAGTCCTCGGCCGCCAGCCGCTCGGTCTGGTGATTCTCGACGAACCGTGGGACGGTCTGGATCCCGATGCGGCGAAATGGCTCAGCGCGACGCTCGAGAGCAAACGGGATCGCGGCGCCGGCGTCGTGCTGGCCTCCCACCGTCTGCACGACCTCGCCGGCCTCTGCGACCTTTACCTCCTGCTGTTTCGTCACCGCTCGGTGCTCGTAAAAGCTCACGAGCTGGCCCCGGCCGGCTCGCTGACACCAGAGGTGCTGGCCGACGTCTTCGATCGGCTTCGCGCCGGGTCGCAGTCACGCCAGCCGTCTCAGCCAGTTGGGGTGGCAATGTAAAAGGAGGCTCGTTCGAGGCGAGTTACGAAGGGGGCTGCGATTGTGTCTCGGCTGAGCAACCAGCACGAGCATGGACGGGAACGCGCCAAGGGAAGGGGCGCGTGCAGCGTCCAGGTCGTATGGCACGGGTGGCCGCCGGGACGCGCCCCTTCACGTTGCGCAGAGAGGCTGCTCGCAAGATGCGCGCCCGCGGCGGGTGAACGGGACCGCTCACGTCCAGCTCGGGTTCCTTGCGGAGCTTCGCCACAAGTCGCCTCCGAATGCGCCTTTGTTCAGACCAATTCTTGATTCTGCATAGCTCGCATAGTACCGTTCTGCCCTGAACCGAACATCGGCCAGCGTGCACATCGGTGCGCGATACATCACACCTCGGCATGTCCTCCGACCCGGCAGTCGACCAGCTTCGAAAGACTCCGCTCGACGCCACACACAGAGCCCTCAAGGCTCGGATGATTCCGTACGCCGGCTGGGAGATGCCCGGAGAATATTCCGGCATAGCCGCCGAACACATGGCGGTGCGGACGCGAGCCGGCGTTTTCGATGTCAGTCACATGGGACAGATCGAGATTGCCGGAAAGGACGCCCAGGCGCTCGTCCAGCTCGTCTCCTGCAACGACGTCAGTGCCATCCGCGTCGGCCAGGCTCAGTATTCTGCGCTGCTCACCGACGCCGGCACGCTCGTCGACGACGTGTTGGTGTACAGGCTCGCGTCGAGCCATTTCCTGCTCGTCGTCAATGCCACGAACACGGCGAAGGACTATGCATGGATCGCCGGGCATGCCAAGACCGTCGGCGACGCCGCCGTCGTGGATTCCAGCAGCCGGTATGCGCTCATTGCGTTGCAGGGTCCGGCGGCGCTCGAAGTGCTGCAACCGCTCAGTACCGTCGAGCTCGCCGACTTGAAGCACTACGGCTTCACCTACGGAGAGATTGCCGCGGCGAGGGCGCTCATCAGCCGGACCGGCTATACGGGAGAGGACGGGTTCGAGATCTACATCCCGCCAGCCGCGGCCCTCAAAGTGTGGCAGGCGATCATGGCCTCAGGACGCTCCGCCGACGTGCTGCCCTGTGGCCTCGGCGCTCGCGACACGCTCCGGCTCGAAGCCGCCATGCGCCTCTACGGCAATGACATCGACGAATCGACCACTTTGCTCGAGGCCGGTCTCGGCTGGATAGCCGGCTGGAACAAGCCGGCGTTCATCGGCCGCGAGAGCCTGCTCCAGCAGAAACAGCGCGGCCCGGCGCGTCGACTGGTCGGGTTCGAGCTGCTGGGTCCCGGCATCGCTCGTCACGGCCACAGAGTGATTGGTGCGGATGGCGTCGATCTGGGCGTCGTGACCAGCGGGACACAGACACCGTTCCTCAAGAAAGCGATTGGCCTTGCCTACGTGCCCAGTGCAGAAGGCGAACCGGGTACCGCGATGACCATTGACGTCCGCGGCCGGGCCGTGCGGGCGCGCGTCGTTCCACTGCCGTTCTACCGGCGTTCCGGCGGGTGACCATCTTCAGCCGCGACGGCACTTCACACACACAGCGTCATGAGCTATCCAGCAGACTTGAAGTACACGAAGGATCACGAATGGATCCGGATTGCCGGGACCACCGGCGAGATCGGGATCACTGATTACGCACAGCAGCAGCTTGGCGACGTGGTCTACGTCGAGTTGCCCGAAGTCGGCCGCTCGCTCGCAGCTGGCGAGGCGTTCGGATCAGTCGAGTCGGTAAAAGCCGTCTCGGAGCTTTTCTCGCCCTCGGCGGGGGAAGTCGTCGCCGTCAACAGCACGTTGAAGGATCATCCCGAAACGGTCAACAGCAGTCCGTACGAGGCCTGGATGATCAAGATTCGGCTGACCGGAACCCAGGCGAGTGATGGGCTCCTCGATAGTGCCCAGTACGAGAGCCTCGTCGGCTGAGCATGTCCCCGCTGGACGCCGGCGATCTGTTTCAATCACGACACATCGGGCCTTCGACTGATGAACGCGACGAGATGCTTCGCGCGGTCGGGGCTGCGTCGCTCGGCACGCTCATCGACGAAGCGCTGCCCGCGGCTATCCGGCTGGCACAGCCGCTGCACCTGCCTTCGCCGCTCACCGAGTATCAGTACCTCC